>NZ_JAMMTO010000005.1:0-193473 GCF_051807745.1 Salmonella sp. NW38 | reverse complement strand
GCTTTTACCGGGCGGCAGGATGAATGGCTGTCCACGACGCTATACCCGAAAGAAAGCGGCTTATCGGTCAGTTTCACTTCTTCATAAAACCCGCTTCGGCGGGTTTTTGCTTTTACAGGGCGACAGGATGAATGACTGTCCACGACACTATACCCAAAAGAAAGCGGCTTATCGGTCAGTTTCACCTCTTCATAAAACCCGTCAGTGTAAGCTGGCGGGTTTATGCTTTTACCGGGCGGCAGGATGAATGGCTGTCCACGACGCTATACCCGAAAGAAAGCGGCTTATCGGTCAGTTTCACCTCTTCATAAAACCCGCTTCGGCGGGTTTTTGCTTATCAGGCCGGTGAAGGGTATAGAGGTTGCAGAAGACGCCAGCGTCCCTATCCGGCAATTAATTGACAGCCGTGGTGACATAATATTATTCGTTTTTGTGATGAGAAACACAAAACGCTATAGACTGCGCTATTTTTAGTTGAAGTGAAAAGCAATCGATTTCTTTCACAAAATTACATCCTGAAAAACAGCAAGAAAGCGGTGTAAATTATTTGTTGTAAATGAAAATTAAATGTATGAAATATTTTGGTTAAAATTTTATTAAATGTTTCTTTACAAACAAATAAGGTAAAAAAATGTGACGCGTAACGGTTTTTAAGCGCATTTACCTCCGGTTTATACTTAAATTTGAGAAATTACGCTTTAAATTTAACGCTGGAATTGTCGATAAAATGTCCCGTAATTGATTGAAATATCGTCTTCATAGGATGTCGAAAATAGGAGGTAAAATAGACTGGTTATCGCCATAATATATCGTTATCCCGACCCTATTTTTTGATTGAAATCAGACTAAGTTGCTGTTTTATTTTTGTATCTCATTGAATTAATAGGTTTTATTTATTTAATAAAGACCATGTAAAAATTGCGGTAAGTTAATTTGTGAGTGGTCGCACATAACCTTTAAGATTTAATTTGCTACACTTCCTGCCGTTCACAATGTTATTTCAGAGCGGTAGATATGAATACTCTTGTTCTCCCTAAAACACAGCATTTGGTGGTCTTTCAGGAAGTCATTAGAAGTGGTTCTATCGGTTCTGCCGCAAAATCGTTAGGGTTAACCCAGCCCGCCGTCAGTAAAATCATTAGCGATGTTGAGGCCTATTTTGGCGTTGAGCTAATTGTACGCAAAAATACCGGCGTTACGTTGACCGAAGCGGGACAGGTACTGCTTTCCTGGTCTGAATCTATCACCCGCGAAATGAAAAACATGATCAACGAGATGAACAGTATGACGTGCAATACCGTTGTCGACGTCTCGTTTGGCTTTCCTTCGCTGATTGGCTTTACCTTCATGTCCGATATGATTCATAAGTTCAAAGAGGTCTTTCCAAAAGCGCAGGTATCCATGTACGAAGCCCAGCTCTCTTCATTCCTGCCGGCCCTGCGCGACGGGCGGCTGGACTTTGCTATTGGTACGCTCAGTAATGAAATGCAGCTACAGGATCTGCATGTCGAGCCGCTGTTTGAATCAGAGTTTGTCCTGGTAGCCAGCAAGTCCCGAACATGCACCGGCACCATCACACTGGAATCGTTAAAGGACGAACAGTGGGTGTTGCCGCAAACGAATATGGGCTACTACAGCGAATTACTCACCACTCTACAACGAAATGGCATCAGCATCGAAAACATTGTTAAAACAGATTCCGTTGTCACAATATATAATCTTGTTCTCAATGCTGATTTCTTAACTGTTATTCCCTGCGATATGACCACGCCTTTTGGCTCTAATCAATTTATCACGATACCCATAAAAGACACGTTACCCGTCGCACGTTATGCGGCGGTATGGTCTAAAAATTATCGTATCAAAAAAGCCGCTTCAGTATTAGTAGAATTGGCTAAGCAATATTCATCATATAATGGATGCAGACGCAGGCAGTTAATAGAAATTGAATGATATGGAATAAACATATTTAGCGAGATTGACGCCAACTGTTTCTTTTGAACAGTGGGCAACGGTAACTTATTTTTAATACCCAGGTTAAGAGGTTATAATGCACATTACATACGATCTCCCGGTTGCAATTGAAGATATCCTCGAAGCGAAAAAAAGACTGGCGGGGAAGATATATAAAACGGGAATGCCTCGCTCTAACTATTTTAGTGAACGTTGCAAAGGCGAAATATTTCTCAAGTTTGAAAATATGCAGCGTACGGGTTCATTTAAAATTCGTGGCGCTTTTAACAAACTTAGCTCGTTAACGGAGGCGGAAAAACGTAAAGGCGTCGTGGCCTGTTCCGCAGGTAATCATGCACAGGGCGTTTCTCTTTCTTGCGCAATGCTGGGTATTGACGGCAAAGTCGTGATGCCGAAGGGCGCGCCAAAGTCAAAAGTGGCGGCCACCTGTGATTATTCGGCGGAAGTGGTGCTCCACGGTGACAACTTCAATGACACCATTGCTAAGGTGAGTGAAATTGTCGAAACCGAAGGCCGCATTTTTATTCCGCCTTACGACGATCCAAAAGTCATCGCCGGACAGGGCACTATTGGTCTGGAAATTATGGAAGATCTGTACGATGTCGATAATGTCATCGTGCCTATTGGCGGCGGCGGTTTAATTGCAGGTATTGCCATTGCGATTAAATCGATTAACCCGACCATTAAAGTTATCGGCGTACAGGCCGAAAATGTTCACGGTATGGCGGCGTCTTATTACGCTGGCGAAATAACCACGCACCGAACGACCGGCACCCTGGCGGATGGTTGTGATGTCTCCCGCCCGGGTAATTTAACCTATGAAATTGTTCGTGAATTAGTCGATGACATTGTTCTGGTTAGCGAAGATGAAATTCGTAACAGCATGATCGCTTTAATTCAGCGCAATAAGGTTATTACTGAAGGCGCTGGCGCTCTGGCCTGCGCCGCACTATTAAGCGGGAAATTAGATAGCCATATTCAGAACAGAAAAACGGTCAGTATTATTTCTGGCGGCAATATCGATCTTTCTCGTGTATCACAAATTACGGGTTTAGTTGACGCTTAATCTTTTCGTGAGGATAGGATATGAGTACTACTGATAGCATTGTATCCAGCCAGGCAAAACAGTCGTCATGGCGTAAATCGGACACGACGTGGACGCTGGGTTTATTTGGTACCGCCATTGGCGCCGGGGTGCTGTTTTTCCCTATCCGCGCCGGGTTTGGCGGGCTTATCCCCATTCTGCTGATGCTGGTTTTAGCTTACCCCATTGCGTTCTATTGTCACCGGGCGCTGGCGCGTCTGTGTTTATCCGGATCTAATCCGTCCGGCAATATTACGGAAACGGTCGAAGAGCACTTTGGTAAAACGGGCGGGGTAGTTATCACGTTCCTTTACTTCTTTGCGATTTGTCCGCTGCTGTGGATTTATGGCGTCACCATTACTAACACGTTCATGACGTTTTGGGAAAACCAGTTGCAGATGCCAGCGTTGAATCGCGGTTTCGTGGCGCTGTTCTTGCTGCTGCTGATGGCCTTTGTGATCTGGTTTGGTAAAGATCTGATGGTTAAGGTGATGAGTTACCTGGTATGGCCGTTTATCGCCAGCCTGGTGCTAATCTCATTATCGCTGATTCCTTACTGGAACTCGGCGGTTATCGATCAGGTTGATCTCAGTAATATCGCGCTGACCGGGCATGATGGCATACTGGTTACGGTGTGGCTGGGCATCTCTATCATGGTGTTCTCCTTTAACTTTTCGCCCATCGTCTCTTCCTTCGTGGTGTCTAAGCGGGAAGAGTATGAGAAAGAGTTTGGTCGCGAATTTACCGAGCGGAAATGTTCACAGATCATCTCGCGCGCCAGTATGCTGATGGTCGCCGTGGTGATGTTCTTCGCCTTTAGCTGCCTGTTTACGCTCTCTCCGCAGAACATGGCGGATGCGAAAGCGCAGAACATTCCGGTACTTTCCTACCTGGCCAACCATTTCGCCTCTTTGTCGGGGACAAAATCTACTTTTGCAACGGTGCTGGAGTATGGCGCGTCTATCATCGCGCTGGTTGCTATTTTCAAATCTTTCTTCGGTCACTACCTGGGGACGCTGGAAGGGCTGAACGGCCTGGTGCTGAAATTCGGTTATAAAGGCGATAAAACCAAAGTCTCTATGGGCAAGCTTAACACCATCAGCATGATCTTCATTATGGGGTCTACCTGGGTCGTAGCTTACGCAAACCCGAACATTCTGGACCTGATTGAAGCGATGGGCGCGCCGATTATCGCCTCGCTGTTATGCCTGCTGCCGATGTACGCCATTCGTAAAGCGCCGTCGCTGGCGAAGTACCGTGGTCGTCTGGATAACGTGTTCGTCACCCTGATTGGTCTGCTGACCATCCTGAATATTGTCTACAAATTGTTCTAATCCTCACGTTTAGCCTGCGTTCCGCCCCAGGGCGCGGACGCAGGCTGACATCGACGGAGGCACTACATGAATGAATTTCCGGTCGTTCTGGTCATTAATTGCGGATCATCTTCTATCAAATTCTCTGTACTGGATGTCGCTACCTGTGATGTTTTAATGGCGGGAATAGCAGATGGAATGAATACTGAAAACGCCTTTTTATCTATTAATGGCGGTAAGCCGATACACCTCGCGCACTCTAATTATGAGGACGCGTTAAAAGCCATTGCCTTTGAGCTGGAAAAACGTGATTTAACGGATAGCGTGGCATTAATTGGTCACCGTATCGCGCACGGTGGAGAGCTATTTACACAGTCCGTCATTATTACCGATGAGATTATCGATAATATTCGTCGGGTATCACCTTTGGCGCCGCTGCATAATTACGCTAATTTAAGCGGCATTGACGCGGCGCGGCACCTTTTCCCGGCCGTGCGTCAGGTGGCGGTATTTGATACCAGTTTCCACCAGACGCTGGCGCCGGAAGCCTATTTGTACGGATTGCCGTGGGAGTATTTTTCCAGCCTGGGTGTGCGTCGCTACGGCTTTCACGGTACGTCGCATCGCTATGTTTCGCGGCGCGCGTATGAACTACTCGATCTCGATGAAAAAAACTCGGGTCTGATTGTCGCGCATCTGGGCAATGGGGCGTCTATCTGCGCGGTACGCAATGGTCAGAGCGTGGATACCTCAATGGGGATGACGCCGCTTGAGGGGCTGATGATGGGCACTCGCAGCGGCGACGTTGATTTCGGCGCGATGGCGTGGATAGCCAAAGAAACCGGGCAGACGTTGAGCGATCTGGAGCGAGTGGTGAATAAAGAGTCCGGTTTGCTCGGCATCTCCGGGTTGTCATCCGACCTTAGAGTCCTGGAAAAAGCCTGGCACGAAGGACATGAGCGCGCCCGGTTAGCGATAAAAACGTTTGTCCACCGTATCGCCCGTCACATTGCCGGACACGCGGCATCGTTACATCGGCTGGATGGCATTATTTTTACCGGCGGTATTGGTGAAAATTCAGTATTAATTCGCCAGTTGGTGATTGAACATTTGGGCGTACTGGGGCTTACGTTAGACGTTGAAATGAATAAGCAGCTGAATTCTCACGGCGAGCGCATTATTTCCGCTAACCCTTCTCAGGTTATTTGCGCTGTTATTCCCACGAATGAAGAGAAAATGATTGCCCTTGATGCCATTCATTTAGGCAACGTGAAAGCACCAGTGGAATTTGCATAACTTAACGGTTGTTCTGTAGAGAGATTATTTTTCATGAAGGTAAATATCGATACCAGCGATATGCTGTATGCTGAAGCATGGCGTGATTTTAAAGGTACGGACTGGAAAGAAGAAATTAATGTCCGTGATTTTATTCAGCATAACTATACGCCCTATGAGGGGGATGAATCTTTTCTCGCCGACGCGACGCCAGCGACCACGGCGTTGTGGGAAAAGGTGATGGCGGGAATACGTATCGAGAACGCGACCCATGCGCCGGTGGATTTCGATACCAACATCGCGACGACGATTACCGCGCATGATGCGGGGTATATTGAAAAAGATCTGGAAAAAATCGTCGGTTTACAAACGGATAAGCCGCTTAAACGCGCTTTGCATCCGTTTGGCGGCGTTAACATGATCAAAAGTTCATTCCACGCCTATGGCCGCGAAATGGACGCCGATTTTGAATATACCTTTACCGACCTGCGGAAAACCCATAATCAGGGCGTATTCGATGTTTACTCGCCGGATATGCTGCGCTGCCGTAAATCCGGCGTATTAACCGGTTTGCCGGATGGTTATGGTCGCGGGCGCATTATTGGCGATTATCGCCGCGTCGCGCTGTATGGCATCCGTTATCTGGTGCGCGAACGCGAGCTGCAATTCGCCGACCTGCAGTCGAATCTGGAGCGGGGACAGAATCTTGAGGCGACGATTCGCCTGCGTGAGGAGTTGGCGGAGCACCGTCGCGCGCTGCTGCAAATGCAAGAGATGGCGGCGAAATACGGCTATGATATCTCCCGCCCGGCGCGGAACGCGCAGGAAGCGGTACAGTGGCTCTACTTCGCTTATCTGGCGGCGGTAAAATCGCAAAATGGCGGTGCAATGTCGCTGGGAAGAACCGCCTCGTTCCTTGATATCTACATTGAGCGCGATTTCAACGCGGGCCTTCTGACAGAGCAGCAGGCGCAGGAACTGATCGACCATTTCATCATGAAGATCCGCATGGTGCGCTTCCTGCGCACGCCGGAATTTGACTCGCTCTTTTCCGGCGATCCGATCTGGGCCACTGAAGTTATTGGCGGGATGGGGCTTGATGGCCGCACGCTGGTGACGAAGAACTCCTTCCGTTATCTGCATACCCTGCACACGATGGGGCCAGCGCCGGAGCCGAACCTGACCATACTGTGGTCAGAAGCGTTGCCGGTGGCATTCAAAAAATATGCTGCGCAGGTCTCCATCGTGACCTCATCTTTGCAGTATGAAAACGACGATTTAATGCGTACCGACTTTAACAGCGACGATTACGCCATCGCTTGTTGCGTCAGCCCGATGGTCATCGGTAAGCAGATGCAGTTCTTCGGCGCGCGCGCCAACCTTGCCAAAACGTTGCTGTACGCTATCAATGGCGGCGTTGACGAGAAACTGAAAATCCAGGTTGGGCCGAAAACCGCGCCGTTAACGGATGAGGTGCTGGATTACGACGCGGTAATGGAGAGCCTCGACCATTTTATGGACTGGCTGGCGGTGCAGTACATTAGCGCGCTGAACATCATTCACTACATGCACGATAAGTACAGCTATGAAGCTTCGCTGATGGCGCTGCACGACCGTGATGTGTATCGGACGATGGCGTGCGGCATCGCCGGACTGTCGGTGGCGGCGGATTCCCTGTCCGCCATCAGGTACGCTCAGGTGAAGCCGATCCGCGACGAAAACGGCCTTGCCATCGACTTTGCTATTGAAGGCGAGTATCCGCAGTACGGCAACAACGATGAGCGCGTGGACAGCATCGCCTGCGACCTGGTGAAACGCTTTATGCAAAAAATTAGCGTGTTGCCGACGTATCGCAATGCGGTGCCGACGCAGTCCATTTTGACCATCACCTCGAACGTCGTGTACGGGCAGAAGACCGGCAATACGCCGGATGGACGCCGCGCCGGAACGCCGTTCGCGCCGGGGGCGAACCCGATGCACGGTCGTGACCGCAAAGGGGCGGTGGCCTCGCTGACGTCGGTGGCGAAACTGCCGTTTACCTACGCCAAAGACGGTATTTCGTACACCTTCTCGATTGTGCCTGCGGCGCTCGGGAAAGAAGATGCGGTGCGGAAAACCAATCTTGTCGGCCTGCTGGACGGCTATTTCCATCATGAAGCACAGGTAGAAGGCGGGCAGCATCTGAACGTCAATGTCATGAACCGTGAAATGTTGCTGGATGCGATTGAACATCCGGAAAACTACCCGAACCTGACGATCCGCGTTTCCGGCTATGCCGTGCGCTTCAATGCGCTGACTCGTGAGCAGCAACAGGACGTTATTTCGCGCACCTTTACTCAGGCGATGTAACGTGAACGGGGCGATCGTGTGGATCGCCCCGCGACGGATCTTCACTGAACGGTAATCTTAGGGGGAGATATGATTAGCGCATTTGATATTTTTAAGATTGGCATTGGACCTTCAAGCTCCCATACCGTAGGGCCAATGAATGCAGGAAAATGTTTTATCGATCGGCTGATCGACAGCGGCGACCTGCCGCGAACGACGCGCATCACGGTTGATCTTTACGGATCGCTATCGCTGACGGGCAAAGGCCACGCGACCGATACCGCCATCATTATGGGCCTGGCGGGCAATACGCCGCAGGATGTCAATATTGATAGCATTCCGGCGTTTATCCAGGAGGTTGCCCGCAGCAGCCGTTTATCGGTGGCGGGTGGCGCGCATGTGGTGGATTTTCCCGTCGCCGACAGTATTCTCTTTCACGCTGAAACCCTGGCGCGCCATGAAAACGGTATGCGAATTACCGCCTGGAACGGACAAACGCCGCTTTTGCACAAAACGTATTACTCTATTGGCGGCGGCTTTATTGTCGAAGAGGAACGCTTTGGTCAGTCGCACGACGTAGAAAAATCGGTGCCGTATGATTTTCATTCCGCCAGCGAACTGCTGACGCTGTGTGAAAGACAGGGGCTCTCGGTTTCCGGCCTGATGATGCAAAATGAACTGGCGTTGCGGAGCAAAGAGCAGATTGACGCTGGCTTTGCCCGCATCTGGCAGGTGATGGCGACCGGAATTGAACGTGGCATGAATACTGAGGGCGTGCTGCCGGGGCCGCTGAACGTTCCACGCCGAGCGGTAGCGTTACGGCGTCTGCTGGTCTCCAGCGATAATCTCTCCCGCGATCCAATGAACGTCATCGACTGGATTAACATGTTCGCCCTGGCCGTGAGCGAAGAGAACGCGGCGGGCGGGCGAGTGGTCACCGCGCCGACCAACGGCGCGTGCGGCATTATTCCTGCGGTGCTGGCCTATTACGACAAATTCCGTCGTCCGGTCAATGCCAACTCTATCGCCCGCTATCTGCTGTCGGCGGGGGCGATTGGCATGCTGTACAAGATGAACGCCTCGATATCCGGCGCGGAAGTGGGGTGTCAGGGCGAGGTTGGCGTCGCGTGTTCGATGGCGGCGGCGGGGCTGACAGAACTGCTGGGCGGCAGCCCGGCGCAGGTCTGTATTGCGGCGGAAATTGCGATGGAGCATAACCTTGGCCTCACCTGTGACCCGGTGGCGGGTCAGGTACAAATCCCTTGTATTGAACGTAATGCGATTAACGCCGTTAAAGCGGTAAATGCGGCGCGAATGGCGCTACGCCGAACCTCTGAGCCGCGGGTTTCGCTCGATAAAGTGATCGAAACCATGTACGAAACGGGTAAAGACATGAACGACAAATATCGCGAGACGTCGCGCGGCGGTCTGGCGATTAAAGTCGTTTGTGGATAGGCCCGACAGGCGCAGAGTGAGCAGGCTATGGGATAACGCAGAAGACAGAAGCTGAGAAAAGGGCGCACCAATGTGCGCCCTTTTTTGTTGTGATGTGCGTCAAATAGAGAAAATAACAACATTAAACCAATAGTAAATAGAAAAGAATTCTTAACCCACAAGAAATGCAGGTGTTTTATTGGTAAGTTTTTCTCTTATCGTGCGCGTATGATTTTCTTATTACAAGAAAGTACCTGCACCTCACGTTCTGCATATCGCCTTGCTGCGGCACGAAAAATAAAAAAAACCTCTACCTACACATTGAGCGAGAATTTTATGGAATCGGCTAGTAATACCAGCGTAATCCTCGACGCATCAGCCCCGGCGCGTCGGGCAGGGATGACAGAAAGCGAATGGCGTGAAGCCATCAAATTTGATAGTACCGACACCGGTTGGGTCATTATGAGTATCGGGATGGCGATCGGCGCAGGAATCGTTTTTCTTCCTGTCCAGGTTGGCCTGATGGGACTTTGGGTCTTTTTACTCTCTTCTATTATTGGCTATCCGGCCATGTACCTGTTCCAGCGGCTGTTTATTAATACGCTGGCGGAATCCCCGGAATGTAAAGACTACCCCAGCGTGATCAGCGGCTATCTGGGCAAAAACTGGGGTATTTTATTAGGCGCGCTGTACTTTGTAATGCTCGTCATCTGGATGTTCGTCTATTCTACGGCGATTACTAACGACAGCGCCTCTTATCTGCATACTTTCGGCGTAACGGAAGGATTACTTTCCGATAGTCCGTTTTATGGTCTGGTGCTGATCTGCATCCTGGTGGCGATTTCCTCACGCGGTGAAAAATTACTGTTCAAAATTTCCACCGGCATGGTGCTGACCAAGCTACTGGTAGTAGCGGCGCTGGGCGTCTCCATGGTGGGTATGTGGCATCTGTATAACATTGGCGCGCTGCCGCCGATGGCCCTGCTGATTAAAAACGCCATTATTACCCTGCCATTTACGCTGACCTCGATTTTATTTATCCAGACGTTAAGCCCAATGGTGATCTCTTACCGTTCACGCGAAAAATCTATTGAGGTCGCACGTCATAAAGCGTTGCGCGCCATGAATATCGCGTTTGGCGTCTTGTTCGTTACCGTATTTTTCTATGCGGTTTCCTTCACCCTGGCGATGGGGCATGACGAAGCGGTGAAAGCCTACGAGCAGAATATTTCCGCCCTGGCGATCGCCGCGCAGTTTATTAGCGGCGATGGCGCTGGCTGGGTCAAAGTGGTTAGCGTAATTCTGAACATCTTTGCCGTCATGACCGCCTTCTTTGGCGTTTACTTAGGATTCCGCGAAGCGACGCAAGGCATTGTGATGAATATCCTGCGCCGCAAAATGCCCGCCGAGAAGATTAAGGAAAATCTGGTACAGCGCGGCATTATGATTTTCGCTATTTTGCTGGCCTGGAGCGCCATTGTGCTCAACGCGCCGGTACTGAGTTTCACCTCTATTTGTAGCCCTATCTTCGGTATGGTGGGCTGTTTAATTCCGGCATGGTTGGTCTACAAGGTTCCCGCATTGCACAAATATAAAGGCGCTTCGTTGTACCTGATTATTATTACCGGTCTGCTGCTATGCGTTTCTCCGTTCCTGGCATTCTCTTGATATACCTGAGATTAAGGTTGTTGTTATGTTTGAATCTAAAATAAATCCATTGTGGCAAAGTTTTATCCTGGCCGTACAGGAAGAAGTAAAACCGGCGCTGGGGTGTACTGAGCCAATTTCACTGGCGCTGGCGGCAGCGGCGGCGGCGGCTGAACTTGACGGCACAGTTGAACGCATTGACGCGTGGGTTTCGCCTAATCTGATGAAAAATGGTATGGGCGTTACCGTTCCAGGAACGGGAATGGTAGGGCTACCGATCGCCGCAGCGCTTGGCGCGTTGGGCGGTAATGCGAAAGCCGGGTTGGAGGTGTTAAAAGACGCTTCCGCTAAAGCCGTTGCCGATGCAAAAGCGATGCTGGCCGCCGGACATGTCGCAGTGATGTTGCAGGAGCCATGTAACGATATCCTGTTTTCACGGGCGAAAGTGTATAGCGGCGATAGCTGGGCATGTGTCACGATCGTCGGCGATCATACAAACATTGTGCGGATAGAAACCGACAAGGGCGTGGTATTTACCCAGGCCGATAATGCGCAGGAAGAAGAAAAAACCTCGCCGCTGGGAGTGCTGTCTCATACCTCGCTGGAAGAGATCCTGGCGTTTGTGAATGCGGTGCCCTTTGACGCTATCCGCTTTATTCTGGATGCGGCCAGGCTAAACGGCGCGTTGTCGCAGGAGGGACTGCGTGGTTCCTGGGGGCTGCATATCGGTTCGACGCTGGCCAAACAGTGCGATCGCGGTCTGCTGGCGAAAGATCTCTCCACGGCGATTTTGATCCGTACCAGCGCGGCGTCAGACGCCAGAATGGGCGGCGCCACGTTGCCCGCGATGAGCAACTCCGGCTCCGGCAACCAGGGGATTACCGCCACGGTGCCAGTCATGGTGGTTGCTGAACATGTCGGTGCCGATGACGAGCGCCTGGCGCGCGCGCTAATGTTATCGCATTTGAGCGCTATCTATATTCACCATCAGCTTCCGCGTTTGTCGGCGCTGTGCGCGGCAACTACGGCGGCGATGGGCGCGGCGGCGGGTATGGCGTGGCTGATAGATGGTCGTTATGACACTATCGCAATGGCTATCAGCAGTATGATCGGCGATGTCAGCGGGATGATTTGCGATGGCGCGTCGAATAGCTGTGCGATGAAAGTCTCTACCAGCGCGTCGGCGGCGTGGAAAGCCGTACTGATGGCGTTGGATGATACGGCGGTGACCGGAAACGAAGGGATTGTGGCGCACAATGTCGAACAATCTATTTCGAATTTGTGTTCGCTGGCGTGTCGCTCAATGCAGCAGACAGACAAGCAGATCATCGAGATTATGGCCAGTAAAGCGCATTAATAATAACGCCCCGGCATGGCGTCGGGGCAGCGTGTTGCCCGATGGCGCTGCGCTTATCGGGTCTACCTGTTATCAGCCGGATCGGGCGCTTGCGTCGCCATCCGGCATGATTTCAGGCTGCGGCCTCTTCTTCTGCCAGCCGGGCTTCGGCGTCCGCCACGATGGCTTCCAGTTCGGTTAGCATCTCTTCATAGCCCAGCGGCACAGTGGCGCTCATCGCCTCCTGTACGGCAGGTTTTACCACGGGCTGACGTTTCTTCGCCGATTTTTTGCTCATCTTGTGACTCCTTTTCTGGCTGACTACACCGGTAAATCTACCAGTAATGCGCGCAGCGGCGTATCGGCAACCAGCGTAATGTTAGGTTCATCACGAATAAATGCGCCATCCCCGCAGGTTAACGCCTCGCGTTCTTCGTTGTGCGTCAGCGCGTGGAACGTACCGTGAATCGACTGCAAATAGGCGCGCGGCCCGTGAAGCTGGAAATTAAGCGATTCGCCTTTCTCCAGCGTAATATGATGTACCCAGACCTGTTGGCGCAGTTGTAAGCTGTTTTGCTCACCGTCGGGCGAGGCAAGAAGCTGTTGTTGCGCCGCCAGGAGTGGGATTTTTTGTACCAGCGCGTTTTCCCGTTCAGGACAGGCGTCAAGCCACAGTTGCATTCGGGTTAACGGCTTAACTTTGCTGAGATTATGTTCGCTGTAGCTAATGCCCGGCTGCGCGGCGAGCAGCAACGCTTCGCCCGCTTTAGCCTGTACATGGTTGCCGTCGCTGTCGCGGTATTCCGCTTCGCCGTCCAGAATCAGGTTTAAAATATCCACCTTTGGATAAGTTCGAGGCTGAAAAGAGGCGCCCGGCGCCAGCACTTCCTGGTTCAGTACGCGCAACGACGCGTAGCCCAGCAGTGTAGGGTCGAAATAGTGTCCAAAGGAGAAGGTATAGCGGGCCTGTAGCCATCCGTAGTCTGCTTGTCCACATTGTTTGGCGGTTCGGGTCGTAATCATCGTTATTAACCTCTCTTTACTTCCTTTTATGTTAAGGGGCTGGACGCTGCATTGTTAGCCAGATATTCTGCCCGGTATGTTCAAATTTCCTGAATGAGAACGTTATGGCTAAAGAGAGAGCGCTGACGCTTGAAGCATTGCGTGTGATGGACGCCATTGACCGCCGGGGCAGTTTTGCCGCAGCGGCTGATGAGTTGGGGCGGGTGCCCTCCGCGCTGAGTTACACCATGCAGAAGCTGGAAGAAGAGTTGGACGTTGTACTGTTCGATCGCTCCGGCCATCGTACAAAATTCACCAACGTCGGGCGTATGCTGCTGGAACGCGGGCGGGTATTGCTGGAAGCGGCAGACAAGTTAACGACGGATGCTGAAGCGTTGGCCCGCGGTTGGGAAACGCATCTGACGCTGGTCACTGAAGCTCTGGTACCGACGCCTGCTTTTTTTCCACTGATCGACCGGCTGGCCGCTAAAGCCAATACGCAGCTTTCATTGATTACCGAAGTACTGGCTGGCGCATGGGAGCGGCTTGAGCAGGGACGGGCGGATATCGTTATCGCCCCGGATATGCATTTTCGATCGTCGTCGGAAATTAACTCCCGTAAGTTGTATACGTTAATGAATGTGTATGTCGCCGCGCCTGACCATCCTATTCATCAGGAGCCGGAGCCGCTTTCGGAAGTGACGCGGGTTAAATACCGCGGCGTAGCGGTAGCGGATACCGCGCGCGAGCGGCCGGTATTAACGGTGCAACTGCTGGATAAGCAGCCACGTCTGACGGTAAGCACGATTGAAGATAAACGTCAGGCGCTGCTGGCCGGGCTTGGCGTCGCGACTATGCCATATTCGATGGTGGAACAGGATATTGCCGAAGGGCGGCTACGCGTGGTCAGCCCGGAATCGACCAGCGAAATCGATATTATTATGGCCTGGCGGCGCGACAGTATGGGGGAGGCAAAAGCCTGGTGCCTGCGGGAAATACCTAAGCTATTCGCCGGAAAATAAATAGCGCGCGGCGCTTTAAAAGCGGCGCCGCGCCGCCATCAGGAAAAACGTTTCGGATCGGGGCCGAAGCGGTTGTCGCCCGGCGTACCATTCTGGCAGTTGAACGCGATGATGATAAGCCAGCCGATAATGGGGATAAGTAGCAACAGTAGCCACCATGCGGAGCGGTCAGTGTCATGCAGACGACGGAACTGCACGGCCCACCACGGTAAAAAGATCAGAACGCCGTAAATGGTGGTCAGAACGCCTTCACCCCCGGCGCGTTGCCAGCCAAGCATGGCGTCCAGCAGGCCCAACACAAAGGTAAAGATGATATTGACCAGAATAAACATCCAGTACTCTTTGCGTCGCGCGCGGCCGCCAAATCCCAGATAATTTTTTAAAACCTTTAAATACCAATCCATTTTCGCCTCAATAATGGTTCAATCACTTGTTTTTAAAGTAATCAAACTAAGAATAGCCGCGAATGAAATGCTGGTAAATATTTGTGGTATTAATTAATAAGGCGTCCCGGAGGACGCCTGAAATTAGCCAAAGCGCACGTCGCGTCCGTGAGGTTCGAGCAGATCCTGCCACGGTCCGATAGAAATGATACCTGTGGGGTTAATCGTTTTATGGCTACGGAAATAGTGGTGACGAATATGATCCATATTAACGGTTTCAGCAATGCCCGGTATTTGATAGATATCGCGCAGGAAACCGTACAGATTCAGGTAGTCGCTGATTCGGTATTTGTCGCACTTGAAATGAGTCACGTAAACCGGATCAAAGCGTACCAGGGTCGTCCATAAGCGGATATCCGCCTCGGTCAACTGGTCGCCCGTCAGATAGCGGTGCTGTCCGAGAATCTGTTCCAGGCGCGCCAGCGCAGTAAATACCTTGTCTACCGCTTCATCATACGCTTGCTGGCTGGTGGCGAAGCCTGCTTTATAAACGCCGTTATTAACGTTGTCATAAATCCAGCCGTTTAACTCGTCAATTTTGCTTTGCAGCGCGGGGGGATAGTAATCCCCGGCTTTAGCGCCCAGCCCATCGAAGGCGGAGTTAAACATACGAATGATTTCGGCGGACTCGTTGCTGACGATAGTATGATTTTTTTTATCCCATAAGACCGGCACGGTGACGCGGCCGCTGTAGTGTGGATCGGCGTGCAGATACAACTGGTAGAGAAATTCATGCTGATAGAGGGTATCGCCGGTGGCCGCCGGAAAATTATCATCAAACGTCCAGCCGTTTTCCAGCATCAATGGATTCACGACGGAAACCGGAATAAATGGCTCCAGACCTTTCAGTTTACGGAAAATGAGCGTGCGATGAGCCCAGGGGCAGGCAAGGGAAACGTACAGATGGTAACGATCTTTTTCTGCGGCGAATCCGCCTTCGCCGGAAGGTCCGGGCGCGCCGTCAGCGGTAAGCCAGTTGCGGAAAGCCGACGCTGAACGCTGAAATTTCCCCCCGGAAGATTTGGTGTCATACCAGGTGTCGTGCCAGACGCCATCGATCAGTTGTCCCATGTCTCTCTCCTTCAGATGACAAAAGCGAGGCGCTATTCCCTCGCTTTTTTATTGAGTATAGATTGCTTACCACTTTTTATTCAGCAGACGGTCAAGGCTGAACGCGCCAGGCCCGGTTAACGCCAGTAATAAGAATCCGCCGGCAATGGTCAGGTTTTTCATAAACATCAGCGAGTTTACACCTTCTGCAAAATTGCTATGGAAGATCAATGCCGTCAGCAACGTAAAACCAGCGGTGAAAAGCGCAGTGGTGCGGGTGAGGAACCCCAGCAGAATCGCCAGACCGCCGCCGAACTCAAGCAGTATGGTGAGCGGCAGCAGGAATCCTGGTACGCCCATCGCTTCCATATACTGTTGTGTGCCCGCATAGCCGCTAATTTTTCCCCATCCTGCGGTAATAAACAGAACTGGCATTAAAATACGCGCTATCAGTACACCAACATCTTCTAATTTTTTCATTTTATTCTCCAGGGGGCCGATTCGGCGGCTGCTGCTATTTTCATGAGCAATGACACGGTTTTGCGCATCATTGTTATCGCTGGAGAGAATCATAAACGTGGCGTACAGGAATTGTTATCAAGGAAAATTGCCAAATTTTTTCAAAAAATTTGAGTAATTGATAAAGAGACGATATGCATAAAAGTATCGCGCCACCAGGTGTAATCGGGCGATAACCTGATGGCGCGATGCTATAAAAGAAAAGATATTAACCGCGGAGCTGTTGTTGACGGAGGGTAGTTTTTACCAGGCGCCAGGCGCTCCAGATACCCAGGCCGCGTTTCGCCCAGCGTACCAACATATTAGGATGACGGATGGTCCAGATGGCCATTACGCTGCTACCGACCAGCGCCCAGGAGCGCAGGCTTAACACCGTATTCCAGCCGCGATCGTACGCGCCGGTGGTCTCCAGCCAGTCGCGACGACTGGCGGACAGATCCAGCCGTTGCTGCTGGATCTGACTGAGAAGCAGCGCTTTACGTTTTTCGCGTTCGCCTTTGCTGCTCACGACTGATCGTCCTCCAGAATTTGCCGATCGTTAGCCAGTTCGTGCCGCGTATGGCGCAATAGCGTGGACTGACGCGCTTTGCGCAAAGTCCAGATGCCGCCGATTAGCGCAAGCACTAACAGCACAACTGTGGTAGCGATCATCGCGTTCAAACGGTACTGAGGATCGATAGCCCAGATGACCAGAACCATCAGGCTCATTAAGCCAAACGCCGCGAAGAGCATGGTAAGACCTACCATCAGCAAAAGCTGAAAGAGGTTCGCTTTCTCTTCTTCCAGTTCTACTACCGCCAGTCGCAGCCGGGTTTCCACCATCTCAACGATAATGGTGACAATCCGCTGCCCGATACCCAGTACGCTTTTGCCTGGTCCTTGTGCCTGTCGAGAGTCCGCCATAATTAACGACGCGTCAGCAGTACGCCCAACACCAGACCGACAGCGGCGCCAATGCCTACGCCTGTCCAGGGATTTTCGCGCACATAATCATCGGCGCGGGCGGCGGCGACGCGAGTCTGTTTGGCAATCACATCACCCGTTTCGCCCAGGCGGTAACGGCTCTCTTTCAGCGCGCGCTCGGCTTTGCTACGAATCTTACTCAACTCTTCTTTCGACTTTTCGCCCGAAGAGCTCAGCACTTCTTCAAGCGTATCGGTCAGGGATTTCAACTCAGCGCGCAGATGTTCCGTAGTGTTATCTTTCGACATAGTTTTCTCCAGGTGAGTGAGTATTTACATTCGGCGTTAATTTAGTAGTCTCTGGCCTCAAGTTTTTTTAGCTCATCCTGAGCCTCGGCCAGCTTACGTTCACGTTTGTCTATTTTATCCGCATCGCCTTTTGCTTTTGCCTCGGCTAAATCACGTTGGCGTTCGGCTACCTCTTCTTTTTGCTCAGCGATCTTTTTCTGATGCTCGGCGCGTAGCTTGCTGTCAGTACAATTAGCGCGTACTTCGCTGAGCGCCTTGTTCAGACCCTCAATACGGCGCTGATTGTTGTGCTTTTCAGCGTAGCTAATTTCCTTTTGTATATCCTGCTCTTTTTCCTGACAAAGCGAATTAGCGTAGCTACCGGCGCTAAGTGTAAAAAGCGTGATAGCCAAAGCGATGCGGTATTTCATTCCTGAACTTTCCCTTATGTTCGGACCCGTTGTCCGGGGCGGTGATCCCGATAATAACGCGGTGGGTTAAACACCGCTTTATTAATCATAGTCATTAAACAATGAAATCACCAAAGTGAGTGATATGATTCGGATTCCTGGAGATTAGCCAAAGCGGTGTGAGCTTTCCCGTAAGCGGGACAGCCACTGTACCGTTTCGTTGTCATCGTCCTGCTGAGCGACGACATAACCGTGTGGTAACGTTTGATCAAGCACTGTTTTTGCTGCGGCGCTTTGCGCAGGGGAATCGAAGGTAATGAGCAACATGTCATTTTTAGGCGTAATACTTTTAAAATGAATGCCGTTCGCATCCAGATGATGCAGAACTGAGAAGCCGTCTGGCATACTGGCGCCCTGGTTAACCGCGCGAATGGCCAGCGTCGACTCTTGCTGACGCAGCGTTGACCACGTCATCATGAGTATGGTCAGCATCAGTAGAAAAGCGCTGATCCAAATGAGTTGTCGGGCAGTTATGCGTGGTTTAAGCATAAGTTATCCCCGGCTCCCATACTTCTTTTTCCACAGCATGACCAGTGAACCCGCCAGGCCAAAAAAGAGCAGCACCACGGGCAGCAGCATCAGGCATGACATTAACTGATCTTCATACTTCATAAAGACGGGCGTTTTGCCCAGCAGATAGCCCAGCGACGTCAGGATAAGCACCCACAACAAGCCGCTCATCCAGTTGAAGAACTGAAAGCGCGCGTTATTCAGGCCGGATATGCCGGCAATGGTGGGCAGCAGCGTTCTGACAAACGCGATAAAACGGCCTATCAATAATGCCGACAGGCCGTGTTTATGGAAAAGGTGATGGGCGCGTTGATGATAATGTGCGGGGAGATGAGAGAGCCAGTTTTGTACGGTGCGGGTATTCCCCAGCCAGCGGCCCTGAATATAGCTCACCCAGCAACCCAGGCTGGCCGCGACGGTAAGCAGCAAAATGGTTTGTGGAAAACCCATCGCGCCTTTGGCGATCAGCACGCCGACCAGGATCAACAGGCTGTCGCCAGGTAAAAAGGCGGCAGGGAGCAGCCCATTTTCCAGAAACAAAATCATAAATAACACAAAATATAACATGCCAATCATGGAAGGATTGGCCAGTGTTTCAAAGTCCTGAGCCCACAGGGCATTCAGCAATTGAGTCAGTAGTTCCATTCAGTATTCCTGGAGAATCGGTTAACGTCACGCCGGTGATCTGAGGTTTGCACTGCCGCAACAGAGTTGGAGTTTTTATCAGCGTTGCGGAAACGGCAAATTCGCGGCCTGAACTATTCCTTGTTAAGTTGTGAAGTAAGCAAGCACTAACACACAAAAATTCAAAATGCATCTAATTGTAACAAAGGTCAACGAAGTCCGTTATAGAAATTACGCGTCGTTGAGCTTTGATTTTGCTTATCGCAAAGGAGGGTGGCGAGAGGATTTACACAGGCTGACACTTTATACTGTACGCTGACCGAGCGCCGCGGCAGACGCCATCTACATATAACGTTATGCGAGGATGTCGCGCGTGAACATCAATTCGCTTTAGGTCACAGCCTATGGATTGGGAGATTCAGATCTATCGTCACGCCGGATGGCACGCGCCATCCGGCATCGATAATCACTTAGCTACGCAAGGCGTTATTCGCCAGACGTTCGTCCTCTGCCTGGCAGGCTGCCGCAGTGAACAGAACATCGGTAGATGAGTTCAGCGCCGTTTCACACGAATCCTGCAATACGCCGATAATAAAGCCGACCGCCACTACCTGCATCGCGATATCGTTCGGAATGCCAAACATGTTGCACGCCAGCGGGATCAGCAGCAATGAACCGCCTGCCACGCCGGAGGCACCGCAAGCACACAGCGAGGCCACCACGCTCAGCAGCAGCGCTGTAGGCAGATCCACCGGGACGCCTAACGTATGGACTGCCGCCAACGTCAGAACCGTAATGGTAATTGCCGCGCCGGCCATATTGATGGTGGCGCCCAGCGGAATGGAAACGGAGTAAGTATCCCTGTCCAGATTCAGCTTTTCGCACAGCGCCATATTCACTGGAATATTGGCGGCAGAGCTGCGGGTAAAGAAGGCATAAACGCCGCTTTCACGCAGGCAGGCGAACACCAGCGGATAAGGGTTGCGACGAATTTTCCAGAATACCAACAGCGGGTTGACCACCAGCGCGACCAGCAGCATACAGCCAATCAAGACGACCAGCAGGTGCGCATAGCCCCACAGGGTGGAGAAGCCGGTGGTTGCAAGCGTTGATGAAACCAGACCAAAAATACCGATTGGCGCGAAACGGATCACCAGTTTCACCATAAAGGTCACGGCGTTAGACATATCGTTCACGAGGTTTTTGGTGGTTTCATTGCCATGACGCAGGGCAAATCCCAGGCCGACGGCCCACACCAGAATCCCGATATAGTTAGCGTTCAGCAGCGCGTCGATGGGGTTCGACACCATGCTCATCAGCAGACCGCGCAGGACTTCTACAATGCCGGACGGCGGCACGATATCCTGGGCGCTACTGGACAGATGCAGCGTTGAAGGGAAGGCGAAGCTGAACACAACGGCCGCCAGCGCGGCTGAAAAGGTGCCTAGCAGGTAAAGGAAGAGAATAGGGCGAATATTGGTTTTTTGACCGTGCTGGTGGTTGGCGATCGAGGCCATTACCAGCATCAGCACCAGAACGGGGGCGACCGCTTTTAAGGCGCCGACGAACAGGGTGCCAAGCAAGCCAACCGCTTCTGCCGCAGGCTTAGAAATCCATGCCAGTAAAATCCCCAGTACCAGACCCACTAAAATTTGTTTAACCAGACTGCCTTGCGCTAAACGCTGCAGTAGCCCTGATGCTCGTTGCGTAGCCATTTCATGTTCCTTGTATTGTGTTGCTGGTCATCCCCTGCACGCTCTTACGGCGCATCTTTCAGGATGTAACAAAGTGTTTGCCTGGTTGAGTATAAGGAAAGTTGAAGGTTCGGGAAGCGAAATATCCTGGATTTTTTGCTGCGATCATGTTTTATAACTTTATATTAACAGTATTGTGACATGTTAAACAAAAACGCCCGGCAGGTGTGCGCTGCCGGGCGTTTTTGACGGGGCAGGTTTACCCCGATAAAAGATTATTGCGCTCGCAGTTTCTTATCGCGCTGATGGTTAACCCAGGCGTTAATCACCAGCGTAATGGTCAGAATGCCAAACACTACGCCCAGCGAAATCGCGATAGGAATATGGTAGAAGTCGACGATCAGCATCTTAATGCCGATAAAGACCAGAATGACCGCCAGACCATATTTCAGCATCGAGAAGCGTTCCGCCACGCCGGACAGCAGGAAGTACATCGCGCGCAGTCCTAAGATGGCAAACAGGTTAGAGGTCAGTACGATGAACGGGTCGGTGGTGACCGCAAAGATCGCCGGAATACTGTCAACGGCGAAGATTACATCGCTGAGCTCAACCATAATCAGCACCAGCAGCAGCGGCGTGGCATACAACAGGCCGTTTTTACGTACGAAAAAGTGCTCGTTCTCGATCGTATCGGTCATACGCAGATGTCCGCGCAGCCAACGCACCATCGGTTTTTCGCCAATGCCGGATTCGTCTTCCTTCGCCAGCGCCATTTTTACGCCGGTAAACAGCAGGAAGGCGCCGAACACATACAGCAGCCATTCGAACTGAGTGATAAGCCAGGTACCGGCGAAAATCATGATAGTACGCAACACGATCGCGCCAAGGACCCCATACACCAGCACCCGGCGTTGCAGAGCCGGAGGGACGGAGAAATAGCTAAACAGCATCAGCCAGACAAAGACGTTATCTACGGCCAGCGACTTTTCAATCAGATAGCCGGTAAGGAACGCCAATGCCTGCGGGTCAGCAACTTCGCGCCCTTGCGTTTCAGCCAGATACCACCAGAAAGCGGCGTTAAACAGTAGCGAGAGCGTTACCCACAGGATTGACCATCCTGCCGCTTGTTTCATCGACATAGCATGTGCGCCACGGCGTCCCTGCAACAACAGGTCGATGGATAGCATTATCACCACAACAACCGCGAATCCACCCCATAATAATGGCGTACCAACAGTATTCATTATTTCTCCCTATGCAAAAAAAAAAACGGCTAACGCCGAATGGCATTAGCCGCTGCTTTTATGCATAGACCTTGCCATTCGGCAAGGTCTCACTTACAACAATAAAGGAATACGCTGACGCATTCCTTTATGGCTGCCCGGTGACCGGATGTGGTTTTGCACACATCGTAATGACGATCGACCGGCAATGAAGTTACTCCCCTTTGCGCGTAACAAAGTATGACAGGCCACGCATAGAGTCAATGACCTGTAACATATAATTTACATAATTTTACGCAGTAAGGGGATGAGTCAGATCGTCCGCCGGGAAGATGACCCCGGTTTGACGGCGTATTTCTGTCAGCCATTTTGCCGTGGCGCGACTTAGCGACAACCCCGGATGTTCCACGGCATGGTTTTCAATAAGCTGGGCAAACGCCCCGGCTTCATACAGCATGGTATTAATATGCTGAGGCTGGGTCAGATCCTGCATCAGCGCGCCGCGCGGCGCAAAACACACTTTCTGGCATTCCGACAGCTTTTCAATGACCAGCGATCCCCTCTCGCCCTGAATTTCACTGGCCAGTACCGAGTCGCTGACTTTGGAATGCTGTAGCGTGACGCTAAAATCGCCGTAATCCATAACCACGACGCCGTGCGCATCTACTCCGCTTTCCAACAAATTCGCCGACGCCTGAACGCTGCGCGGCTCGCCCCATAGCGCGATCGCCGACGCCAGACAGTAATACCCGATATCCATAATCGAACCATTGGAGAAGGCCGGATTAAACGTATTCGGATTTTCACCGTTCAGATAGCGCTGATAACGTGAAGAGTACTGGCAGTAATTTAGGAATGCTTTATGCATTCTGCCGATTTTCGGCAACGATTCCCGCAGCAGCAGGAAATTGGGCAGGCAGGCGGTTTTAAAGGCTTCAAACAGTACCCGCTGATTATCGCGCGCGCAGGCGATAGCGGCATCAACCTCCGCCAGGTTAGAAGCCAGCGGCTTTTCGCACATGACATGTTTTTTATGCTGCAAAAAGCGCTGCGTCTGGGAGAAATGCAGGGAGTTCGGGCTGGCGATATAAACCGCCTCAATCGCGTCGCTTTGCGCCATCGCTTCCAGCGAGGTAAACAGATGCTCGACGGGATAATCATTTGCGAAAGACTGCGCCTGTTCAAGACTACGGGAGTAAACGGCGGCGAGCCTGAATTTGCCGGTTTCATGGGCGGCGTCGACAAACTGGCGCGTGATCCAGTTAGTCCCAATTACAGCGAAACGTATCATAAACGTCAGCGGACTCCAGAAAGGGATTTTCGTCAATGTAGCACGCCTTTCCGCCCTTGCCAGTGCGCTGCGACGCACTCTGGCATTTTACTGGCGAGAAGGGCACCCGTGTGCGCTAACAGCCCCAATAGTGACGCCAGCGCCCAGATATTTAGGCTGACGATGCAAAATTTTGGCATCCAGCACTGCGCTAACCCGCGCCAGCTTTTCCCGAAGTCGTGTGTAGGTTCCGTGCCTTTTATTCAGATCCGGCGCGTTAACGCCGATAGCGTCAATGCCATATTGTTGCGCCAGCCAGATCGCCCGTTGATTATGGAATGCTTGCGAGATAATCGTAATGCGGCTTTCGCCAAACACTTTCCGGGCGCGAACTACGGAGTCCAGCGTGGAGAATCCGGCATAATCACAAAAAATGGCCGCTTCCGGCACACCTTTCGCTATCAGCGCCTGCTGCATCGCCGAAGGTTCATCGTACTCTTTTTTGCCATTATCGCCGCTGACTAACAGCCACTTCACTTTACCGGCGTGATACAACGCGGCGGCAGTATTAATCCGCCGGGTAAAATACCGATTGCCGGGTTTAGCGCCTAACACCAGCCCGACGTTGCGGGCGGGAACGGTCTGAATGTCATTCCATGTCAGATGCTGCGAGGCGTTGACGATAAGCCAGTTGGAATAGAAAAGCGCGACGCCTGCTGCGACAAGCAGAAAACACGCCACTGTTAACGCCCGGCGTGTAAAACAGAGGCGGCGGATAAAACGGGCACATTGTGAGAGCATGGTTGTTGCGCGGTTCCGTTGGCGGTGGATAAAAAATACCCTCTACAGATCGTCATCCTTGACGTGGCGGCAGGCAATGAGCGAAATGTGAACGCGCCGATTTTATGCCCACGCCGTTAAAAAGATACGGGGGAAGGGGCATTTTCAGAATTTATTGTGCCGACAGCGCCTGATGCGTCAGCCACAGTCGCGTATCAAACTCCAGTTGATGGTACTGCGGTTCCATATGGCAGCAGAGCTGATAAAACGCTTTGTTATGATCTTTCTCTTTCAGGTGCGCCAGCTCGTGAACCACAATCATCCGTAAGAATGGCTCCGGAGCGTTGCGAAACACGGTAGCGACGCGGATCTCCGCCTTTGCCTTGAGCTTGCCGCCCTGAACGCGCGAGACAGCGGTATGCAGTCCCAGCGCATTTTTCAGCACATGGATCTTGCTGTCATACATCACTTTATTGATGGGCGGCGCATTGCGCAGAAACTGACTTTTCAGTTCCTGAGTATAGTGATATAGCGCTTTGTCAGTGGCGTAATCATGCGCGCCGGGATAACGTTTTTCCAGCACTGCTCCCAGGCGCTGCTCGGCGATTAAGGTGCGCACCTGGGCAAGGAGATGTTCCGGATACCCCTGAAGGTAAGTTAGTGAGGTCATCAAAGCTCCATGTTGCTGATAAAAAGTGTATACTCACGCACCCTTTTCAGGGATAACGCCGCAATTTTACCATTCAGGAGGCCTAATGAGCCACGTAGACGACGGTTTCCGTTCACTGACGCTGAAACGTTTTCCGCAAACGGATGATGTTAACCCGCTTCTGGCGTGGGAGGCGGCCGATGAGTATCTGCTGCAACAGTTGGATGAGACGGAAATTCGCGGCCCGGTGCTGATCCTGAATGATACGTTTGGCGCGCTAAGCTGTGCGCTGGCGGAGCATTCGCCATACAGTATTGGCGATTCGTATTTAAGCGAACTGGGTACGCGAGAGAATTTACGCCATAACGGCATCGCGGAGTCCAGCGTAACGTTTCTCGACAGTACCGCTGACTACCCGCAGGCGCCGGGCGTGGTATTGATTAAGGTACCGAAAACACTGGCGTTGCTGGAACAGCAGTTACGCGCTTTGCGTAAGGTCGTTACGGCGCAAACGCGTATTATCGCCGGCGCGAAAGCGCGTGATATTCATACCTCTACGCTGGAACTGTTTGAAAAAGTGCTGGGCCCAACCACGACGACGCTGGCGTGGAAGAAAGCGCGCCTGATTAACTGTACCTTCAGTCATCCGCAACTGGCCGACGCGCCGCAAACGCTAAGCTGGAAACTGGAAGATACAGGCTGGACGATTCACAACCACGCGAATGTGTTTTCTCGTACCGGATTGGATATCGGCGCGCGCTTCTTTATGCAGCATTTGCCGGAAAACCTCGACGGGGAGATTGTCGATCTCGGCTGCGGCAATGGGGTGATTGGCCTGAGCTTACTGGCGAAAAATCCGCAGGCGAACGTGGTATTTGTCGATGAATCGCCGATGGCGGTAGATTCCAGCCGTTTGAATGTAGAAACGAACCTGCCGGAAGCGTTCGAACGCTGCGAATTTATGATCAACAATGCGCTCTCCGGCGTGGAGCCGTTCCGTTTTAACGCTGTGTTCTGCAACCCGCCGTTCCACCAGAAACATGCGCTGACGGATAATATCGCCTGGGAGATGTTCCATCACGCCCGCCGCTGCCTGAAAATCAACGGCGAACTGTATATTGTGGCGAACCGTCATCTGGACTATTTCCACAAGCTGAAGAAGATTTTCGGTAATTGCGCGACGATAGCAACCAACAATAAATTTGTCATTTTGAAAGCGGTGAAGCAGGGACGCCGTCGATAAGGCGCTCAAGCGTCATACCGGCCTATAAAACCGGTATGACAGCGTAAGCCCGATAAGCGCAGCGCCATCAGGTAAAGTCGTTAAATCTCCAGCGCCAGTCGGGTGCCCTGGGCAATCGCCCGTCGGGCATCCAGCTCCATCGCGACATCGCATCCGCCGATAAGATGTACCGTTTTACCTGCGGCGCGTAACGGGTCCGCCAGCTCGCGGCGAGGTTCCTGTCCGGCGCAGATCACCACATGATCCACTTCCAGCAACTGCGGTTCGCCGCCGATCAAGAGATGTAATCCGTCGTCGTCGATCTTCTGGTAACTAACCGCCGGGATCATCTTCACGCCGCGCGCCAGTAACGTCGCGCGATGGATCCAGCCGGTGGTTTTACCTAATCCTTCGCCCGGCTTGCTGGCTTTGCGTTGCAGCATGACTATTTGCCGTGGACTACGTGCCTGGCGCGGGCCTTCCGGGCGCAGACCGCCTGCCTGTTGCAGGCTGGTATCAATTCCCCATTCCGTACAAAATTCAGCAATATTTTGGCTGGTGGATTCGCCGTGCTGGCTCAGATACATGGCCGTGTCAAAACCGATACCGCCGCAGCCGATGATCGCCACTCGCTTACCAACCGGCGCTTTATCGCGCAATACCTCCAGGTAGGTCAATGCTTTTGGATGATCGATACCGTCTATCGGCGGGCGGCGCGGTACTATTCCGCAGGCGAGGATCGCTTCGTCAAACGGCTGAAGATCCTCTGCGTTCACCCGTTGGTTCAGTTTCAGCGTAACGCCAGTAACATCGATCATTCGACGGTAGTAGCGCAGCGTTTCGTAAAACTCCTCTTTACCTGGGATCTGCCTGGCGATAGTGAACTGACCGCCAATTTCACTCTGGGCGTCAAACAGCGTGACATGATGGCCGCGCGACGCGGCGTTAATCGCGAAAGCCAGCCCCGCCGGGCCTGCGCCGACAACGGCCAGATTCTTTTTGCGTATGGCCGGCGTTATCGGCATGTGGGTTTCGTGACAGGCGCGTGGGTTCACCAGACAGGAGGTCACTTTGCCGATGAAGATCCGATCCAGACAGGCCTGATTACAGCCGATACAGGTGTTGATCTCATCTGCGCGTCCGGATTGCGCTTTAGTCAGGAATTCGGCATCGGCAAGGAAGGGGCGCGCCATCGACACCATATCGGCATCGCCGCGCGTCAGGATCGTCTCGGCGACCTGCGGATCGTTAATGCGATTGGTCGCGATCAGCGGAACCGACACATGACCTTTAAGTTTCCGCGTCACCCAGCTAAAGGCGCCACGCGGTACTGGCGTGGCGATGGTCGGGATTCGCGCCTCATGCCAGCCAATGCCGGTATTAATTAGGCTTGCGCCTGCGGCTTCAATGGCTTGCGCCAGTTGTACCGTTTCGTCGAACGTGCCGCCATTTTCCACCAGATCGAGCATCGACAGGCGATAGATAATAATAAAGTCGTTCCCTACCCGCTGGCGTACCGCGCGTACTACCTCAACCGCGAAGCGCATACGGCTGGCATAGTCGCCGCCCCATTCGTCATCGCGATGGTTAGTTCGCCGGGTGAGAAATTCATTAATCAGATAGCCCTCTGATCCCATCACCTCTACGCCGTCGTAGCCTGCTTCCCGCGCCAGTTGCGCGCAATGCGCGAAGTCGTCGATTAACTGCAAGATTTCATCATGCGTCAGTTCATGCGGCATAAAGCGGTTGATTGGCGCCTGAATTGCCGACGGCGCGACCAGGTGCGGTTGATAGCTGTAACGTCCAGTGTGCAGAATTTGCAGCGCGATTTTACCGCCTTGCGCATGTACGGCATCGGTCACCACGCGGTGAGGCGTTAATTGGCTGGCATCGTTCAGCATCGCGCCGCCGGTCATCACGACCCCGGAGGGAACGGGCGCAATACCGCCGGTGACGATTAACGCTACGCCGTGTCGCGCGCGCTCGGCATAAAATGCCGCCAGGCGCTCGGCGCCATCAGGATGTTCTTCCAGACCCGTGTGCATCGATCCCATCAGCACGCGGTTTCTGAGAGTAGTAAAGCCCAGATCGAGCGGGGCGAACAGCGACGGGTAGCTCATAAGCGTATCCAGTATGTAAAATTATTGTTATGTGGTCGGATGAGTTACTACTGTAGCCGTCGCGAGGTAAAAGGGAAAAGGGGAATGTGGTGATTGTGATGGGATTCAAAAAAGAGGCCGCGACCCGGGGAAAACAGGCCGGATAAGCATAGCGCCATCCGGCATCGTCTTTAAACCTCTTCAACGCTCACCTGCATCGCCGCCAGCGCATTACGCGCTGATTTCAATACCTGTTCGCACAGTTCAATGGTTAGCGTGAGCGGTGGCTCGATACGAATTGTTTTCGCATTATTCAGCGTACCAGCGACCAGCACGCGTTGACGGAACATCTCACTGGCAAAACGGTAGCCCGTTTCGTTATCGACAAATTCAATGGCCATCAACATACCTTTGCCGCGCGCATCGTGTACCAGATTGGGATATTCACGCGCAAGTTGTCGAAAACCATCCAGGAGCGTATCGCCTTTTTGTTCCGCCTGGGCCGGGAGGTTTTGCTCCAGCAGGACGTTAATGGTCGCCAGCGCGGCAGCACAAGCCAGCGGATTACCGCCAAAAGTGGTGGTATGCAGGAAGGGGTTGTCGAACAGAACCGAAAACACCTCTTCAGTCGCGATGGTGGCACCAATCGGCATCACGCCGCCGCCAAGGGCTTTCGCCAGACACAGAATATCAGGCTGCACATTTTCGTGCTCGCAGGCAAACATCTTGCCGGTACGCCCCATGCCGGTTTGTACTTCATCCAGAATCATCAGCGCGCCGAATTCATCACAGAGCTTACGTACCTCTGTCAGGTATCCCTGCGGCGGCAGGATCACGCCGCCTTCACCCTGAATAGGCTCCAGAATCACGGCTGCTATCTCGTCGCCCGTTTTTTTGCCTTCGCTAAATGCCATGCTCATCGCGTCGATATTGCCAAACGGCACATGGCGGAAGCCCGGCAGTAAAGGCATAAAGGGTCTGCGGAAGGTGGATTTGGCCGTGGCGGAGAGCGCGCCCAATGATTTGCCGTGAAATGCGCCGCTGGTGGCGATAAAGGTAAACTTGCCGCGCGGCGACTGATACGCTTTTGCCAGTTTTAGCGCCGCTTCGACGGATTCGGTGCCGCTGTTACAGAAAAAGCTGTACTTGAGTTTCCCCGGTGTCAGCGCTGCCAGCGTTTTTGCCAGCATCGCCCGCAAGGGGTCAAGTAACTCCTGGCTGTGGAGAGGTTGTTTTGCGAGTTGATTCTGGACGGCGGATACCACAACAGGATTACGGTGCCCCACGTTAAAGATGCCAAATCCCCCAAGACAGTCGATAAACTCCTGCCCCTGGGTGTCGACAAGCGTATTCAAACTGCCCGCTTGCCACTCTACGGCTCCGTAATCCCCGCCGGCGGTAACAGATTTCCGGTATTCCAGAAATCCTGGATTTACATGCTCTTTAAAGTAGTCAATGACCTCTCGGTTTAGTGCTTTCATTTCCTCATGGTTTAGCGTTCGCTTCTCGATGAGATTCAGTGCGTGCGCGCTACAGGCCAAGGCCGATGCGCTGGAAGGTAACCTGTTCAAAATGAGCTCCAGAGGGCCGTGTATCACATGATACTGAATTAAGTATTGCAGGGATTAGCGGGGGTCTAAGCCCATAGTGAAAATCGGGATAAACACCAGGAGTAATCACATTTACACAACATTTAATGTTATGTGTTAACAATTGGATGCATTTTGAGCAGATCTTGTTTTATGGTTTACGGTGTGTTGCGTTAACGGCGGCGTGAGAAAAAGGTGAGCCAGGGCAGATTTTAAAGAAAAAGGTTGTCCATGCTAAACAATTTCATAATGAAAATAAGGCGCAGGATGAGGTGAAAATCGTACAAATATTAAGGATTAATCGCAAATTGCGATCCAGAGCAATTTTAACAACTAAAGATAAATAGATTAGCGCCGAAATAACATCTGAGCGAAAAATTAACATCCAGATAACCTGCACAGGACGCTATCATGTCTTCTCATCCCTACGTCAGCCAGCTAAATACCCCGCTGGATGATGATACCACTCTGATGTCTACGACCGACCTGGAAAGCTATATCACTCACGCCAATGACACTTTTGTCCAGGTGAGCGGCTATCAGTTAAACGAGTTACTGGCGCAGCCACATAATCTGGTGCGTCATCCGGATATGCCGAAAGCTGCCTTCGCAGATATGTGGTACACCCTAAAACAGGGCGAACCGTGGAGCGGCATTGTGAAAAACCGGCGTAAAAACGGCGACCATTATTGGGTGCGGGCCAACGCGGTACCGATGATACGTGAAGGGCGTGTGACGGGATATATGTCGATCCGTACCCGCGCCACGGATGATGAGATTGCCGCCGCCGAGCCTTTATATCAGGCGCTAAATGAAGGGCGGTGTAGTAAACGTATTCATAAAGGCCTGGTGGTTCGTCAGGGCTTGCTGGGCAAACTGCCCGCTATGCCTGTTCGCTGGCGAGTGCGTAGCATTATGGGGCTAATGGCCGTAATGCTGGCGTTGGCGCTGTTCGGTACGGATGCCTCATGGCAGGCGTTGTTGTTGGGCGCGTTGGCGATGCTGGCAGGTACGGCGCTATTTGAATGGCAAATTGTGCGTCCCATTGAAAATGTGGCGACGCAGGCGCTGAAAGTGGCGACCGGCGAACGCAACAGCGTACAACACCTTAATCGCAGCGATGAGTTGGGGCTGACGCTGAGGGCCGTGGGGCAGCTTGGCTTGATGTGCCGCTGGCTGATCAATGACGTATCAAGTCAGGTTTCCAGCGTCAGAAACGGCAGTGAAAGGCTGGCGAAGGGGAACAATGATCTGAACGAACACACCCGTCAGACCGTGGAGAATGTTCAGGAAACGGTAACGACCATGAACCAGATGGCGGAGTCCGTGAAGCTCAATTCCGAGACGGCTTCCGCTGCGGATAAGCTTTCCATGGCGGCCAGTAGTGCGGCGACTCAGGGAGGTGAGGCGATGGATACGGTGATTAAAACGATGGATGATATCGCTCACAGTACGCAACGTATCGGGACGATCACCACGCTAATTAACGATATCGCTTTTCAGACGAATATCCTGGCGCTGAATGCGGCGGTAGAAGCGGCGAGAGCAGGCGAGCAGGGGAAAGGGTTTGCCGTGGTTGCTGGCGAGGTACGCCATCTTGCCAGCCGCAGCGCTAACGCGGCGAACGATATTCGTAAATTAATTGACGCCAGCGCAACAAAGGTGCAGTCAGGCTCCGAGCAGGTTCACGCCGCAGGCCGTACCATGGATGACATTGTAGCCCAGGTGCAAAATGTCACCCTGCTTATCGCACGGATCAGCCAGTCGACGCAGGAACAGACAGATGGGCTTTCCAGCCTGACTCGCGCCGTGGACGAGTTGAACCGCATAACCCAGAAAAATGCGGCGCTGGTGGAAGAGAGCGCACAAGTCTCCGCGATGGTAAAACACCGTGCCAGCCGGCTGGAGGATGCGGTCACGGTACTGCATTAAGTTTATTTGTAGGTCGCAACGGTAATGACATCCGCCCGGTAGCAACAAGCTTACCGGGCGGATGCGCTCTGATAGAAGGCGGTGCCTGCCATCATAGAGAGTATCAGTGGCCTGTGATGTTAAAAATAATGTGATATTTATTCCTTCTCCCTTGTCTACCTATTAATAGGTATAAGCTCAGTTGATAAATAAGAAATGGTTAACCTTTTAGCGTATTTCTTTCATTATTAGTGCCAATTTATGTCACTTTTGGTTCATCTTTCTGTGAACAATAAAAATTACTTACTAATAATGTTCCGAAATAAAAAGCGATCAATATCATAAAGTTAGTAACATTATTGCCGATAAATCTTCCTGTATGAGGATATGCAATCCCAGGGAGAAAATATGTTTTTGCATAACATTAAAATACGTTCAAAATTATTTATGGCCTTTGGCTTATTCATTGTTCTCATGGTGGTGAGTTCCGCTCTGTCTTTGTTTAGCCTTGATCGGGCTAATACGGGTATGCAGGACATTATTACCAATGATTATCCCACCACGGTAAAAGCCAATCTGTTAATCGATAATTTTAATGATTTCATCATCGCGCAGCAGCTCATGTTACTGGATGAAGAGGGGCGCTGGAGCCAGAGCTCGCAGAAAGAACTCAGTGAGATAAGCCAGCGTATTTCGGCGTTACTGGATGAGCTTTCCAGGGAAAATAGTCACGATGCGGATTCACAGAAAATCATTAATGAGATCCGTGAAGCGCGCCAGCAATATCTGGAGTCCAGATTCCGTATTTTGAAAGATATTCAAAGCAATAATCGTCAGGCGGCCATTCAGGAGATGATGACCAGAACGGTGCAGGTGCAAAAAGTCTATAAGGACAAAGTCCAGGAACTTATCGCTGTTCAGGACGCGCAGATGCATGAAGCGAGCGTGCAGGTCAAAGAGGATTTTAAAAATAATCGGACGCTGTTAATCACTTTGGCGCTGATAAGCATCGCCGCCGGAGGCGTAATGGGATGGTATATTGTGCGTTCTATTACCCGACCGCTTGATGACGCGGTACGCTTTGCCGAGGCGATCGCCGATGGCGATCTGACTCGTCATATCACCACCGACTATAAAGATGAAACAGGCGTACTACTGCAAGCATTAATGGCGATGAAAACGCGTCTGCTGGATATCGTACAGGAAGTGCAAAACGGTTCGGAGAGTATCTCCACGGCGGCGGCGCAAATTGTCGCCGGTAACCAGGATTTGGCGGCGCGTACGGAAGAGCAGGCCAGCTCGGTTGAAGAAACGGCGGCGTCGATGGAACAGATTACCGCCACGGTTAAAAATACGGCTGACCATACCAGTGAAGCGACCAAACTCTCTGCCGGCGCCGCCAGCGTGGTGAAAAACAATGGGGAGATGATGAATCAAGTGACGCAGAAAATGCGCGTCATTAACGATACGGCAAATCGTATGTCAGATATCATCAATATCATTGATTCCATTGCCTTTCAGACCAATATTCTGGCGCTGAACGCGGCGGTTGAAGCGGCGCGCGCGGGCGAACATGGACGTGGTTTTGCCGTTGTCGCCGGAGAGGTTCGCCAGTTGGCGCAAAAGAGCGCCTCGTCAGCCAGTGAAATCCGTAATTTGATTGAAGATTCAACCAGTCAGACTCAGGAAGGGATGCACCTGGTGGAGAAAGCCAGCGCCCTGATTAATGGCATGGTGGATAACGTCGAAGAGATGGATGTGATATTACGTGAGATTGGGCAGGCCAGCCGCGAGCAAACTGACGGCATTTCGCAGATTAACAGCGCGATTGGCCTGATTGACGCCGCCACGCAACAAAACTCCTGCCTTGTGGAAGAGTCTGTTGCCGCCGCGGCGTCGCTGAACGAACAGGCGTTACATTTAAAAGAGCTGGTTAACGTGTTCCGCGTCCGCGAAGAGGACACGCAGCCCGCTTAATCCAGTTCGGCGATTTCCAGCGCCGCGCGATCAATCACGCCGATAATGCGTTTGATTTGCGCGTCGTTGATATCGCTGTGGTTTATCCGCAGATCCAGCACGGCCTTGAAGTTATCCAGCGCCCGCTTCATCTGCGGATTTTTACGTAACTCCATGCCCACACAACGGGCTTTTAGCCGCGCCTGAATATGCGTCAGATGTTCGCGATTTTCATCAAGCCATTGCGCGCCGTTCGCGGTAATCGCGATTTTTTTCCGCCCGCCTTCTTCGTCGCTAATCGTGATAAATTGCTGATCCTGTAAAAAATCCAGCGTAGGGTAGATCACGCCAGCGCTTGGCGTATAGCCGCCCCCCGTCAGGTTTTCTATCGCTTTAATCAGTTCATAGCCGTGGCTGGCGTCCCGGGTCAGGATATCAAGAATGACCAGCCGAAGTTCCCCGTGGCCAAAAAATCGCTGGCGTCGACCACCGCCCTGTCCATGACGACCACAGCCGTGTCCGTGACGGTGTTCGCCGCCGCAACTGGCGTTCTCATGCTGATGCGCGCTATGGCAGCCTTCATGCTGATGTTCGCGATCTTTGCAGCAACCATCGTGCTTATGATCCCGGTTTTTGCAACACCCTTCATGTTGATTTTGCATCATTGCCTCCTGCTTATTTAGATATATCTAATTTATATCTAAATGATGGGTTTTAGCAAGGATAAAAGCGATTGTTGCTATAATCTATTAATTTATAACGTTTTATTCTAAGGTTATAGTTAGCGACTCGTTGCCAGAACACTATCAAAAAACAGTTGCATTTTTACTGATTAACAATCATTATCATTTAAAACTTTAATTTAGATATATCGTATTACTTCACGAAGGCAAAAAATGACGACATCATCCGTACGCTACCCACAACGTGTTCGTAATGAACTGCGTTTTCGCGAGCTGACCGTTCTGCGGGTAGAACGTATTAGCGCAGGATTTCAGCGGATCGTACTTGGCGGCGAGGCGCTGGACGGCTTTACCTCCCTGGGCTTTGACGATCACACGAAAGTTTTTTTCCCTGAGCCAGGCTGTCGCTTTACGCCCCCGACAGTCACTGAGGAAGGCATTATCTGGGGGGAGGGCGTTCGTCCGGTCTCCAGGGATTACACGCCGCTGTATGACGAGGCGCGTCGCGAGCTGGCGCTGGATTTCTTTATCCACGATGGCGGCGTAGCCAGCCGTTGGGCAATGGAAGCCCGTGAAGGCGATACACTGACGATTGGCGGGCCGCGCGGTTCGCTGGTGGTGCCGGAAGATTATGCCTGTCAGGTTTATGTCTGCGATGAGTCCGGTATGCCTGCGCTGCGTCGTCGTCTGGAATCGCTTAGTCGTCTGCCTGCGCGCCCTGCGGTAACCGCGCTGGTGAGCATTCAGGATGCCGCATATCGCGATTATCTCGCCCATTTGACGGATATTACTGTGGAATATGTTGTTGGCGGCAATGAACAGGTAATGCAAACGCGCCTGTCGCAGCTGACAATACCAGAATCGGACTATTTCATCTGGATTACTGGCGAAGGCAAAACGGTAAAACGTTTAAGTCAGTGCTTTGAAAAGGAGTTTGATCCACACCTGGTACGTGCGGCAGCCTATTGGCATCGTAAATAGCGGTATGGGGCGACCCTGTCAGAAACAAAAAAGCCACTCTTTAGAGTGGCTTAATTATATGATTTTAAAGCTAAAATTTGGTGGCCCCTGCTGGACTTGAACCAGCGACCAAGCGATTATGAGTCGCCTGCTCTAACCACTGAGCTAAGGGGCCGTGGCGGTGGATTATAATGTAACTTTACGCTGTAATCCAGCCGTAACCGTGCGGGTGCTGTTTTTATAAACAATGTGTTTTCAACCCGTTATACTTAAAGTACGTTGTATTGCTCAGGAGTAATAATGGTTAAGGACATACTGGCGCCAGGGCTACGGGTGGTTTTTTGCGGCATCAATCCGGGACTCTCCTCGGCGAATACCGGCTTTCCGTTTGCGCATCCCGCGAATCGTTTTTGGAAAGTTATTCATTTGGCCGGTTTCACCGATCGACAGTTGAAACCGGAAGAGGCGGAAAAATTACTGGATTTTCGCTGCGGGGTAACGAAACTCGTCGATCGACCGACGGTACAAGCGACCGAGGTGAAGTTGCATGAATTACGTAGCGGCGGACGCAACCTGATTGAAAAAATAGAGGACTACCAGCCCGCAGCGCTGGCGGTGCTTGGTAAACAGGCTTTTGAACAGGGATTCAGCCAGCGTGGTATCGCCTGGGGTAAACAAAAGATCGCCATTGGCGCGACGATGGTGTGGGTGTTGCCGAATCCCAGCGGCTTAAACCGAATTAAAACGGAAAAACTGGTCGAGGCCTATCGCGAACTGGATCAAGCGCTCATTATGCGTGGGCTATAGCAATGGGGAATGAGGGCGCGAATACTCGCGCTGTGTAGAAATTCTGCAGGCCAAATAGGGCGCTTGCGCATGGCCTGATAAAAAAACGCCGCCTTGCGGCGGCGTTTATACCTGTACGGCGAATTAATCGTCGAGGAAGCTGCGCAGCACTTCAGAACGGCTCGGGTGGCGCAGTTTACGCAGCGCCTTCGCTTCGATCTGACGGATACGTTCGCGGGTAACATCGAACTGTTTACCCACTTCTTCCAGCGTGTGGTCGGTGTTCATATCGATACCGAAACGCATACGCAGCACTTTCGCTTCACGAGCGGTCAGGCCAGCCAAAACGTCGTGAGTGGCGGCGCGCAGGCTCTCGGTAGTGGCAGAGTCCAGCGGCAGCTCGAGGGTGGTATCCTCGATGAAATCACCCAGATGCGAATCTTCATCGTCGCCGATCGGCGTTTCCATGGAGATAGGCTCTTTGGCGATTTTCAGCACTTTGCGGATCTTATCTTCCGGCATCAGCATCCGTTCAGCCAGCTCTTCCGGCGTCGGCTCGCGGCCCATCTCTTGCAGCATCTGGCGAGAAATACGGTTGAGCTTGTTGATGGTCTCAATCATATGCACCGGAATACGGATGGTGCGCGCCTGATCCGCGATAGAGCGGGTGATCGCCTGACGGATCCACCAGGTAGCGTAGGTGGAGAACTTGTAGCCGCGGCGGTATTCAAACTTATCTACCGCTTTCATCAGACCGATGTTGCCTTCCTGAATCAGGTCAAGGAACTGCAAGCCACGGTTGGTGTATTTCTTAGCGATAGAAATAACCAGACGTAAGTTCGCTTCAACCATCTCTTTCTTCGCACGGCGGGCTTTCGCTTCCCCGATGGACATGCGACGGTTGATGTCTTTCACCTGTTCGATGGTCAGACCGGTCTCTTCTTCAATCTGCCGCAGTTTTTGCAGACAGCGTTGCACTTCTTCCGCGACATCGTGCAGTTTTTCCGACCACGGTTTGTTCATCGCGATAGCGGCATTGAACCAGGTTTCGCTGGTTTCGTTACCGGTAAACAGCGTGATAAAGTTTTTCTTCGGCATTTTGCACTGCTCGACGCAGAGCTTCATGATCAAACGTTCCTGAGTACGCACGCGATCCATCATCACGCGCATACTGTTGACCAGATAGTCGAATTGCTTCGGTACCAGACGGAACTGTTTGAACACTTCAGATAGCTTCAGAATCTCTTCCTGCGCGGCAGCATGGCTGCGGCCTTTCGCTTTGATGGTGTCGCGCGTAACGACGTATTGCGCGCGCAGCTCAGCGAATTTTTCGCGTGCCAGTTCAGGGTCAATGCTGTTGTCGTCATCGGCGGCGTCATCGTCGCCGTCTTCTTCATCTTCGTCTTCGTCATCATCCAGGTCTTCCTGGGAGAGTTCAGAACCGACGTGAGTTGCGGTCGGCGCCATCTCTTCTTCCGCGTTCGGATCGACAAAGCCGGTGATAAGATCGGACAAACGAGCCTCTTCAGCCTCAACGCGATCGTACTGTTCCAGCAGATAGGTAATGGCTTCCGGGTATTCGGCAACGGAGCATTGAACCTGGTTGATCCCGTCTTCGATACGTTTAGCGATGTCGATTTCGCCTTCCCGGGTCAACAGTTCAACAGTGCCCATTTCACGCATATACATGCGTACCGGGTCAGTCGTACGACCGATTTCAGACTCAACACTGGACAGAACTTGTGCAGCAGCTTCTTCCGCATCTTCATCGGTGCTGGTGGTATTTTCAGCCAGCAGCAGATCATCGGCATCAGGCGCTTCTTCCATTACCTGAATACCCATGTCGTTGATCATTTGGATGATATCTTCAATTTGATCTGAATCGACGATATCTTCCGGCAGATGGTCATTGACCTCAGCATAGGTCAGATAGCCTTGCTCCTTACCACGGGTGACAAGAAGTTTCAGCTGTGACTGCGGGTTTTGCTCCATAAGACGGTATCCACACTTATTCGTTTGATTGGTGTCGACGGTATAGCTGTCGACATTTAAAGCGAGGGCATACTTATATTTTGGCCGCTGCCTCTCACTGCGGCTGTCGGGGGCTTCCCGATCGATATGCGGCATTTAAGCCGTTAAATTCATTTTCTGGCCAGCTCCTGGTTTAACGTCCAGAGCTCTCGGCGTTCTTCGCTGCTTAAACCGTGAGTGCGATCGCGAGCGATCAGCTCTTCTTGTCGCAGTTGCAGCAGCGAATCAAACATATGGTTGAGTGAGTCGGTAAAGGTCTTTTCGGCAATCACCTTATCTGCTATATCGTCCCACATCGATAATTTTTCAAGGGTCGCAGCATCATTTGTGCCACGGTAGAGTTCCAGAAGTTGTCCGGTAGTAAGACCTGGCTGAGCCAAACAAGTTTTGACCAATTCTTTAAATAAGCCAAGCCCAGGCAGCTTATTCTCATCCAGCGCGTCTAAGGGCGGCACTAACGGCGCGAGATCCGGATTTTGCACCAGTAATCCTATCAGTATACGCATGGTCGTGCGTTTTAGCTGCGGAGCCGGGCGGGAAACGCCGCTTTCCGCCTGTTTTGGCACTAAACGATCAAGCTGACTATCATCGAAAATGCCTAACTTCAGCCCCAACGTCTGGCGCAACTGAATACGGTGTGCGTCGCCAGGCACCTGATTAATGAGCGGCAGCGCCAGTGCGGCTAACTGCGTGCTGCCATCCGGCGAGCTTAAATCCACCTGCGGCAGGAGGCTATTAAACAGAAACGTAGAGAGCGGCTGCGCCTGCTCCATCCGCGCTTCAAAAGCCGCCTTGCCTTCTTTACGCACCAGCGTATCCGGGTCTTCGCCGTCAGGTAAAAACATAAAGCGTACCTGCCGACCATCGGTCATATAAGGCATTGCTGTTTCCAGCGCTCTCCAGGCGGCATCACGGCCAGCCCGGTCGCCGTCGTAACAGCAAATTACGTTGTTCGTCGCCCGGAATAACATATGCATATGGTCTGCCGTGGTTGAGGTACCCAGCGAAGCAACCGCATAGTTAATGTCGTATTGCGCTAGTGCGACGACATCCATATAACCTTCGACCACAAGCAAGCGTTGCGGTTCAGCACTATATTGCTGAGCCTCATAAAGACCATATAGCTGGCGGCCTTTATGGAAAATGTCCGTTTCCGGAGAGTTAAGGTATTTCGGCGTGTCGTTCCCCAGAACTCGACCGCCAAAACCAATCACCCTGCCGCGTTTGTCCCGGATAGGGAACATGACCCGATTACGGAAACGATCGTAAGTGCTGCCCTGCTCGTTATTGACCAGCATTCCGGCATCCAGCAACAATGCCTTGTTATCGCTGTTATTACCGAAGCGCTTTAACGCGTTATCCCAACCAGGCGGCGCGAAGCCAATGGCGAAACGCTGAATAATTTCAGCGCTCAGACCGCGCTTTTGCAGATAGTCACGCGCAGGTTTTGCCGCAGGATGGGTTAGCGACTGCTGATAAAAGTCATTCAGACCATTCATCAACTGATAGAGGTTTTGCCGTTGATGGCGCTCTATCTGGCTAAGCCCGGTGCCTGCTTCATAGGGAATTTCCAGGTTATGCATGGCCGCTAATTCTTCGACGGTTTCGACAAATTCGAGCTTGTCGTAATTCATCAAAAAGTCGATCGCATTGCCATGCGCGCCGCATCCAAAGCAGTGATAAAACTGTTTTTCACCGTTTACGGTGAAAGAAGGGGTTTTCTCATTATGGAATGGACAACACGCGTGATAGTTCTTGCCCTGTTTCTTGAGTTTTACGCGCACGTCGATCAGATCGACGATATCGGTTCTCGCCAGCAGGTCATTAATGAATACGCGTGGGATTCGTCCAGCCATATGCCCCTTTTATACACGTCATTCTTCAGGCTGCCGCAGTATTGACTACGTTCGCTCACCCCTGTCGCTGACTTGCGTAAGCGCCGGGGACTTGCTCTCTTGCCGCCTGGACGCAGCATGAATGATTTTGTGTATATGCTAATGCATAAACGAAAACAAGCCGCGCATTCCTTTCGGAAGCACGGCCTTACAACTACAACTCGATCTGAATTGAGAGCAGCCCGCTCTCAAAAGATTAGTACAGACGAGTACGGCGTGCGTTTTCGCGAGCCAGTTTCTTCGCGTGACGTTTCACTGCAGAAGCTTTAGCGCGCTTACGTTCGGTCGTCGGTTTTTCATAGAACTCACGACGACGAACTTCCGCCAGAACACCTGCTTTTTCGCAGGAACGCTTGAAGCGACGCAGAGCTACGTCGAACGGCTCGTTTTCACGTACTTTAATTACCGGCATGTGCCTCTCACCTTTGATTAATTCGGTTTGCCGCTGGCATCAACGCCAGCTTATTTCAAAATGGTGCGGAATTTTACTGCAATTGCTGCTGCTTTGTAAAGCACCGCGGCCTTTTTTGAACGGGACTTTTATAAGGTGAGGGAGTATACACGAAGTCGGGACTGAGGGTATACATCCACCCGCATTCGACCTACACTGCGCGGTATTAGAGCGAGGTAAAACAAGTCATGCGTGTACTGGGTATTGAAACATCCTGCGATGAAACCGGCATCGCTATTTACGACGACAAAAAAGGTCTGTTAGCCAACCAATTGTATAGTCAGGTGAAATTACATGCTGACTACGGCGGCGTAGTGCCTGAACTGGCTTCCCGCGATCATGTGCGTAAAACCGTGCCGCTGATTCAGGCGGCATTAAAAGAAGCCGGTTTGACGGCGAGCGATATCGACGCGGTGGCCTATACCGCAGGCCCGGGCCTGGTCGGCGCGCTGCTGGTCGGCGCAACCGTCGGGCGTTCGCTGGCATTTGCCTGGAATGTGCCGGCCATTCCTGTACACCATATGGAAGGTCATCTGCTGGCGCCGATGCTGGAAGATAACCCTCCGGATTTCCCGTTTGTGGCGCTACTGGTCTCCGGCGGACATACGCAGCTCATTAGCGTGACCGGAATCGGTCAGTACGAACTGCTGGGAGAGTCGATTGACGATGCCGCCGGTGAAGCGTTTGATAAAACCGCCAAATTGTTGGGGCTGGATTATCCTGGCGGCCCGATGTTGTCGAAAATGGCGTCGCAGGGGACGGCGGGGCGTTTTGTCTTTCCGCGCCCGATGACCGATCGCCCGGGGCTGGATTTTAGTTTTTCCGGTCTGAAAACCTTTGCCGCTAACACCATTCGTAGTAATGGCGACGACGAACAAACTCGCGCTGATATCGCGCGCGCTTTTGAAGATGCGGTCGTGGATACGCTGATGATCAAGTGCAAGCGCGCGCTGGAAAGCACCGGTTTTAAGCGTCTGGTCATGGCGGGCGGCGTCAGCGCTAACCGCACGCTGCGCGCGAAGCTTGCCGAAATGATGCAAAAACGCCGCGGCGAAGTGTTCTATGCGCGCCCGGAGTTTTGTACTGACAACGGGGCGATGATCGCCTATGCCGGAATGGTGCGGTTTAAGGCGGGCGTTACGGCGGATCTTGGCGTAACGGTACGTCCGCGCTGGCCGCTGGCCGAGCTGCCGGCGGCGTAAAAGCGGAAAAAGGGGGGCGACATCATGCCGCCCCAACGGGTTTACAGTAAAACGACGGGCATCCACAACAGCCCGGTGACGATCAGCAGCTCCAGGAAAATCAGGCCGAAAATCGCGCCTAACCACGCCAATGGTGGAAGAGTGACGCGCGGCGGATTCGATATGTACGCCTATCACCGAGCTATTTATCCGGCGATGCGCAGGCACGGCATAGCGTAAAAAACTACTCCGAATCTTTCTGGCGTTTCTTTTTCAGCTTCGTCCAGATTTTCGTCTCCTGGCGACGCCACAGACGCTGGATGTTGTCATGATGGCGCAGCAAAATGAGACATGACAGCATCGATACCGGGAAGGTGAACTGCGGTTTAAACCACCAGACGTAAAACGGCGCAATCAAGGCGCTGACAATCGCCCCTAACGATGAATAACCGCTTAACAGGACCGTCAGCAGCCAGGTGCCAGCCATAACGCCGGTTAAATCCCAGCCGATAGGCGCAATGGCACCAAACGCGGTTGCTACGCCTTTCCCGCCTTTAAAGCCAAAAAAGACCGGCCAGATATGCCCCAGACAGGCGGCGATAGCGATAAGCCCCAGCCAGAAAGGGGTAACGCCTAACGCATACGCGCCCCAGACGGGCAACATGCCTTTAAGGATGTCAAAAATAAGTACCGCGACAGCCGCTCCCTTGCCACCGATTCGTAATACGTTCGTCGCGCCCGGGTTGCCGGAACCGCTTTCTCGCGGATCGGGCAGCCCGGCGATGCGGCAAACCAGAATGGCACTGGAAATTGAGCCGCAGAGGTACGCGAAGAGGATCATTCCAGGCGCGATTGCACTCATAAGCTGTTCCGTATTGAAAGTGTCGTTTTATTTACTATTTCTGTGGATAATACGCACATTTCGCCGGAAGTGGTATCCGGGTTAGCCAAAAAGCAGGCAGGTCGTGATGGATATTGTATTTATAGAGCAACTTTCGGTAATCACCACTATCGGTGTTTACGACTGGGAACAGACTATCGAGCAAAAACTGGTGTTCGATATCGAAATGGCGTGGGATAACCGTAAGTCGGCGAAAAGCGATGATGTCGCAGATTGTCTAAGTTACGCGGATATCGCCGACACGGTGATAAATCATGTCGAAGGCGGGCGTTTTGCTCTGGTCGAGCGCGTGGCGGAAGAGGTGGCGGATCTGCTGCTTAGTCGATTTAATTCTCCGTGGGTTCGCATCAAACTGAGCAAGCCTGGCGCCGTCGCGCGCGCGGCGAACGTAGGGGTAATTATTGAGCGTGGCAATAATCTGAAATAAAAATAAATAATTTTATATTTTTTAAACCAAACGGTTATATATGGGGTCTTAACGCGAGATCCATTTTTGCAGTGTTTTTCATTTTAGGGGTTTATTGATGAGCGATATGCACTCGCTGCTGATAGCGGCAATTTTGGGTGTGGTCGAAGGATTGACGGAGTTTTTGCCGGTATCCAGCACGGGCCATATGATTATTGTGGGTCATCTGCTGGGGTTTGAAGGCGATACGGCCAAGACATTCGAAGTGGTGATTCAACTTGGATCTATTCTGGCGGTCGTGGTGATGTTCTGGCGGCGGTTGTTTGGTCTCATCGGTATTCACTTTGGCCGCCCGCTACAGCGTGAAGGTGAAAGTAAAGGTCGATTAACGTTGATTCACATCCTGCTGGGCATGATTCCGGCGGTGGTGCTGGGGTTAGTCTTTCATGACACGATCAAGTCGCTATTTAACCCGATTAACGTGATGTACGCGCTGGTGGTAGGCGGTCTGTTGCTGATTGCCGCCGAGTGCCTGAAGCCGAAAGAACCGCGCGCGCCGGGGCTGGATGATATGACGTATCGTCAGGCTTTTATGATTGGCTGTTTCCAGTGTCTGGCGCTGTGGCCGGGCTTCTCGCGTTCCGGAGCGACCATTTCCGGTGGGATGCTGATGGGCGTCAGCCGTTACGCCGCCTCTGAGTTCTCGTTCTTACTGGCTGTGCCGATGATGATGGGCGCAACGGTTCTGGATCTCTACAAAAGTTGGTCATTCCTGACCGCAGCGGATATTCCAATGTTCGCGGTGGGCTTTGTGACGGCGTTTGTGGTGGCGCTGATCGCCATCAAGACCTTCCTGCAACTGATTAAGCGTATCTCGTTTATTCCGTTTGCGATTTACCGCTTTGTGGTGGCGGCTGCCGTTTACGTTGTCTTCTTCTGATGATTGACCTGCCGGATGGCGGCGTACCGCCTTGTCCGGCCTAACTGTTTTGTCGGTCTGATAAGCGCAGCGCCATCAGGCAATTTATCGTGCCGGATGGCGTTTAGCTGGCGGGGTTCGGGCAGCGCTTCTCTTTCCAGTTGGCGACCGCTGCAATTCGTCGCTTGGTCAGCTCCTCGCGAATCTCAATGCCCTTAAATCCGGCCTCCACCACCTTTTTCGTCGGTACCGCCTGCGCCACCTGCCAGGCTTCGCGCAGCCAGCGCCCCTGCGGGTAATCCGACGCTTCAAATCCGGTACGTCCACGGACATCGGCTTCGCTGGTCAGCGCAATCTGCTCGACGCGCTGCGGTTTACGCCATGCATCAATGGCGTCAAACAGCTTAACGATCGTTTTCGGCTGGAGTATCGGAAAGGTGTGGATCAGATCGTGGTACTCGGCGACCAGTTTAGCTAAATCACGCAGGTCATTGGGGACGCGCAAACGCTGGCATAACTGTTCGACCAGTTTCACGCCCGCCGGGCCGTGGCCATGATGGCGCGGCCAGAGGTTTTTCGGCGTTAAGCCTTTGCCCAGATCATGACAAAGCGTGGCGAAACGGACATCAAGCTGCGGACTGAGCATGGCGGCCATCGACAGCGTCATCAGCGTATGAACTCCGGTATCAATTTCCGGATGCCACTTTGCCGGCGCGGGTACGCCAAACAGGGCGTCGATTTCCGGAAACAGGACGCGCAGGGCGCCGCAGTCGCGCAATACCTGGAAGTAAACCTGCGGATTGCGGGTGGTAAGCGCATTTTCCGTCTCTTTCCATACCCGTTCCGGCGTCAGATGTTCCAGCTCGCCTGCCGCGGTCATGTCGCGCATTAGCGCCAGTGTTTCATCGGCGATACGGAAACTCAGATGAGCGTAACGGGCGGCAAAACGCGCCACGCGCAATACGCGCAAGGGATCTTCGCCAAACGCGGGAGAGACATGGCGCAGTAGACGCGCCTCCAGATCCCGGCGCCCGTGGTAAGGGTCGATAATCTGGCCGTCATCGTCGCGCGCCAGAGCATTAATGGTCAGATCGCGACGCTGGAGATCGGCTTCCAGGGTAACGTCCGGCGCGGCATAACAGGTGAAGCCCGTGTAGCCGGAACCGGATTTACGCTCAGTACGCGCCAGCGCGTATTCTTCGTGAGTTTGCGGATGGAGAAACACAGGAAAATCACGGCCTACCTGCTGGTAGCCCGCATCAAGCATCTCCTGCGGCGTGGCGCCGACAACGACCCAATCTTTATCTTTAACCGGTAGCCCTAACAACGCATCCCGAACCGCACCACCGACCAGATAAATCTTCACGCCACTTTCCTTTTAAAAACGATCATCCTCTAATGATAAGACAGTGCCGCAGAGAAGGCGATTTAGTTCATCCAGCGGTCTTTGCGTTTACGGCTTGGGATCATATGCGGCAGCACCAGCCCTAACAGCAAGCCAATACCCAATACGCCGCCGCCATACATAAACCACTGCATAATAATGGTGCGCTGTTTGTCATCCAGCTGCAGATTCGCGGCGCTAACTTTTTTCTGCGCGACAATCAGCTCGTTTTTCAGCTTCTGGTTCTCTTCTTTTAGCCCGTTGATGACGCTGTCGCTTTGCGCCACTTTCTGCTGCATATCGGCGGTGCGCTGATTCCACGTGGTATCAATATTGTTGAGTTTATCGGTCAACGTTTTGACCTGATTTTCCAGATCCGGCACGCGGGTACGCAGGCTTGGCGTGGTATTCAGTTCTTTTAACGGTATCCAGGCAGTACGACCAGAACTGTCTTTGATTTGACCATAGTTGGCATCGCTCTGTAAGAGCGTGACTTCCTCGCCGGCGTTGACGGTACCCACAAGGCGATAATTATCTCCCGGACCGCTGCGGACCCAGGTATTCAGTTCATCAGAAACGTAACGCGTCTCTTCAGCATGAGAGACGGCGGTGGCGCTAAGCGCAAGTAAAGTTAGTCCAATCAGGCGTAATTTTGGCATCAGGCTGTCGTTATTGTCAGAGAAAGTGGAACGATAGTAACGGCATCAGTGTCGCTACGCAAAGTAGTCGACATCAATCGGAATCATCTGTGTCGCCTTTGCCGCTACGTCAAACTTTTACGCCCGTCAAATTGCTCGTTGCATGGCAATTTGGCGCAAAATACTATCTACTGACAAAAATAATGCGGGTAAGTTCGCCAAGAATCTTCCCAGATGTGACATAACCCATAAGTACAAGGCCATGGCTCAGGAAATCGAATTAAAGTTTATCGTCAATCACGACGCCGTAGATGCGCTGCGAAATCATCTTCATACGCTCGGCGGCGAGCATCATGCGCCCAGCCAGTTACTGAATATCTACTTCGAAACGCCTGATAACTGGCTACGCCGCCATGATATGGGGCTGCGTATTCGTGGTGAAAATGGGCGCTATGAAATGACCATGAAAATTGCCGGCCGGGTAACGGGCGGGCTGCACCAGCGACCCGAATACAATGTCGCGCTAAGCGAACCCGTGCTGGATCTGACGCAACTTCCGGCGGAGGTCTGGCTGGATGGCAACCTGCCCGCCGGCCTGGCATCAAGCGTACAGCCGCTGTTCAGTACCGATTTTTACCGGGAAAAATGGTGTCTGGACGTTGACGGCAGCAGGATTGAAATTGCGCTCGATCTCGGCGACGTAAAAGCGGGCGAGTTTGCCGAACCGATTTGTGAGCTGGAGCTTGAGTTGCTTCGCGGCGATACGCGCGCCGTGTTAAAACTGGCGAAGCAACTGCTGTCGCAAACCGGTTTGCGTCAGGGCAGTCTGAGTAAGGCGGCGCGAGGTTATCACCTGGCGCAGGGGAATGCGCCGCGAGAGAATACACCAACGGCAATTCTGCGGACTGCCGCGAAAGCCACGGTAGAGCAAGGGCTGGAGGCCTCGCTGGATCTGGCGTTGTCACAGTGGCAGTACCATGAAGAGCTCTGGCTGCGCGGCGACGAGTCGGCGAAAGAACACGTGCTGGATGCTATGGGGTTGGTGCGCCATGCCTTAATGCTCTTTGGTGGCATTGTTCCGCGTAAAGCGAGCGCTCACTTACGTGATCTACTTACCCAGGCGGAAGCGACGATGACATCCGCGGTGTCCGCCGTCACAGCCGTTTATAGTACGCAAACGGCGATGGCGAAACTGGCATTGACGGAATGGCTGGTGACGAAAGCCTGGCAGCCATTTCTGGACGCGAAGGCGCAGGCCAAAATGGCCGATTCTTTTAAGCGTTTCGCCGACATTCATCTTTCTCGTCATGCTGCTGAATTAAAGAAGGTTTTTGGACAACCGCTGGGTGATAAGTATCGCGACCAGTTGCCGCGTTTGACTCGCGATATCGACAGCGTTTTACTGCTGGCCGGGTATTATGATGCGATGGTCGCGCAGGCATGGCTGGAGAACTGGCAGGGATTGCGTCACGCCATTATTACCGGACAACGTATTGAAATTGAACATTTCCGTAATGAGGCCATTAACCAGCAGCCGTTCTGGTTGCACAGCGGAAAACGATAATCAGAACCGTAGAAAGCGCCTGATGACGCTGCGCTTATCAGGCTTACGGTATGCGGACTTGTAGGCCGGGTCAGGCGAAATGCCGCCATCCGGCATTATTTAAAGGATATCCCCTAAATGACGCCGCTCTCTTCACCCTTATCGCAGTACTGGCAGACCGTTGTTGAGCGCCTACCAGAAGGATTTACTGAGACATCGCTTAGCGTGCAGGCGAAGTCAGTACTTACATTTAGCGATTTTGCGCTGGATAGCGTGATAGCGCATCCGGAGTGGCTTGCCGAACTGGAATCCGCATCGCCGCAGGCTGATGAATGGCGACATTATGCTGGCTGGTTACAGGAGGCGTTGGCAGGTGTCTGTGACGACGCCTCGCTGATGCGTGAACTGAGGCTTTTTCGTCGTCGCATCATGGTACGCATCGCCTGGGCGCAGACGCTGTCGCTGGTGGACGATGAGACTATTTTACAACAGTTGAGCCATCTGGCGGAGACGCTCATTGTGGGGGCGCGCGACTGGCTGTATGCCGCCTGTTGCCGCGAATGGGGAACCCCCTGTAACCCGCAGGGCGTTCCGCAGCCGCTGCTGATTTTAGGCATGGGCAAGCTGGGCGGCGGCGAACTGAATTTTTCGTCTGATATCGATCTGATTTTCGCCTGGCCGGAACATGGCGAGACCCGGGGCGGACGCCGTGAACTCGATAACGCCCAGTTTTTTACGCGTCTCGGGCAGCGGCTGATCAAAGCGCTGGATCAGCCCACAATGGATGGTTTTGTCTATCGGGTGGACATGCGCCTGCGACCGTTTGGCGACAGCGGCCCGCTGGTCCTGAGTTTTGCCGCGCTGGAGGATTACTATCAGGAACAAGGACGCGACTGGGAACGCTACGCTATGGTGAAAGCGCGGCTAATGGGCGATAACGACGACGCCTGGTCTCGTGAATTACGCGCCATGCTGCGACCTTTCGTTTTCCGCCGCTATATCGATTTCAGCGTCATCCAGTCGCTACGTAATATGAAAGGGATGATCGCCCGCGAAGTGCGACGCCGCGGTTTGAAAGACAACATTAAACTTGGCGCGGGCGGTATTCGTGAAATTGAGTTTATCGTGCAGGTATTCCAGCTCATCCGCGGCGGACGCGAGCCGTCGCTACAGTCGCGTTCGTTACTGCCGACGTTGGATGCTATCGCTGCGCTGCATTTGCTGCCTGAGAATGACGTGGCGCAACTGCGCGTGGCCTATCTTTTTCTACGTCGTCTGGAGAATCTGCTGCAAAGCATCAATGACGAACAGACGCAAACGTTGCCTGCCGACGATCTGAATCGGACGCGGCTGGCCTGGGGAATGAAGGCGGAGAACTGGCCGCAGCTTGTTGGCAAGCTGACGGATCATATGGCTAATGTACGCCGCGTATTCAACGAATTAATTGGCGATGATGAAGCCGATACCCCGCAGGAGGAAGAACGTTCAGAGCCGTGGCGTGAAGTATGGCAGGATGCGCTACAGGAGGATGATTCGACGCCAGTGCTGGCGCATTTAGCCGATGAGGATCGGCGACAGGTTCTGACCCTCATCGCTGACTTCCGTAAGGAACTGGATAAACGCCCTATCGGCCCGCGCGGGCGGCAGGTGCTGGACCAACTGATGCCGCACCTGCTTGCTGATGTCTGTTCCCGCGAAGACGCCGCTGTTACGCTATCGCGGATAACGCCGTTGCTGGCGGGGATTGTCACTCGCACCACCTATCTGGAGCTGCTGAGCGAATTTCCCGGCGCGCTGAAACACCTGATTATGCTCTGCGCCGCTTCGCCAATGATAGCGAGCCAACTGGCGCGTTATCCGTTGTTGCTTGATGAACTGCTCGACCCCGGCACGCTTTATCAGCCGACGGCTACAGACGCTTATCGCGACGAATTACGCCAATATTTGCTGCGCGTGCCGGAAGAAGACGAAGAACAACAACTGGAGGCATTACGCCAGTTTAAACAGGCACAGCTTTTGCGGATTGCGGCGGCGGATATTGCCGGTACGCTGCCGGTGATGAAAGTGAGCGATCACCTCACATGGCTGGCGGAGGCGATGATTGATGCTGTGGTGCAGCAGGCGTGGACGCAAATGGTTGCGCGTTATGGTCAGCCAGCGCATCTGGACGAGCGCCAGGGGCGGGGGTTTGCGGTTGTCGGTTATGGCAAGTTGGGCGGATGGGAGCTGGGCTACAGTTCCGATCTGGATCTCATCTTCCTGCATGACTGTCCGATGGACGTCATGACCAACGGCGAACGCGAAATCGACGGGCGGCAGTTTTATCTGCGCCTGGCGCAGCGCATTATGCATCTGTTCAGTACGCGCACCTCCTCCGGCATTTTGTATGAGGTAGATGCGCGTCTACGCCCCTCTGGCGCGGCGGGAATGCTGGTGACTTCAGCGGACGCGTTTGCCGATTATCAGCAGCATGAAGCCTGGACCTGGGAACATCAGGCGTTGGTACGCGCTCGCGTGGTATATGGCGACCCGCAGCTTACCTCACAGTTTGATGCGGTACGCCGCACTATCATGACGACGGCGCGCGACGGCAAGACATTGCAGACTGAAGTGCGTGAAATGCGCGAGAAAATGCGGGCGCATCTCGGCAATAAGCATCGCGATCGTTTTGATATTAAAGCTGATGAAGGCGGTATTACGGATATTGAGTTTATCGCGCAATATCTGGTACTGCGCTACGCTCATGAAAAACCTAAATTAACGCGCTGGTCTGATAACGTGCGCATCCTGGAGCTTCTGGCGCAAAACGGCATTATGGATGATCACGAGGCGCAGGCGCTGACGGTAGCCTACACCACACTGCGTGATGAACTGCACCACCTGGCGTTGCAGGAGCTTCCCGGTCATGTGGCGCAGACGTGTTTTAGCAAAGAGCGCGCGCTGGTGCAGGCAAGCTGGCGGAAGTGGCTGGTAGCCGTTTGAATTATGCTATTATCGCGCGCAAATTTTGAATCTCTCAGGAGACAGGAATGAAAGTAAATCTGCCAGCGTTTGAACGTGCAGGCGTCATGGTTGTGGGTGATGTAATGCTGGATCGCTATTGGTATGGCCCCACTTGCCGTATTTCACCGGAAGCGCCGGTGCCCGTGGTTAAGGTAAATACCGTTGAGGAACGTCCGGGCGGCGCGGCGAACGTGGCGATGAACATTGCGTCTCTGGGAGCGAACGCCCGTCTGGTCGGCCTGACGGGTATTGATGACGCCGCGCGCGCGCTGAGCAAAACGTTGGCGGAGGTCAATGTGAAGTGCGACTTCGTTTCTGTGCCGACGCATCCGACGATTACCAAACTGCGCGTACTATCACGTAATCAGCAGCTCATTCGTCTTGATTTTGAAGAAGGCTTTGAGGGCGTGGACCCGCAGCCGTTGCATGAGCGTATCAACCAGGCGCTGGGATCGATCGGCGCGCTGGTATTGTCCGATTATGCCAAAGGCGCTCTGACCAGCGTGCAGACTATGATTTCCCTGGCGCGCCAGGCGGGCGTGCCGGTGCTCATCGATCCGAAAGGAACGGATTTTGAACGTTACCGCGGCGCCACGCTGCTGACGCCAAACCTTTCTGAATTCGAGGCGGTCGCGGGGAAATGTAAAAGCGAAGACGAACTGGTTGAACGTGGTATGAAGCTCATTGCCGATTACGACCTTTCCGCGCTGTTGGTCACGCGTTCCGAACAGGGAATGACGCTGCTGCAACCGAATAAAGCGCCGCTACATATGCCGACGCAGGCGCAGGAAGTTTATGATGTTACCGGTGCGGGCGATACGGTGATCGGCGTGCTGGCGGCGACGCTGGCGGCGGGAAATACCCTGGAAGAGGCGTGTTATTTCGCCAATGCGGCGGCGGGCGTAGTGGTAGGTAAACTCGGGACGTCAACGGTTTCCCCTATTGAGCTGGAAAACGCAGTGCGCGGACGCGCGGATACCGGCTTCGGCGTCATGACCGAAGAGGAGTTGAGACAGGCCGTCGCCAGCGCGCGTAAGCGTGGCGAGAAAGTGGTCATGACCAACGGCGTTTTCGATATTCTGCACGCGGGCCACGTCTCTTATCTGGCGAACGCGCGCAAACTGGGCGACCGCCTGATTGTTGCGGTCAATAGTGACGCCTCGACTAAACGTCTGAAAGGCGACAGCCGTCCGGTTAATCCGCTCGAACAGCGTATGATTGTGCTGGGCGCGCTGGAGTCGGTCGACTGGGTTGTCTCTTTTGAAGAGGATACGCCGCAACGACTGATTGCCGGTATTCTGCCGGATCTGCTGGTAAAAGGCGGCGACTATAAGCCGGAAGAGATCGCGGGCAGCGAAGAGGTCTGGGCCAACGGCGGCGAAGTCATGGTGCTGAACTTCGAAGATGGTTGTTCCACGACCAATATCATCAAAAAGATCCAGACCGAGAGCGAGAAGTAAAACCGCGTCATCAGGCGTTACAGACGCTGCAGGCGCTGATTTTGAAGGCGCGTCGGACATTTTGTTTCGACGCGTATCTCGCGGTTGACGCTGCTTTTTTTTCGACCTAAAGTAAAGGAATAAGGGTGAGAGGGGATCTCTCCCCCCTCTGATTGGCTGTTAGTAAGCTGCGAAACTTATCAGTAACAGAACAATCAGTATGATGACCTGGTGCATCATAACCCTTTCCTTATTAAAGCCCCTTCCTCGGGAGGGGCTTTCCCGTTTCAGCCCCTTGCTGACATCGCGATTGTTGGTGAGTGGCCTGTCTGGCGCAAGGGCTTTCTCCCGCCGATTTTGCGTTACTGGATCGCCCACGCAAAATGGCCTGCTGGTCATAACGCTTTGTACAGACAAGGTGGAAAAAAGATAAAAAAATCCCCGGTCTTATGACCAGGGACAGGAGATATGGCGGGGGGTTATTGCTCTTTTATCGTTGCTTCGCGATTAATCTCATCCGTTGCCGATGAAACCAACGGCGTGGTCAGCGCCTTTAGCGAGCCGCCAGCGATGCCAATCTCGTTTAACAGCGAATCGATCAGCGGCGCCTGGGTACGATAGGTGAGCGCGGCAGATAAGGCTTGTTCCGCCAGGTTTCCCCCGTTAGCGCCGCCAGCGGCGACGTCGCCCGCCGTCGCGCCGCGATTGAGGCCATCGACCTGAATAATCTTAATGCCGTCGATGGATCTCATCGGTTCAACAGACTTCTCAATAACAGCAGGCAACGATTGTAAGAGCGCTAGTTTAAATTTGAGGCTGGTTTGTTCGTCAGATAGTACGTTGATAGCGTCATTCAGCGCCCGTTGCGCTTCGGCTTCCGCCAGACCTTTTTTACGCGTTGCTTCCGCCAGTTCGATGATGGCGGCGGCTTGCAATTCTGCCGCTTCTTTCTCTGCTTTTGCCCGAACGGTCAGTTCGACCGCTTTGGTTTCCGCATCCTGCGCCGCGGCGATCAGAGCGACCTGCTTGGCGCGATCCGCTTCGGCGGTCTGGCGGGTGGTTTCTACGTTTTGCTGGGCGCGAACCGCATCGGCCAGCGCGTCGTTGGCGCGCGCTTCCGCCTGTGATTGCTGCTCGGATTTGGCGGCAATGGCGATAGATTTCGTCTGGTTGGCGATTTCTGTCACCTGTTGCTGTTCGATCTCTTTAATACGTACTTCACGCTCGGACTCAACTTTCCTGGACCGTACTGCTTGCTCACGTTCGATCTCCGTCTCCTGGATCTGCCGCTCAGCAAGAATGCGCGTCTGTTCTGCTTCACGATGGCGCTCGGCCTCAAAAGCGGCAATTTTGGCGTTTTGTTCGGCGGTGCGGGTTTTAACCTGTTGCTCCTGCTCCAGAGTCATAAAGGCTTCTTGTTGCTCGATTTCCAGCTTGCGTTCAAGCGCGTCGCGGTTCTTTTCGCGCACCGCCACTTCCACATCCTGTTCCACTTCATTACGTTCACGACGGCGGCGTTCGGTTTCCTGCGTCAGTTTCGTCAGACCTTCGGCATCAAAGGCATTGTTTGGGTTGAAATGCTCTTTGGACGTTTGGTTAAAGTTGGTTAATGAGACGCTTTCCAGTTCCAGGCCGTTTTTCGACAAATCTTCCGCAACGGTGTTTTGTACGCCCTGAACGAAGTTTTCACGCGTGTCCTGTAGCTCATGCATCGTCATCTGGGCTGCTGTGGCGCGTAAGGCGTCAACGAATTTATCCTCAACCAGCATACGCAGATCTTCCGGCGACAGAGTTCGCTGACCAAGCGTTTGTGCGGCGGTGGCAATACCTTCAACAGAGGGTTTTACACGCACGAAGAAAGCAACGACCACGTCAACGCGCATACGATCTTTGGTGATCAGGCTGTCGACGGTAGCACGGCTGACCTCAAGTTTTAGGGTATTCATATTGATCGGAATAATTTCGTGAAAGATTGGCATCACAATAGCGCCGCCGCTCATCACCACTTTTTGCCCGCCAAGCCCGGTACGGACAAACGCCTGTTCCGCAGATGCGCGGCGATAGAGGCGAGCAAAAATGATCCCGATAATTAGTAAGACGATAACCGCAACGATGGCGGTAAACATCCATGATGGCAATATGCCAAAAACATCATCCATTATGTAAGTTCCTCTCAATTAAACATAGAAGGTACGCTCAGCCAAATAACGCGTTGCGGAAAGTCGGCAGACAATCAGCACCTTGTCTCCTTTTTTAAATTCTTTTCCCGTTTCGGGTTCCAGCAGTAAATAGTGAATCTGGCCGAACTTATCGGTAAATTTTCCTTCGCAAGGTGTACCGGCGACGGCGGCGTGGCCGGTAATAATCGCCATGCCGCCGATAAATTCCTCTTCCCTGAGGGCGGAGCTTTCATCTCTGGGTAGCCAGGGCGCGAGGATTTTTCCGCTGTAATGCACGGCAAAGACCGACAGGACAATGCTCAACGGGACCAGCAGCAGATTGCTGAGCGGCGCTTGCCAGAGCATGATCCCGCCATGCTGGATGAGGATACCGAAGAGGCCGAAATAACCGGCCAATAGACAGAGGACGACCAGGGCGGGAACGCGTCCAATATTCAGATAATGAAGCGCCTGGCCCGTAGGGCCAGATGACAGGGCGTCATAATGATCGAGATGGGCGTCGAGCGCGCCTGAAAGAAAGTGGCCAAAAATCAGAGAAATCATCTCCAGCACGCCGATAAAGAAAACGAACGCGATGGCAAACAGATAGGGGCTGTTATACTCCGCAAATAAGGTCATATTTTCTATCCTTGTCGCCGCCTTCAGAAGGGTGTTCGCGTGATAATTTTCATGCTTGTTATTTCATTGCGTTACAATATCATGTGACCCATATCTCCTTAAGTCCGAAAAGCGATTTATCCGTCGTTATCTTTGGTGAATATTGTGATTTTGCGCATTAAATTTGCGCACGTTATGTATAAAACCGCCGTACATATAGGGAAATACTGAAATCAGAAAAAGCATATAGCCTTAACAGAATTCAATAACTGGAGGGTATGCTGATGAACAACAATAACGTCTATTCATTAAATAATTTCGATTTTCTGGCGCGCAGTTTTGCCAGAATGCAGGCGGAGGGGCGTCCTGTTGATATCCAGGCGGTAACCGGCAATATGGACGAGGAGCACCGCGACTGGTTTTGCAAGCGTTACGCGCTTTACTGCCAGCAGGCGACTCAGGCGAAAAGGTTAGAATTAGAACACTAATGCAGGCTCCCTTTACAGGTGCAGGGCATTATTCAGATCTTATATGAGCGGGCCGTCAGGCCCGTTCACGTTTTTACTCTTGTGGATCGACTGGCGGGATGGCGGGCGCAGGTTTTACTTCTTCAGGCTTGTCGCGAGCTTCCAGTTCGCTGAGGCGTTGCTCCAGCAGCGCCAGTTTTTCCCGGGTGCGCAGCAAGACCTGAGTCTGGACATCAAACTCTTCGCGGCTCACCAGATCGAGACGCGTCAGCTGAGATTGCAGCGTTTGACGGATTTTTTTCTCGATATCTTCCCCGAACTCGCGAATGCCTTTCGGCATTGACTCATGAACCTGGCGTGCGATTTGCTCAATTTTTTTCGGGTCAATCATTGTGGTTTCCCTGAACTGGTAAGTGTTAGCTCTTATTGTAGTGCGATATGTGGACGCCATAAACCAGAATTGTGTGACGTCATACGGAGTAAAGGCGTTGATGAAGGTAATCAATAGCGTTATAGTTAACCCGCTTATTCTCAGGGCGGGGCGAAATTCCCCACCGGCGGTAAATCAGCGATGTTTAACGCATTTCTCATCACGGCGCGCCGTGACGGAACGCGGAGAGCAGGTTGAAAGCCCGCGAGCGCTTTTTGCCATAGCGAAAAGGTCAGCAGATCCGGTGTAATTCCGGGGCCGACGGTTAAAGTCCGGATGGGAGAGGGTAACGATCCAGTCGGGCATGGACCCGCTCACGTTATTTTTTTGCCGCTTGTCGGCACTCCTAAGACTGCCCTGATTCTGGTAACCATAATGTTAATGAGGTTTTTTTACCATGAATCAGACGCTACTTTCCTCTTTTGGTACGCCTTTTGAACGTGTTGAACTTGCACTGGATGCGCTGCGTGAAGGACGCGGTGTGATGGTGCTTGATGATGAAGATCGTGAAAACGAAGGCGATATGATTTTCCCCGCAGAGACGATGACCGTAGAACAGATGGCGTTAACCATTCGTCACGGTAGCGGTATTGTTTGCCTGTGTATTACTGAAGACCGTCGTAAGCAGCTCGACTTGCCAATGATGGTGGAAAACAACACCAGCGCCTACGGCACCGGTTTTACCGTGACCATTGAAGCCGCAGAAGGCGTGACCACCGGCGTTTCCGCCGCTGACCGTGTCACTACGGTGCGTGCGGCAATTAAGGATGGCGCAAAACCGTCCGATCTTAACCGTCCGGGGCACGTTTTCCCACTACGCGCTCAGGCGGGCGGCGTGCTGACGCGCGGCGGTCATACGGAGGCGACCATCGATCTGATGACGCTGGCTGGTTTTAAACCTGCAGGTGTACTGTGCGAGTTGACTAACGACGATGGGACGATGGCGCGCGCGCCGGAGTGTATCGCGTTTGCAGGCCAGCATAATATGGCGGTGGTCACGATTGAAGATCTGGTGGCTTACCGCCAGGCGCATGAGCGCAAAGCCAGCTGATCGAACGGATCATGGTTGAAAAAAGCCGATGAGATGTCATCGGCTTTTTTGTATTCTTTCGGTGCCATATCGTTCAGTTTCAAAGGACGACGAATAAGCTGAATGGTAAAATTATTGTGAGAAAAGCAGAGGCCTGAATGCAGACCTCTGCTTTGGTTTATCTATTCAGGTTATTTTCCTCTGGCCAGTTTCAATGCCCAGGCGCCGCTCATCACCAGCAGCAGAATCAGGCACAACCCAAAGGCCAACATACATGCCTGCGCCATGTTCATAAAGTGCCAGGGCGGAAGCAGATACCAGCCTTCGGACTGCTGGTAGAGATCGACAAACCACTGCTGTACGCTACTGAGCGTTACGCCATCAGGGACGATAGGCGCGTCATAACCGCAGTCTCCGGTAGGTTTAAACCACTCCGGTGCCCATTCCGCCAACGGTAAGTTGAAAGGAAAGGTCGGATCAGTCGAACATCCTTGCACGCCAAAAAGTGAATCGGGGTCCGCATTATGTACCGCATGATGGATACCATTAAGCTTAATAGAAAACTTAATGCCCATAATGCTGCCATAAAACGCCGCGATGCAGCCAATCAGCTTCAGCACGATATTTTTGGGATTTATCGCCGCAATCACCCCGCCAATTACCATCACAAACATCGCGTAACGAATGTAAACACACTGTTCGCACGGCGCCATGTAGAGATAGATTTGGAAGAACGAGTGCGCCAGGATAATTAACCCTCCCATCGCGATGGCCATTAACAGCCACAGAAAGCGCTGTTCCTGCCATCTCACCAGCGTATCTACTGGTCTTGCGCGTAGGTCTCGCCATAATCCCTTAATAAAATCCATAATCGTTTCCCTGCTTATTTTTTAGTGGCCAGTTCCCGAACGAGTTCAGCCATAGAATCGATGGATTTGATGTTTTTGGTATAGATAAGGTACTTGCCGTTGACGACGTAAGCCGGAACACCCTGAATTTTGGCAACGTCATAGGCGGCTTTCCATTTTTCCAGAGTCTCCTGAACGGCAGGATCTTTCAGCGCCGCTTCAAAATCAGCCTGGCTCATGCCTGCGGCGTCCAGCCCGGTTTTAATAAATGCCGCCGGATCTTTCCCATCTGACCAGCGCTCTTTCTTATCATGGTAAGCCGCGTACCAGGCGAAATTCGCTTTTTTGAATTGTGATTTAGCATCAAATAACGAAATCCCGGCAGCTTTATCTTTAGCGATCAGGACTGCAAATACTTCGCTGGCCTGTTTGCCATATTCGCCTTTTGTTTCCAGGTGGAACGGGGTGAACGTAACGAGATCGGCTACTTTATCAGAAACCGGACCTGTTACGGCTTTGTCATATTTGTAGCAGAAAGGGCAGGCGTAGCTAAATACCTTAATCAGCGTTTTATCCGCATTAGGAATCGGTTTCTCCAGAACCATATAATCTGTGCCCTCGGTAAAAGCCGATGCCGCAAAAGGAGTGACCAATGCCGCGGTTAATACTACGCTTTTAAATAAAGAGGTAATCCATTTAGATGACATATTAATTCCTTCCCGTGATTTATTTAAACATTTGCGTTGGATGAACCAGTAATGCACGATAGTGAGTCTGGTTGGGTTTATCCGACAGCACATCAATTTCAACTTTCACTTCTTTCGTTTTATAGTCAATCTCATTCAGTTTGCCGACTGTTGGTTTACCAACGTCGAACAGGTTAATAGAACCGCCAAAGCCGAACATGGTGTCGCGGTCTTTTTGATATTCAACAACCGAGGTAATAGGACTATAGAAATCATATCCACGTTCTTTACCGTATTCCCAAACTTGTTGTACGGTGCCTTTCTTCTCATCGATCTTATATTCGACAAAACGGGAATATTTCATGGTCGGTAGAGCCGGTTGCTCCAGGCCGCGACCATCGCCGTTATCAAAGACCGTTAACGTGCCTTTGCTGGAAAGCCATGCCGTATGTTGGGTATAGGTGAAATCGAAATCGGTGTCCTTACACTTGCCATTTTCGTCACAGGTCAACGGCTTACCATGATCGTCTACCGGTTTCAGCAATTTACTGGCTAGCTGCTTATTCCAGCCTTTAGACGGTGCCAGTATCCATTTCACCTGCTTATCGCGACCAATTTTTACAATACCCTGATGGCGGGAAGAAAGGATGATGGAGTCGTCTTTCGCGTCATAAGCGATAGAGTTGACGTGCGCCCAGTTACGACCGGCACCAACGCCAAGCGCATCGCCATACGGCGTATCCGGTTCGAGTTTCGCCTGCTGCCCGGCATGGGCCAGATCGACGTTCACGCATACTGCGCCCGCATCCAGCGCGCCGAGCAGCGCATCACGCATAGGGTCGAGGATTTTGGTTAAATCCCAAACGTCTACTACGCGGCCAGACTTATCGACCTCAATGATTTGGTCACGAATCGTATGAACATGTATGCCGTCTTCTTTGCGGTAATCGCGTTTGCCGACGCGCAGCAGTACGGTGCCGTTCACGGTTTCGATGGATTCATGAGACGCATCCAGGAACCCGCGCGGCAGTTTATGATCGGCAAGAATTTGCCCCATCATGTCAAACTCGTACCAGTGTTGGCCCTGCACCGCGGTAAAGGTGCCGCGAGGCGTTTCACGAATACCCATCAGGTAGCCGCGTTTGTTGATATTCATATCGTGGCCGTCGTAGAAGGTATCTTGATCCAGCCACCAGCGATATTCACCCTGGGTGTCGACCACAAACGTATAAGGGGCGATATCGAAAGGCAAAGCCCCGCCCGCCGGACCGGCATCAAGAATGCCCGCATTTTTATCTTTTTCGCCGTGCCAGTGAAATTCAGCGCCCTGCGGCGTAAAGGTATGGGTATTTACCAGATAAAGGCGATCTTCAAATCCTGGCGCGACTTTAATAACTTTCGTTTGCTGGAGATCTGAAATAGAACGGTTATCCATATAATGGTTGACGATGGCGGACGTCTGCACCACATAGTCATCCTTCATGGCTTTGCCGTTTTCTTTATATTCTACTGTGACGTTGTTGGCAAATTTCTGATAAAGGCCAAAAATAGGAATACCGTCATAGGTTTCTAAAGACTCTTTCCCAACGGTATAAGTAACGGGAACGCCTTTTTCCCCTTTGCCATGTACAGTAACTTTAACGTCTGAAATAACATGGCTATCTAATTCCACCAGTGCGGTGAGAGGGGCATTACCGTAAGGATCGACAACGACTGCGCCTAATTTTCCTGCGGGCTGCGCCGGTTGAAAACCTGCGGCAAACGTACTGGCTGCGGTGAGTCCGCATGTCAGTGCGACGGCACCGGCAAGTATTGTTTTCCGGTATTGGTCAAACATGGATATATCTCCTTATATACAACTTCTAAATATAATACTTCTGTATATACTATGTTTTTATTAATGATAAATGAGGTAAATGATTGGTCTTTAAATATAAGTCATGATGCTATTACTTATTTTAAAGTATATTTTGTATCAATATTTTTTAATTGCCTGAGTGAGTCGATAGTAGGAGTGTGATATTTTAAGAACAATATAAATTAGTACGAAGTGTGATCTTATCGACATTGTTTTCTGCTTAATACCTCTTTCATTATTGTGTTTCACCACTGATTTATATGATCAAAATCATTTATTTGTTCCACAAATATGCCAGTATATGAATACGTCAAAATAAGGGTATGTAAAATTTTAACGTTAAATGTTTAGTGATGTTAAATTTTAAGGGTAAAAAGGATGTTTATTGCCTGGTATTGGATAATATTAATCGTTCTGGTGGTAGTAGGGTATATTTGCCATATGAAGCGTTATTGCAGAGCGTTTCGGCAAGACAGAGATGCATTACTTGAAGCGCGAACGAAACGTTTTCGCCAGACGAACGAAGGCGACAGCGTGATGAATGAGCAGAAATAGCGCATATCCTTGACGGGCAGCCGGATGTTGCCTGGCTAAAGGCCTGCATCCGGCGCGAGGTTTCTCTTAACCGATACCTATCGTCTGCAAAATGACGAGACTGAGCCCCATGATGGACATACCGCAAAGCACGCCATAGCTGGGGTTATTGTTAGGATCGATCTCTTTTGCCAGCGGCATCAGTTCATCGACGGAGAGCGCCACCATAATACCGGCGACTGCCGCCATGATAGCCGCCATAACGATTGGCGAAACCAGACTGCCCAAAATCAGCCACGCCAGCACGCCGCCAAGAATTTCCGCCATGCCGGAGATACCGGCCCAAAAAATCGCGGTACGTTTTGAGCCCGTCGCGGCATAAACCGGACCGGCAACCGCCAGACCTTCAGGAATATTGTGCAACGCCACCGCCAGTGCGATGCCGAAACCCAGTTCAAGATTGCTGCTGGCAGTGACAAAGGTGGCGATCCCTTCCGGAAAGTTGTGCAGGCTAATGCCGAGCGTCAATAAAATCGCAGTGCGTTTTATCGAGCCGGGAAGCGGCTGCTGCCTCTTTTGCACCAGATCCTGCGGATGAGCGTGAGGAAGCAGGCGGTCCAGCCCGAAGTAGCCCAACAGGCCGATAATAAACATTCCGTAGCCCAGTACGGGCGACATTCCCTCGGTATCAAGCGCGGCGGGCAGCATCTCCATCAGCGAGATGAGCAGCATGATCCCTGCGGCGAAGCCCAGAGAAAAAGCCAGCACGCGATTAGACGGTTTTTGGCCGAGAACGCCAAGAAACGCGCCAATAAAGGTGGCGGCGCCCGCCAGTAAGGTCAGAATAAGTGGTACTGACATCCATTACTCCTTATCAATTTGCCGTCCGAACCTGACCTTCAAAATAACTGATGATCTTCATCATAGTTATCTGAGTTCTTCCTCTGTGAAGAAAGCGTATGGTGATGTTAACAAAATGTCTTTCCTGTAAGGATAACATCATGTCTTTAACGTGTATGCCAGCATTGTTTTTGGGGCATGGCAGCCCGATGAACGTGCTGGACGATAACGATTATACCCGCGCCTGGCGGCGATTGGGGGAAGCCCTGCCTCGACCACAGGCGATAGTGGTGGTGTCGGCGCACTGGTATACCCGCGGGACGGGCGTCACAGCGATGGAAAGGCCGCAAACTCTCCATGATTTTGGCGGTTTTCCGCAGGCGCTGTATGACACGCATTATCCGGCCCCTGGATCGCCTGCGCTGGCGCAGCGTTTGGTTGAACTGTTGGCTCCCGTTCCCGTCGCGCTCGATAAAGAGGCGTGGGGATTTGATCATGGCTCCTGGGGCGTATTGATCAAGATGTACCCGAATGCGGATATCCCGATGGTGCAGCTTAGTGTTGATAGTACCAAACCGGCGGCATGGCATTTTGAGGTGGGTCGTAAGCTGGCGACGCTGCGTGACGAAGGCGTGATGCTGGTGGCCAGCGGGAATGTGGTTCATAACCTGCGGACTGTGCGTTGGCACGGTGACAATATACCGTATCCCTGGGCGGCGTCATTTAATGACTTTGTGAAAGCCAATCTGACGTGGCAGGGGCCGGTAGAACAGCACCCGCTGGTGAATTATCTGCAACATGAAGGGGGGGCCTTATCGAACCCGACGCCGGAGCACTTTTTACCTTTGCTGTATGTACTTGGCGCCTGGGACGGCAAGGAGCCTATCACCATCCCGGTCGACGGTATTGAGATGGGCAGTATAAGTATGTTGTCGGTGCAGGTGGGGTAGGCCGGATAAGGCGCGGAATGATTGCCCGATGGCGCTACGCGCATCGGGCTTACAGGAGAATCTATCCTTCGACAAAAATATGCGGATAGAAGCGGGAGAGATCCTGGGTGATCAGCGCCCGATCTTCACGGATACCAATTCCGGCGGGCTGATCGTTAATCAGCCAGCTACCAATCAGGGTGTAACTGTCGCCGAATTTTGGCAGCGGATAGAACTGTTGCACGATCATACCCTCTTCGCCATACGGGCCTTCCACGGATTCGATCGTTTTACCGTTCTCAATAATCGATACGTTCGCCCCTTCGCGGGAGAAGATCGGTTTCACGACATATTTATCCATTGGCGGATGTTCGTCTTCGGCGAAATACGCAGGCAACAGATTCGGATGGTCCGGGAACATCTCCCACAACAGCGGCAACAACGCTTTATTGGAGATAATGCTTTTCCAGGCCGGCTCCAGCCAGCGCACGCCGGCATCTTCCAGCTTGGTGGAAAACATCTCGCGCAGCATAAATTCCCACGGATAGAGCTTGAACAGGTTCGCAATGACCTGATCCTGCAGATCCGTAAATTGGCCTTTTTCCCCCAGACCAATATCGTCGATATAGAGAAATTCGGTGGCGATTTCCGCTTCGGCCGCGCAATCCTGTAAATACTGAATGGTGCCGCGATCCTCAACCGTATCGCGACAGCAGGTGAGATGCAGCAACTGAAAACCGTACTGCTCGCGAAGTTCAGCAAAGCGTTCAATCAGCTTTTCCTGCAGGCTATTAAACTGATCGCTGCCTTCCGGCAGATTGCCCGCGTTGATCTGATCTTCCAGCCAAATCCACTGAAAAAACGCCGCTTCATACAGCGACGTTGGCGTGTCGGCATTATTTTCGAGCAGCTTAGGCTCGCCGATGCCGTCCCAGGCCAGATCGAGGCGGGAATAGAGCGACGGTTGTTGCGTTTGCCAGGACTGGCGAACAAAACCCCAGGTATGTTTTGGAATACGAAACTTCGTCATCAGCTCATCGCTGGCGATGACGCGTTCTACTACCTTGAGGCACATCTGGTGCAGCTCGGCGGTAACGTCTTCCAGTTTTTCCACCTGGGCGAGCGTTAACTTGTAATAAGCGTCTTCACACCAGTACGGTTCACCATACATAGTGTGAAAATTAAACCCGTATTCAGTCGCTTTATCGCGCCAGTCCGGGCGCTCGGTAATACTGACTCTTTCCATGCGTATCAGCCGCCCATCGAACGTGTTGAAGTACCGGCAGCGCTACGCTGCATGGTGCTCTGTTTGGCGACGGATTCGCCAAAACCGCCGCGGGTAACGGTTGTTGTGGTGGCAGGTTTCGGCGCCATCGCGGTTTTCGGTACGGTCATTGTCCGGCCCGGTTGCGCCGCGCCGTAGTTTTTACCTGCCGCATCGGTATATTTGCCGTATGCAGGGCTGGCCGGGTTTTTCGAGCTAAACAGCGGCTGTTGCGCAAAGCCTGCGCCGCCGCCCATCAGACGTCCCATCATGTAACCTGCCATAAGCGGCATCCAGAAACTGCCGCTGGATTGTTGGGCCTGCGCCTGATTTTCCGGCGCCATGCCAGCCTGTGCGGGCGCTTGCTGGCACTGACCTTCGCCAAACTCAGCGACGCAATCTTCGCGTGTAGCGTACTTAGGCGCAGTACGTTCGGCCTCTTTCAGCGCATTGTTATACGCGGTTGTACACTCCGCGCTTTTGCCCGGATTCGCCGCTGAACAGTCATCAGCGTTTTGATACAGCGATACGGTTTCATCGCTTTTTTCACAGCCAGCCAGCATAAAAACAGCCGTAACCGCCAGGGCGACCGGCGTTAAATGCCGCGCGCTCCAGCTTTTGCGAAATGATGCGTGATGGATGGATTTTGTCCGTTTCATATTTGTCTTCCAGGACCCAGTGGTAAATACAACATGCGTTCAGAATAGAGGATGACTGGTCGAAATTGAAGCGAGAAAAGGCGAGAATGCGGCGGAATAGCAGGATCTTTACGTTGTCTTACGTTCAGGCGCGGCTTTATGACAGGTAGCGCCGCGCTTACCAGACCTACAAGGGCACAGGTCTGATAAGCGCAGCGCCAGCGAATAACTTATCAATGCCGGAATGGATTGCCGTTATTGCTGTTGGCGCGAGCGGCGGTCGGCTGTACTGCCGGCGCAGCGCTATGGGCATTATAACCGTCTGCGGCAGCATCCTGCTCTGGCGTTTCCGGCGCTACGCTTTCCGGCGACGTCGGGATAGGTTTACCCAACGTACTGTTAAGCGCGAGCAGATCCTGCTCGTTCAGCGTACCGAGCGCATATTTGATATTTAACTGATTAATCAAATAGGTATAACGCGCGTTGGCCAGTTGCTGCTTGGCATCATACAGAGTGGTGGTGGCATCCAGTACGTCAACAATGGTACGTGTACCGACCGAGTAACCGGCTTCCATTGCATCCAAAGAACTTTGCGCGGAAACGACTGCCTGTTTATACGCGTTGATGCTGCTGATGGAGGCGTTAATATTGTTAAAGGAAGAACGTACGGTCTGCACCACGCTACGGTGCGCGCTTTCCAGCTGTTCGCTTGCGCCGACGAAGTTATACTGCGCCTGTTTTACCTGCGAGTTAACCATCCCGCCTTGATACAGCGGCAGGGAGAAGTTCAGGCCGATTTTATTCTGCCCCATGTTGCTATCGTCGTACTGGGCGGAGTTGGTTTTAGAACCGCTATAAGAGGTATCAGAAATGCCGGTTGAGGCCGTTAAATTCAGCGTCGGCAGATGGCCATCCTGCGCCTGACGGATTTGTTCGCGCGCCAGATCCTGACTTAAACGCGCCTGCAACAGCGACAGGTTACGGTTTTCCGCTTCCTTCAGCAGCGCATTAACAGCTTTGGGTTTGTCGGTTTTAAAATGCTCGACGTTAAGCGACGCCAGCTCCGGGTAATAATTGCCGGTTACCTGGCGCAGCTCTTCTACCGCGTTATCCAGGTTGTTGCGGGCGGTCACTTCATTCGCCAGTACGGTATCATATTGCGCACGGGCGTTTTGCACGTCGGTAATGGCGACCAGACCCACGTTAAAACGTTGCGTCGTTTGATCTAACTGACGGTAGATAGCCTCTTTTTGTGCCTGGGTATAGGAAAGCACATCAATAGCGTTCAATACCTTAAAATACGCGTTCGCGGTATTGAGGATCAGCGTCTGCTGATCGGTCTGATAGGTGACATCCTGAATGCCTGCTGCTTTTTCTTGCAGGGTGAGCCCACGCCATTTCGACATGTCAAATAACGTCTGCGTTAATTGCAGGGAAGCGCTGGTTTCATTGGAGTTGATACCGTTCGCATCGCGATAACCGTTGCTGTAGGTGTAGTCGGCACCTAAACCCAGTTGCGGCAGTAAAGGACTACGCGCTTCGTTAATTTTTTCGAATGCAGCATCGCGATCGGCAGCGGATTTACGCAATTCCGGGTTGCTCAGGCGTGCTTGCTGATAAACTTGCATCAGGTTCTCTGCCTGGCTTAGTGTGCTGAACCCCGACAGGCTCAGGCCGATAAGGATGGGGAGCAATTTCTTCATTTGCATTCCTTGTTGTGAAGCAGTATTTAGCGCTGATCAATTTGTAAAAATAATTGCTGATTCTAGCAGAATCCGCCACTGCAAAAAGTTGGCGTTACGTGCCATACGAGCCTTAATTGGCACCAATTTACCACAAGGGTGATAAAACAGCAGTCAACCACCCTTGAAATTCATCATTTAATCATTATTGCTAGCAGGGCAGCACAATGCGTAAATCAGACAACTTGCCAGTTACTTTCACCAAAAGCGATGTAGAAATTATTGCACGGGAAACGCGCTATCGCGGTTTTTTTTCATTGGATGTGTATCGATTCCGCCATCGTTTATTCAACGGAGAAATGAGTGGCGAGGTAAAGCGCGAAATTTTTGAGCGCGGGCACGCCGCCGTCTTGCTACCCTTTGACCCTGAACGCGACGAGGTGGTGCTGGTCGAACAGATTCGTATTGCCGCGTATGACACAAGCGTTACGCCGTGGCTGCTGGAGATGGTCGCCGGCATGATAGAAGAAGGCGAAACCATTGAGGCGGTCGCCCGGCGAGAGGCGATGGAAGAAGCGGGGCTGACCGTAGGCCGCACCCGACCGGTCATCAGTTACCTGGCGAGTCCAGGAGGAACCAGCGAGCGCTCATCTATTCTGGTGGGTGAAGTGGACGCCACGACCGCGGCAGGTATTCATGGTCTGGCGGATGAAAACGAAGATATTCGGGTTCATGTGGTAAGCCGGGAACAGGCATACCAGTGGGTAGAAGAGGGGAAAATCGACAACGCAGCCGCAGTCATCGCTTTGCAATGGCTTCAGTTGCATCATCAAGAGTTAAAAAACGAGTGGAAAAAATGAAGCGTTATACACCTGACTTCCCAGAAATGATGCGTTTGTGCGAAACCAATTTTTCGCAATTGCGCCGCCTGCTGCCGCGCAATGACGCCCCCGGTGAAACGGTGAGCTATCAGGTGGGCAACGTACAATATCGGTTAACGATTGTGGAATCGACCCGATACACTACGCTTGTAACGATCGAGCAAACGGCGCCAGCCATCACCTACTGGAGCCTGCCGTCGCTGACGGTGCGCCTCTACCATGATGCGATGGTGGCTGAAGTGTGTTCAAGCCAGCAGATCTTTCGCTTCAAAGCGCGGTATGATTATCCAAATAAAAAGTTGCATCAACGCGACGAAAAGCATCAAATTAATCAGTTTCTGGCCGACTGGCTACGATTCTGTTTAGCACATGGAGCGATGGCGATTCCGGTTTATTAGCGTCGTGAAACCTAAGGACACCATTTGGAAAGCCTGTTAACCCTACCTCTGGCTGGTGAGGCCCGAGTCAGGATTTTACAAATTACAGATACTCACCTGTTTGCCGAAAAGCATGAAACGCTGTTAGGCGTCAATACCTGGGAAAGTTACCAGGCTGTGCTGGAGGCTATTCGGGCGCAACAGTATGAATATGATCTGATCGTGGCCACCGGCGATCTGGCGCAGGATCAATCCGCTGCGGCTTATCAGCATTTTGCTGAGGGTATCGCAAGCTTTCGCGCGCCTTGCGTTTGGCTACCGGGCAATCATGATTTTCAGCCGGCAATGTACAGCGCGCTGCAAGAGGCGGGGATTTCCCCGGCTAAACGCGTGTTAATCGGTGAACAATGGCAGATTTTGTTGCTGGATAGCCAGGTGTTTGGCGTCCCGCATGGCGAACTGAGCGAGTTCCAACTGGAATGGCTTGAGCGTAAGCTCGCCGATGCGCCAGAGAGACAGACATTGCTCCTTTTGCACCATCATCCGTTGCCGGCAGGGTGCAGTTGGTTGGATCAGCACAGCTTGCGTAATGCCGGTGAGCTGGATAGCGTGCTGGCGAATTTCCCGCGTGTAAAATATCTGTTATGCGGACATATTCACCAGGAGCTGGATCTTGACTGGAACGGTCGCCGTCTGTTGGCGTCGCCGTCAACCTGCGTACAGTTCAAACCACACTGCGCGAACTTTACGCTGGATACTATCGCGCCGGGCTGGCGTACGCTGGAGCTCCGGGCGAACGGCGTCCTGGAGACGGAAGTGCATCGCCTGCAGGATACCCGGTTCCGACCCGATACCGCTTCGGAAGGATACTGATGTCTACGCTTCTCTATTTGCACGGATTCAACAGTTCCCCTCGCTCGGCAAAAGCGTGCCAGCTAAAAAACTGGCTGGCGGAGCGTCATCCGCATGTTGAGATGATCGTCCCTCAGCTGCCGCCGTATCCTGCCGATGCGGCGGAGTTGCTGGAATCTCTCGTGCTTGAGCATGGCGGTGCGCCATTAGGGCTGGTAGGATCGTCGCTGGGTGGTTATTACGCCACCTGGCTGTCGCAATGTTTTATGCTGCCGGCTGTGGTGGTGAATCCCGCCGTGCGGCCCTTTGAATTACTGACCGACTATCTCGGTCAGAACGAGAACCCCTACACCGGGCAGCAATATGTGCTAGAGTCTCGCCATATTTATGATCTTAAAGTCATGCAGATTGACCCGCTGGAAGCGCCGGACCTGATCTGGCTACTGCAACAGACGGGCGATGAAGTGCTGGATTACCGCCAGGCGGTGGCATATTACGCCTCCTGCCGTCAGACAGTGACCGAGGGTGGTAATCACGCATTCACGGGCTTCGAAGATTATTTCAACCAGATTGTCGATTTTCTTGGACTGCACAGTTGCTGACAATCAATTCGAATTGCTAATTAAACCATGACGCAAACTTATAACGCTGATGCCATTGAGGTACTCACTGGGCTTGAGCCGGTACGCCGCCGCCCGGGGATGTACACCGATACGACCCGCCCCAACCATTTGGGTCAGGAAGTGATTGATAATAGTGTGGATGAAGCACTGGCAGGTCACGCCAAACGTGTGGATGTCATTTTACATGCCGATCAATCGCTGGAAGTGATTGACGACGGACGCGGAATGCCGGTGGATATCCATCCGGAAGAGGGGGTTCCGGCGGTAGAACTGATCCTCTGTCGGCTTCATGCCGGCGGTAAATTCTCCAATAAGAACTATCAGTTCTCTGGTGGTCTGCATGGGGTGGGGATTTCGGTAGTAAATGCCCTGTCAAAGCGCGTGGAAGTGACCGTGCGCCGCGACGGTCAGGTCTATAACATCGCGTTTGAAAACGGCGAAAAAGTGCAGGATTTGCAGGTTGTCGGCACCTGCGGTAAACGTAATACTGGCACCAGCGTCCATTTCTGGCCGGACGAAAGTTTCTTCGACAGCCCGCGTTTTTCTGTCTCTCGCTTAATGCACGTTCTGAAAGCAAAAGCGGTGCTGTGTCCCGGCGTGGAAATCACTTTTAAAGATGAAGTGAATAACAGCGAGCAGCGCTGGTGCTACCAGGATGGCCTGAACGACTATCTGGGCGAAGCGGTAAATGGCCTGCCGACGCTGCCGGAAAAGCCGTTTATCGGTAATTTTAACGGTGAAACGGAAGCGGTTGACTGGGCGCTATTGTGGCTGCCGGAAGGCGGCGAATTACTGACGGAAAGCTACGTCAACCTGATCCCGACCATGCAGGGGGGGACGCACGTCAACGGTCTGCGCCAGGGCCTGCTCGACGCGATGCGCGAATTTTGCGAATACCGCAATATTCTGCCGCGCGGCGTTAAACTGTCGGCGGAAGATATCTGGGATCGCTGCGCTTATGTGCTCTCCGTGAAAATGCAGGACCCGCAATTTGCCGGGCAGACTAAAGAGCGTCTGTCGTCGCGTCAATGTGCGGCATTTGTTTCCGGCGTGGTGAAAGATGCCTTCAGCCTGTGGCTGAACCAGAACGTGCAGGCGGCGGAACAACTGGCAGAGATGGCGATTGCCAGCGCGCAGCGGCGACTGCGCGCCGCAAAAAAAGTGGTGCGCAAAAAGCTCACCAGCGGTCCGGCGTTACCGGGGAAACTGGCGGACTGTACCGCGCAGGATCTTAATCGGACCGAGCTGTTCCTTGTGGAAGGGGATTCGGCAGGCGGTTCCGCCAAGCAGGCGCGCGATCGCGAATATCAGGCGATCATGCCGCTCAAAGGTAAGATCCTTAACACCTGGGAAGTCTCTTCCGATGAAGTGCTGGCCTCGCAAGAGGTGCATGATATTTCCGTGGCGATCGGTATCGATCCGGACAGCGACGATCTGAGTCAGCTGCGCTACGGCAAGATCTGTATCCTGGCGGATGCGGACTCCGATGGTTTGCATATCGCTACTCTGCTTTGCGCGCTGTTTGTCAGACATTTCCGCGCGCTGGTGAAGAATGGTCATGTCTACGTCGCGCTGCCGCCGCTATACCGTATCGATTTGGGTAAAGAGGTCTATTACGCGCTGACGGAAGAAGAGAAGGCGGGCGTACTGGAACAACTGAAGCGTAAGAAAGGTAAGCCGAACGTACAGCGTTTCAAAGGCCTGGGTGAAATGAACCCGATGCAGTTACGCGAAACCACGCTTGATCCAAATACTCGCCGCCTGGTGCAGCTCACCATTAGCGATGAAGACGATCAGCGTACTAACGCGATGATGGATATGCTGCTGGCGAAGAAACGTTCTGAAGATCGACGCAACTGGCTACAGGAAAAAGGCGATCTCGCGGATCTCGACGTGTAACGGTTGTTGCACGCTTTATCCGGTCTGCGCGCCGCAGGCCGGATAAGCGAATCCGACATGACGCCGCAGCCTGATGGCGACACTTGCGCATCGCATCAGGGCCGACGTCAGACGAGGGTAATAACTTAAACGCCGGATTCCAGAATACGAATATTCATTTCCAGCACATCGTCTTTTACCGCGTCGCTATAGGCTTTCATATGCGGGGTTTGCAGATGCGCCTCAAGGTGCGCAACGCTTTCCCACTGTTCAATCATCACGATCGAGTCAGGCGCCAAAGTCTGAAAACTCACGCCCGCGGCATGATCCACCATCGGCGCGTAACCGTGGCACCCCTCTTCTTTAAGAACGGTTGGAATAATTTTCGCAAACTGGTCGAGGACGGCCTGACGGTGATGTTGGCCCGGACGCGTGCGAATTTCGGCAATGACGGTAAGCATGGTTAACTCCTTCTAATTCCAGGATGACCAGTTAAGCAAAAATTTCGCTCAGATGCTTGCGATATTCTGCGGTATAGCGCGGAACATCCGGCATTTTAATCACGTCGTTGGCAATAAACGTTGGTAGCGCGTCCATGCCCAGGAACTGGTTGGCTTTATGGAATGGCAGATAGACGCCATCTACGCCTACGCCGTGGAAAAACTGATCTTTTTCGGTAAATGCTTCCATCGGCGCGTTCCACGTCAGTGACAGCATATATTTTTTCCCCTGCACCAGACCGCCGGAACCGTACTTTTTAGCGGCATCGGAACGCGTGCGGCCATCGCTGGCATAGAGCGTGCCGTGACCTTCGGTAAAGACATCATCCATATATTTTTTTACTGTCCATGGCGCGCCCATCCACCAGCCTGGCATCTGCCAAATCACCACGTCAGCCCAGACGAAATTCTGCACCTCTTCTTTAATGTCATAGTCGCTGTCGGCGCGGACGATCTTAACCTGATGACCCAGATCGCGCAGCAGCCCATCGGCAACTTCGGTCAGGGTGTCATTTAACTGGCCGTTGGAGTGCGCGAATTTTTTCGCCCCGTTGATAATCAGGATGTTACTCATTTTGTGTCCTCAAGAAATGCGTTTGCTGCTGATTCTACGCTGACGGGCGGTGCAGTGAAATTAGCAAAATGTGCAAAGTCTTTTGCGTTTTTGGCAAAAGTCTCTGTTACCAACTTACTATGGCCTCAAATCCACCTTCCGCGGCGTTGCCAAACGACACCGTCATGCCGTGCAGCGTAGCGATGCGACGGACGATTGATAATCCCAGACCGCTGCCGGTCACACTTTGGCCTGGCGGGCGGTAAAAACGCTCGCCGATATGCGTCAGAATCTCTGGCGCTACGCCGGGGCCATTATCTCTGACGGTGAAGCTGCGGGCGTGTAAGGTAACGTCGACGACGCTGCCCTGCGGACTGTAGCGAATCGCATTATCCAGCAGGTTACGCACTAACAGGCTTAAGAGTAGCGGCTGGCCGGTACGTATGACGTCATGGGCGTTAAGCTGTAAACGCACGTCGATATTCGCCTGCTGCGCCGGATGATAAATATCCATTACCGCGGACTGCAGCAGCTCTTCCAGCGAAATCTCCGCCACATCCTGCAAATTATTGAGCGAGTCGAGACGCGATAACGTCAGTAGCTGATCGACCAGCCGCGTGGCGCGATCGATCCCCGCATGGAGCTGGGTCAGCGCTTTATCGCGTGAGAGCGGATCGTCGCCCGAGAGCTGCGCCACCTCGGTTTGTACTTTCAGCGCGGCCAGCGGGCTGCGCAATTCATGGGCAGCGTCGGAGGTAAATCGCCGTTCGCGCACCATCATGGAGTGGATGCGGCTAAAAAGCTGATTAAGCGCTTCGACCAGTGGGCGAACCTCGCTCGGTACGCCTTTGGCGTCGAGCGGTGTTTCCGATTCCGGCGACCGGAAGCGCAGCGCCTGCGCCAGTTTTTTCAACGGTCTGAGCTCGCGGTGAAGCAGGAGTAATAAAATCAGTAGCATGAAGGGAAGGGCGAGCAGCCACGGCGTTAATTGCGCCGCCACGATCGCCAGCGCCATATCTTCGCGGTAATCCCACTCCTGACCGACGACGATACGATACTTACCGTCCGCCGAGTTCAACCACAAAAAACGCCAGAGGTCGTTGTCATCCTTCAGATAGCCATTGTCGAAACCTTCCCGGCGATAGCGATACGGAATATCCTGGCCGTTGTCGCCATCATGCAGCAACATTTTGCCGTCAGCGGAAAAGATGGCGAATGCCAGCGCATCGTCATCGATATGCCCATGTTTTAATTTCTTTGGCGTATGCGCCATGCGCTGCGGGGCGTTGATCTCGTTAAGATCGAGGGTGCTAAGCCGTCTGGCGAACAACATCAACTGTGTGTCAAACAGCTCGTCGACATTATCCGTCGTCTTTCTCCAGGCCACAAAACTGGAGATTGCCCAGGTGATGGAGACCAGAATCAGAAAAATAAGCGTCAGCCTGACGCGCAGGCTGAGACGTTGCGTCAATTTCATGCGTCACCCAGGGTATAGCCGATGCCGTGTACGGTGCGAATAAATTCACTGCCGAGCTTGCGGCGTAAATGATGAACATGGACTTCCACTGCATTGCTGGACACGTCGTCATCCCAGTTATACAGCTTCTCTTCAATAAGCTTGCGCGGCAGCACGCGACCTTTGTTGCGCAGTAAGAGTTCCAGCAACGCGAACTCTTTTGGTTTTAAGGCCAGCGGTTCGCCGGCAAGCGTCGCGACGAGATTGCCTGGATTGAGCGTCACCTGGCCGTGGCGCAATTCGCTACTGGCCTGACCGCTGGCGCGGCGTACCAGCGCCTCCAGACGGGCGGCGACCTCAATGAGCGCGAAAGGTTTACATAAATAGTCATCGGCGCCCAGACGTAGCCCCTCGACGCGCTCTGCTAACGCGTCGCGCGCCGTCAGGATCAGGACCGGTTCCTGTTTACCCTTTTCGCGCCATTCGCGCAAAATATCCCGTCCGTCCATGCCTGGCAGCGTCAAATCTAAAATAACCGCATCATAAGGCGCGCTGTAAAGCGCCTCTTTGCCCGGACGTCCCTCGGTAAACCAGTCGACGCTGAAACCCATTTTACTCAGGCCCGCTTTTATGCCATCGCCAATAAGTGTGTCATCTTCTACCAGTAAAATTCGCATCTGTTCTTCCTTGCGGTAACTCGCGTTGCCGTCAGTTAACCTTGTCGCCGCAGGCGATGTACAGAAAAAAAGATTCTTTTTTTGCCTTAAGAAGTTGTTAAGGATTACCTTATTAAATGGATCTGAAACGACATGAAAGGGAAAAGTAATCATGAAAAAATTAGCTGCAATCGTTGCCGTTATGGCACTGTGTTCTACCCCGGTTCTGGCGGCTCAGCAGGGCGGTTTCTCCGGCCCGTCGGCAACGCAAACGCAAGGCGGCGGATTTGTCGGCCCGAACGGCAGCAGCACGACGGTAGAGAGCGCTAAATCGCTGCGTGACGATGCGTGGGTAACGCTGCGCGGGAATATCGTCGAGCGCATTTCCGACGACCTGTATGTGTTTAAAGATGCGACCGGTACTATCAATGTGGATATTGACCACAAGCGCTGGAACGGCCTGACCGTAACCCCGCAGGATACCGTTGAAATTCAGGGCGAAGTGGATAAAGACTGGAACTCTGTCGAAATCGACGTAAAACAGATTCGTAAAGTGAATCCGTAATCCCACATTGCGCAAGATCGGTCAGGATTCACAGCCGCCCGGTGGGCAGAATAGGCCACAAGGAGGCAGTGATGAATGACCTGATCAGCGCGGCTTATTCCGAACGTCTGCGGCGCGTTTGCGACCACATTGAGCGTCATCTGGATGAGCCTCTGTCGATTGAGGCGTTAAGCCGGATGGCGCACAGCTCGCCGTTTCATTTTCACCGGCAGTTTACCACCTGGAGCGGGCTTCCGCTCTATCGCTATATCCAGTGGTTGCGTTTGCGCCGCGCGTCATGGCGGCTGGCGTTTAACCCGCAGGATAAAGTTATCGATATCGCGCTGGATGCCGGGTTTCAGAATCCGGAGTCGTTCACACGTGCTTTCAAAACCGCGTTTGGTCAAAGCCCGCGCCGGTTTCGGCAATCGCCGGACTGGCTGGCCTGGCACCAACGCGTTCCTAAACTTGCGTTACAGGAGCAGCATGTCATGGACGTAAAAATCGTTGAATTTCCACCTACCCGCGTCGCGATGCTGACGCATCTGGGGCATCCGGATAAGGTCAACGCCAGCGCGGCGAAATTTATTGCATGGCGGCGCGAAACGGGCCAGTCGCCGATTGCCAGCAGTCAAACTTTTGGTATTGCCTGGCACGACCCGCAGACGACGCCGCCGGATCAATTCCGCTTTGATATCTGCGGCAGCGTCCACCAGCCGATAGCCGAAAATGACGTTGGCGTGGTGAATAGCGAGATTCCTGGCGGGCGCTGCGCGGTGGTACGCCATCAGGGATCGCTCGACAGCCTCCCGGAGAGCGTGTGGTATTTATTCCGCGAATGGCTACCGGCCAGCGGCGAGACGCTGCGCGATTTTCCGGTCTTCTTCCAGTACCTGAATTTCGTCTATGAGGTCGCGGAACATGAGCTGCTGACGGATATCTATCTGCCGCTTCGTTAACTTCCTTGCCACCTGTCTCACGGTTTGTGACTCAGACCGTGAGATAGGGTATTATCTGCGGCAATATTGCCGTCCGAACGGTCAGCATGCAGATTGAGGATCCCCTGTTAATGAGCGATATGGCAGAGCGCCTTGCGCTACATGAATTTACGGAAAACGCCTACTTAAACTACTCCATGTACGTGATCATGGATCGTGCGTTGCCGTTTATTGGCGACGGCCTGAAGCCGGTACAGCGCCGCATCGTCTATGCGATGTCAGAGCTGGGGCTGAACGCCAGCGCTAAATTTAAAAAATCCGCCCGTACCGTCGGTGACGTACTGGGTAAGTATCATCCGCACGGCGACAGCGCCTGCTATGAAGCCATGGTGCTGATGGCGCAGCCGTTCTCTTACCGTTACCCGCTGGTCGACGGGCAGGGGAACTGGGGCGCGCCGGATGATCCGAAGTCATTCGCGGCAATGCGTTATACCGAATCTCGCCTGTCCAAATACGCCGAGCTGCTGCTAAGCGAACTCGGTCAGGGGACGGCGGACTGGGTGCCAAACTTCGACGGCACGATGCAGGAACCGAAAATGTTACCGGCGCGTCTGCCGAACATCCTGCTGAACGGCACCACCGGTATAGCGGTGGGCATGGCAACAGATATCCCGCCGCACAACCTGCGCGAAGTGGCGAAAGCGGCGATTACGCTGATTGAGCAGCCGAAAACGACGCTGGATCAGTTGCTGGATATCGTCCAGGGGCCGGATTACCCGACCGAAGCGGAGATCATTACCCCACGTGCGGAAATTCGTAAAATTTACGAAAACGGGCGTGGCTCCGTGCGTATGCGCGCGGTATGGACCAAAGAAGACGGCGCCGTGGTAATTTCCGCGCTGCCGCATCAGGTGTCTGGCGCGAAAGTGCTGGAACAGATTGCTGCGCAGATGCGCAATAAAAAACTGCCGATGGTGGACGACCTGCGCGATGAATCGGATCACGAAAACCCGACGCGTTTAGTGATTGTCCCGCGCTCCAACCGTGTGGATATGGAGCAGGTGATGAACCATCTGTTCGCCACCACCGATCTGGAAAAAAGCTACCGTATTAACCTGAACATGATCGGTCTGGATGGTCGTCCGGCGGTGAAAAACCTGCTGGAGATCCTCACCGAGTGGCTGGCGTTCCGCCGCGACACGGTGCGTCGTCGTCTGAACTATCGTCTGGAGAAAGTGCTTAAGCGCCTGCATATCCTCGAAGGTTTGCTGGTGGCGTTTCTCAACATCGACGAAGTGATTGAGATTATCCGTAACGAGGATGAGCCGAAACCCGCGCTGATGTCGCGTTTCGGCATCAGCGAAACCCAGGCGGAAGCGATTCTCGAACTGAAACTGCGTCATCTCGCCAAACTGGAAGAGATGAAAATTCGCGGTGAGCAGGACGAGCTGGAAAAAGAGCGGGACCAGTTGCAGGGCATTCTCGCGTCCGAACGCAAAATGAATACCTTGCTGAAAAAAGAGCTACAGGCAGATTCCGATGCCTATGGCGACGATCGCCGTTCTCCGCTGCGTGAGCGCGAAGAAGCTAAAGCGATGAGCGAACACGATATGCTGCCGTCCGAACCGGTGACTATCGTGCTGTCGCAGATGGGCTGGGTGCGCAGCGCCAAAGGTCATGATATTGATGCGCCGGGGCTTAACTATAAAGCGGGCGACAGCTTTAAAGCCGCGGTGAAAGGTAAGAGCAATCAACCGGTGGTGTTTATTGATACAACCGGGCGCAGCTATGCTATTGATCCCATTACGCTTCCGTCGGCGCGCGGGCAGGGCGAACCGCTGACCGGCAAACTCACGCTGCCGCCGGGGGCGACCGTAGAGCATATGCTGATGGAAGGCGATGACCAGAAACTGTTGATGGCGTCGGATGCGGGCTACGGCTTCGTTTGTACGTTTAACGATCTGGTTGCCCGTAACCGTGCCGGTAAAGCGTTGATTACACTGCCGGAAAATGCGCACGTCATGCCGCCGCTGGTGATTGAAGACGAGCACGATATGCTGCTGGCGATTACCCAGGCCGGACGGATGTTGATGTTCCCGGTTGACTCTCTGCCGCAGCTGTCGAAAGGCAAAGGGAATAAGATCATTAATATCCCCTCTGCGGAAGCGGCGAAAGGCGATGATGGACTGGCGCACCTGTACGTGCTGCCGCCACAAAGCACTCTGACTATCCATGTCGGGAAGCGCAAAATCAAACTGCGCCCTGAAGAGTTACAAAAGGTGGTCGGCGAACGCGGACGCCGTGGCACATTAATGCGCGGCCTGCAGCGTATCGATCGCATTGAGATTGATTCACCGCATCGCGTAAGTCATGGCGACAGCGAAGAGTAAGACAGGGGCACCCGTAGGCCGGACAAGGCATTTAAGCCGCCATCCAGCGCTCTGCCGTTGCCGGATGACGACGCAGTAGCGTCTTATCCGGCCTACGGTTTCAGATCGGATTAACATTAAAATTTCCCGTAAAACCGTTGTTTATTCGTGCATTGCGATTAACAATACGTTTTTCCAGAGAGCCACACTTACCAAAATCCTAACCTGAATTTCAGGTGACGTAGAATGCCGGGCTCTTAGGCCTTCAGAGGTTGTTATGCTATATATTTTTCGTCTTATTGTTACCGTTATTTACTCCATTCTGGTCTGTGTTTTCGGTTCTATTTACTGCCTTTTCAGCCCACGTAACCCAAAACACGTGGCGACGTTTGGACATATGTTCGGTCGTCTGGCCCCGCTGTTTGGCCTGAAAGTGGAGTGCCGCAAACCCGCCGACGCGGAAAGCTATGGCAATGCTATCTATATCGCTAACCACCAGAATAATTATGATATGGTCACGGCGTCGAATATTGTGCAGCCGCCAACGGTGACGGTGGGGAAAAAAAGCCTGCTTTGGATCCCGTTTTTTGGGCAACTGTACTGGCTGACCGGTAATCTGTTGATTGACCGTAATAACCGCGCCAAAGCGCATAGCACCATTGCGGCAGTGGTTAACCATTTTAAAAAGCGCCGTATTTCTATCTGGATGTTCCCTGAAGGTACGCGTAGCCGGGGACGCGGTCTGCTGCCGTTTAAAACCGGCGCGTTTCATGCGGCTATCGCGGCTGGTGTGCCGATCATTCCTGTCTGCGTTTCCAACACCTCTAACAAAGTCAATCTAAACCGCCTGAACAACGGACTGGTTATTGTGGAAATGCTGCCGCCAGTCGACGTCAGCGAATATGGTAAAGATCAGGTTCGCGAGCTGGCGGCCCACTGCCGTGCGTTAATGGAGCAAAAAATCGCGGAACTTGATAAAGAGGTTGCGGAACGTGAAGCGACCGGTAAGGTTTAAGCAGCCTTACTCTGTTATTGTAGAAATCATTTTTTCAGGCACAACTCTTTAGCCTGTTTTACATGGAGCTTATATGTCATTCAGTCGGCGTCAGTTTCTTCAGGCATCGGGAATCGCACTATGTGCAGGCGCGATTCCCCTCAGGGCGAATGCTGCCGGTCAGCAACAGCCGTTGCCTGTTCCGCCGTTGCTGGAGTCCCGTCGCGGGCAGCCGTTGTTTATGACGCTACAGCGAGCGCACTGGTCCTTTACGCAAGGTACGCGCGCACCGGTCTGGGGAGTGAACGGTCGTTATCTGGGGCCGACAATCCGCGTCTGGAAAGGCGATGACGTTAAACTCATCTATAGCAACCGCCTGGCGGAAAATGTCTCCATGACGGTTGCTGGTCTACTGGTGCCGGGGCCGCTGATGGGGGGCCCGGCGCGTATGATGTCGCCGAACGCGGACTGGGCGCCGGTGTTGCCGATTCGTCAGAGCGCCGCGACGCTGTGGTATCACGCTAACACGCCTAACCGTACCGCGCAGCAGGTGTATAACGGCCTGGCCGGAATGTGGCTGGTCGAAGACGACATCAGTAAAACGCTGCCCATTCCGAACCATTACGGCGTGGATGATTTTCCCGTCATTATCCAGGATAAACGGCTGGATAACTTTGGGACGCCGGAGTACAGCGAACCGGGAAGCGGTGGTTTTGTTGGCGATACGCTGCTGGTGAACGGCGCGCAAAGCCCCTATGTCGAAGTGTCCCGCGGCTGGGTGCGGTTACGGTTGTTGAACGCCTCGAACTCGCGGCGCTATCAGCTTCAGATGAGCGATGGCCGGGCGCTGCATGTGATTTCAGGCGATCAGGGCTTTTTACCTGCGCCGGTTTCCGTCAAACAGTTGTCACTGGCGCCCGGCGAGCGACGTGAAATCCTGGTTGATATGACCAACGGCGACGAAGTCTCGATCACCTGCGGGGAGGCGGCCAGCATAGTCGATCGGATTCGCGGTTTCTTTGAGCCTTCCAGTATTCTGGTTTCTACCCTGGTGCTGACGTTACGACCAACCGGATTGCTGCCGCTGGTGACCGATAATCTGCCGATGCGTCTGTTGCCGACGGAGATCATGAGCGGCGCGCCTGTCCGCAGCCGGGACATCAGTCTTGGTGACGATCCGGGGATTAACGGCCAACTATGGGATGTGAATCGCATTGATATTACCGCCCAACAAGGCACCTGGGAGCGCTGGACGGTACGCGCCGATATGCCGCAGTCGTTCCATATTGAGGGCGTCTCTTTCCTGATTCGTAACGTCAACGGCGCTATGCCGTTCCCGGAAGATAGAGGCTGGAAAGATACCGTCTGGGTGGATGGGCAAGTCGAACTGCTGGTCTATTACGGTCAGCCGTCCTGGCCGCACTTCCCGTTCTATTTCAATAGCCAGACGCTGGAAATGGCCGACCGCGGCTCGATTGGACAAATGCTGGTGAATCCGGCGTCGTAAAGGCGGACCAGTGATATTCGATGAGAATCAGTGAGGAGGGATGGCGGCTGCTGACGTTCTGGATGTTTACTGCAGGCGGCTATCTTATTCTGTTCTTCATTGTTATTTGCCTGGCTTTTTTGTTCCAAACGCCTCGTCGCGTGTTGCTGTGGATTGCTTTGCCACAGATTACGCTGGTTCTTTTGCTACGGTTTGCTGCGGGTGATGAAACGCTTTTCTTCCCGATTGGCGCAGGGTGGATACTGGGGCTTAGTTTATTGCTGGCGCTACTGTTTAGCCACCGATTACGCCAACCACACCACCTTTGGGCCGGGTGCCATGCGGTCGTATTGCTGCTGTTGTTAGCGCACATAGGGGATATTCTCGAGAGGCATCATCGGCGCGATGCCTATCAGGCACAGCAGGTGGCGGAAGAAACGCTGTTACAAAAAATCGATACGACCGATGACCGCGCTTTTTTAAATCATTTGATGTCACAAGCAATGCAGTCGCAAAACGCAGGGGATTGGTGGACGAATAGGCGGATTGAGCATCTCGCAAAACGCATTTCCCCTTTTGATATTGCGGACGGAACTGAAAAAATTTGGTTGGTTTTGGCCATCGACCGGCTTAATCGCCCTGCCGTTGGGGCGTTTGCCTCCTGGTTTATTGGCGATTCTGTACAGGCAAAGCAATATCGGCATCAGCTCTTACAAAACAATCCATTATTGGACCTACTGAATCGTATTTTTAATGATAGTATGGCTGACGAACAAATTTTTCTGCAACAATAACTTTTGGCGCGAGATATTTGTACCAGTTTGATTAGCGTCGTGCCGGAATTATTGACGGACGAACTGTATGCGCAAGCCGTTGCCTTTGATAATAGCAACAAACCGAAACCTTTCTCATGGCAGTTTGAATTCGATGTGTTTTATCATCAGAAAAAATAACGGGCAATAATGAATTTTGGAAACGGATGGAGTTTGTTGTTGATGATAATATCCACCGTGCTGGGCAATATATACAATCATCGTATTGGCTATAGTTATTAGTGCGTTTAGCTTGCTGTGTTATCAGAAAATAGAAACGAGAGATTTGAATTCGGTAGTGAGCATGGAAAGTAAGGATGCTTTATGGTTGAATCATTTGCGTGGATGATGTGGGACTCAGTAATATTGATGAGCGCGTGGGGGATTTATGGCGTCGTATTATTGAGGTTAATTGTCGGCGCATTTGATTCTTTGCGCTATCGGCGGGTTTTCTTGCGTGTTGTTCTTCCGCAGGTGAGCGTTGTTTGTATATTGTGGGGAGGATTATTCTGGATCGATTCAAAAAATATTTATATCGTATATTTATTGATATTAGGATTGATGCCCTCGATAATAATTGCTATTTTTTCTAGTCGAGAGTCTCCATTTTTTATTCTGGGAACTATCGTGTCCCATACTATTTTTTTGTTCGTTTTCGTTTATGTGATGGACGGCCCGCGATTATGGCATCACATTGGTGAAGACTGGAATAACTATAAAATTACCCGACTGTTTGAGCGCGCGAAGGGGAATGTTCAGGTTTTGCAGGATGCCTCTTGTTATCAATTGGCAAGTGTTTTGACGCTGGCTGCAGAACACCGCGATACACCGGAAAATTTATTGCGTTATCTGGCTAAAATACGAGGTATTTCGCCATTTTTGACAGCGGCAGAATCTTGCCCTAAAGCGGCGATCCCGAATGCCGAATTTCTTTATACGCCATTTGTCACCGCTCTTCGCCAACATAACGTACCGATAGTACGCTTTTTTAGCCAGCAACTGGTGGGCGAGACATCTTCCGCCAGAGAGAATCGCAACATTGTCGCTCGTAAAGAAAATCCACTGCTGACGCTTTATAAATCTAACTATATATCACAGTATCGCGAGCAGTACAGACTAGAAATTAGTCATTTATTGCTGAATATTATGCCAGAACTGTTGAATGATGCTGTCTATATTTATCCCATTATCCAACGTAACACCGAGTTGGTTGCTTATTTTTGGCAGAAACATCCGCCCACTATTCCTCTGCGCAGGCTCGAAGCGATGGTGTTGTTAGCCAAAACGGAACCGCTAATAAGCGAGGTAACCCATAATCCAGAAATATTGATCACACCGCCGATTGAGAGGTGGGATCGTGAAAACCTGCTCACTTTCATACTGAGCAATGGCAATCTGGTAATGATTCAGTCGCTTATTGATGCAAACGTAGTGGACTGGAAACGAGCAATGGAAGACGGAAATAATGAGCCTCTGCATCAGGCCATATTGCGACTGCGTGGTGGAGCGTTAGAGAACGCATTGCTGATACAGATCATTAAGGCGATGCAAGCGCAGAAAGCGTTATCCAACGAGCAAATCGCCCACTATCTTCCCTGGACACCGACGTTTCCTGCCGCTTTTTTACAGGCTGGGCTTTCCTGTGAGCAATTGCGTGAGGTGTTGAATGCTTCAGTGGCGGGGGGCGAACAAGCACGAAACGATACGCGGCAACGGCTGAATGCGCTATGTCCAGTCGCGAAGTGACTAAAGGAATAGTAAATGGATTATATTAATCGATGGCTTGGCTCTGAACTGCTGATGTTTTGTATTCTACCGTGGGGGTATGCCGCTGCGGTGGCATTACTGCTGATCCTGATGTTTTCCAAAAAACGCAGCCGACAGATTTTGCTGTGGGTATTACTACCACAGTGGGCAGTCGTGGTATTGCTGTTACTCACGTTGCAGTACACCCAGTTGTTGAGCCAAACAGGCACGGTATGGATGTTGATGCTCCTGTTGCCGATTCTGAGTTGGGCGGGCTTGCTGCCCGCGCTGCTGCTGGGAACCTGGCTGCGCAAGCCGTGGCCCGCATGGCTGCTGTGCCATATTGTGTTCATTGGGGTGCTGTGCCCGGTGATGCCGGAGCTGTGGCGTGCTATTAGCCATCAATGGCAACAGCAAAATATTGCGCAGTTGCTCAGGCAGGTTCAGGCAGGCGACTTGGACCAGTTAGAGAGCATTCATGATAACAGTATGTTGGAACAGACACTGGTTCAGGCGGTAAAAGCGCCAGGCATATCAGAAAAAAACTTGCGCGCTCTGACTGCACGTGTGGCATCGCCTTTTAGTGTTTCGCGGGAAGATGGCTATTTCGTCAATGCGCCATTTTTTGCAGCTTTTGAGAGTGGCAATATCACTGCGGTGCGTATTTTTAGCGAGCAGCTCACGGGCGACTCTCAGCAGGCGCAGGCAAATCGCACCATCGTACGGCAGCAAAATCCGTTGGAATATCTCCCCACGCCCCATTTTAAGCCTGAGGGATTTCGCCAGACTTTTTTTGAGATGGCCGACGTTCTACTACGGGTCATGCCCGATCTCCTCACCGATGAAGCCTATTCGGGGGCGATACAGCTTCAGGATAAAGAGACTCTGGCCTTTTTCTGGCAGCGGCGTGAAGCGCAAAATCCGCTGTATCGCGCATATTATTTCTTGTTGCAGGGGCAAACTAAAGCGCTGCTTGCCCAGATAAAACTGACGCCGCAGGTGCTGGGACAATCAGTTTATCCGAATAAAAATCTGCTGGCGTCGCTGTTTAGTGATGCGGATGGCGAGACGCTGCGTGCGTTGGTGAAAGGGCAGATGCTGAACTGGCAGCACATCCCTCAGGATAAGTTGACGGACGGCTGGAATTTCCTGATTTCACGCACATTGCATACAGCCTCGAAAGAGGACGCGCTGCCGCCGGATATTCTGGCGGGGATACTGCAAAGTATGCAACAGCAACATACGGCGTTGCCGGAAGCCCTTATTGTAGCCAGCCTTGATTACCAGGATGAAATACATAGCCTGATGACTGCCTACCGGATGGCTTGGTTGGACTGTAACAAGCTTAACGCAATGATCGATAAGGTGTATCCACCAGAAGATACGCGGCGTACCAATGCGCGTATAAAATTAGCACAGCAGTGCGCCGATTTAGACTGATATGCCGTGCTCTGATAATTGAAATTACATTGATTGTTAATAGAAATACAGGGAGTGGTAAATAATGAAAAAATGTTTTTTATTTATATTTGTGTGCCTGTTTATCTTCTCAGCTAATGCGGAACTAAAATTCCGCCCTGAGTTCGAAAATAAAAAAATCTATTTTCAGGGCAAGGTCACAGACTACACACTAAATGACTTTACCTTTTTCGGTGACAGTCGCGAACCCTTTTATGGCAGCGAAAACGATGATTATACCGCCACTGCAGATGAGTGGCTCGGATTTTACGCTGAGTTGCCCGACGTTCGAAAATGGCAGCGCGTGGTTCCTGACGATTTTTCTACGATGTATGGCGCGCCGTGGTGTGACATCCAGTTTTTTGAACAAGAGAATGATCATTCGGTGATTACTGGAAGTGAACATATGCGCTGTATCGATTTTCTCGTGACGCCTAAAAGAAAAGGGCTCATTCCTATGGGGACAAAGGGAACGCTGATGGATTACGGCAGCTATCTTGCTTTCGCACCGCAGATAAAGCGCATCACGCTGGAAGGCCGATTTCCTGAAGCCTCGCGGACCTGGCTTCCTGTAAGAAGCGTGCAAACCAGGGCAACCTCGATAGCCGATCTTAAAATTATGCTTAATGAGATTTATGCTCGCCACGGTTATATTTTCAGACCGGGCGGTGAGATGGAACGGTACTTCCGACAGCAGCCGTGGTATCGCCCACGCTATGCGAACGTTGATTACCTCATTACCAAGACAGAACATCGTAATATCAAACTCCTCAAAGAGCTGCTTTCTCCTGAGTCACAGCGTAAAAAGGCGCTGTATATTCAGAACACAACCGATTTTTGTGAGGCGCTGAAAGCGAATAATATCAAATATGTCATGGACAATACGGCAGAATACCTTACGACTGGCGCAGATCAGCCAATCAATTTAGAAAAAGTATGGCAAAAATACAGAGACTTAATGATCAATGGCGGCGGAAACTGTCAACGCGATATCGAGAGCTATAAGCGCTACTCCTTTTTATACAGCGAACCTTTAGGTATTTATTACAATTCCACTTTTGAGTTTGATGAAAAGAAAGGGAAATATGTTCTCACTTATGTGAACTTTGATTCTTCCTGCAACAAAGAGGGTGACACGATTGAACTGGAAGGTATGATGGTCAAACGCGAGCACGTCATTGAAGATAACCAAGGCCAACACTCGGATAAAGATCTCGAATTAAAAACAATAAACCTTCAGTGTGTGGCAGGGGCCATGATGGACCAACCTGACTGGGATCGCTATGTCCAGCTCATTCTTCCTCCTGAAAAATACAATTATTATCAACGGTTTATAGGGAAGAGAATCACCCTGCGAGGGAAAGTCATGATTGCAGAATCCATGTATCATGTCACGCCGGTACTGTTGAATTTGCTCGAAGAACAAAATCCTATTATCAAAGTAGCAGATATGCCTGTTCGTCCATAAGTACGATAACCGGCGGGGCAGGCAATCGGCCCCGCTACAGAGTGCAGCCTCACCAATCAATTCGATTTATCTTCCATTCCGGCTTATAATCCCCGACCTTTGATTATTTTTTTGCCAATCGTTTTGGAAGCAATATGAGCGCTATCTCCCTGATCCAACCGGATCGCGACCTTTTCTCCTGGCCGCAGTACTGGGCCGCCTGCTTTGGGCCGGCGCCGTTTTTGCCGATGTCACGTGAAGAGATGGATCAACTTGGCTGGGATAGCTGCGACATTATTCTGGTAACCGGCGACGCTTACGTCGACCATCCGAGCTTCGGCATGGCGATTTGCGGCCGTATGCTGGAAGCGCAGGGCTTCCGTGTGGGGATCATCGCCCAACCTGACTGGAACAGCAAAGACGACTTTATGCGTCTGGGTAAACCGAACCTGTTCTTCGGCGTCACCGCCGGCAACATGGACTCGATGATCAACCGCTACACCGCCGACCGTAAGCTGCGCCATGACGACGCCTACACCCCGGATAACGTCGCGGGCAAGCGTCCGGACCGCGCCACGCTGGTCTATACCCAGCGTTGCAAAGAAGCGTGGAAAGATGTCCCGGTGATCCTTGGCGGCATTGAGGCCAGTCTGCGCCGTACCGCGCATTACGACTACTGGTCTGATACTGTACGTCGTTCAGTGTTAGTCGATTCCAAAGCTGACATGCTGATGTTTGGCAACGGCGAGCGTCCGCTGGTGGAAGTGGCGCACCGTCTGGCAATGGGCGAAACCATCGATCAGATTCGCGACGTGCGTAACACTGCGATTATGGTTAAAGAAGCTCTGCCTGGCTGGAGCGGCGTCGACTCCACTCGTCTGGACACGCCGGGTAAAATCGATCCAATTCCCCATCCCTATGGCGAGGATCTGCCGTGCGCGGATAACAAGCCGGTCGCGCCGAAAAAGCAGGAAGCTAAAGCGATTACCGTGCAGCCGCCGCGTCCGAAGCCGTGGGAAAAAACCTATATCCTGCTGCCATCCTTTGAAAAGGTGAAAGGCGACAAGGTGCTGTACGCCCATGCGTCGCGTATTCTGCATCACGAAACTAACCCTGGCTGCGCGCGGGCGCTGATGCAAAAACACGGCGACCGCTATGTCTGGATCAACCCACCCGCCATACCGCTCTCCACTGAAGAGATGGATAGCGTGTTTGCGCTGCCGTATCAGCGCGTGCCGCATCCGGCTTACGGCAATGCCCGTATTCCGGCCTATGAGATGATCCGCTTTTCGATCAATATCATGCGTGGCTGCTTTGGCGGCTGCTCTTTCTGCTCGATCACTGAACATGAAGGGCGCATCATTCAGAGCCGCTCGGAAGACTCTATCATCAACGAGATCGAAGCGATCCGCGACACGGTGCCGGGGTTTACCGGCGTGATCTCCGATCTGGGCGGTCCTACCGCGAACATGTATATGCTGCGCTGTAAGTCGCCGCGTGCGGAGCAGACCTGTCGTCGCCTGTCGTGCGTCTATCCGGATATCTGTCCGCATATGGATACTGACCATACGCCGACGATCAATCTTTATCGCCGCGCCCGTGAGCTGAAAGGCATTAAGAAAATCTTAATTGCCTCCGGCGTGCGCTACGACATCGCCGTAGAAGATCCTCGCTACATTAAAGAGCTGGCGAGCCATCATGTGGGCGGCTATCTGAAGATTGCCCCGGAGCATACTGAAGAAGGTCCGCTGTCGAAAATGATGAAGCCGGGTATGGGCAGCTACGATCGCTTTAAAGAGTTATTTGACCTTTACTCTAAACAGGCCGGAAAAGAGCAGTATCTGATCCCGTATTTTATCTCCGCACATCCGGGCACGCGGGACGAGGATATGGTGAATCTTGCGCTGTGGCTCAAGCGCCACCGCTTCCGTTTGGATCAGGTGCAGAACTTCTACCCGTCGCCGTTGGCGAATTCGACCACCATGTATTACACCGGCAAAAACCCGCTGGGTAAAATTGGTTATAAGAGTGAAGATGTGGTGGTGCCGAAGGGAGACAGGCAACGTCGCCTGCATAAGGCACTGCTGCGTTATCACGATCCGGCGAACTGGCCGCTGATTCGCCAGGCGCTGGAAGCGATGGGGAAAAAGCATTTGATTGGCGGTCGCCGTGAGTGTCTGGTGCCTGCGCCGACCATTGAAGAGATGCGCGAAGCGCGTCGCCAGAACCGCAACACGCGCTCGGCGTTGACCAAACATACGCCAGTGGAACATCAGCGGCAGGGGCTTGCCGCTAATAAGAAGCGCGGGAAAGGCGCGGGGCGTTAATTACCTTTGAATCTGTTGCTTCTGGAAGCTAATATTTCCGGAAGTAACAGATATCTAAATATATTGTGTCGGTCTTTAGTAATTGCTAAATTACGGGGGGCTTTATATTTTATTTCAATGTTATTGATTGTATAAATTAATTATATATTACCTTAATGATTAAGGCATGATGCTTTTATACAGCCCCAGAGGAGGGGATATCATGGGTATGATTATTATTCCCTGTTTTATCGTAATTGCTATAATAGCTGTTGTTATATTCATAATGGCTATTAAAGCATGTAGTATGGAAAAACGTGAAGACAGGCAAATGACTCTTGCAGGGATAATTTTAATGGGTGTTATTGCCGCTATTCCTGGATGGTTTTTGTACGAAATATTTAGCCACGCGCCGTAATATTTAACCTACCAGGGTTGATATATTAAAATAGATAAGAAGTATATAATCTAAGGTATAATGCCTGATGGCGCAGCGCTTATCAGGTCTATGAATAGCACAGTTTTGTAGGCCGGATAAGGTGCTTACACCGCCATCCGGCAGAAGTGCTCCGTATTTATGCCTCACGAATTCTGGCCGCCAGCGCGGCCAGTTTTTCATCATCCGCCCGTTCATGATCGTGTGACGACAGATATCCTTCATACTGTTCGAAAAATTTATTCTGCCGCGATTCAATCGGTTTCCAGTGGGTTAAATCGCCAGTACCGTGCATGGGGCTTAATTTACTGTGCACATGGTCTACGCCGAAACCTTCGAAGAACATTCCCGTACGACTGACATCCGGGAAAGCCTTATCCAGTTTCTTAGCCACTTTTTGGGTCGCCAGCATCAGGTCCGCTAACGCCTGCGGTGGTAGATCGAACGCGTAGCTGGGGTAATGTTTTTTCGGGATCACTACGGTAAACCCATCGGTATTCGGAAAAATCGACAAAAAAGCCAGGTGATGCTCATCTTCCCAAACTTTATGACAAGGTGCTTTACCTTCAACTATTTGACAGAAAATGCAGGTCATTCCATTTCTCCGTTAACCGAGGGCTTATCGATGCGTTAAGCGTTTAATACAACCCTAACACTTTCCACCATGCGAGGCCGACTGTCAAAAAGACCGCCTGATTAAAGAGACTGATAATAAATCCCGTTCGCCACCAGACGCCCGTTGGCACATAGCCGGCGCCAAATAGAATGGGGCCGCGTGCGTGGGTATACTGCGTAAGAGAGCAGTACAGGCTGCTGGTAAACGCCAGCATAAGCGCCATCGGCGCTGCCGGTATATTCAGATGCAGACCGACACCCAGAAATACCGCATACAGCGCGGCGATTTGCGCGTTGCCGCTGGCGAAAAAATAGTGGGTATAAAAATAGGCTGCGTTAAGCAGCAGCAGGATGATTATCCAACTGGTTCCATGCATCGTACTGCCGATGCTGTCGCCAATCAGGTTGCCAAACCAACTGGTGAATCCTAGTTTCTTCAACTGGTTAGCCATCATCAGCAGCGCGGCAAACCAAATCAACGTATCCCAGGCGCCTTTTTCGCTTTTAACGTCTTCCCAGGTGAGCACGCCGCTCAGTAATAAAATCGAGAGACCGACAAAAGAGGCCGTCGTGGCATCCACGCCGAGCGAGCTGCCAAAAATCCATAGCACCAGCAACACGCCGACGGTCGCCAGCATGAGCCACTCGCCGCGCGTCATACTGCCCATTTGCGCCAGCTCTTTGCGCGCCAGATCCGGCGCATCCGGCGTATGTTTAATTTCCGGACGGGTCAGCCAGTAGACCAGCAGCGGGACGACAAGAAAAGAGACCAGGCAAGGCAGGAGCGCGGCGATAAACCAGCTTCCCCAGCTCAACGTAACGCCGGCGTTCGCCGCCAGTTTTACCGCCAGCAGGTTACCCGTATAACCGGTCATAAACAGTGCGGCGGTGACGTCGTTAACATTGCCAATACAGGTGATCAGAAAGGTGCCGATTTTGCTGCGAGACTCATCTTCCGGATGTGAATCAAAGCTGCGCGCCAGCGAGTCGGCGATCGGGTAAATCACGCCGCCGCAGCGCGCGGTGTTACTGGGCATCGCGGGGGAGAGGATCAGATCGGCAAACGCCAGACCATAAGCCAGGCCCAGCGTTCGTTTACCTAACAGACGGATCATTTGTAGGGCGATACGCCGACCCAGCCCGGTTTTGATAAACCCACGGGCAATCATAAAGGCGACGACGATAAGCCAGATCAGCGAACTGTTCAGCTCGCTCAAGGCCGTGGTAATCGCGCCGCTGGCCGTTTTGTCGCCGGCAGCATAGGCGAGCGCAAAGACGGTGATGCCGATAATACCGACTGCGCCAATAGGCAGCACTTTCGCCACGATAGAGGCGATCGTCGCGACAAAAATAATCGCGGAATGCCAGGCCGGTGCGCTTAACCCGGAAGGGGGCGTTAGCTGCCACAGTCCGGCGGCGATAACCAGAATAAGAATAAATGGGAGCCATTTGACGCCCTGAGATTTTTTTTCCGCCACAATCACACATCCATAAATATTTTATATGTATTAAGTAAATTCATAATAAATATGAATAAATATTCACAAAATCAGAATAATTCTGCGCTTGTGTGTGGGGGAAATATACTGTTAAATGCGCGTAATTGTTTCTTAATGTTTCGGAATGCAAAAAAGCCCGACGACATCGTCGGGCATGGCGTGCGATAAATCCGGCTTAACCGCCGAACTGATCCGGATCGGGACCGAGGCGTTTTCCTTGATCCAGTTTTGCGATCTCGCCTAATTCATCTTTATCGAGACGGAAATCCCAGACAGCAAAGTTTTCCGCGATACGGGAAGGGGTGACGGATTTCGGAATGACGACCAGCCCGCAGTCCAGATGCCAGCGAATAACAATCTGGGCGGGCGTTTTGCCGTATTTATCCGCCAGTTCGCGAATCACTTTCTGATCGAATACGCCTTCGCCACCCTGCGCCAGCGGGCTCCAGGACTCGGTCTGGATTTTATGCGTCGCATTCCACGCATGTAGCTGGCGCTGTTGCATCAAGGGGTGAAGCTCGATCTGGTTGATCACAGGGGTAACGCCGGTTTCATCGATCAGACGCTGGAGGTGATGGATCTGAAAGTTACAGACCCCGATACTCTTTACCAGCCCCTCTTTTTGCAGCGCGATCATGCCCTTCCAGGCGTCGACATAGTGATCGATAGCCGGTACAGGCCAGTGCATCAGATAGAGATCGAGATAATCAAGCTGCAGTTTTTTCAGACTCTCCTGCAGGGCTTCGCGGGGACGTTTTTGATCGTCATTCCACAACTTGGTGGTGATAAACAGCTCTTCCCGCGCCACGCTCGCTGCTTTTAGCGCTTTGCCGACGCCTTCTTCATTCTGATATGCTGTGGCGGTATCAATCGATCGATAGCCCACCTCCAGCGCTTTATGAATCGCCGCGATCACCTCTTCATTGCTTGCTTTCCAGACTCCCAGCCCAAGTTGTGGCATTACGTTGCCATCCTGTAGCCTGATAATGGTTGGATTAGCCATGATGTGTTCCTCTTTTAATTGGCTCGCCGGAGTCGGGTCCGGCGAGACTAAGTGACTTAAGTCTGGACGAAATGGCCAAAAACGAAAGTCAGAGGCGAAAAAACCTTAGCGCGCCGCTTCATAAATCCGACGGCTGACATCCAGCGTAATATCCTGATTTTCACCTAAATTTGTGCATCCATGCGCCTCAAGTTTAGCCAGTAGCGCCGGAATAGTGCTGCCATCCAGACCGTAATCGGACAGGTGGGTAGGCACGCCCATCTGTTCAAAGAAACGGCGGGTGGCGGCAATGGCAGCATCAATACGCTCGTCGTCGGAACCGTCGGTGATATTCCATACACGTTCAGCATATTGCAGGAGTTTTGCACGTTTAACGTCTCGTTTTTCGTTCCATAGCGCAGGCAGAATGATAGCCAGCGTCTGGGCATGATCGAGACCGTGCATCGCGGTAAGCTCGTGGCCCAGCATATGCGTCGCCCAGTCCTGCGGAACACCAGCGCCAATCAGGCCATTCAACGCCTGAGTAGCGGCCCACATCACGTTGGCGCGGACGTCATAATTTTCAGGCTCTTGCAGCGCTTTGGGACCTTCTTCGATCAGTGTGAGTAAAATACCTTCGGCGAAACGATCCTGAATTTTGCCGTTAACCGGGTAAGTGACGTACTGCTCAACGGTATGGACGAAAGCATCCACGACGCCATTCGCAACCTGGCGTGGCGGCAATGTATAGGTGTAGACCGGGTCCAGTACGGCAAAGACCGGTTGCACGAACGAGGAGTGGAAGGCCTGTTTGTCGCCAGTGGTTTTACGGGAAATGACTGCGCCGGCGTTCGATTCTGAGCCGGTTGCCGGTAGGGTCAGCACAGACCCCATCGGGATTGCGCTACGAATCTCAGTACCGCCGGTTTCCAGAATGTGCCACGGATCGACGCCGTCCGTATACTGCGCCGCTGCGGCGATAAATTTGGTGCCGTCCAGTACGGAACCGCCGCCAACGGCCAGCAGGAAGGTAATATTTTCGTCGCGCACAAGCTGCACGGCCTTCATCAGCGTTTCATAGGACGGGTTCGGTTCAATACCGCCAAACTCCCGAACATCCAGTCCTTTTAACGCTTCCTGAACTTGCGCCAGTACGCCGGTCTTTTTCACGCTACCGCCGCCATAGGTAATCAGCACGCGGGCGTCCTGCGGGATCTGATCGCGAAGATCGACGATAGCGCCTTTACCAAACAGAATGCGGGTAGGGGTATGTAATTTGAAATTGTTCATTGCTCATTCCCTTATGTGGGTAAAAAGAGGGCAGGCGGCTGTCTGCCTGATGGTCATCATTGTGGTCTTGTGAGGGATGTCTCTCAATGCACATTTCTGCCAATGTTTTGCCTATTTCTCCAGAATGCTGGAGAAAATCGCTAAAAATGCGCACAATCCAGCGGAGTGGATTTGATGAAAAAATGGCGCGTTATGAATCGTGAAGCAATTTGCTTACAGTTGGCGGATAAAATTAATCATTTAAAAAATAATGATAAAATAATCAGCGAGCGGCTGGCGGGCATTCGTCTGTTGTATGGTGTTGAACCGGGACCGCGCACGCCGGTCATGTATCAGCCTGGCATCATATTTCTCTTTTCCGGTCATAAAATTGGCTATATTAACAAGCGCAAGTTTCGTTATGACGCTAATGAATATCTCTTACTGACCGTGCCGCTCCCTTTTGAATGCGAGACCTGGGCGACGCCCGAGGTACCGCTGGCCGGTATTCGGCTCGACATTGATGTGCTGCAACTGCAAGAGTTGCTCATGGACATTGGCGAAGATGAGCGTTTCCAGTTGCCGATGGCGGCCAGTGGGATTAACTCCGCCACGCTGTCGGACGAGATTTTATGCGCGGTGGAAAGATTGCTGGATGTGATGGAGCGCCCGCTGGATGCGCGGATTCTGGGAAAACAGATTATTCGCGAAATTCTTTATCATGTGCTGATGGGACCGCGCGGCGGGGCGCTGCTTGCACTGGTTAGTCGCCAGACGCACTTTAGCCTGATCAGTCGCGTACTTAAACAGATCGAAATGAAATACACCGAGAACCTGAATGTTGAGCAACTGGCGGCAGAAGCGAACATGAGCGTGTCGGCGTTTCACCATAATTTTAAGGCGGTCACCAGCACCTCGCCGTTGCAGTATTTAAAAAGCTACCGACTGCATAAAGCGCGGATGATGATGATTCACGATGGTATGAAGGCCAGCGCCGCGGCGATGCGGGTCGGCTATGAGAGCGCATCGCAGTTTAGCCGGGAGTTTAAACGTTATTTTGGCGTTACGCCGGGCGAAGATGCGGCAAGAATGCGGACAATGCAAGGGAGCTAAGTGGGGCATCCCGCCACGGGTCAACGAAGCGTAACCGGGCCATCCTGGCCGATTATGGATACGTCAGGCGTTACAGTATTTCTTTTTAATCACCACGACCAGCGTACCTAACAGCCCGGCGACCAGTAGCGCGACGGGAAGGATCATTAAAAATGTCATTACCTGGTCTTCATGGCGCTTAACAAACGGGATCATACTGAGCGCGTAGCCGAAGCTGGTCACGACAGTCACCCACAGCAGGCCGCTTAACCAGTTAAAAAACTGAAACCGGCGGTTGGACAGGCCGGAAATACCCGCCATTGTTGGCAGCAGAGTGCGGACAAACGCCAGAAAGCGCCCGGCAAGTAACGCTAACAAACCGTGACGGTCAAACATGCAGGTGGCGCGCTGATGATATTTTGCCGGAAGCTGCGCCAGCCAGCCTTTGACGGTACGCGTATTACCGAGCCAGCGTCCCTGGATATAACTTAGCCAGCAGCCGAGACTGGCCGCGGCGGTGAGAATGCCAATCGTCGGCAAAAAATGCATCACATCCTGGGCGATCAACGCGCCTGCCAGTAGTAGCAGACTATCGCCGGGTAAGAATGACGCTGGCAGCAGACCGTTTTCTAAAAATAGCGTGGCGAACATGACAAAGTAGACGACGCTAACAACGTGTGGATTCGCCAGCGCGGCAAAATCATGTTGCCAGAGCGCAGCGATAATATCTTGAATGACAGCCATGAACTTTCCTGTGGAACAGCATTTACGCTTTTATCTGCCTATTGTACTCCTGAATCGTCCGGGATGCCTTGATCCCGGACGCAACAAACGCAGACTTTTCCACGGAAATTGTCTGCATATATGTCCATCCCCGGCAACTTTACACAATTCTGGCGAAGCCGGCGGCTAAATCAGCGATCAAATCATCAACACTCTCTAAACCAATATGCACCCGAACCAGCGTACCGGTAAAATCTACGCCGCCTGCGGGACGAATCGCGGCGATCTGTTCCGGCTGATTAGCAATAATCAGCGATTCGTAGCCTCCCCAGGAGTAGGCCATACTGAACAGCGAAAAGTTATCCAGATAGGCTGATAATTCTGCCTCGGTCAGCTTTTTATTGAGCACAAAGGAGAACAGGCCGCTGCTGCCTGTAAAGTCTCGTTTCCAGAAGGCATGACCTTTGCTACCCGGCAGGGCCGGATGATTAACGCGCGCGACCTGAGGATGGTTAGCCAGCCATGCGGCGATTTTGAGGCTGCTTTCTTGATGCTGGCGCAGTCGGACACCGAGCGTGCGCAGACCGCGGCTGGTCATATAAGCCGTGTCGGCGTCGAGCATTTGCCCCATCAGATAGGCGTTTTCCCGCAATTGTTCCCAGCAGCGCGCATTTGCAACGGCAGTCCCGACCATCGCATCAGAATGACCAATCAGATATTTAGTGCCCGCCTGGATAGAGATATCAATATCGAATTCCAGAGCTTTGAACAGAACGCCAGCCGCCCAGGTATTATCAATCATGATGACGGCTTCTGGCGCGACGCGTCTGACCGCACTGACAATGGTCGGAATATCATGTACCTCCATGGTAATAGAACCGGGGGATTCCAGAAAAACGACTTTCGTGTTCGGCTGAATATGTTGCGTGATATCAGCGCCGATGAGCGGGTCGAACCAGCTTGTCGTCACGCCCAGTTTGCCGAGAATTTTGCTGCAGAAATCCTGGCTGGGTTCATAGGCTGTGTTGGTCATCAGGATGTGGTCGCCCTGCTCAACGAATGCCAGAATGGTGTTGGCGACCGCCGCCGCGCCGCACGGGAAGAGCGCGCATCCGGCGCCGCCTTCCAGTTCACACATGGCTTCCTGGAGCGAAAAGTGGGTCAGCGTTCCCCGGCGTCCGTAAAATAATTCGCCGTTGGCGCGATTGCGGGTAGCGTGTTTTTTGGCCTCGACGGTGTCAAACACCAGTGAAGAAGCGCGTTGAATCACACTATTCACTGAGCCAAGCGTGTATTTTTTGCTGCGTCCTGCGTTTACCAGTTTGGTATCCAACTGTTTATCCGTCATGTTGCGTTTCCTGATTTTAACCGTCTGGATGTCTAAACTAGCATGAATATAACCATCTGCACCCTGGCGACGTGTGATACAGATGAAAATTTTGCCAAAATAAAAACAGGTGGCTTTTTTAATGCGTAAGCGCAAAGAAAAAGCAGTAAAGGTGCGGCAGTATGTAAATAGTAATGAGAACGACTATCAATTCGACGTCGTTTTGATATTATTATGCTCAGATTTTGTGATTTGCGTCCTGGAGATACAGAGTGGGTAATAATTTGATGCAGACGGATCTCTCCGTCTGGGGTATGTATCAGCACGCCGATATTGTCGTGAAGTGCGTGATGATTGGTTTGATTCTGGCGTCAGTCGTCACCTGGGCTATCTTCTTCAGTAAAAGTGTTGAATTTTTCACTCAAAAGCGCCGCTTAAAGCGCGAACAACTGCAATTAGCCGATGCGCGCTCTTTAGATCAGGCTTCCGACATTGCGGCAGGTTTCAGCGCAAAAAGCCTCAGCGCACAGCTCATCAATGAAGCGCAGAATGAACTGGAACTCTCTCAGGGCAGCGAAGATAACGAAGGGATTAAAGAACGTACCGGCTTCCGTCTGGAACGTCGCGTCGCAGCGGTTGGCCGCTACATGGGGCGAGGCAACGGTTATCTGGCGACGATCGGCGCCATTTCCCCCTTCGTCGGGTTGTTTGGCACCGTATGGGGCATTATGAATAGCTTCATCGGTATTGCGCAAACGCAGACCACCAACCTGGCGGTGGTCGCTCCTGGTATTGCGGAAGCGCTGCTGGCGACGGCGATTGGGCTGGTAGCCGCGATCCCGGCGGTCGTCATTTACAACATCTTCGCACGTCAGATAGGCAGTTACAAAGCGACTCTGGGCGACGTGGCGGCGCAGGTATTGCTGCTGCAAAGCCGCGATCTCGATCTGAATGCGAGCGCCAGTGCGCAGCCGGTACGCGCCGCGCAGAAATTACGGGTAGGGTAATGCGTCATGGCAATGCGTCTTAACGAGAACCTGGATGACAACGGCGAAATGCATGAAATCAACGTGACGCCGTTTATCGATGTCATGTTGGTTCTGCTGATTATTTTTATGGTGGCTGCGCCGCTGGCGACGGTAGACGTCAAGGTGAATCTGCCCGCTTCTACCAGTACGCCACAGCCGCGTCCGGAAAAACCGGTTTATCTGTCGGTGAAAGCGGATAACACCATGTTTATCGGTAACGATCCGGTGACGGATGATACGATGATTGCCGAGCTAACGGCCCTGACGGAAGGGAAAAAGGATACTACGATTTTCTTCCGCGCGGATAAAACCGTAGAGTATGAAACCCTGATGAAAGTGATGGATATGCTGCATCAGGCGGGCTATCTCAAAATTGGTCTGGTCGGCGAAGAGACCGCGAAAGCGAAATAAGTATTCTGCTGACGCTGTAGGCCGGGTAAGGCGAAGTCGCCACCCGGCTTTTTTATTGCCTAAAGTGGCGCCTTGCTTAACAGAATTGCGCCACCTTAATCGACTTCATGCGTTAGCCTAAATGCTCCCCGCCGCACACGCCGTGCACTTCTGCGGTAACGTAACTTGATTCCTGGCTTGCCAGATAGACATACACCGGTGCCAGCTCTGCCGGTTGGCCGGCCCGCTTCATTGGCGTCTGCTGACCAAACTGCGGAATTTTATCCTGGGTTTGACCGCCGGAAATTTGCAGCGCTGTCCAGATAGGGCCAGGCGCGACAATATTCACACGAATTCCTTTTTCCGCCACCTGTTTCGCCAGGCCACGGCTGTAATTGAGGATTGCCGCCTTGGTTGCCGCATAATCCAGCAGGTGCGGACTGGGCTGATACGCCTGGATAGACGACGTCGTGATAATACTGGCGCCTTTTGGCAGCAGCGGAATTGCTTCCTGGGTTATCCAGAACAGGGCAAAAACGTTAACGGCGAAGGTTTGCTGAAATTGCTCGCTGGTCAGATCTTTTATCTCCGGGATTGCCGTCTGTTTACCGGCCACCAGCGCCAGAATGTCCAGCCCGCCCAGCGCTTCACGCGCCTTATGGACCAGCGAACGGGCGAAAGATTCGTCGCTAAGATCGCCTGGCAATAACACCGCTTTACGGCCGCACTCCTCAATCAGCGCTTTAACCTGCTGGGCGTCCTCTTCTTCCGCTGGCAGATAGTTGATCGCGACATCTGCGCCTTCACGCGCGTAAGCGATAGCGGCAGCGCGCCCAATCCCGGAGTCGCCCCCTGTCACCAGCGCCTTACGATCTTTAAGGCGACCACTGCCGACATAACTTTTTTCGCCACAGTCAGGAACAGGCGTCATTTTCGCCTGGACGCCGGGCGCCGGCTGTTTTTGCTTAGGATACTCGCCGGTGTAATACTGCGTGGTAGGGTCGTATAGATGAGACATTGAGCTTCTCCCTTCAGGTTGAACACCCTTTAAGCGTAGACACTTTTACTACCGTAAGAGGGAGAATCAGAACGATCCTTATGCTTCACCCGTATTCACAACAGAGTTAACTAGCCATGAAGGTTATTTTTCTTGCCGTGCGACGGTGGTGACGTTGCGCGTCCGGTAGTCGCCATCGGAAAGCTTACGCATCAGACGTAAGGTTGCCGTCTCGCGAGCCAGCAGATGCTGCCAGTCACTTTCAAGACGAGACATAATTTTGTCTCGTAATTCAGGATGCTGCTCGATAATGGCATTGATGGTCGCGCCATAAATCTCCTCTTTGACCTGTAACGCATACATCTCCCGTCGGTTTTGCCACTTCAGGCGTACTAACGCCGCCGGTATGGATACCACCTCCTGCGTTACCTTTTCCAGGGTGGCATTTTTGCTGGCGATTAGCGCTGCAAGATTTTGCTTTAAGATAAATTCATCACTTTTATGGTTGTCTAAAGCCAAATAAACGTTATTGTCTTCAACTTCTTTCATCTTTATCTTCCAGTGAATAAAATAGCGGCATATTGGTTTCGCGAGTGATTAAATTAAGCCAAATGGCATTGCCTTTTTCATTTATCATTGCGGTTTTATCCGCCAGTATTTTACTTAGCATTTGGGCATCAATATCGCCTTCTGCCTGTAGTGCGTTTATCAGGCGGGCAAACGTTTCAATTTTAGCCACACAATACAGACGTTCTTTAATATGACGGTCGCGTTCTTCAAATAATACGTTTCTGTGTTGCCCGGCAGCGTTAGCGCTAATTAAAATATCGGGCTCGTAATCGCTGAGTTTTGTCTTTCCCTTAGGCAAATTTTTACTGTTTTCTGTGGCTTCAGGGGGCGGCGATGACAGGCGAAAATGAGAGGAAACCAGATGCTCAGGAAGCATGACTAAATATCCTTTACGATCAGTGGTATACTATTTTTAATAGTGTAGGTTTCGTTGACAATAACATGGTGTAATTTTAAAATCAAAAAAAATGGAGCCTGCTATGAACAGTATTTTTTATTCTGTTATTATATTGCTATTACTGACCGGCGCGATACTCTTCCTGATGTGGGAGGTTAATAAAAAACGTCCTGGTGGAAAAATCGTAAATTTAAATCAAACTGAACCCATGACAAAGGAAGAGGGCGAAGATCATTTCTCAGTATTAATGAATTCGATAACGCCGGTATGGTACTGGCGCGTTAACCATGAATATATCGATTTCCTTCATGCAACGATAAAACGAATGACAATGACTGAGTTGAATGAAACGCCTGGATTATTTGACGCACAGCGTCGTTGCAGCGACCTTAACTCTGCCGTTTATAAGTATTACGACAATATTAAGAAGCGTTGTCTGAACGGAGAAAAGGTGCCGTATTCGGATTTGGACGTCCTGAATTTACGTCAGTGTTTTCGGGAGTTCAGTCTTGAGGCCTACCCGGCATTGGTCGCGCTGGTATGGCCGGAATATCAGCGTCCACAGGTTAAACCGGATGAGATTTAGAGCCTATCCCATTAGGGCTATTTTACTTGCCATTTTGGACCTGGGCAGTGCTCAAAATCCTCACGTACTACGTGTACGCTCCGGTTTTTGCGCGCTGTCCGTGTCCAAACTGGCTGCGCCAATAACGCCTGGTGGGATAGGCTCTTAACTGCATGTTGATCTGATGTTGCATGGTTGAGATATACTGTTGCTGATTTTAGTTACCTGACAGGTCCCTATGGAACGCTTTCTTGAAAATGTAATGTATGCGTCTCGCTGGCTGCTCGCGCCGGTGTATTTTGGCCTCTCTTTGGCGCTGATCGCTTTAGCGCTAAAATTTTTCCAGGAAATTCTACACGTTCTGCCGAACGTTTTTGCCCTGGCGGAGGCCGATCTGATCCTGGTGCTGTTATCGCTGGTTGATATGACTCTGGTTGGCGGATTGCTGGTAATGGTCATGTTCTCCGGGTATGAAAACTTTGTCTCTCAGCTGGATATCTCTGCGGGCAAGGAGAAGCTGAACTGGCTGGGGAAAATGGATGCGACTTCGCTAAAAAATAAGGTGGCGGCATCGATAGTCGCTATATCTTCCATTCACCTGTTACGCGTGTTTATGGACGCGAAAAACGTCCCGGATAACAAATTAATGTGGTATGTCATCATCCATCTGACCTTTGTCCTGTCGGCGTTCGTGATGGGCTATCTGGACAGATTGACGCGGCATAACCATTGAGCCGCCGTCAACGGCGGGGCAGTCGGGCAAAGGACACTGAGCCCGGCTGTAAAACAGCACTTCTTTAACGGCGGATAACCGCCTCCCTGCAGCCTTACGCAATATTTTTACTACATCTATTCATTTACCCAGTAATAAGACTAAAAGATTTTCTCTGCGTTCACAGATATATAACATCTGCGGGTACGTGAACGGCGATAACTGTAAAAAAATGGAGAATGCATTATATATTCTCCGCGCCTTGCCGATAACGAGAGTGCGTCATCGTCTGATGACTAATCTCTTATATTCAGCAAGGAAATTCATATGCGTTTGCTGCAAAACTTTACTATTCGTATGGTCATGCTGACGATACTGGGACTTTTTTGTCTACTCTGGTCGGGGGTGGGGTTATACAGCGTCCATGCTTTATCCGAAGTTTCGGAAGGAAATGATATTGACCGGCATCTTGTGCGGCAAATGACGGTGCTAAGCCAGGGTAACGATCAATATTTCCGCTTTGTTACCCGCCTTAGCCGCGCGATGGATGTAAAAATCGGCGGCGGCACGCCCGATTTTGCGCCCGCCCGGCAGTCGCTCGAGAATATGCGTCAGAAGCTGGAGGAGATGAAAGCGCTATCGCCAGGGCCGATGAACCCTGATATCTCAAGGGAGGTCTTGTCCAACTGGCAGGCCTTGCTGGAGAAAGGCGTCGTTCCTCAAATGCAACTGGCGCAGCAAGGATCGCTAACCGCCTGGAGCGAACATGCCAGTACGGTCACGCCCGCACTCAGTCGCGCGTTCGGTGCCAGCGCGGAACGGTTTAGTCATGAAGCTGGCGCCATGCTGGATAACACACGTGTGATGGTCGATGGTAAAACCTATACCATCCGCATCCTGCTTATCACGGCGGTGATTCTGGGCATTGCTATCCTGATTTTTACCGATCGCTATCTGGTTGCAATGATGGTGAAACCGCTGGAGCGCATCCGTCAGCAATTTCAGCGCATCGCGCAAGGCGATCTTAGCCAGCCGATTGAAGCGTTGGGGCGTAACTGCGTAGGCCGGTTGGTGCCGCTACTGCGCGCGATGCAGGACAGTTTACGCGAAGCCGTGAGTACGATCCGCGCCGGAAGTGACAATATCTGGCGCGGCGCGACGGAAATTTCTACCGGTAATAACGATCTCTCTTCCCGAACGGAAGAACAGGCCGCCGCGCTGGAAGAAACTGCCGCCAGCATGGAACAGCTTACCGCAACGGTGAAAATGAACGCCGAACACGCTCGCCAGGCGAGTCAACTTGCGGATGCCGCCTCGCTAACGGCAGGAAAAGGCGGTGAACTGGTTTCCGATGTGGTAGAAACCATGGACGGTATTTCCGCTAGTTCGCAGCAGATCGCCGAAATTACTACCGTAATTAATAGTATTGCTTTCCAGACCAATATTCTGGCCTTGAACGCAGCGGTAGAAGCGGCCAGAGCGGGCGAGCAGGGACGCGGCTTCGCGGTGGTCGCCGGTGAGGTACGTAACCTGGCCAGCCGCAGCGCGGGGGCGGCGAAAGAAATTGAAGCCTTAATTGGCGAATCGGTACGTCGCGTAGCGCAGGGCGCGCAGTTGGTCCAGGAGACCGGCGCGACGATGGAAGCCATCCTCCGCGGCGTCACGGAAGTGACGACGATTATGAAACAGATCGCATCCGCCTCCGAAGATCAGAGTAAAGGTATCTCTCAGGTTGGCGTGGCGATCACGCAAATGGATAGCGTTACGCAACAAAACGCCGCGCTGGTTGAGCAGGTTTCCGCGGCGGCGGCGGCGCTGGAACGGCAGACGGAGGATTTGCAACGCTCCGTACAGCAGTTCCGGCTTTCCGCTAGTGAGCCGCAACAACGCGTAACGGCGAAAGCGGCGCCTGGCGTTCAGAGAATGGCGTCGGCTCCTGCACAGTCTACTGATGAATGGGTTTCCTTCTGATGTGAAGCAAAAAAGCGCGTAATGCGCTGGCCTTCATTTAACCAGCCGCTATATAATTTATTATATAGCGGCTAAGGAGGTCAGATGAATAATCATTTTGGGAAAGGGTTAATGGCTGGGTTGCACGCGCCATATGCATATAGCGCGCATCATGCGGTGAATTTCTGTTCTGAGTATAAACGTGGCTTTGTATTGGGTTTTACACACCGTATGTTCGAAAAGACCGGCGATCGTCAACTTAGCGCGTGGGAGGCCGGAATTCTGACGCGTCGCTATGGTCTGGATAAAGAAATGGTGATGGATTTCTTTAAAGAGAATCATTCCGGGATGGCGGTTCGCTTCTTTATGGCCGGTTATCGACTCGAAGGTTGATCCAACAGGGGTATTATCTTGCTTTAATTAATTACACTATCGCCTCTTCCCTTCGTTTTACTGTTCCGTCGAAGTATTATGGCGCACATAACCATAAAAAAAGTGTGGTAAATGGCGTACCGATCGCAATAACTTCTTCGCGAACAGTGCAAAATAAAAGCCAGGTCTTCGTAACGGAATAACTATAAAATGACTGGAGATAATACTCTCATCACTTCTCACGGCATTAACCGTCGTGATTTCATGAAGCTTTGTGCAGCACTGGCCGCTACTATGGGGCTCAGTAGCAAAGCCGCCGCAGAAATGGCAGAATCGGTATCCAATCCACAGCGTCCGCCCGTTATCTGGATTGGCGCTCAGGAGTGTACCGGTTGTACCGAATCACTGCTTCGTGCTACACACCCAACCGTTGAAAACCTCGTTCTGGAGACCATCTCTCTGGAATACCACGAGGTACTTTCCGCCGCATTCGGTCACCAGGTCGAAGAAAACAAACATAACGCTCTGGAGAAGTATAAAGGGCAATATGTTCTGGTGGTGGATGGTTCTATCCCACTAAAAGATAACGGTATCTACTGCATGGTTGCCGGCGAGCCGATCGTGGATCACATCCGCAAAGCCGCCGACGGCGCAGCTGCGATTATCGCTATCGGTTCCTGCTCGGCATGGGGCGGCGTTGCTGCGGCTGGCGTAAACCCAACCGGCGCTGTCAGTCTGCAGGAAGTCTTACCGGGCAAAACGGTTATCAATATTCCAGGTTGTCCGCCAAACCCGCATAACTTCCTGGCGACCGTCGCGCATATCATCACTTACGGCACGCCGCCGAAGCTGGATGCGAAAAATCGTCCAACCTTTGCCTATGGCCGTCTGATTCATGAGCATTGCGAACGTCGTCCACACTTCGACGCAGGCCGTTTTGCCAAAGAATTTGGCGACGAAGGCCACCGTCAGGGCTGGTGTCTCTACCATCTTGGCTGTAAAGGGCCGGAAACCTGGGGCAACTGTTCTACGTTACAGTTCTGCGACGTTGGCGGCGTTTGGCCAGTGGCGATCGGTCATCCTTGCTATGGCTGTAACGAAGAAGGTATCGGCTTCCATAAGGGCATTCACCAGCTTGCTCATGTCGAAAACCAAACTCCGCGTTCAGAGAAACCTGACGTCAATATGAAAGAAGGCGGCAATATCTCTGCGGGCGCTGTCGGTCTGCTTGGCGGCGTAGTCGGTCTGGTTGCCGGCGTCAGCGTGATGGCGGTACGTGAACTGGGGCGTCAGCAAAAGAAAGATAACGCTGACTCACGGGGAGAATAACCGTGAACAGACGTGACTTTATTAAAGCAGCCTCCGGTGGAGCATTGCTGTTGGGCGCCGCGCCGTCTGTCAGCCATGCGGCTGCAGAAAACCGTCCGCCAATTCCAGGTTCGCTGGGCATGCTGTATGACTCCACTCTGTGCGTGGGCTGTCAGGCCTGCGTCACAAAGTGTCAGGATATCAACTTCCCGGCGCGTAACCCGGAAGGGGAGCAGACCTGGTCGAACAACGACAAGCTGTCGCCGTATACCAATAACATTATCCAGGTATGGCGTAGCGGCACGGGCGTGAACAAAGATCAGGAAGAGAACGGCTATGCCTACATCAAGAAACAGTGTATGCACTGCGTCGATCCTAACTGCGTTTCCGTTTGTCCGGTGTCGGCGCTGAAAAAAGATCCGAAAACCGGCATCGTCCACTATGACAAAGATGTCTGCACCGGCTGCCGTTACTGTATGGTTGCCTGCCCGTACAACGTACCTAAGTACGACTACAACAATCCGTTTGGCGCGCTTCACAAGTGTGAGCTGTGTAACCAGAAAGGCGTTGAGCGTCTGGATAAAGGCGGTTTGCCTGGGTGTGTGGAAGTTTGTCCGGCAGGGGCCGTCATTTTCGGTACTCGTGAAGAGCTGATGGCGGAAGCGAAAAAACGTCTGGCCCTCAAACCAGGCAGTGAATATCACTATCCGCGCCAGACGTTGAAAACGGACGACACCTATCTACATACGGTGCCTAAATACTACCCACACCTCTACGGTGAAAAAGAGGGCGGTGGTACTCAGGTGCTGGTGCTGACAGGCGTTCCTTATGAAGATCTGGATCTGCCGAAGCTGGATGACCTTTCAACCGGAGCGCGCTCCGAGCATGTTCAACACACGCTTTATAAAGGCATGATACTACCCCTGGCTGCGCTGGCGGGCTTAACCGTGCTGGTTCGTCGTAATAGCAAAAACGACCATCACGATGGAGGAGACGATCATGAGTCATGATCCAAAACCGCTGGGCGGAAAAATCATCAGTAAACCGGTCATTATTTTTGGACCGTTAATCGTCCTGTGTATGCTCCTTATCGTGAAGCGTCTGGTCTTCGGGTTGGGCTCCGTTTCCGACCTGAACGGCGGTTTCCCGTGGGGCGTCTGGATTGCCTTTGACCTGTTGATCGGCACCGGCTTTGCCTGCGGCGGTTGGGCGTTGGCATGGGCGGTGTATGTCTTTAACCGTGGGCAATACCATCCGTTGGTGCGCCCGGCGTTGCTGGCAAGCTTGTTTGGTTACTCGCTGGGCGGCCTGTCGATCACTATCGACGTCGGTCGTTACTGGAACCTGCCGTACTTCTACATTCCAGGTCACTTCAACGTGAACTCGGTACTGTTTGAGACGGCGGTCTGTATGACCATCTACATCGGCGTGATGGCGCTGGAGTTTGCGCCTGCCCTGTTTGAACGTCTGGGCTGGAAAGTGTCGCTCAAGCGTCTGAATAAGGTGATGTTCTTTATTATCGCGCTGGGCGCGCTGCTGCCGACGATGCACCAGTCCTCAATGGGGTCATTGATGATCTCGGCGGGCTATAAAGTACATCCGCTATGGCAAAGCTATGAAATGCTGCCGCTGTTCTCGGTTCTGACCGCGTTTATCATGGGCTTCTCCATTGTCATATTTGAGGGTTCGCTGGTTCAGGCAGGCCTGAAAGGAAACGGTCCGGATGAGAAAAATTTGTTTGTTAAGCTGACGAATACCATCAGCGTGCTGCTGGCGATTTTCGTCGTCCTGCGCTTTGGCGAACTGATTTATCGCGACAAGCTGTCCTATGCGTTTGCCGGCGATTTTTACTCCGCTATGTTCTGGATTGAAGTCGTCCTGATGGTCTTCCCGTTAGTGGTGCTGCGTGTGGCGAAACTGCGTAATGACTCTCGTATGCTGTACCTGTCGGCGCTGAGCGCGCTGTTGGGCTGCGCGACGTGGCGTCTGACCTATTCGCTGGTGGCATTCAACCCGGGTGGCGGCTACCACTACTTCCCAACCTGGGAAGAATTGTTGATTTCTATTGGTTTTGTGGCCATTGAGATTTGTGCATACATCGTACTCATTCGTCTACTGCCGATACTTCCTCCTTTAAAACAAAACGATCATAATCGTCATGAGGCGAGCAAAGCATGAGCCAGAGAATTACTATTGATCCGGTAACCCGTATTGAGGGTCATTTACGCATTGACTGCGAAATTGAGAACGGCGTCGTATCCAAAGCATGGGCGTCCGGCACCATGTGGCGCGGTATGGAAGAGATCGTGAAGAACCGCGATCCGCGCGATGCGTGGATGATTGTGCAACGTATTTGCGGCGTTTGTACGACAACTCACGCGATCTCCTCCGTTCGTGCGGCGGAAAGCGCGCTGAATATTGATGTTCCCGTCAACGCGCAGTATATCCGTAATATTATTCTGGCGGCGCATACCACCCATGACCACATTGTCCATTTCTACCAGCTCTCTGCGCTGGACTGGGTGGACATTACCTCTGCGCTGAAAGCCGATCCGGAAAAAGCCTCCGCGATGCTGGATGGCGTGTCGAGCTGGCACCTGAACAGCGCGCAAGAGTTCACGAAAGTTCAGAACAAGATCAAGGATCTTGTCGCCAGCGGTCAGCTAGGTATTTTCGCCAATGGCTACTGGGGGCACCCGGCAATGCAGTTACCGCCGGAGGTCAACCTGATTGCGGTCGCCCACTATCTGCAGGCGCTGGAATGTCAGCGTGACGCTAACCGCGTGGTGGCGTTGCTGGGCGGTAAATCGCCGCATATCCAGAACCTGGCGGTCGGTGGGGTGGCGAACCCGATCAATCTCGACAGCATCGGTACGTTGAACCTTGAACGCCTGATGTACATCAAATCGTTTATCGATAAGCTGAGCGATTTTGTCGAGCAGGTGTATAAAGTGGATACCGCAGTCATCGCGGCCTACTATCCGGAATGGCTGGAGCGCGGCAAAGGCGCGGTGAACTACCTGAGCGCGCCAGAATTCCCGACCGACGGTAAAAACGGCAGTTTCCTGTTCCCGGGCGGTTACATTACCAATGCCGATCTGTCGACATACCGTCCGATCACCTCTCACTCCGACGAGTTCCTGATTAAAGGTATTCAGGAGAGCGCGAAGCACGCCTGGTATAAAGATGAAGCGCCGCAGGCACCGTGGGAAGGCACCACGATTCCGGCTTACGACGGTTGGTCGGATGACGGTAAATACTCATGGGTCAAGTCGCCGACATTCTACGGCAAAACCGTCGAAGTCGGGCCGCTGGCGAACATGCTGTGTAAACTGGCTGCAGGTCGTGAATCCACCCAGACCAAGCTCAATGAAATCATTGCGCTTTATCAGAAGCTGACCGGCAAAACGCTGGAAATGGCGCAACTTCACTCTACGCTGGGTCGTATCATCGGGCGTACCGTTCACTGTTGTGAACTGCAAAACGTATTGCAGGATCAATACAACGCGCTGATTGTAAATATCGGCAAAGGCGATTACACCACGTTTGTGAAGCCGAACATTCCGGCGACGGGCGAGTTCAAAGGCGTGGGCTTCCTGGAGGCGCCGCGCGGTATGCTGTCTCACTGGATGGTGATTAAAGACGGTATTATCAGTAACTATCAGGCAGTGGTGCCATCGACCTGGAACTCAGGTCCGCGTAACTTCAACGATGACGTGGGGCCGTACGAACAGTCGCTGGTCGGTACGCCGATCGCCGATCCGGCGAAGCCGCTGGAAGTGGTACGTACCATCCACTCCTTCGACCCTTGCATGGCGTGCGCGGTACACGTGGTGGACGCCGATGGCAATGAAGTGGTCTCGGTGAAGGTTTTGTAATGCGGATATTAGTCTTAGGGGTCGGCAATATTTTGCTGACCGATGAAGCCATCGGGGTGCGTATTGTTGAAGCGTTAGAGCAACGATACACCCTGCCGGATTTCGTTGAGATTCTGGATGGCGGTACGGCGGGAATGGAACTTCTTGGCGATATGGCGAATCGGGATCATTTGATCATTGCCGACGCCATCGTGTCGAAAAAGAACGCGCCGGGAACCATTATGGTACTGCGCGACGATGAAGTTCCGGCGTTGTTCACCAACAAAATCTCCCCCCATCAGCTTGGACTGGCCGACGTATTGTCGGCCCTCCGCTTTACCGGCGAGTTTCCGAAGAAGTTGACCCTAGTCGGCGTTATTCCACAGTCGCTGGAACCGCACATCGGCTTAACGCCAACCGTCGAGGCGATGATTGAACCTGCGCTTGAGCAGGTTCTTGCTGCGCTGCGTGAATCCGGCGTCGAAGCAATTCCTAAGGAGACGGCGCATGTCTGAAACGTTTTCCGGATTCGACACGGCGCCCGTCGCCCGGGTTCAGGCGGCGTTTGAAGAGATAGCCCATCGTTCGATGCACGATCTTTCGTTTCTGCATCCGACTATGCCTGTGCATGTCTCTGATTTTACGTTGTTTGAAGGACAATGGACGGGCACGGTAATTACGCCGTGGATGTTAAGCGCATTAATCTTCCCTGGCCCGGACCAGATCTGGCCCGGGCGTACCGTCGGTGAAAAACTCGGTCTGCAACTGCCTTATGGCACGATGACCTTTACCGTTGGCGAACTGGAAGGCGTTTCGCAATATCTTGCCTGCTCGTTGATGTCGCCGCTTTCCCGTAGCCTGTCGCCGGAAGAGGGCGTCCGGCTGGCGGATGACTGCGCGCGGATGCTGTTATCCCTGCCGGTAAGCAATCCTGATGCGCCGCAGACAAGCCGGCGTGCGTTGCTGTTTGGCCGTCGGAGCTGTGAGAATGCATGAGCTGTCTCTTTGCCAAAGCGCCGTTGAAATTATTCAGCAGCAGGCAGAACAGCACGGCGTGGCGCGCGTCACCGGCGTATGGCTGGAGATAGGCGCGCTTTCGTGCGTTGAAGAGCGCGCGGTTCGTTTCAGCTTTGACATCGCCTGCCAGGGGACTTTAGCGCAAGGGTGCGAATTGCACATCGACTACAGACCGGCCCAGGCCTGGTGCTGGGATTGCAGTCAGGTGGTGGAAATTCTCAGGCATGACGCGCAATGTCCGCATTGTCATGGCGATCGCCTGCGGGTGGATACCGGCGATTCGTTGAAAGTAAAAAGTATTGAGGTCGAATAACCCGCATTTTATTCCAGGTGGTTAATTATGTGTATTGGCGTCCCCGGTCAGGTGCTGGCCGTCGGAGATGATATTCACCAGCTTGCGCAGGTGGAAGTGTGTGGCATCAAACGTGATGTCAATATTGCTCTGATTTGTGAAGGTAAGCCAGCCGATCTGATAGGGCAATGGGTATTGGTACACGTTGGTTTTGCGATGAGCATCATTGACGAAGACGAAGCGAAAGCCACGTTAGATGCGCTGCGCCGCATGGAGTACGACATCACCAGCGCGTGATCCCTTAATCACCTCTATTATATCGCTCTATAATCGTTGTATAATTATTTATATATCGATTATGGGGCGAAACCTATGAATAAATTTTTGCGCCAGCTCTCTCTGCTGGCGTTGCTTTTTTGCTGGCCGTTAATGTCACAGGCGGCGCGTACTTTTACCGATCAACTTGGCCGCCAGGTCACGGTTCCCGACACCGTCGACAGAGTGGTGGTGCTCCAGCATCAAACGCTCAATCTCCTTGTACAGATGAATGCCACTGACAAAATCGTTGGGGTCATGGCGAACTGGAAACAGCAATTAGGCGACGGCTATGCGCGTCTGGCGCCGGAACTGGCGCAAAAAGCCTCGCTGGGCGATCTAACGCACGTTGATCCTGAAAAACTGGTGGCGCTGCACCCGCAGGTGGTGTTTGTCACGAATTACGCTCCGCAGGAGATGATCGACAAGATCAGCCGTCTTGGCATTCCGGTGGTGGCGATTTCGCTGCGCCATGATGTTGTTGGCGAGCAGGCTAAAATGAACCCGACCCTGGCCGATGAAGAGCAGGCTTACAACCGCGGGCTGCGTGAAGGAATAACGCTGATTGGCGATATCGTCAATAAACCGCAGGAGGCGAAAGCGCTGATTGAGGCGATGGATAAAGGTCGCAAAATGGTCAGCGACCGTTTGCAGTCGGTTCCTGAAAATGAGCGGGTTCGCGCCTATATGGCGAATCCGGAGCTGACCACCTACGGTTCCGGTAAATATACCGGTCTGATGATGGCCCATGCGGGGGCGCTGAATGTAGCGGCATCCTCGGTGAAAGGCTTTAAGCAGGTGACAATGGAGCAGGTGATCGCCTGGGATCCACAGGTGATCTTTGTCCAGAATCGCTATCCGAAGGTCGTCAATGAGATCCTGCACAATCCCCAGTGGCAGGTCATTGACGCGGTGAAGCATCATCGGGTTTACCTGATGCCGGATTATGCCAAAGCCTGGGGATATCCGATGCCGGAGGCGGTGGGAATCGGCGAACTGTGGATGGCGAAAAAACTCTATCCGGAAAAATTCCACGATATTGACATGCAAAAGGCCGCTAACGACTGGTATCAACGTTTTTACCGTACTGACTATCAGGGCGTACAGTGATGCGAATACTGGCTGCGGGGAGCTTGCGTGTCGTCTGGCCGCAGCTAATGGCGGCGTTTCAGGCGGATGCGGTATGTGATTTCGGTCCGGCGGGGTTGTTACGTGAACGCATCGAAGCGGGCGAAGCGTGCGACTTTTTTGCTTCGGCGAACCTGGCGCATCCGCAGGCGCTGCTGGAAAGCGGGCGGGCGCTGTGGGTCGCGCCTTTTACGACGAACCGTTTGTGTCTGAGCGTGCGGGCGCAGGCGATGCGTGAAGGCGAGGACTGGCTGTCGCTGTTAACCCGGCGGGATCTGCGGATCGGCACCTCAACAGCAGGTTGCGATCCTTCCGGCGATTATACGCAACAGCTTTTTTCGCGGATGGGCAAGGAAGGCGAAGCGGTCCGAAAACGCGCGGTAGCGCTGGTTGGCGGCAGGCAGACTTTGCCGTTACCGGCGGGCCGGCTGGCGGCGGAATGGCTCATCAATCATGATTACACCGATATCTTTATCGGCTATGCCAGCTATGCTCCCAGGCTACGGCTGGTTAATTCGCTGCGAGTGGTTGATATCCCGGAACCTTATAATCCCGTGGCTGAATATGGCTTTGCCTGCCTGAGCGAGCAGGGAAAAACGCTTGCCGACTTTTTACTATCAGCACGGGCGAGGTCGATTCTCATGCAACATGGGTTTAGTGAAGCGCCGCATATGACACGCTCGCAGAACTGATAAGCGAAGCGTCAGCAGGAAATACCATGCCGGATGACGACATTACTACCCCATCCGGCATTATGGTTTAACTTTGACGTTTATCTTCGGTATGGTTTTCGAAGTCGCTGGCGTCATGGCGTTCGTGAAGCTGTTCGTTCAATGGGCCGTTGGTCCGGTTGACAATGCGCCCCCGCTTTACCGCCGGACGTTCGGCTACCTGTTTCGCCCAGCGTTGTACGTTTTGATAACTTCCGGCATCCAGAAACTCCGCTGCATCATAGACATTCCCCAGCACCACGTTGCCGAACCACGGCCAGATGGCCATATCGGCAATAGTGTACTCTTCTCCCGCGACATACGGGTGATGAGCTAACTGCTTATCCAGCACGTCCAGCAGACGCTTGGCTTCCATGGTGAAGCGATTAATGGCGTACTCAATTTTTACCGGCGCATAATGATAGAAATGACCGAAACCGCCACCGAGGAACGGCGCCGCGCCCTGTAGCCAGAACAACCAGTTAAGGGTTTCTGTGCGCTTAGCCAGATCCTGCGGCAGGAAATGGCCAAACTTATCCGCCAGATAAACAAGAATTGCGCCCGACTCAAAAACTCGAATCGGCGGGTTGTGTGAGTTATCGCGCAGCGCCGGGATTTTTGAGTTCGGATTGATGTCAACAAAGCCGCTGGAGAACTGATCGCCCTCGCCGATGCGAATCAACCAGGCGTCATATTCGGCGCCGGTCACGCCCAGCGCCAGGAGCTCTTCCAGCATAATGGTCACTTTCTGGCCGTTAGGCGTCCCCAGCGAATAAAGCTGTAACGGATGTTTGCCGACGGGCAGCGTTTTGTCGTGCGTCGGGCCGGAAACCGGGCGATTAATGTTAGCGAACGCGCCGCCGCCGGATTTATCCCACGTCCAGACTTTTGCGGGTTGATAAGTATTATCTGCCATATTGACCTGCCTTCACAGTGGTGGTGTTGAAGCAGTGTAGCAGCTTGCTAACCGGACATTTAACCGATTGGGACATTCCGGCGAGTGAAATTTTAACCTTCTGGCCTCAGTGTGCCTTATTGAGGTGTATGATTATGTCGACCTCTGTCCGGTTAGTGTCACAGAGCAGACAATCAGAGCGAAATTACGCCAGGCTGCTCAGGCGGTCTTGTTTTGAGGTAAGTGCATGAGCAAAGGAACCACCAGTCAGGATGCCCCCTTCGGGACATTATTGGGTTACGCCCCCGGCGGCGTAGCGATCTACTCTTCAGATTACAATTCCCTCGATCCGTGGGACGACGACGACGCAGCTTTTCGTAGCTACATCGACGATGAATACATGGGGCATAAATGGCAGTGCGTGGAATTTGCCCGCCGTTTTCTCTTTCTGAATTATGGCGTTGTTTTTACTGACGTCGGCATGGCCTGGGAAATCTTCTCGCTGCGTTTTCTGCGCGAGGTCGTGAATGACAATATTTTGCCTTTGCAGGCCTTCCCGAACGGTTCGCCGCGCGCGCCGGAGGCCGGGGCGCTGCTCATCTGGCAAAAGGGCGGCGAGTTTAACGAAACCGGGCACGTCGCGATTATCACCCAACTCCTGGATAACAAAATTCGTATTGCTGAGCAAAACGTTATCCACACGCCATTGCCGCCAGGGCAGCAGTGGACTCGCGAACTGGAAATGGTCGTAGAAAACGGGTGTTACACCCTGCGCGACACCTTTGATGACACGACGATTTTAGGCTGGATGATCCAGACCGACGACACGCAATACAGTTTGTCACAGCCTGACATCGCGAATCAGTCGCTGGCGATTCGCGGCGCAAGACTGCCAGAGAAAGGTCAGTTTGACGGTCAGTGGTTGGATGAGCGCGATCCGTTACAAAAAGCCTATGTACAGGCGAACGGACACGTTATCAATCAGGACCCGTACCAGTATTTTACCATCACCGAGAGCGCTGAACAGGAGCTTATCAAAGCGACCAATGAGTTGCATTTGATGTACCTGCACGCCACGGACAAAGTTTTAAAAGACGATAATCTGCTGGCGCTATTCGATATCCCCAAAATTCTTTGGCCGCGCCTGCGTCTCTCCTGGCAGCGCCGTCGTCACCATATGATCACCGGTCGTATGGATTTCTGCATGGATGAACGCGGGCTGAAAGTCTATGAATACAATGCCGATTCCGCATCATGCCATACCGAAGCGGGATTAATTCTCGAAAAATGGGCTGAGCAGGGCTATACCGGTAAAGGGCATAACCCGGCAGAGGGCTTAATTAACGAGCTGGCAGGCGCCTGGAAACACAGTAAAGCGCGTCCTTTCGTCCATATCATGCAGGATGATGATATCGAGGAGGACTATCACGCGCAGTTTATGCAGCAGGCGCTGCATCAGGCCGGCTTCGCGAGCAAAATTCTCCGCGGGCTGGGCGAGTTGCGCTGGGATGACGCCGGGCAGTTGATCGATGGCGACGGACGGCTGGTGAATTGTGTCTGGAAAACCTGGGCGTGGGAAACGGCGATGGAGCAGATACGCGAAGTCAGCGAGACGGAGTACGCCGCAGTGCCTATTCGTACCGGGCACCCGGAAAATGAAGTCCGGCTGATTGATGTATTACTGCGCCCGGAAGTGTTGGTGTTTGAACCGCTGTGGACGGTGATCCCGGGTAACAAAGCGATCCTGCCCATCCTGTGGTCGCTCTTCCCACATCATCGCTATTTGCTCGACACGGATTTTACCGTTAACGATGAGCTGGTGCAGACCGGCTATGCGGTAAAACCGATTGCCGGACGTTGCGGTAGTAATATTGATTTGGTGAGTCATCAGGAAGAACTCCTGGATAAAACCAGTGGCAAGTTCGCCACGCAGAAAAATATCTATCAGCAGTTGTGGTGCCTGCCGAAGGTCGCCGGGAAGTATATTCAGGTCTGTACGTTTACCGTGGGCGGTAACTACGGCGGTACGTGCCTGCGCGGCGATGATTCATTAGTCATTAAAAAAGAGAGCGATATTGAACCGTTAATCGTCATCAAAGCGTAACGGGGTCATTCTCGTCGGGATATCGGCGTTGGTGCCGATATCCCGCCTGTTGTGTTTACCAGCGAACGGCTGTCAGCCTGACATTTACTGGTAACATATGAGAAATAATATCACAAATTATTCTTAACTTTTCTGACGCAGGCGGTGACGCTCGCCGCGTTGGCGCATCCGTTTCCTGATTTTCGACTACTCGATACTTTTTGCGGCTGGTTACGCCGCCCCTATCCCTTTGGATTTAGGTCATGCCTGTTTGGTTGGTAAACGGACAGCATAATATATTGATGAGTCCAAATGATATTATTGGTCATATAAAAAGTTTACGTTAGGTTATTTTTCTATTGCAAAAGTTTGCGTTTAAACCCTGTCTGCAATCTTCGGGCTGAGATATAGATACACCTAAGTAAATGCAGTTAATTATTATTCAACTATTATTGTCAGCCTTGTAAATAATATTTCCGTATAAAGTGAAGCGACTTCCATTATGACTATTAATAGTATTGTTGAATAGTTTACTCTGTAATTATTTAAGTTTAGTGGACGTTTTGTCTTATTCTGGTGAACGTATGGTTATGGCAGATGACAGCCGATTTTTCATTATGTTAGCATGAGTTGATAATACTTTATCCAGGCATAGATCAGGATGTCCACATATAATAAGGAGAATGGTATATGTTTAAAAAAGTATTAGGCTTGCGCCACTGGAATAATAATGTTGTAAAAATACCGCCGCCAGCAGAATCTGGCGCTAATGCGTCTGACGTGGTGGTGGATACTCCTGAGCCTTATGAGCGGATATTGTGTCAAAAAATTCTGATGGGGATCTCGACGATCGATATCATTCGTAATGCCATCATTAAGTCCTGTGAGCAGCTCAACATTGAAAAAGAACGCATTAATGAACTTAACGAACAGAATGATAAAGCCAGAAGTTCATTAAAATCGCTCGTGGAATTTATCACCGAAATTGGCACGACTTCATCGGATATTGGCTGTCGTATGGGCGACTTAAATACCTCCTTAACGCAAATTAATGCGTGTATTAAAGAGATACAGAAGATCGCTAACCAGACCAATTTGATAGCGATTAACTCCGCGATCGAGGCCGCGCGCGTAGGGGATGCCGGGCGTGGTTTTAGCGTTATTTCGAAAGAGGTGAAAAACCTGTCCGAAGATGTTAAACACAGTTCGAAAAGCGTCAGTACGTTAACCTCTGTAATCAAAGATAATACGGCCAGAGTGAGTGAGGTGCTGGATAACCAACAGCCGGTTATTGATAATATTACGACTAACATAAATCAAATTGTGGAGTCTATTGGCATCGTCATCGATAAATCGCTGAGCATGAAATCGGTCATGCAGTACATCTCTACGGTGCAGTTTTTGAATATTGTCAAAGTTGACCATGTTATCTGGAAAATGGAAGTCTACAAATTACTCTTAAATAAAGACATAAACAGTAAAATAACGATGCACGATCAGTGTCGGCTGGGGAAATGGTACTATGGTTTCGAAGGGCAGCAGTTTAGCAATTACTACAGTTTCCGTAGTCTGGAAGCGCCGCATAAAGAGGTGCATACCGCTGGTCACTCTGCGCTGAACTATTTTGCCGCAGGCGATATGAATGCGATGTCGCAAGAACTTGACAGAATGGAGCGATCCAGTAATGAGGTGGTTAACCAGCTGGAAATGCTGGCTGTCGATTTGTTAAAAGAAACCACACTGTGAAGTCATAAGTTATTACCGTATAACCAACAGGAGCCATCATCAACAGGACTGATGTATCACACTTTCTGCACTGGAGTTATTCCGGACAGAGAAAAGAAGCATGACGCAGAAGATGGCTGTGTTTGTTCACCCGAATCACTTACCTTAGTAAGTGATTCGGGATTAATCAGCGACATCTTTGCTTTTTATCGGCGGCCAGACTTTGGCTGGAAAAGTGCGTTACTGCTAAATTTCTCACTCTCTTACCGCCTTCCTGCCCCTCGAAATACCTGAAACCTGTGCTCACAGATTAATAGCGATTATTTAATCGTGAAATAACGCTGGGCATTATTGAAGCAGATATCCTGAACCATACGGCTTAGCATCGCTTCATCATCAGGAATCTCTCCGTCCTGCGCCCACTGTCCCAGCAGGTTACAGAGAATACGACGGAAATATTCATGTCGCGTATAAGAAAGGAAACTGCGGGAGTCGGTCAGCATCCCGACAAACTGACTTAACAGTCCCATTTGCGACAGTTGCTCCAGTTGGCGCAGCATCCCGTCTTTCTGATCGTTAAACCACCAGCCGGAACCAAACTGCACTTTTCCGGCAATTCCCGGCCCCTGGAAGTTACCGATCATGGTCGCCAGGACTTCGTTATCACGTGGGTTCAGGCAATAGAGGATAGTCTTGGGCAGTTCATTGGTCACATCCATACTGTCGAGCAAACGGGAGAGCGCCCAGCTAATGTTATTATCGCCAATGGAGTCAAAGCCGGTATCCGGCCCCAGCAGGCGGAACATACGGGTATTATTGTTACGGATCGCGCCAATATGTAGCTGCATCACCCAGCCGCGCGCAGCGTACTGACGGCCCAGCCAGACCAGCACCGCTGTGGTAAACTGGGCGATCTCAAGTTCGCTCAGCGTTTCGCCAGCCAGACGTTTGCCCAGAATGGCGTCAAGCTGCGCGTCGTCGGGCACCGGTGCAAATCGCAGCGTTTCAATGCCATGATCCGACGCGCGGCAGCCGCAGGCGGCGAAATGGTCGAGACGGCGAGTGAGCGCCTGACGTAAATCGTCGAAACGGGTAATGCTGACATCTGCCGCTGCTTCCAGTTTCCTCAGGTAATCGACAAAGCCGTCCAGTTCGATTTTGAAAACTTTGTCGGGGCGCCAGCTTGGCGCGACTTCAATATCAATGCTGTCGTCGGCGGCTATCTGGCGGTGATATTCCAGAGAATCTATCGGGTCGTCGGTGGTTCCGACCATCCGCACATTCATCTGCTGCATAATACCGCGCGCGGAAAAGGCCGGCGTCGCCAGTTTCTCATTACACTGCGTCCAGATACTTTCTGCGGTATCCGGTCCGAACAGCGTACCTGTAATGCCAAATGGACGGCGTAGTTCAAGGTGCGTCCAGTGATACAGCGGATTACCCAGCGTTTTTGGTACGGTATTGGCCCAGGCCATATATTTTTCATAATCGCTGGTCTCTTTGCCGGTGATCAGCGATTCATCCACGCCTGCGCTTCGTAGCGCTCGCCATTTATAGTGGTCGCCTTCCAGCCAGATCTGACCGAGGTTATCGAAACGGCGATCGTCGGCAATTTCCTGCGGACTTAAATGGCAGTGGAAGTCATAAATCGGCATGGGCGCGGCGTATTTATGGTACAGCGTGCGGGCAATGTCGTTTTTAAGTAGAAAATCTTCAGTCATAAACGTAGCCATGATTTATCTCCTTACTTAGCCAGCGCTTCTACCGTGGCTTTCGCGCCGTTCTGCAATAGCTGTTGGTAAGCGTCGGTAACGGCTTGCACAAATTCGTGGTTCTTCGGCAGGTCGTTGCCAAAGATAGACTCGATGGCCAGTAGCCCGCGAACGCGTTCTTCCGGCGTCTGATATTGCTGATGAATCGCCTGATACTGTGCAAGCAGCGGATCGACGACATCAATGGTTTTACCTTGTTCATCGACACCGCCGACGTAACGCATCCATCCGGCGACGCCCAGCGTCAGGCGGCGATAGTCATCGCCCTGTTGCAAGTGCAGACGTACCGGGTCCAACAAACGCTGCGGCAGTTTCTGACTGCCATCCATCGCGATCTGCCAGGTGCGGTGTTTCAACGAGGGGTTAGTGAAACGCGCGATCAACAAATTCGCATACCCTTCCAGATCGGTGCCTTCCGGCATTGACAACGTCGGCGCTTGTTCATCAAGCATCAGCGCCAGCGCCGCGCGACGGTAAGCCGGGTTGGTCATGGTATCGGCGATAGTGTCATACCCGCCGAGATAACCCAGATAGGCGAGGAAAGAGTGACTGCCGTTAAGCATACGCAGCTTCATCATCTCAAACGGTACGACGTCTGCAACGAATTGCGCGCCGACGGTGTCCCAGTCCGGGCGACCATTCACAAAGTTATCTTCGATGACCCACTGGCGGAAGGGTTCGCAGGCGATAGCGCAGGGATCATAAACCCCTAACTGGTCGGCAACCAGTTGTAGCGTCTCTTCGGTCGCCGCCGGAACAATGCGGTCAACCATGGTGCAGGGGAAGGTCACATTGTCGGCAATCCATGCGGCGAGGGCGGCATCGCGAGCTTTTGCCAGACCGAGGACGGCAGCCTTCGCGACGTGACCATTCTCGCGCACGTTATCGCATGACAGCACGGTAAAAGCTTTTAGTCCTTGTTCCCGGCGCATGTTTAGCGCTTCGACAATATAGCCAATGGCGGATTTAGGCTGCTGTGGATGGGCAAGATCGTTTTGGATAAGCGGGTTATTGACATCAAGCTCGCCGCTGGCGGGGTCGGTGCAGTAGCCTTTTTCGGTCACGGTTAAGGAGACGATGGCGGTTTCCGGGCGCGCCATTGCCGCCAGAATCCCTGCATGACCGTCGAATTCAGGGTGCAGCGCTTCTTTCATTGAACCGATAATTTTCAGTTCGGTGCTTTCTGCGCCGCGTTCTGCAACGGTGTACAGCAGATTTTGCGCTTTCAGGTTCGCGATCAGCCGCGCGTCGTTACCCGGCATCAGGTTCACTTCACAAATGCCCCAGTCGCTGTCGCTCTTTTCCAGTAGATGATGAGTAAAGAGCGCCTGGTGCGCGCGGTGAAACGCCCCGCAGCCCAGATGCACAATACGGGATACCAGACGTGATTTGTCCCAGTTTGGGCGGGCGACGGAAACCTGGGCGGTGGCGATATTCTGTTCCATTGCAAACTCCTGTCATTCGACGTCTTCGCCCGCGATCTCCGGGGCGAGGCATGTTGCTATTGCATTGAGTAGGGGAAATCGCATGACGCGTCGCGCCATGCGAAAGAAGGTTATTTGCTAAAGAAAGCGCGCTGGATAGCCAGTTCGACGCCGCGGACTTCCGCAAGCCCTTTCAGACGGCCAATGGCGGAATAACCCGGATTCGTTTTCTTCTTCAGATCGTCCAGCATCTGATGACCGTGGTCCGGGCGCATCGGGATCAGATCGTCGCTACCTTCGGCTTTACGACGGTGCTCTTCTTCCACAATCGCTTTAACGACTTCATACATATCCACATCGCCGTGCAAATGGGCGGCCTCGTGGAAGGTCTTCGGATTCTCTTCGCGCAGCGTAGAACGCAGATGCGTAAAGTAGATGCGCGGACCAAATTGCTTGATCATATCAACCAGATCGTTGTCGGCGCGCACGCCGTAAGATCCGGTACACATGGTGAAGCCGTTCGCCATGCTATTAACGGTTTCCACCATCCATTGCATATCTTCAATGGTAGAGACAATGCGCGGCAGGCCGAGAATAGGGCGCGGCGGATCGTCAGGGTGAACGGCCATACGCACGCCAACCTCGTCGGCAACCGGAATAATGGCTTTCAGGAAATAGGCAAAATGTTCACGCAGTTTTGCTTTATCGATATCTTTATACGTCGCCAGGTGTTGACGGAACTGCTCCAGCGTATAGCCTTCTTCCGCGCCAGGTAAACCGGCAATAATGTTGCGGGTCAGACGTGCTTTGTCTTCCTCGCTCATGGTGGCGAAACGCCGCTCTGCCTGAGCAATCTCTTCTGCCGTATAGTCGGCTTCTGCTCCCGGACGCTTCAGGATGTGCAGTTCGAACGCGGCGAATTCAATCTGGTCAAAACGCAACGCTTTGGAACCATCCGGTAATACGTATTCCAGATCCGTACGTGTCCAGTCCAGCACCGGCATAAAGTTATAACAAACCGTATAGATACCGCATTGCGCCAGGTTACGTAGCGTTTGCTGGTAGTTTTTGATCCATAAATCGTACTGACCGGTGTGGGTTTTGATGTCTTCGTGGATAGGTACGCTCTCTACCACAGACCACTCCAGACCCGCCTCTTCAACGATTGCTTTACGTTTCTGGATCTCGTCTACCGACCAAATTTCTCCATTCGGGATATGGTGTAACGCCGTTACCACGCCGGTTGCGCCAGCCTGGCGTACATCTGACAGCGTTACCGGGTCGTTAGGTCCGTACCAGCGCCAGGTTTGTTTCATATCTCGTTTCCTCTTCTTGCGATAACGTCTTCGTGGTTGACCCATTGCCAGCCAACATCGAAACGTGCTTTGTAAACCCGTTCTGGCTCCTAAATTCAACCAAAAATTTTCTCATGTCAACCTTATTGTCTAAATTGGCTAACCAAATCACAAATATCATCATTCACGGTCTGCCAATTTTATTTATTTGATCTGTGTCAATTTTTGCTGGGTGAAAAGCATTCACCATTCAACTTGAAATGAGTTGATGTATTTATTTCAGGAATACTAAGTGCGGGAGTTGCCGCCAGATTTTGACCGGTCCGGATGAGAAAATATTGATTGGTCAACCAATTTTTGTGATTTCAGTTTTCCCGCTACAGGTCAGACGGCGCGGAGCTAATGTTTTTTAACGAGGCTTTATCATGAAGATGACAAAATTAAGATGGTGGATTATCGGCCTGGTCTGCGTAGGGACCATCGTAAACTACCTGTCCCGTAGCTCGCTTAGCGTTGCGGCGCCAGCGATGATGAAAGAACTCCATTTTGATGAGCAACAATATTCCTGGGTGGTGAGCGCCTTCCAGCTTTGTTACACCATTGCGCAGCCGATCACCGGCTATTTGATGGATGTCATCGGACTGAAAATCGGCTTCTTTATCTTTGCCTTGTTGTGGTCGCTGATCAACATGGCGCACGCGCTGGCCGGCGGCTGGATAAGCCTGGCATTTCTGCGTGGTCTGATGGGGCTAACCGAAGCGTCGGCGATTCCGGCCGGGATTAAAGCCAGCGCCGAATGGTTCCCGACGAAAGAACGCGGTATTGCGGGGGGGCTGTTTAATATCGGTACTTCGATTGGCGCGATGCTGGCGCCGCCGCTGGTGGTCTGGGCGATGCTGACCTTTGCTGATAGCGGCATCGGTACTGAAATGGCGTTTGTGATTACCGGTGGGATCGGCGTGCTGTTCGCCATCACCTGGTTCCTGATTTATAACTCGCCAAATAAACACCCGTGGATCACCCACAAAGAGCTGCGTTATATCGAAGACGGCCAGGAAAGCTATCTCCAGGACGATAACAAAAAACCGGCCGTTAAAGAGATCGTTAAAAAGCGTAACTTCTGGGCGTTGGCGATTACCCGTTTTCTGGCTGACCCGGCATGGGGAACGCTGAGTTTCTGGATGCCGCTGTATCTGATTAACGTGATGCATCTGCCGTTAAAAGAGATCGCCATGTTTGCCTGGTTGCCGTTCCTGGCGGCGGACTTTGGCTGCGTTGCAGGCGGTTTCCTGGCGAAGTTCTTCATGGAAAAGATGCACATGACCACGATCAATGCGCGTCGTTGTAGCTTTACCATCGGCGCTGTTTTGATGATTTCGATCGGTTTTGTCAGCATTACGACTAACCCGTATGTCGCCATTGCATTGATGAGTATTGGCGGTTTTGCGCACCAGACGCTGTCTACCGTTGTGATTACCATGAGCGCTGACCTGTTCAAGAAAAATGAGGTCGCGACAGTTGCCGGTCTGGCAGGATCTGCGGCATGGATGGGACAGTTAAGCTTCAACCTGTTTATGGGGGCGTTGGTCGCTATTATCGGTTACGGCCCGTTCTTCATTGCACTCAGTCTGTTCGATATTATCGGCGCCATCATCCTGTGGGTACTGATTAAAGATCCGGAAAAGCACCACCCGCCAATGACGGAACAGCCGCTGGCGTCTCACCGCTAAAGCTGTCTCGGTTTCACAGGCCTGATAAGCGAAGCGCTACCGGGTTCTAACGGCCACCTTCGGGTGGCCGTCTTCATCTTACCTGAGCATAAAATCATACTGGATGCTCATCTTCACATCCCAGTAATTCAAGCGATCGCCCAGCGCGCTACCGTCGCGTTTTTCGCGCCCTTTGTCAGCGGCAAGAAAAATGTTCATGCCCTCTAGCGGCCCCTCTTCAATACGATAATTTATGGCTCCCAGCAGACCCAACCCCTTAATTTGAACAGCGCGCTGGCTGGACTCATAACCGCGCGTGACGACAGGCGCGAATGTCATGGTGAGCTGTGGCGTAACACGGTAATTAACGCCCGCCTGCCAGGACTGCATGCCTTCCCGGTTGCGATCGAGGCTTAAAGAGAAGGGATAACCAATATCGGTATCGACCACTGCGCCGTTCATGGCGTGTTGCAGATAGCCGCCGCTGGCAAACAGGCTGCCCCAGGGGGCGCTCCAGGTAAACTGAGCGCTAACCAACCCGGTCTCATTAGGCTGGGTGGATGAACGACTTAGCCCCTCCAGCCGGGCGTAAAAACCGAGCAGCTCGCCTTTCAGGGCATACCCATCGTCTAGTGGTATCCGTTTTTCAAAGATACCCTGTACCTGACGGGAGACATCGTTTTGCTGCGAGCCGCCTATGGAATAGCGGCTGCTCTCGTCGTGCCAGCTGGCGGCGAAAAATGCGCGTGGACGATGATGATCATATTGACCCGTTTTACTGTTGTAGACGCCTTCATTGCGAATACCGGTCGTTGAGTCTGTCCACTGAAAAACGCGGGTACGCCACATTGCCCAGAACTCTACATTTGGCGTCAGCGCCAGGTAGCCCAGCGCGCCTTCGGAAGCGGTCGGTAGCGTGCGTTGTGAGCTGCTGGCGATGAGTGGAATTCGCCAGGGGAGGCTGCCATAACTATAATCGGTGCCAAAACGACCTATTTTTAAGCGGCTATTTTCTGTTGGCTTTATTTTTATTGCGCCAAGCACATAGCCGAAACTCTCGTGTCCGTCTAAGTACCAGCGCGTACTCATATTATCGCGAGCACCGAGTTTATAAACATAATACGCGCTACCCTCGACGCCGATCCGTTGTGAATAATAGCTGCTATTAAAATCAATTAACCCACCCTGAACCCAGGCATAAATATCTCTGCCTGCGCCCGCGCTGGGCTTATCAGCTCTTCGTAACTCATTTTTCAGTCTAAAACGTAAGGCGGACTCATCATCAGAAATTTGTAGGGCCAGGGCAGAAGGACAGGCCGCGACTACTGCTATTGGAATAGCCGCTATCTTCGCGAATTTTTTCATTGTTTAACCTGTTGTATATTATTGTTATCGAAAAGCTATTTATTAAAATCTTTAATAAGTTGTTGCTGTGACTGTTTTCGTTTATCTATCTCCTGAACAATCTCCTTAAATTTATTATCCGTTAATGGGTAAAACCAAATAATAATAAAAGCCAGTAACATAAAGCCGCACGGTATGAGCGATATAGACATCCGGATACCGGTAATGACTTCCGGCGTCTGCGTCTGATTGGCGATATAGCCACTTAACCCAAGAATAAAGGCCGGAATAGAACCGCCGATAGCCTGGCCGCATTTACGGGTAAAAGAAAATAGCGAGTAAGTCAGACCTTCTATGCGCACGCCCGTGAGATATTCGCCGTACTCCACGGTATCCGCCTCCAGCGCCCACATTACCGTCATGGTGATCCCCTGGCCAATAGCGGCAATCGCCAGAGCGGTTAAGGCCACGGGCACTGAATGGTCAGACATATAAAAGAAAAGCAAATACCCAAGGGTGCCCATTAAGGCGCCCGCCAGGAAGGTATTCTTCTTACCTATCTTCGCCACCAGACGGGGAACCAGAGGTGCTGACGCCACAGAACCTACCAGCATTTGTACCAGCACGATAACCGAGAAAAGGGCGGTATCATTCAAAACATAGCGTACATAGAACAGTGACGATGCGCTGACGGCGAAGGTCGAGATCAGAATGCATAGCGCGCCGGTACAAAGCATCATTAGCGGGCGGTTCTGTTTAAGCGTTTGCAGACTGATTTTTAACGACGGCTGCGCGACGATACGCACCACGTTTTCGCGGGTAGATTTAAAACAGATGAAATACAGCGCCATACCGGCAATGGCCAGGATAATGGTCCAGAAGAGGTAGACCGACGCCATTTCTGTCGGGCCGGAATGAGTAATACGCGGCCCGATCAGGAAGGCCAGACAGACAAACGTTAGCGAGGCCGCAATACTGCGCGCCGCGCCGAGACGGGCGCGCGAACGCGGTTCCTGAGTCATTGCCGTCGCCAGCGATCCATAGGGAATATTGACCATGCTATAGCAGAACCCAAGTCCCATATAGGTGAGATATGCGTAAATAACTTTGTTGCTATGACTCCACTCTGCCGGGACGCAGAATACCAGTACGCTAAACAGCATTAACGGCGCCGATCCGAACAGCAGGAACGGGCGAAATTTCCCCCAGCGGGTATTTACACTATCTACTATGCGTCCCGCCACCACATCGGCGAAGGCGTCAAATATTCGTACCAGTAAGAGCATCGTACCGGCAGCGGCGGCACCGACGCCTGCGACGTCGGTGTAATAACTTAGCAGGAACAGCGCCCCCATGGCGAAGGCGAAATTATTGGCAACATCACCCAGGCTGTAGCCTACGATAACGCGCCAGGAAAGCGGCTGGTTCATGATTTCTCTCCCTGCTGTGGCTTTTCGCCGAAGGTCATACCGGTCCAGCGTTTTTGCAGTATAAAGGCCGCCGATTTTGGTCTTCTGTCGCGGGTAAAAATCCCTTTTCGATTACCGCCGACGCGCATAATGCCCTGTGAAGTCGCGAAATCGGCAAAGTTCCAGACCTGCTCGCCGACAACGGCGCTAACGCGATCGAATACTCGGTGATACATCTCCAGCCAGGCGCACTGGTACTCTTCGCTCCACATGTCGCTGTACATCGAATGCAGCCCTGCCAGCGTATCGACGCCATATTCCGTCATGATGATGGGGCGGTGGAGTTTCTCCTGCCAGGCCAGTAACTCTTTCTCCAGCACTTTTTCTGCTTTCGCAAGATCGCCGCTTTGTACATACCAACCGTAATAGCGGTTCAGGCACACCACATCGAAGAGGTCGGTGATGGTGTCGGTTTCCACATCGCAAAACATGACGTTCACGCAGGTTATAGGGCGGGTCGGGTCCAGTTCGCGCGTGGCCTGCGCCAGTGGCGCAAAATAGTCTCTGGCGCCTTCTGGACGGGTATCCGGCTCATTCGCGATACTCCACATCACCACGCTGGGATGGTTTTTATCGCGGGCGATCAATTCCTGAATAGCCTTGAGATGCGCCCGCTGTGTTTCATCATTGACGCCTTCCTCGCTGTATAGCGCCTTCGGTTTTTCGCAGGAATCAAAGCCGATACCTAAAGAGAGATTGAAACCAACAGCTGCTGTTTCATCAATGACGACAATGCCATGCTCGTCCGCCCAGTCGAGCATCTCTTCGGCGTAAGGATAGTGCGACGTGCGATAAGAGTTGGCGCCAATCCACGACATTAGCGCGTGATCGTGTACCATCAGCACGTTATCAAATCCTTTCCCTCGTAGATCGGCATCTTCATGGCGACCGAAGCCGGTAAAATAAAAAGGTTTATGATTTATCAGAAACTGTTCGCCTTTTACCGCTACGCTACGGATTCCTACCCGAAGCGGATAGTCATCACGTTCGTCCTGATGCTGTGCGATAACCCGCAGCTCGTACAGATATCCTTCGCCCGGTTGCCATAATCGTGGCGCTGCTATCTGTAATTCGCCCTTTGCCCCTTCGCCGTAGGCGACAATATGCTGCCCGGCATCCCGCAGTTCTACGCGTACTTCACCGTTGGCCTCCACCCGCCAGCTCAGTGTGGCCCGGGAGAGATCGTTCGCGACCTCCGTCGTCACCGTAATATCCTGAACAAACGTTTTTGGTGTGGTGTAGAGCATGACGCTACGGTGGATACCGGCGTAATTAAAGAAATCATGGAAGTATGATTGCTGCCTTTTCCCCGTTTCATCACGGGTCACCACCCCCGGAGGGATAGTCTGCCAGCTCAGCTCGTTATTGACGCATACTGTGATACGTATGCTCTCTCCGGCTGCCGCCAGGTGGCTGATATCCGCTTCGAAAGGTGTATAGCCTCCCTGGTGTTCCATCACGGCGTGGTCATTTACCCATACCTTTCCATAATGCGTGACGGCATCAAAACGTAGAACGATGCGTTGATGCTCCCAGCCTTTGGGGATGCGGACGTTGAGCTGATACCAGACATTGCCGACATAGTTGCGGATCTCTGCATCGGCAAACTGATCGTTATAACTACCCGGTACGGCGATAGCGCGGCTTTGGGGGAGCGGTTGTCGCCACCATTGTTGCGCGATACCGCAATCGTCTGCATCCGTGCAAAACGACCACAGTCCATCAAGTTTTTTGATTTCGCGGCTCTGGGTTTCTACGGGACGTAACATTGTTCACTCCTTAATCCTGACGAATTTTCATTGGTCAACCAGCAATAAAACAAGTTAACCAGTTGTCTGAGGCAATAGTTATCACGCAGCGATCGAGAGGGAAAATGCAGAAAGGAAGGATCTTAAGGCGGATCAAAAAAAACAGGATTGCAACCTGATTTTTGTTTCTTTTGTCACATAAAACCATTTTCATCCGTTGACATATGGCAAAAAATGTTCAATCGAACGTTCGTTCTACTGTTTTTTATACAGGAAGTGAGGGGGAGGGGGCGGGAGGGATATCATGAGGATCAAAGAAAATAGGATGAAGAGTAGGCGCCTGAAGTGCGCCCGGGTACACTGCCACCACGCAGAGTGAAAAATGGGTCAACGTAATGGAGAATAAACTTACCGAATCACTACCGACGCGGATGCGAATTTTACGCGCCGCCAGGCAGTGTTTTGCTGAAAACGGTTTTCACAGTACATCAATGAAAACGATCTGTAAGGCCAGCGACATGAGCCCCGGCACACTCTATCATCACTTCCCCTCTAAAGAGGCCCTGATTGAAGCCATTATTTTAGAAGATCAGGAAAGAGCACTAACCCATTTTCGTGAGCCGCTGGAGGGCGTTGGGCTGGTGGATTATCTGGTGGAGTCAACTATTGCCGTCACGCGTGAAGACTGCGCGCAGCGGGCGTTGGTCGTAGAGATTATGGCTGAAGGGATGCGTAATCCTCAGGTCGCGGAAATGCTAACCAATAAATACCACACTATTATCGCCTCGCTGGTTGCACGTTTTAACGATGCGCAGGCGAAGGGGGAAATTGGCGCCGATGTGGATAAAGAAATGGCGGCAAGGCTATTATTAGCTACCACGTATGGTGTTTTATCGGATAGCAGCTCTGCTGAGAATGCCCGGCACGTCAGTTTTGCGACGACGTTAAGAACTATGTTAACGGGGCTACTAAAATGCAACTCTGCAAGCTAGTGTCGGTAAAAATACGCGTTCGTTTTATACGAGCGCGTTATCATTTAGTTTGCCTGATTATTTTTAGATGATGAAAATAATATTGTGGTAAGGGTTATTGTTTTTCGCCTGGATTTTTATCGACTCTCTGTCTCGCTGCGATCATCGATAAAGTCCCCTTTATGTAAATAAAGCTTCAATGCTTCTACTCTTTTCTCCATATATTTTGCGTAGCTTCACAAAAAATAACCTGATGTCGTAATGCCCACTCCCTAATATTCTCCATGCGCTATACGTTAATTTAAGTTTAAATTTCATGCCGGGGATATCACGATGTCACGTAATTTTACTGTTTCAGCCTGTCAGTATATTGTTACTGAAATAAACACTTTTGAAGATTTCATAATAAAGGTAAGGATACTTCTTAATAAAAGTCAGGGAGCTGATGTCGTTATCTTCCCGGAGCTATTTACCATTGAGCTATTTACACTATTGAAAAAATGGCAAGAAAGACCCATTTCACACCTTACTTTAATTGATCAGTTCACGGATGCCTATAAGCAGCTTTTTCAACAGGAAGCGAAAGAAAGAGGACAGTTCATTATTGCTGGCTCTCATCTGGAGCAGACCGGAGCAGATCGCTATGAGAATGTTGCGCATATATGGGGACCCGATGGCGAACATTATGCTCACAGTAAGACGCATATCTTTCCGGCTGAACGGGGTTGGTATACTCAGGAAGGCGATAAAATGGCTGTTTTTCAACTGCCATTTGCAAAGGTGGGTTTTAATATTTGTTATGAAGCAGAAATACCGGAGTGTGCCGCGACGCTGGTGGAACAGGGTGTGGAGTTAATTTTAACGCCTTCCGCTACGTTTACTGAACAGGGATTTTGGCGAGTCAGGCATTGTTGCCACGCACGTTGTATTGAAAATCAAATTTATCTTGTTCACTGTTGCCTGGGCGGAAACCCGGGTGGACCACTGCCAGGCTGCTGGGCCCGAAGTTCAATTTTAAGCCCCTGTGATGTCGTGTGGAAAAATCCACAAGGTATTATCGCAGAGGCGCACGTCAATCAAGAGGATGTCATTTCAGGAGAAATTAACCTCGATGTTCTATATGAAAATAGACTTGGGGGGGCAGCAACAACGTTCAAGGACAGACGCAGAAAAGCAGGCATATATAATATCTGGCCATCACACATTAAATAACAGAATGTGTCCCTTCTATGTATTAGCTGGAGGTCGTTATGGGATATTTAAAATTACCTGAGGGTAAAAGGATTGCGGTCAATCTTGGTGTCGATGTAGATGCTCAGTCTTTATGGCTGGGCGGATTTAATCGACCGTCGCCATCCTTTATGTCACGAGGAGAGTTTGGTGCACAAGTTGGCGTACCAAGGCTTCTGAAATTGTTCAAAGAAAATAATATCAAAACCACCTTTTTTATTCCCGGACACACTGTAGACACCTTCCCGGAAATCAGTAAAGCGATTTTTGATGCCGGGCATGAAATCGCTCACCATGGCTACTATCATGAAAATCCGACGCTGGTGAATCGTGATACAGAGCGCCGACTTATGGATCTGGCGTTCGCCTGTTATAAAAGACATTTCGGCATACGTCCTGTGGGATACCGTTCTCCCTATTGGGATTATAGCGAGAATACGCTGGATCTTCTGGAGGAAGCCGGTTTTCTCTATGACAGTAGCCTGATGGCGAGAGATCTTGTGCCTTACCATCCTCAACGTTGGCAGGTGAATTGGGAGACGGGAAATATCGCAGGCCCGGCCAGCGCGATTCTGGAAATTCCTGTTAGCTGGTATCTGGATGATTTTCCCGCACTGGCGTATACCGGCAACCAGGAGGGGATGAGCGATACTGACGGTGTTCTGCGACGCTGGAAGGATATTTTTACCTATGCTTATAACCATCAGGAAAACGGTTTATATGCGATGGCCCTTCATCCGCAGATAATCGGTCATGGGCATCATATGATGATGTTGTCACGCTTGATTGAACATATTAAAGGGCATGATGGCGTATGGTTTGCAACCTGTGAAGAGATAGCCAGTGTCTGGGTGGATGACGAAGAGGATCGACAAAAAATGCTCCGTCCTGATGTTCGTGGCGTAGCGCCGGTTCCGGATGATTATGGCTGGCCAGGCAAATGATATCACCTCATGACAATGTTAATATCAGTCGGGTAACGGATTACCCGGGCAGAAGTTACCTGTTTGCCCGCTCGGTAATGCATATTGTCCATCAGAAAGGGAGACTATCCTGGGACATATAAAATCTTTTTTTATTTCGGTCAAAACGTTAATCAACGAAAATAGTTTGTTTTTTGATTTAAATCATTTTTTAGTGTTCACAGGAAAATAAGCAAATAACATTTATAATGTGAGTATTAAGAAAAATAAAATTTCCATAGTGATTAATTTTTATTTAACGCTTTGATTTTTAGTGTTTTTGTATGTGTTAATTGATGTAAATCAATTTGGGGTTTTTTATTAAATAAGTAAAAATTAAGTTGATATTTGCTTTTTGATGTGTTTTTTATATATAGCTGATTATTATTCTGAAATGTCAATTTTTGAATAATGACGCTGTGATACCGGCACCAGGGATACTTTGCGATAAAAGGGATTGAATATGGCAGAGAGCGTTCAGTATAACCTCAATTGTATTTGGCCACAGCGGGCCAAAACCCTCTATTGCATTGCAACCAGCGGAATAACGTTTATCAGACGTGGGTAAACGTTGGCAAAATCCCTGCAAACCTGGCGCTTTTCACGCTGTGTTTTTTGGTAGTTGCGCTTTTAATAAGAGTCACAAGCGTTGGCCGCGGGTATTCGTCTGGCTGCTGAACTGCCACCTGATCAACAAGGAGATAAATCATGGATGCGATTTTTTTAAAGCTCGACAATATCAAAGGCGAAAGCCAGGTTGAAGGCTTTGAAGATCAGATAGAGATCATGTCTTATAGCCACAATGTGGCAATGCAGGTAAATAACGATGTTAGCCTCACTGAGCGGACTTCCGGGCGTGCGCATGTTGGTGAAATGTCGCTCACCAAATTTGTCGACCTCGCCACGCCTGTGCTCAATGAGTACTGCTGTAGCGGGAGGCTAATTAGAACCGCGGTGCTGACGTTGTGCCGCAATGACGACGGCAAAATGCGGTCGCTTATCGTTTATACCCTGACAAACGTGCTGATATCACAACTCAGTGTTAGCGGCGGCGCCGGCGGTAAGCCGGTGGAAACGATGTCGCTGAACTTCACGAAAATCGAATGGCAAATCACTGCCGAGAAATCAGACGGCGCTCAACAGGAGTCCAGAACGTCAGTATGGGATCTGGCGATGGACCAGATAGGGAAATGATGATGACGCCAACCATTCCGGTCGCGCTATTCGACAGGCTCTTGGTTGAGGGGATAAGCCCACATGAATTGGTACGCCGCAAGTTAATGTGTTTATTCAACTCTTGCGCTGTGGCAGGTGGCGAGACATTACCGCCGCTGCTCACTCGGGGTATGCCGGAATGGCACGAGGTGAATGTGGGTGACAAACGGGTTCTCAACTGGTTTTGCCGTGAGCTTCGCGCTGCTATTTTACGTTATGAACCGAGCATCAACATGCTGAAAGTCAGTGTAAAAGATGCCCATCATCAGACGCTGGCGTTGTCTTTGGAAGCGATGTTACAGGATGAGTCTGAACCGTTAAGACTGGAGATAGCCTACTCTAACGGTAGATGGCGCTAGTAATGCAGAAAAGAACGCCGGGCCGGGCGTTTTACATTACCCCAAAAGCAATAAAACGCAGCGAGCGAACCTGATAATCAGGCAGGCAGTCCACCTTTCGGTATGGTTGATCTGCCTGCATCATTTTCAGGATGGTTAATAACGGACCATGACAGATTTAAGTTCGGTATAGTCATCAATAAACGCGCTACCAAATTCACGACCAATGCCCGATCCTTTCATCCCTCCAAAGGGTACCGCAGGATCGAGGAAGGTATGCATATTGACCCACACCATGCCAGCATCAATATCTTCAGCGTAGCGTAATGCCTTAGACATATTTTCCGACCACACACTTGCTGCAAGGCCAAATGGCGAAGCGTTGATATGCGAAAGCGCCTCTTTTTCATTCTGATAACCGATAAAGCTACAGACAGGGCCAAAGGTCTCCTCGTGCATCAGCGTACTGTTTTTACTACGCACTTTTACCGCCGTCGGCTGTAAAAAGTACCCTTCGCCGGGTAAAGTTTCACCGCCGTAAACAATGGTATCCCCTTCTTCCCGTGCGATTTGAATCAGACGCAGCACTTTTTCAAGCTGAACCTGATTCGCCAGCGGGCCCATCACCGTTTTTTCATCTAAAGGCGACCCGGGCACGATCTCCGATAACCGTTGCCTGAGGAGCGTCATGACTGTATCCAGTTTTTCCTGGGGCAGATAAAAACGCTCTGCGGCAGCACAAATCTGTCCTTGATTCAGATAACCGGCTTCAAGAATACCGTTGACCATGGCTTGTGCCGAGAGATCATTGAGAAACAGCGCCGCATTTTTCCCTCCCAGTTCGAGGGTAACGCGTTTTCCTGACGATGTTGCCGAACGCCGGACTTTCTCACCTGTCGCGACTGACCCGGTGAAACTCACTTTGGCGCAATCTGGATGCGCGATCAGCTGTTGCGCTATCTCACCGCCAGCACCGTTTACCACGTTAATTACGCCATCAGGGAAACCTGCCTCTTTAGCCAGTTCAGCGACTCGCAGCAGTGTCAGCGGGGTATATTCACTTGGTTTAATGACGATGGTGCAGCCACATACCAGCGCTGCGGCCAGCTTCCAGATAGCAATCATAATTGAGAAATTCCACGGCACAATACCGACGACCACGCCAATGGGTTGGCGTTGGGTAAACGCTGTGTATCTCTCTTCTCCCATTGATGGCAGGGAGACATTCAGCGTTTCACCGGTTATTTTTCCTGCCCAACCGGCAAAGTAACGCAGGAAGGCCACTGACTGATCGAGTTCAAGACCGCGCGACAGCAGAATCGTTTTACCTGAACAGACGCTTTCCAGTTGAGCTAACTCTTCACGATGAGCGGCAAGAGTATCAGCCAGTTTCAGCAGTAATGCGCCGCGTTGTAACGTTGGCATTTTACGCCAGACATCAAACGCCCGTCTGGCGCTCTGCATGGCCTCTTCTGCCTGCGCAGGGGTTGCCGACACAACGTCGGCGATGATTTTGCCGGTGGCTGGGTTAGTGACCGAAAAGTTCGTGCCGTTTCCGGCCTGACGTTCACCTGCAATAAATTGTCCGTGTCGTTGGCGTAAAAAAGTCGTTACTTCGGCAAGTAATGTCACATCGCTCATCAGAAGTGCCTGTAGGTCAGGAATGTACGTTTTTCCATCCCAACATACTTTTTCGGAGCTGAATATCGTTCCAAAGAACGTCATTCTTCCGGACGATATTTTGTAAAACGTTACCGTGCTGTGATAGCGCTCTTAGTCAAGCGTGATGACAAGGTAACGCGATGAATACAAAAATCGATGCGTTGAATTACTACGGCGCGACGAAAAAATACCCGTTGCATTTTCCTGCTTTGCAAGAGGATATTGATGCCGATGTGGTGATCATTGGCGGTGGCTTTTCAGGCATCAATACCGCGCTGGAACTGGCGGAGCAGGGGATCACTAATGTTGTCGTTCTGGAAGCCCGTCATCTTGGGTATGGCGGCACCGGACGAAACGGCGGTCAGGTAATGGCCGGTATAGGTCACGACATCGAAGCCGTTAAAAAATATGTAGGCGCAGCGGGAATGGAGACGCTGTTTAAAATCTCGAACCTCGGCGCGGGTATTATTCGGGAGCGAATTCGTAAATACCATATTGATGCTGATTTTGTCCCCGGATATGGTTATCTGGCCTACAACCAGCGGCAGTTAAAAACGCTGCAACAATGGGAAAAAGAATTCAAAGCCGCTACGCCGGAAGACGATATTGAACTCTATACCGGTAAAGACGTGCAGCAGGTTATCGGTTCCGACGTCTACTGCGGTGTTCTCAAGCATATGGGGGGAGGGCATGTCCACTCGCTGAATTTATTGCTGGGCTCCGCTCAGGCTGCGAATTCGCTGGGGGTGAAGATATTCGAATATTCACCTGTGGTTGAGGTCAGTTACGGTAAAACTGTGCGGGTACGTACTGCGATGGGCAGCGTAAAAGCAGCCAAATTGCTGTGGGCCTGTGATAGTTTTCTCAATAATCTGGAACCAGAAATTTATAAGAAAACGCTGGTTACTTATTCTTATCAGGTCTCTACAGAACCTCTCTCCAGCGAGCTTGTTGAGCGGATCAGTCCCTTGCGCGGGGCTTTTAGCGATATCCGCCCGGTTATAAATTACTACCGTCTCACAAAAGAAAACCGTCTGCTGTTTGGCAGCGCCACAAGGTTTCTTGAATATACCCCGCACGATTTTGCTGCCTGGAACCGCACTCTGTTGACGGAGGTCTTCCCTTATTTGAAAGACGTTAAAATCGATTTTGCCTGGGGCGGACCGATGGCCTGTAGCGCGAATCTGTTTCCGCAGATTGGCACGCTTCGTGAACACAATAATGTTTTTTATGTTCAGGGTTATTCCGGATTTGGCGTCACGCCTTCCCATATTGTATGCAAAATCCTGGCCGAAGGAATAAATGGCGGTTCCGAGCGGTATCGTCTGATGAGTAGCATTCCCCACGCGACAATTTATGGTCGCGACAGTTTACGTCTATTGCTGGTCAGTGCGGGAAAACTGATACATCAAACAGCCGGTTTCTGGAAAGGCCGGAATTAACCAGGAGAACATTAATGCACGCTTTTAAACTCAATCAACCTGTTCCTGAATTACAGCCAGTCGGGAGTGTCAGCCTGTTAGGGGCGTTGCCAACAGAAGGCGATCCCCAGGTCGCCGTTGCGATGATTTACGGTAAACCTGAGGATGTATTTACCTGTGGACTGTTTTCATCGACCCGCGGCGGTTTCACGATGATTTATCCCTTTACCGAGCACGCAACCGTGCTGGAAGGGGAAGTGGAACTCACTGTCGCTGGTCAGGAACCGATACGTTTTTCACCGGGCGATAGTTGGTTTGTTGAACAGGGAACCGAAGTGGCATGGAAAGTTTTAACGCCCCGTTTTGTAAAACATTATCTGGCAAACGTTGAAAGCCATAAACAGGATTGAATCCTTTAATTGTTCGTCAGTAGCGTTGGTATCACTGGGGAGAATAACGCGCTCCCCACTTGCTATTAGCGCATGCGGGGACGGCGTCACAACGTTATTTACCGTTATCCCTCTTCAGGACGATACCTGTTAGATGCGCTGCCTGCCATAAATAAGCGTTATTCCGGAGCGGTAATTTATTGTTGTAATAATAGTGAAGAGGTTGACCATGTTTAAAAACAGACTTGCCAGCCATCTTGAACGTGGCGTTATTGGTTTCCCCACGACGCTTGCCAGCTCCGTCGGGCTGATTATGGCAAGCCCGGTGATCCTGACCGTGACCAGTGGTTTTGGCTCAGGGGGAGATACCTTTGCCCTTGCGGTATTACTGGCATTTATTATGATGCAAGCGCAGATTACCACCTTTGCCGAAGCGGCAACGCTTATTCCCACAACTGGCTCCGTCTACGACTATATTTCCTGCGGAATGGGGCGTTTTTTCGCTATCACCGGTGCGCTTTGCGCTTACCTGATCGTACACATTTTTGCCGGCACGGCAGAAACGATTCTCGCTGGCGTCATGGCGCTGGTGAACTTTGAGTCTGTTAGCGAACACGTGGCCATGCAGCACAATACCTGGATGGTTGGCGTCGGCATGGTAGTGGTTTTCGGGTTACTGAATGCCATTGGTGTTGAAGTATTTGGCAAGGTGGAAGTATTTCTTACTTTCGGTATGTGGACTACCCTGACCATCTTCGGTTTATGCGGGATCCTGTTATCCCCGGTCACTCATCATTCTGGGTGGTTTGGCGCACCGCTTGATGTCAGTAATCTTTCTGGTCTGTTTGGTTATATTGGCATGGCGATGTTTATGTTCGTCGGTTGTGAACTGGTAACGCCAATGGCGCCGGAAATTAAAAAAGCGCATCGTACGATTCCCAGAGCGATGGCGCTTGGCCTTTTAGCGGTGGCAGGTTGTATGTTCCTCTATGGCGCTGCGATTAACCGGCAGGTAAATAATGTGGTTGTCGATGCGGCAAACCATATCTTTTTACTGGATACGCCGATGGCTATTCCCGCCTTTGCCAATCGTGTCATGGGACATGTCGGGCAATACTGGCTGGGCGTGGGGTTGTTGTTAGCGGGATGTGCGACAATTAATACGCTGATGGCGGCAGTACCGCGTATTATATACGGCATGGCGCTGGACGGCGCTTTGCCGCGGTTTCTAACCTGGTTGCACCCCCGCTTTAAAACACCGGTCATCGCCATCGCATTCGGTGTTGCGATTCCCTGTTTACATGCCTGGTATCTGAACGGTGATATCGACCACATTGTTCCGCTGATCCTCGCTGCGGTCTGCGCCTGGGGGGTAGCTTATCTGCTGGTAACGTTATCGGTCGTTATCTTACGTATTCGGCGCCCCGATTTGCCACGCGCTTACCGGGCCCCCTGGTTCCCCTTACCTCAGATTATTTCGAGCGTGGGTATTATTATCGCCATTATTAATATCGCACCTCCAGGAATGAACAGTCGGGATGTACTTATACCATTCGGTATTATGCTTGGATTGACTGCCGCCTATGCCTTATTCTGGACATTATGTGTGCAACGGGTTAATCCTTTCCTCCCACTTCCGGTAGAAGAGGTCGTGGAACGGGCGATGGGCAATTATGAAAAGCGAAACAATGAAGAGATGACGCCAGATGTCCTCCGTCCCCTGGTTTAAGAGCACATTAATGAACATGGTGTTACGTGATTTGAGCGGCTGGCGTTGTGAAAAATTGACCGAACATAGCGCCGTGCTGCATCTGAATGCATTTACCCAGGTTATCTGCCATGTTCAGCAAAAACGATTATTCATGGCCAGTATTCACAGTTGTGAATTCAGGGTGAAAGGCACAATCAATTATCCTTTGCAGGGCAAAATTCGCGTTCATCAGCCCGGATGGCTGAAACGTTATCCCGTCATTTTTACTGGCAGCAAAAGTACCGCCGGGCTGATTAACTATCTTAATCGTTTCCCCAATTTACAACAGGCACTGAGTGAACTGGATTATCGTCGGTTTACGCTGGTTTTACATCATAAGGAATGGTATTGCAGCATTGAGCTATGGGCTGCTAGCGAAGTGGTTTGTAAAATGCCGCCGCTGCGCCGTTATCTGCGGCTTGAGCGGCACCAGCGTGTTCTTCTGCTTAGTGTGATAAATATGATCAATCAGGCCATGAATCAATGGCTGCAACAGGATACCGACGCCAGATAATATGACATTTTATTGAGGCATCAGCTCAGAGAATGGTATTAATTCAGGCATATATGACACATGGGGAAAAGACCCGCACTTGACGCGGGGTAAAAAGAACGCTTTCACATATTCAGTGAATGTTGTACCGAGGACATTCTGGTTCGGGAAACCAGTTCCGTGCGATTTATCACTTCTGTTTTAGCAAAAATATTGCGTAAATGCGTTTTCACTGTTGAGAGAGATATATTCAACTGACGGGCAATCAATTTGTTACTGGCCCCTTCGCAGACCATTCCCACAATTTCACGCTCTTTTGCGGTCAATATTGACGCCAGATTGTTGTCTTCCTGAAGAGAATCATGAATTGCCAGTCCCAGTAATGGTTGTACTGCCTGGGCTCGCAAACGCTCTTCGCTGGAAAAAGGTATATCGCGCATTAATGAAATGCCCGCGATAATACGATGGCCCCGACGAATAAAGATCTCAATCATGTCGCACACATGATTAGGTAGCATAAATTCATGATAATAATGGCGATGACGGGCACAGATACCGGGCGTCATCGTCGCTACGGTAACAACCTGTTGGCCGAACCGGGAAGGCGATAGCGGGTCTAATGGTTGAAAATGCTCCAGATATTGTTGGTGTGTGCTATTAGAAATGTTATGTAAAACATAGGCCTCTGGCTTTAAATAAGCATTAACACGATAAAAAACCGCCGACGACAGAGGAATGAGTTGCGCAATGCTCTGTAAGCAATGGAGAGTGATCCCGTCATTATGGCCAGTAGTTGATAAGGCTGACATGTTATCTCCTTCCATCCGGATGAGCGTGCCGGGACGCAGTAAAATAGTTGTATGTTGAAACATACAATTTACATTCGGTTAACACAATCATTCACATGTTAATAATGTGACGCGTGTTACGGTATTTTTTATAACTATTTTAAATAAAACAGTTTTAATTTAAATCCTGTTTGGTTTTCTAAAAAATAATTAAAAATTATTAATATAATTTTTTTCTGTCGCGGTTGACTCATCTCCTGAAAATGCCGTGGGTTCTCGTCCTTCAGGACGATATTCTTTTGAGATGCCTGTTCTATGATTTTCTGTAATAGCGCAGGTTAACAGAGACTTAATTTCTGGTTCAGACAGGATTTGCTAAATAACGTTTCAATAGCGTCATGCGCTATGCAGAAAACCGGTGTATCAATAGATACAGCCCGCTTTCGGCATTCTGCCCGCAGCACCAGACGGACGCTATTGCGAAATGTGAGTCATGTCTCCGCATCAGAAATGATAATTACAGGACAGAATAATGTTGAATCTCAACACATTACGGCAACAACAAATCCCCGTAATGACTGAATATCGCGCGCAGATACCCTTCCATATTCTGGCAAAACCCATAGGCCCTGCGTGTAATCTGGCCTGCCGCTATTGTTATTACCCACAGGGCGAAACGCCCGTAGAAAAAATGAATGAATCAACGCTGGAGGTTTTTATTTGTCGCTATATTGCGGCGCAACCTGCCAGTGCGCGTGAAATTAATTTTGTCTGGCAAGGCGGTGAACCGCTTTTAGCCGGAATCGGTTTTTATAAAAAGGTAATAGCGCTTCAACAACGATATGCGCCTGACGGCGTGACGATCAGTAATAGTCTGCAAACGAACGCGACGTTGTTAAACGATGCCTGGTGTCGTCTGTTTCGCGACAATAATTTTACTATTGGCATCAGTCTTGAGGGCAGTGAAGACTTGCAAAATTACCATCGTCCGGGCAAACGCGGCGAGTCCAGTTATCCGGCGGTGTTGCGGGGAATCACATTGTTACAACACTATCGAGTCGATTTTAACGTACTGATTGTCGTGCATGATGACATGGCTCACCATGCGGCAGCCATCTACGATCATGTTGTTAGCCTTGGCGCTCGTTATCTGCAATTTCAGCCACTGATGAACGAAGGCAACGCCCTACAGCAACGTTACCAATTGAGTGCGGATAACTGGGGACGTTTCATGATTGATATCTGGCGTCAATGGCGCAAACGCGGCGATATGGGGCGGGTCTTTGTGATCAACATTGAACAGGCATGGGCACAATATTTTACGCATATCAGCGCCACCTGTGTCCATTCCGCCCGCTGCGGCACGAATCTGGTCATGGAGCCGGACGGCAAACTCTATGCCTGCGATCATCTGATTAATAGCCAGCATTACCTAGGACAGCTTTCTAATAATATGTTAGCGCCAGCCGTAGATACCGCAACCCGGCTTCCCTTTGGTATTAAGAAAAGCCAGCGCCGGGAGTGTCAACGGTGTTCTGTGAAAATAGTCTGCCAGGGAGGCTGCCCCGCACATATCAACAGTGCCGGCTACAACCGACTTTGTAGCGGCTATTACTCTTTTTTCACTGAGATTCTGGCTCCGCTACGCGCCTGGCCCCGGAATCTGAATGGACTGAAAGCCTGGCGTGCTGACGTTATGGGCAGATTTTCGGGCTGATGGTCCCTCTTGCCGCATTTGCCCGCCGCTCTTGTACAACATCCGTAGTCTGAAATGGGGAATAAGCCGTGAAAAAACAAGTAACACTTGCCACACTCAGCATTATCTTCTCCGGTACGGCGCACAGTACGCAAAACGAACGTCCTGATATTATCGTGATTATCGCTGATGATATGGGATATTCTGATATCACTCCCTTCGGTGGGGAAATCCCAACGCCTAATTTGCAGGCGATGGCTGAGAACGGCGTGCGGATGAGTCAATATTACACGTCTCCCATGTCTGCTCCCGCCCGTGCGATGCTATTAACCGGGAACACCAGTCAGCAAGCGGGTATAGGCGGTATGTGGTGGTATGAAAATACCATAGGTAAGGAAGGCTATGAATTGCGCCTGACTGATCGGGTGACGACCATGGCTGAACGCTTTAAAGATGCTGGTTACAATACGCTGATGGCGGGTAAATGGCATCTTGGTTTTACGCCAGGCTCGACGCCAAAAGATCGGGGCTTTCGTCATTCTTTCGCCTTGATGGGGGGAGGCGCCAGTCACTTTGATGATGCCGTGCCGCTGGGAACCGTGGAGATATTTCATACCTATTATACCCGTGACAATCAGCGCATTTCACTGCCCTCCAGTTTTTACTCCAGCGAAGCCTATGCCAGCCAGATTAATCGCTGGATCAGCGAGACGCCACGGGAACAACCTATCTTCGCGTGGTTGGCCTTTACTGCGCCACATGATCCTCTGCAGGCACCGGATGAATGGATTAGTCGTTTTAAAAGTCAGTATGAACAGGGCTATGCAGACGTCTATCGTCAGCGTATTGCTCGTTTGAAGAAACTGGGTTTCCTGCGTGATGACATACCTCTGCCAGGACTGGAACTTGAGAAAGAATGGCAGGCGATGACCCCGGAACAGCAGAAATATACGGCAAAGGTGATGCAGGTTTACGCTGCTATGATCGCCAATATGGATGCACAGATTGGTACCGTTATTGAGACGTTAAAAAAGACCGGGCGCGATAAAAACACGATTCTGGTCTTCTTAAGTGATAATGGGGTGAATCCGGCGGAGGGCTTTCACTATGAATCTGAACCGGATTTTTGGAAGCAATTCGATAATCGTTACGAAAATATTGGTCGTAAAAATTCATTTATCTCTTATGGTCCCCACTGGGCTGATGTCAGCAATGCGCCTTATGGTCGCTATCACAAAACGACCAGCGGTCAGGGGGGAATTAATACCAGTTTTATGATTTCCGGTCCTGGTATCATCCATAATGGCGCCATAGATAATGCCACAATGGCGGCGTATGATGTCGCGCCCACGCTCTATGAATTTGCAGGTATTGATGTCAGTAAATCATTATCTGAAAGACCGACACTGCCAATGATCGGCGTGAGTTTTAAACGCTATCTGACCGGTGAAAGTCTGCACGCGCCTCGCACACAATATGGTGTTGAACTCCATAATCAGGCGGCCTGGATAGATGGGGAATGGAAATTGCGTCGTCTTGTCACAGTATTCCCACAGGCGGGTAATGCGCCATGGGAATTATTCAACCTGCAACGTGACCCCCTGGAAACGCATAATCTCGCAGCAGATTATGTGGATAAAGTGAAAATACTGAGCAGTGCATATGAGGCATTTGCAAAACAGACAATGGTGCTTTATGCCAAAGGCAAGCTTATCGATTATGTGGGTATCGACAGTAAAACCGGGCGTTATCTGGCTGTCGATCCACAGACATTGCAGCCAGTTCCTGCTCCGTTAGCGATTCCTTTAGACACAAAATCGGACCAATAATTATTGGTTACGTTTCAAATGATTATTCAACGCTCACATAACCGCATTCAGCCAGTGACTTTCAGGATGAAGTTTCTCAGCGTTGGTGATGTATCGCCGCGCCGGTATGCCAGAGCCAGCTTTGCGACGGGCATCTGGTCTGCAACGGGGCGGTATACTACTCCCTTGACATTAACCTGTCTCATTGAATCTGGAACCATCGACACGCCCATCTCTGCCGACACAAGGTTAATGACTGACGAAATTTGCGGCACGAGTTGACCAATTTTCGGTTCAAAGCCCGCTTTACCGCAGGCCTCGATCACTACGTCATAAAGCGACAGGCCGATTTCACGTGGGAAGAGTAAAAAAAACTCATCTTTGAGAATCGAGAGTGCAATCTGTTTACACGCCGCAGCAGGATGCGTTTCTGCCAGCACAATAACCATCGGCTCTTCAGACAGTAACCTGAGCTGGAACCGTTCATTGCCTGTAAAACCGGGTCTCAGAAAGGCAACATCCAGCGATCCTTCATTCAATTCATCAGCCAGTTGGGTTGTATTTCCTTCCTCAAGCTGCAAACGAACGTCAGGATAAGCCCGCTTGAAAGTACGGATTGCGCCGGGCACCACACTGTTAAATGCCGCAGAGGCAGTAAAACCCACCCTTAACACGCCCGACTCCCCCCTGGCAACACGCTGCGCCGCCAGCGCGGCTCTTGTCGCGGTAGCAGGCATCCCTTTAACAACATCATAAAATGCTTTTCCAGCCTCGGTTAATTCCGCGCCATGAGGCACTCTCCGGAATAGCTGCGCTCCCAGCTCGCTTTCCAGATCCTTAATCTGTTGGCTTAGCGGCGGCTGACCTATGCCTACTTTTGTCGCAGCCCGCGTGAAATGCCGCTCTTCAGCGACGGCGAGAAAATAGCGAATATGGCGCAGTTCCATCCTCATCTCCAAAAGCAATTAAGAATGGCACCATCATATATTGGAAGAATGAAACCGGCGAGCGCATAGTGAGGTTAACAGGAGGTGCAATATGCCCGATATTTCTCATACACCGACACGTAGCTGGCTTTTTACTCCAGCAATTCGACCAGAACGTTTCATAAAAGCAGTTGAAAGTGCGGCGGACATTTCTATTATCGATCTTGAAGATTCCGTCACCCCGAATGACAAGGCGCAGGCCCGGAAAATTGCGATGCAGTTCCTTTCATCCCGACCAAACTCATCGCTGAAAATAGCATTAAGAATTAATGGAATGAATACTCATGCTGGCATTGAAGACCTGCATATGTTACTGGAATGCCGTTTTTTTCCTGATTACATTATTCTTCCGAAAACAGAGTCAGCCGCGCACCTGCAAATCGTGGATAGTCTTATCATGATGGCTGGTTCTGATACTCGCCTTATTGGCATTATTGAGTCAGTTGTCGGACTTAATGCCGTAGAGTCTATTGCGGACGCCACCCCCAGACTCTGCGGGTTGATGTTTGGCGCCGCAGATATGGCGGCTGACATTGGCGCCACACCCGCCTGGGAGCCTCTTGCGCTGGCGCGGGCCAGAATAGTGGCTGCCTGTGCTATGAAAGGGCTTCTTGCAATAGATGCTCCCTTCTTTGATATAGGCGATTTTTCAGGTCTGAAAGAGGAAACGCTGCAGGCGCTCAGTTTTGGTTTTTCTGCAAAATCGGCTATTCACCCCGCTCAGATTAGTGTAATCAACACCGCATTTACTCCTACAACGGCAGAAATTAATCATGCTCGTGCAGTACTGACAGAGAATGCCAAAGGCGTCGGGATCGTTAGCGGCATGATGATAGATGCAGCCGTTGCCCGTCAGGCCCGGAGATTACTCGCCCGGGCAGGGATCTTTTCCTGATTTTATTAACAGAGGAATTGATTATGAACACGTTATTACCCGCTTATAAAACCATTAGCGAGGGGCGCTACCGAGAAATTTCGGGTCTTTACTGGGAGGATTTTCATCCCGGTGATGTTTTTGAACATCGTCCCGGCCGGACGGTTCTGGACGCCGATAATGTGTGGTTTACCCTGCTCACTCTCAATGTGCAGCCGGTCCATTTCGATGCGGCTTACGCCAGCAAAACGGAATGGAAAAAGTTACTGGTTGATTCAACGTTCACTCTGGCGCTTTTAACCGGTATGAGCGTGCGTACTGTCAGCGCCAAGGTCGTGGCCAATCTTGGCTGGGATAAGGTACAAGCCGTCCATCCGGTTTTCGCAGGGGATACACTTTATGCTGAAAGCACTGTACTCAGCAAACGCCTGTCAAATAGTCGCCCGGGACAAGGCATCGTTACCGTTCGGACATGTGGTATTAACCAGAATGGTGTAGAGGTCATGCGCTTCGAACGAACAATGTTAGTTTATTGCTGTGGATGTTCGCCTGAAGAAGACGCCGCTTATTGAGAAATCGCCCTGAGGTTTAGAGTCATGATGAATGTTAATGCAGCGTATGCCGAAAAATGCGTGACGCCTGACGAGGCGGTTACTTTAATTACCTCCGGCAGTCACCTCTCTATGGGAATGTTTGCAGCAGAGCCTCCAGCTTTGCTGAATGCGCTGGCAAAGCGAGCGAAAAGGGGAGAAATCAACGATCTGCGGGTTTACTGTTATGAAACAGCCAGCATTGCCGGGAACACTATTTTCCGTTATGAGCTAAGTGACTATATTCATCTCTACAGTATGTTTATTACCGGTATTGAACGGGCTTTAATACGTCAGGGGATTGAGAGTTCCGGGCGAAAAATAGTTAACTATGTACCTTCAAATTTTCATCAGGCGACGCGATTACTGGCTGATGATATTGGTATTGATACCTTTATTCACACCGTGTCCCCTATGGATAAGTATGGCTATTTTAATTTTGGAACTGGAAACGATTATTCCACCCGGATTGCGAGGACAGCTAAAAAGCTTATTGTCGAAGTTAACAAATATATGCCGCGCGTTCATGGAGAAGGTGCTGCAATCCATATTTCAGAAATTGACGCCATTGTTGAAAACCATGTCCCTTTAATTGAACTACCAATACGTACTGCCGTAGCCGAAGATATTGCTATCAGTCAGATTATCGCCTCTCTTGTGCCAGATGGCGCTTGTCTCCAGATGGGGGTCGGCGCATTACCGGAGCTCATCTGTAATGCGCTCAAGGAACATAATGATCTGGGGGTCCATACAGAGGCGCTGAATCCGGGGTTGGTAAGTTTGATTCAACAAGGCGTCGTTACCAACCAGCGTAAAAATATCGACCGGGGAATGTCTGTATTTACTTTTGCTATGGGACAAAAGGATATGTATGACTATCTCAACGACAACCCCTCTTTTTTTAGTCGGCCTGTCGATTATGTTAACGATCCGGGGATCATTGCGCAAAATGAGAATGTTGTCTCCATTAACGCTACCTTACAAATCGATCTCACTGGTGCCTGTAACTCTGAATATTTGCTTGGACACCAGTACAGTGCTTCAGGAGGGCAATTGGATTTTGTCAGAGGCGCATATGCATCTAAAGGAGGTCGTTCCATTATTACGACCCGCTCAACGGCCGCGAATGATACGATTTCTCGTATTGTTCCCCGCCTTGAGGGGCCTGTAACAACCCCACGAACGGATACGCACTGGATAGTCACTGAATTTGGCTCCGTAAACCTGAAGGGGCTCTCTTCAACCGAGCGTGCGCTCAGGATCATTGAATTGGCGCATCCCAATTTTCGGCAGCAACTTAGAGTAGATGCAAAAAAAATGCATCTGATTTAAAAGTAGGTTAATGCTATTTTTAATGTAGCATCCCCAAAATATAAACATCATGAGTCTATTCAAATGATAATTGACAGAATTGATCACCTTGTATTAACGGTATCTGATATATCAACCACAATAAGATTCTACGAAGAGGTACTTGGTTTTTCTGCGGTAACATTTAAACAAAACAGAAAAGCGTTAATATTTGGAGCGCAAAAAATTAACCTCCATCAGCAAGAAATGGAGTTCGAACCAAAAGCGAGTAGACCAACGCCGGGATCTGCCGATTTATGTTTTATTACATCGACACCGATAAATGATGTTGTGTCTGAGATCTTACAGGCAGGCATTCCCATTGTTGAAGGCCCGGTTGAGAGAACTGGAGCCACAGGCGAGATAATGTCTATCTACATCAGGGACCCTGATGGAAACTTAATTGAAATTTCGCAGTATGTTTAATGTTAAAACTTACTATTGCTGCCTTTATTATGATCACGCATCCGTTTATATTGGTCTAATGGAGATCATATGACAATAATTTCTGGAAAGAGTCTATGTTCAAACTTATTGACTTGAAGACATCGAGGAGTTCATAGGGAAGCATAAAAAAGGAAAGGTGGTGCCCGGACTCGGAATCGAACCAAGGACACGGGGATTTTCAATCAGATCGCCGAAAAACACAGTAATTTAACGTTATTTAAGCAATTAGTTTTGTTCTAATTAACTATAAATTAGCAATTTTGTACTCCTGAATCATGTTCAGGTGGACAAAATGCACAATAGAATCGATCTTGACCGTACCTCATTGTTGGCAGGGAGTATTAAAAGTTCACTGTCAGTTATTGAGGGCAACAAAAGCCTGTCTGGTTTTCAGGAGCAGGTATATCCTGTTGTTTTACCTGTTGTTTTACCTGTTGTTTCAACAAAAGGTGGAGAAGGTAAGTCAACTAAGGCGGGAAATATTGCGGGTTATACCGCCGATGCAGGTCTGAAAACACTGCTAATCGATGGTGATTATAATCAGCCAACAGCCAGCAGTATTTTTAAACTTCTCTATGAAGCGCCCTGTGGCCTGTATGAATTGCTCATGCAGACTGCCGATTTAAGTAATCCTGAAAGCATAATTTCCCGCACAATCATTCCCAATCTTGACGTCATCATTTCCAACGATCCCGACGATCGCCTTTCCAATGATATGCTGCATGCAGCAGATGGCAGAATGCGTCTGCGTAATGTCCTGCAGCATCCTCTTTTCAGACAATATGACGTCATAATCGTCGATTCCAAAGGCGCTGGCGGGGTGATGGTGGAGCTCGTGGTGCTCGCGGCGACTCAAAGCGTTATGGGGGTTATCAAGCCGATTTTACCCGATGTACGCGAGTTCCTGCGTGGCACTGTACGTCTTTTATCCAAACTTCTGGTTCTGGAGCCCTACGGTATCCATATTCCCGATATTCGAATTCTCGCCAACTGTGTTGAACCCACTGTATTGGATCGAAACACCCTCAACGAACTCAAGGCAATCGTGGATAAAGGTCAGTACCCTCAGTCAGACCGTATTGCCATATCGATGCTGAATACCGAAATAGAACAACTGGAAGTCTACAAACGTGGGCATGCGTGCGGGCAGCCAGTTCATCGTCTTGAATATAAAACTGACCGTGTAAGCCTGCCGGCAGCGGAGTCCATGCACCATCTGGTCTGTGAGTTATTTCCTCAATGGAAAGACAAGTTTGATGTGGTTCTGATTAACAGGCCTCAGCCGGGATTTGGTCAGGAGGCGGATGAGGTATGAGCCAGATATCTGTTTCTGCAGAATCCATGCTGTTTAACGTCGGGGCTGAAACTGGCGTTCTGGGTGGCCTGATGCTCGATAACGACCGCTGGGATGAAATTGCGCCGCTTCTTAATTCCGGTGATTTTTATTATGGCCAGCATCAACTCCTTTTCAGGGAGATCGAGCGTCTGGTCAGTGCCGGCCAGCCCATTGACCTGATTACCCTGTCCGAATCCATGGAGCGAAAAGGCCTGCTTGAGCGGTGCGGGGGCTTCGCTTATCTGGCCGAACTATCAAAAAACACGCCCAGCGCCGCCAATATTGTTGCCTATGCCGAAATTGTACGTGAGTACAGTCGCAAGAGACGGCTGGTGAAGCTGGGGCATGAGTTACATCAACAGGCTTCAGTTGGTGATGCAGATATATCTGGTCTGATTGAAAAGGCCGAAAAGCAGTTATTCAGTCTTGCTCAGCAGGCCAGTGACCCCGAACTTTGTCTGAGCGTCACCACTCAGGTTGCTGACACGGTCGGCTGGCTGGAATCAGTCAGTGGGGGAAGCGGTGTGACGGGTACTCCGACGGGTTTTGCTGAGCTTGATGAGAAAACCTGTGGCTGGCAGGACGGTGACCTGATTTTACTGGGCGCCCGGCCATCAATGGGGAAAACGGCAGAAGCGCTGAAACATGCCGTTGCCGCTCTGGAAGGCAGTCCCGACAAGACTGTTCAGTTCTACAGCATAGAGATGCCAACCCAACAGCTGATACTGCGTCTGCTTTCAATGCTGGCCATGGTGCCCTTTGACAAATTACGCAAGGGACAGCTGAGTGAGGGGCAGTGGGCATTACTGTCCGATGCCATGGCGAAGCTCAGTTCATGGGAGGGCAGGTTACTGATAGATGATACCAGCTATCAGACACCTTCCACGTTACGTATCAGTGCGCGGCGTAATGTGCGCAAGTACGGGCAGTCCTCGCTCATTCTTGTCGATTATCTTCAGTTGATGAGTTGCCCGGGCAGGGAGAACCGTACGCAGGAAATTCAGGAAATCTCGCGCTCCCTCAAGTCGCTGGCCAAAGAAATAAAGTGCCCTGTGGCCGCACTTTCCCAGCTTAATCGCAGCGTTGAACAGCGTCAGGACAAACGCCCGACACTCAGTGACTTACGTGACTCCGGCTCACTGGAGCAGGATGCGGATGTCATTATGTTCCTTTATCGCGATGAAGTTTATAACGAGCACTCACCTGACAGCGGGATAGCGGAAATCATTCTGGGCAAGCAGCGTCAGGGACCGCTGGGGACTGTCAAAGTCCGCTTCGACGGCGAGTATATGCGCTTTTCAGAGTATCACCTCGGTTATGGGGAGGTGAGTCATGGCTAAAGCCCCGCTTCTGAATCTGGGGGATGCACTGCTGCAGGGCGCAAAAGAGCCTTCTTCAGCGCCCGCAGTCCCGATCATGCCGACCAGTGAAATGCCTATGGTGTTGACACTGGATGAGATGGCGCCGAATCCGGATAACCCCCGCACCACGCGTAATCCAAAGTACGATGAAATCAAGGAGTCTATCCGGGCCCGTGGTCTGGATACGGTTCCGAAGATGACAAAAAATCCGGATATCCCCGGTTCCCCTTATATCTTCAGCGACGGCGGTAATACTCGCTATGCCATTCTGCGTGAGCTTTATGAGGAAACCAGGGATGAGCATTTTTACCGTTTCCATGTGCTGTTTAAACCCTGGCCGGGCAGACTTAAGTGTCTCCTGGGTCATCTGGCCGAGAATGATGTTCGCGGTGATCTGACGTTTATAGACAGGGCATTAGGAGTCCGAAAAGCCAGAACTATTCATGAGGAAACGCTGGGGCGAGTAGTAACACTGAGAGAACTCTCCGAATTGCTGAAACTGGAGGGCTATCCAATACACAACAGTATGATTAGCCGGATGGAGCATACTGTTGAGTTTCTTTACCCGTATATGCCTGGATTACTGACTTCTGGGTTGGGAAAACATCAGGTTGAACAGTTACTGTCATTACGTGCATGTATCGAAAAAGTCTGGAAATTGCATAGTACAGAGATCGAGAGTGAAAGTGACGTAAACTCTGTATTTGGTGAGGTTTGCAGGCAGTTTGATGATCCAGATTTGTACTCATTTGAGATGTTCCGTGATGAGCTGATTGGTAGCCTTATTAAAGCATTACCACATCCCTCCCTGAACTATGAGCGCTGGCTTATCGAACTTGATCCCAAAGTACAGAACCAACGTTTGCTTTTTGGCGAGCCAGAGCCCGTGGCTCCTCATTTGGTGGATGCAGACCGTCAGGCATGGCAGAACGCTTCTGCATCATTGTCGGGTGCTGAAAACGATGATAATCAACAGAGCAACTCCTCTTCAGATTCAACATTGATATCAACTTCAAATAACGGCGCTGTCTTAACTCAACAACCTGATTCAGATAATGATTATGACGGAGCCGGGGGATGGTTTGGGTCTTCTGAATCATCGCGTCCGCCTAAAACTGAAGTTCAGAACGATTTCCTCGGAGGGCCCTCTGTTATATCCGGTGATATTCCCCCCGGAGAGTCCACATTTATTCCTGATGCCGGAAATATCGCCGTCATGGCGTCATCCTTTGCTGGCGCTCAGGCGTTGTTAACAGCTGACTCCTCATTTGAGGGTGATCATGATGCCGTCGGTGAGGCATCTGATATTCCGCTTTTGCCCGCTAATGCCTCCCTGTCCTCTGTGGCATTTGCCAATGTTGGACTGGAGCCAGTGAACGACATCTGGGCGATTTCGGCACTTCAGGATGATATCGACCATCTGCAGGACATGGCCTATCGGCTGGTTTTCGAACTTGCGGAAGCGATGGGCTGTGAGATGCACGTCAGCGAAGATAAAAGTACCGGTGCGGCCGGGTTCGCTGTATCTGAACACGGAGGAGAATTTGCCCTTTTTCTGGCGGGTGTTTCCGGTCACTTACCGTATCAGCAGTTCAACATGTTTATGTTTTGCATGAACTTTTTTGGCTCGCAATCAGCGGGTGATGCGCCTGTTTTTGACGATATACATGTGGTGAAAACCCTTCGCCTTATTCGTGTTATTCGTCGTCTGCGTGAACTGCAGAGAAATATGCCAGTTGAACACAATGACGGGGGGATTTATGAGCATTGATACCGATGATGCGATGGCTCAAATCGAATCGCAGATACACATCGACAGCAGGATTGCTGAAATCAGGGCAGCCCTCCGGGCGCAGGGAAATACCTCACGCAAACATTGCAGGGACTGTGGTGATGAGATACCTGATGCCCGCCGTGAGTCAATCCCCGGCGTAAGTCTGTGTACACACTGTCAGGAATGGCGCGAAGCGGGAGAGAAAAAATGACGAAGAGCCTGAAAAAACCCCGGGCACATTACCAGTGGATGGGGGCGACGGTAGTGACAACGCAGTCGTTAAGCAGTGGCGTTGCGGTTATTCCTGCGGGAAGTCGTGGCGTGGTTGAAGGCGCAAAGCGCGGGTTGTCGGTGGTATTTGATGCCTGTCCTTGCTGCGGTGTTCAGTTACGGCTGACCCGTATTCGCCCAGAGATGCTCGATATTGTGGCATATCCGGACGTTGAGGAGGTGCCCCATGTCGGCGAGTGAAAAAGTGCTTTCACGCATCAAAAAGCTGATGGCTCTGGCTGATAACACCGGCAATGTTCATGAAGCGGCGGTGGCGCTGCGTCAGGCTCAGGTGCTGATGATGAAATACGGTGTGGCCCCGGAGGCCGTTGCACTAGCAGAGATAACGAGTGAAACCTGCAGGAATATCCCCAGTAATGCGCTTTCGGTGCCGGGCTGGCTGAATGCGCTGGTCACTGTGGTCTGCATGATTGCGGGTTGTCGCAGCTATTACGGCTGGTATCAGCACAGTGACAGGAAGAAGCGCCGCAGCGTGACGTTCTATGGCATTGGTGAACGCCCGGCTGTCGCGTGCTACCTCTTTGGCGTGGTATGCCGGCAACTCAAGCGTGACGCGGAACATTACCTGCATACTGCCTGTACACACCCGTTGCTGAAGCTGTCCACCATCCGACGCCGGATGGATGAATACCGGTTGTACTGGGTGGCGGGCGTCTGGTCGGTACTGGAGTCGGTCGAGCCTGAGTCATCAGAGAAAGCAGTACTCGACCAATGGTTATCCCGGCAGCAGCGTAGTCTGACTCCCGCTAAAGTCCGGCAGCCGGAAGGGTGCCGCAATGCCAGTAAAGTCAGGCACGCGGCATGGACCGCAGGCAGTCAGGCTGAGATTTTTCCGGCTATGACGGTGAGCAACAATGAAGTGCAATTCAGTGAGGTGGGTAATGGATAAGTCATTCATGGGTACACAATCTGTTGTGGTTAATTTCACAAAGTATCGTCAGGAGAGTGGAATATGAGCTATTCATTATCGCAGGCTGCCAATACGTTGTTATTTAATCTGGTCATGGAGCTTAAGAGCGGCAATATTCGGCGTTGTGAATCGCTGGGGCTTGAGCCAGAAGAGATGCGGATGTTGCGTGAATTATCTTCTGATGATCTGCTGTACCTGTCTGAAAGTAAAGTCAGCGTTCTGGATGTGCGTATCCATCATGAGAACCTGAGCCTGATGTTGACGCAGGCGCGTCGGGAACAGAAACGACTGGAGCGTATTGACCGGGCACTGGCACTGGGGGCTTCAATCGAAATGATGCAGACCTATTTCGGTCTTGAAGCTTCAGAGGTCAGTGCCCGCAGGCGTCTGGAGGGGATCCAGACCCGTAAAGGCCGAAGCAGTTCTCCTGAAGAAGATAAAGAATCCGCGTTATGGGAACAGTGGCGTGATGCGGGAATGATAAGTCCCGACAGCGCGGAAGGTCTGGATGTCATGATGCTGATGGCTGAGGAACAAAACGTGAATCTGACGTCGGTATGGACTCAGGTCAAGGTCTGGAGCCGTAAAAATGCTGCCGGAACGGAGGTGGCCTGATGGACTTGTTTACGCCCACATTTCAGTTTTACCGAACCGACCCACGTCATGTGAGTAAGTCGATAACGTTAAAGGCTCGCTCACTTCTCACTTTGTATCAGCAGGGAAAACGGGTTTACAGCCAGATTGGTCAGACGGGTTATCTCAAGATTGATTTGGGAGTGCGCTGGCGTCTGCTGAGTAAGGACGCCGGAAAAAACTGGCTATTTATGTCTCACCAGACTTATGACCGGGAGCTGAAGCGGTGAGGGGAATCATCACCCACTTGTCACTCGATCTTCGGACGGGCGGTGTGCTCAGCTAACCGGTTCTGTCAGTGATGATTATCGTCGCTATTTTTGAACGCGAAAAAATCTGTACCGATATAACAACGAGAAGAAAACATGGCACCAGTAAACCGGAGTACGCTGCCGGCCGACAGCATCATTGACTATACGCTTGCCAGAATGCAGGAGCGTCTGGCAATGCGTAATGATGCACAGGCAGGTCAGGAGCGCAGCGGTCTGCTCTTTATGGGGAATGTCCACGATGCCTATCCACGGGCGCTGCTTCTCGACACCCGTCTGTCACCACTGGATAAGGTCGCATGGATGATGATACGCCAGTACGCCCTGCAGAATGACGGGGCGATTTTCCCTTCTTATGATGAACTGCAACAGCTGCTGGCGTCTCCGGGGGCTGGACTGGCTTCCCGGGGGACGGTGAGTCGCGCACTGACGATGTTGCGTCTGACCGGTTGGCTGAGCCTGTGTAAAAAAGTGAGAGATGGTAAAGGGCGCGTGCGGGGGAATATTTATGCTCAACACGATGAACCCCTGAGTGCACGTGATGCGGAAACCTTTGACCCGGGGTGGCTGGATTTGGTGGCTGATGCCTGCCGGCACAAAAGCCGGGCCGTGAATGAAACTGCATGGCAGGTACTGACATCCATTCAGGACGACCCAATGATGCGGCATCGACATTCCCGGGTGACGATGATAGCCGAACGTCTGACTCGTTTGTCCGATGCCGCGCAGTGCGCCCGAATACAGTCAAGTACAAAAATCGAACTCAGTGAAAAGGACGCTAAAAATCAGGCTGAGAGACTGAGTTCGAATATCGAACTCAGTCATAGTGGGGATGAGAAAACACTGAGTTCGAAAAGAGAACTCAGTGGAGAATCAAGGGATTGCAGCAGAGTTCGAAAATCGCACCATAATAACGTACGTTCTTTCACACAAAGTGTGATTAAAAAAACGTACGTATCTCCGGAGGCCGACAAAAAACCGTTAACCGGGGTGCCCGAGGGTTTTGTGTGGCCTGACGGCCTGCAGGACATCCTGCCTGAAAATGAGCAGCCGATGCTGGCTCATCAACTAAACCAGCTGGCACAGAAATCACCGTCTGTGGCTGAGCAGGTTGCCATCAGCGTGGTGAATGGCTGGCGCCAGAAGCGCATCAGCAACCCGGTGGGCTACCTGCTGGCCACCCTAAAACAGGCGAGAGAGGGTAAGTATCACGTGGAACCTGCTGCGCCTCAGCAAACCCCTGCCAGACCTGTCGTACAGGCCAATTCATCCACTGAGGTACAAATCCCTGCATGCCCAACTGGGCCTCACATCCCTGCAGGTCAGGAAACCGTAAAAGCGATGGTAGCCCGGATTCGCCAGCAGCTAAATTGCTGAATCAGATAGTACGCATGCAACTGGTTAAAAAGTAAACTTGCTGCCCCGGGCAGCAAGTACAAAAAATAGACAAAAAGGAGGGGGCCTAAAAAGCGACCTGAATGATCGTTTCAATTATAAAGATGACAGAAGATAAGTGTTGGTTAAAAAGTAAGCTTGCTGCCCCGGGCAGCAAGTGCAAAAAATGTACAGGTGGTTTTGATGTTTCTGCGCTTTTGCGAAAAATGGAAAATGAATTGAGCCTTGAGTCACGAGCCGCCTCTCATTCATTCTTTCTGCTCTGTCTCTGAGTTTACAGGAAAGAACAGTTATGAAAGAAAATACTGAGAAAGGCACCTCTGATGAAACAGAAAAAAAGTCGGAGTTAAGAAGTGGCGCGTTGCGCTCGTCGCTTGCAGTCGAACTACACACGCGGTATGCCATCCTGTTATGGGAAGGCCAGCACACAGAGAAAAAGGAAAAAGATGGCCGAAAAGTTTCTCATCGCCGCATTATGGGAATGCCTTACTTTCTGCATCTGGTGAACCGTATAAATGAAGATTCCCTGAAGGACGATCCTTTTGCAGATGAGAAGATGTACCTTCTCGAGCAGGAATTTAACCGGGGTACCGGGAGGCTGGAGAGATTAGTCACTGAACTGGACAACATACTGAAAAATGTCCCTGCCCGTATATCGCTGTCTGAAGCTTTATCTGTTTCCCCCGTGAACATCTCTGTTTTCAGCCGCACCCCTGTAGGATACCGGTGTGTCTGGTTACTGGTTGGGTTTGACCAGTTGGCTTTGAAAGCCTTTCAGGCATCACATTATGGTCTGATTTCTCATGCCCAGCGTGATGACTATCTGCGTCGCGGGGCTCAGTCAATTCATCGTTCATATGGCCTGGTACTGGGATATCGTTCGTCCGGGATCAGCCGTCGCGATATTCTTCAGAACAGTTCTGCGCTGACGGAACAAATGACTTCTCTGGATGAAGATATTTTACTGGGTAAAAAACGATCTTCTTTTTCCCCCCCGGTCAGTAAAGAGAGCATCGCTCTTCTCCAGTCAGTTAAAAATGCCCGGCCAGAAAGCATGTCTGCACCTGAAGAGCCTTCTGAAAGCCGTTTACAGGTTGATCCACAGACCGGCACTGATTCTCTGACCCGCTGACAGGGGGTTGCTATCGAGGAGTATCTGTATGCGTCTGGTGTTGTGTGAAAAACCGTCTCAGGGGAGAGATATTGCGAAGTTTCTGGGGGCCACGCAGCGGGGAGACGGGTTTCTTAGCGGCCCCGGGGTGACGGTCACCTGGGCCCGCGGTCATCTGCTGGAAACTGCGGAACCTGAGGTCTACGGCGAGCAGTATGGCAAGCCCTGGCGTACCGAGGTGCTTCCTTTATTACCCCAGCAGTGGAAACTGGTGGTCAAAGCGGATGCCAAAGCCCAGTTCGCGGTGATTAACCGTCTGCTCAAGCAGGTCGATGAGGTGGTGATTGCCACTGACGCCGACAGGGAAGGTGAAGTGATTGCCCGGGAACTGCTGGATTACTGCAAGTTTCAGGGGAGGATATTCCGGCTGTGGATGTCGGCACTGGACGATGCCAGTATCCGTGCCGCGTTGTCTGATTTGTGGCCATCGTCGAGAACCGAAGCGTTGTATTATGCCGGCGTGGGCCGTAGCCGGGCTGACTGGCTTATCGGTATGAACCTGACCCGTCTGTTTACGCTCAAAGGCCGGGAGGCGGGTATCGGCAACGTGCTTTCGGTGGGACGGGTACAGACCCCGACGCTGGCGATAGTGGTACAGCGTGACCGCGAGATAGAGAACTTCGTGGCAAAGCCGTACTTTGAGGTTATCGCTACGCTTGCCGTGAACGGCGCCGCATTTCCGGCAAAGTGGGTACCGGCTACGCAGTACTGCGATGAAGAGAAACGCTGTATCCAGCCGGGCGTGGTGGCGCAGGTGGTAGAGCTTTGCCGGCAGACACCGACGGGGGCCGTGATTGACAGCCAGACGGAGAGAAAGAAACAGTCCGCGCCGCTGGCATTCAGCCTGAGTTCACTGCAACAGGCCTGTTCACGTCACTGGGGGATGCCGGCCCAGACGGTACTTGATATCGCTCAGAAGTTGTATGAAACCCACAAACTTACCAGTTATCCCCGCACCGACTGCGGTTACCTGCCTGTCTCGATGCGGGAAGAAATTCCGCAGGTTCTGTCTGCGGTCGTGGGTACTGACCCTGCATTACAGCCGGTGGTCGCGCAGCTGGACACGCAGTTTGTGTCGCGCATCTGGAATGACAAAAAAATCACTGCTCACCATGGCATCATTCCGACAAAACACACCGGTGATTTGAGCAAGCTCAGTGATGAAGAACGCAATGTTTATCAGCTGGTCAGGCTGCACTATCTGGCCCAGTTCATGCCGCTGATGGAGGTTGACGCGACTGAGGCCACCTTTAATATAGGCGGTCAGCTCTTTCGTACCCGTGGCAATGTGGTGGTGAAAGCCGGCTGGAAGTCTCTGTTCGGAAAAATGGCCGATGATGACGAGAAGGGTGATGAGGCTGTCCTGCCTGCCATGCAGGCCGGTCAGGTCTGCCAGGTACAGGGGGCGGAGCAGAGGGCGCAGCAGACCAGACCGCCAGCCCCTTACAATGACGGTACGCTTATTGCCGCGATGACCAATGCGGCGGCGTTTGTCACCGATGCCGCGCTGAAAAAAGTGCTCAAAGAGAATGCGGGGATAGGGACTGAAGCAACCCGGGCCGGGATAATTGACACGCTGGTCAAGCGTGGATTTTTAGTGCGGGAGAAAAAGGCGCTGCGGTCAACGCCTCTTGGACGTAGTCTGGTGGATGTGTTGCCAGGAACGTTGACGAATCCGGGCCTTACTGCACTGTGGGAACAGATGTTGGATGAGGTGGCCGCTGGCAGGGTGAGTCTGGATGACTTTATGGCAAAACAGAGCCAGTGGGTCAGTCAGTTAGTGGCTCAGGGGAAATCACAGCCACTGGCCATGCAGGTCCCACCTTCCCCCCCCTGTCCCGTGTGCGGCGGCAAAACGAGTCAGCGCAAGGGGAAAAATGGTTCGTTCTGGGGGTGTCTGAATTACCCCGATTGTAAGGGCATTGTCGGTGACGGCGGAAACGCGAAAACCCTTCAGGGACAGGGGAGAACATCACTTCCCACGCGCCTGAAAATTAAACTCAGGTAGCAAAATCCCGGTTGTTTTCATGACGCATTTTTCGTATGGTAACTGCGGTACTTGAAGGTGCCGCACTCCTGTGGTTGCAGGGTCTGTATCGCTTGTGCATTAGTGATGCTGGCGGCAACCCAATAAGACATCTCCCTGAACAGGATGGGCTTATAAGGTACAAAAACCGTGTGAAATATGTGCCGGGTTACCTGACCCCACGGTGCCTTTTTTCGACTTAAGAGCATAGTGCACTCTGCGATGGCGGTTTCCGAAAGGAGCCGCCATTTTTTGTTTTTTCCGGTTATCTAATTTCCCTTTTACCTCACATTGACTTCCCTTTCCTGTGGCTTAAAACTGAACACGCTAACTCGTTATCTCCGGATAACTGCCAATGCTTCAGGTGCCTGTGAGTTCTGAGTGATCTGAGAGAAGCGCCTTCGGGTGATCACATGCCAAAGTCATAGCGGGTCTGAGACTGACGCCTTAGGGCGACCCATGCCAATGCTGCCGTAGCCTGAGAGGTAGCGTCTTCGGACGGTACGTCTGTCACCCCTGGGAACAGACGTTGTTAAGTCACTGTACATAACAACGGGGGCGTAATTTGACTTCGACAGTCAGTTGTAAAACCTATTCGACTGACCTCCTGCGGGAATGCAACTTCCCGACAGGGATGATGCGTTCTCCACTCTGACGTTTTTATATTTCACTCCATGGAGAAACATCATGTCCAAAGAAACTAACTACTTTAACCTGAATATTAACGGTCTGGGCTATATCACCAATGTGCGTCAGGTTGTCAACGGTAACAGTAAGTTTACCTGTTGTACGCTGAATGCCCTGAGTGGCCCGACAGATAATGCAGACTATACCCGCTTTGATGTCACCGTCGCCGGCAAAGACGCAACGAGTTTAATCAACCGTTGCCAGAAGTCGTCTGATGAGGACAAAAAAGTGATGATCGGTTTTGTTCTCAGCGGGATTAAACCTGACATTTTCACGCTGAACAAAGGTGATCATGCCGGTGAAAACCGCGTCAGTCTTAAGACACGTCTTATCCGTGTGGACTGGATAAAAATCGACGGTGAGATTGTTTACAAGGCTGAAAAGCCGGATTCCACTCCTCCGTCACAGAGCCAGCCTGCGCAGAAGCAGTACGCGACAGATTCGTTCTGAGACCTTCTTAACCCTTCCTGATGGAAACACACTTTCCGTCAGGAAGGTGTGTTCCTTATTGATTGTATAAGGAATAATCAATGTTAACTTCATCCTCATCTTCGACTGGATTACTGGCTGCCCGATTTGCCGGTTTATCCTTACCTTTAAAGGTTCTTCGCAGCGGCGCCGGGTATTACATCGGCACGCAAAATGAAGAAGGACCGGTATCCCGTGAATCCGTGGAGTATTTTGCCACTCACTCTCAGGCTGAACGTGCGCTCAAACAGGGCACATGGTCACAGCGTGAACAGGCTTAAGGAGAGATACTCATGGCTTCTAAAGGTGTAAACAAAGTTATTCTGGTGGGAAATCTGGGGCAGGATCCTGAGGTGCGTTATATGCCAAATGGCGGCGCCGTGGCAAACCTTAGTCTGGCAACCTCAGATACCTGGACAGATAAGCAGACCGGTGACAAAAAAGAGCGCACCGAATGGCATCGTGTGGTTCTTTACGGCAAACTGGCTGAAATTGCCAGCGAGTATCTGCGTAAGGGCTCCCTGGTATACATCGAAGGTGCACTGCGCACCCGTAAATGGACGGATCAGTCTGGCGTGGAAAAGTACACCACAGAAGTGGTGGTCAGCCAGTCAGGCACGATGCAGATGCTGGGCGGACGGAGTAACGCGGGAAATGGCCAGCAACAGGGAGGCTGGGGGCAACCTCAGCAACCTGCTGCGCCTTCCCACAGCGGGACGCCACCTCAACAGCATCCGGCCAGTGAGCCGCCAATGGACTTTGACGATGACATCCCCTTTGCGCCGTTCGGGCACAGTGTGTCAAGACATGCACTGTATGCCCTGTCCTGAGGACTGTCGCTAAGTAATGCCTTCCGGTGGAAGGCATTATGTTCTGAACATGAGAAGGATACAGAATGGATAACGAAAAGGGCCATAACCGGCCCGGGCACGATGGCCTGTTTAAGCTTTTTCTGCGTGAGCCCGACACGGCGAGGGATTTCCTGGCAGTGCATCTTCCCGCAGATATTCGCGCGCAGGTTCGTCTCGATACGCTGAAGCTTGAACCGGGGAGTTTTGTGGATCAGAAGCTTCGTGAACTGCACTCGGATGTCCTGTATTCGGTGGAGACCGCAGAAGGTCATGCCGGGTACATATACTGTCTTGTGGAACACCAGTCGACCGCAGACCGCATGATGGCCTGGCGGATGATGCGTTACTCGATGGCGGTAATGGATGCCCACTTGAAAAAAGGCAACGACACGCTGCCGGTGGTGGTGCCGTTGCTGTTTTATCAGGGTACGGTGCGGCCTTATCCCTACAGTACCGACTGGATGGATTGTTTCGATGTACCGGCGCTGGCGCGGGAAGTTTACTCCCGACCGTGGCCCCTGGTGGATGTCAGCGTCATGGAGGACAGCGATCTGCAGTCTCACCGACGCATGGCATTACTGGAGCTGGTTCAGCGGGATATCCGACACCGCGATGCCGCATCACTGTTGCGAGACGTGGTACAGCTGATCCGGCTGGCCGGTAACACCCGTGAGCAGGTAGAAGCCGTCCTGTGTTATATTATCTACAATGGCATGACAAGTGAGAGTATCACGCCGTTTTTATACGAACTGGCCGGTGAGATCCCGGAGTATAAGGAGTTGATCATGGGCACAATTGCACAGCAACTGAAAGAAGAGGGTATCCAACTGGGTATCCAGCAAGGTATCCAGCAAGGTATCGAACAAGGTATCGAACAGGCGCGACTGGTGGCACAGCAGAAGTTACTGGAGACCGCCTATGCGCTGCTTGACAATGGCGTCAGCCTTGATGTGGTTATCAAATCCACGGGCTTAAGCCGCGAGACGCTGGAACAACCGCGTCATTAACATTACGGGTTCTCGACCCGCTATATTGAGTTAATCCATGTATGCAGAGCGCCGACAGCAATGTCGGCGTTTTTTTTGGCGTTTAAAAAGGAGTTGTTTATTGAGTCAGCCCTGGTGTTGCCTCACGATGGTCATCACGACAGTGATTGAATGAGGTGTGCTGATGAAACTATTTTCTCTGGGGCCTGTATCCTTGTTCGACTTTGGGATTGCCACTGGTGTGATAGCTGCCCTGTTGGGTGTCTTTTTTACTTGCCGTATTGTTGTCCCGCCTGAGCCGGAAAGCGTTTGTGAGCTCAAAAACACACCGCAGGGTAATACGGCGCCTGAAAAACAGATATGGGCGCTGTGTGAGAAAGAGCGCAAGAGAATCAAGCAGACCCGCTGACGTTTTTTTTCATTTTTGCAAAAAGAGTTGTTTATTGAGCGCTAACCCAAATCCCCGCACGATTGCCGTAATTATGGTCATCCACGGGATTTTTCATGAACACACAAGCGCTTTTCTGCCTGAGCCTGCCGCTGGTGATTGCCGGGTGTGCGCAGCAGACCTCCACCTCAACCGCCCGCGACAGCGCGTTTGCACAAAGCCTGCGACCGCCCGTCTTTTCTGATATCTACCAGCGCTCGCCGGAGGTTACCCGCAGCGGCCGCTACACGCTGGTGAGCGTTAAAAGCGCGGATGCACAGCGGGAACCCCTTAACCAACTGATCGATATCACGATGCCCGGGCAACTGGTTAACTCAGTCGGCGACGGGTTTCGTTATCTGTTATTTCAGTCCGGCTATTCGTTGTGCGGTCGTTATGGCGCCGACTTTGCTGAGTTGCTGAAACGGCCGTTGCCGGCCGTTCAGCGTAAAATCGGCCCGATGCGCCTGAGTGAAGCCCTTCAGGTTGTAGCGGGATCGGCCTGGCGTATGTCCGTGGATGAAGTCAACCGCGAAGTCTGCTTCGTTCTGCGCGATGCCTATCTGGCACAGGCGAAAACGCCGGTATCGACAACCCCGGTCGCAACAGTCTCAGGCACTCCCGGCGTCTATGCTTCAGTTGAGACCTCCCGCAATCCTTATACTGGCGTTCTGCTAGGCAAGAAAGCTGTGCCTGTGGTGGCAGGTCAGTTGCTGGCATCGAAAAAAGAAACCGGGCAGAAACCGGTCAGCCAGTCCCTGCCGGTACCCGCACTGCAGCCACCTGCCACTTCCGTGAAATCAGTCGGGGCACCTGTGTCTGCGACCCTCCCTGCTCCACGTAATCCTTTCACGGGTGAAAACCTGACAGGTACCACGATGCCGGTGCCGGCATCGCCATCTCCTGTGGGGGGGAAACCTGATGTCAGCACGCCGGCGCCTTCCACCGTCACACCGGTTAAACCGGCCACCGCGACGGCAGCCGTGGCAAAACCGTTAACAGGCACGCCGGTGGCGGTGGTGGCCAGTGGTCCTGAATGGAAGGCGGTTGCCGGCAGCACGCTCAAAGAGTCACTGACTGACTGGGCTGGTAAAGCTGATTGTGCGAGTGGGGGACACTGGGTGGTTATCTGGCAGACCAGCACCGACTACCGCATCGATGCACCGCTGGTATTCAAAGGCAATTTTGAATCGGCACTGGTTCAGGTGTTTGACCTGTACAAAAAAGCCGACAAGCCGCTGTTTGCTGAGGCCTCCCGCCTGCAGTGCCTGGTCTCGGTGACGGATAAACCGGCAGACAGGTCGTAATCATGGGCTGGCTCATTGTCGCCTTCGGCACGGTATTTCTGCTCATTGTCGGGCATATCCAGAACAGTCAGCGGGTCGAGGTCGTGAAAATGCAGCAGTCGGGGAGCAGTCACCTGCTGGCCCGACAGCTGTTGTCGCTGGCCGCGGGCATTAACGACTGGCGCTACCGGCATACCCTGACGAACGGCACGGTCGCTTTGTCAGCACTGGCCCTGCCGGTGACGCCCGACAGCCGTATCCGGCATGTCATCGTGGCCAACCGGTTGTGGGTCTGGATGCCTGAAGTTCCGGGTCTGGTGGATGCACTGCGTGAACAGTCCGGTGGCTCGGCATTAATTGGCACCGTGACGCAGGGACAACTGGTCTGGTTATCCGGAGTGAGCGCAGGGTTGCCTTTACCGGCCGGTATTCAGAACGGGGATGTGGTCTACCTCAATTAGGAAAATCTTTAATGACAAGAAAACGTTACAACGTCAGGCTCCGTCTTGCAGCCACCGCCGTCGCCGCCGTACTTTCACTGTCAGCCTGTACTTTTCAGGAGATGGACAGGATGTCGCGCAAGACGCAGGCCAGCGGTGATATTGCGCGCGGGCATGTCAGCGAACAAATGCGCTCTTCACAGGGCGCGCTGGTCTGGACGGACAAGCCCTGGGTTAATCTTAAACCCGTCCCGACAGTGTCACGGGATACCCCTCTGGAAAACTTTCCGGACTGCCAGATAACGCTGGCGCGGGATGGGCTGACGCTGCCGGAAATCGGGGAGCGTATTACGGCACTTTGCGGCGTCAGGGTGATTTTTTCACCCGATGTACTGGCTGTCGGACAGTCATCCGGTACCACGCGGGCACTGAATGGCCCGCTGCCGGTACCGGATAACAATGGACGGATCCCACTGGATCAACTGGGCGGTGCTGTGGATACGGCTGGCGTGACCGCCACGCCTCTGGTACTGAGTGGCCTGCGCTGGCAGGGGAAACTGTCCGGCCTGCTGGACATGATTGCGGCCAGAACCGGTCTCACGCCGCGGATGGATAACGGCGCTATCCTGTTTTCACTGCTGGAGACCCGGACGTTCCAGTTCACCTTCCTCAATACCAATATCACCAGTAATGCGAGTGTGACCTCGGGTTCCACGAGCAGTATGGGAACCAGCGGGGGCACGACAAACAGTTCGGTCTCGGGGGATTCCAGCTCTTCGCAGCAGACGACGGTCGACCAGAGTCGTAATGTCTATGACGACATGAAAAAGACGCTGGAAACCATGCTGACCCCGCAAAAGGGGCGTTTCTGGCTGTCGGCCAGTACCGGCACGCTGACCGTGACGGATACCCCCTCCGTGCTCAACAGTATCGCGGCGTATGTTGAGCAGCAGAACCGTCAGATGAACCGCCAGGTCAGGCTCAACGTTCAGGTGCTGAGTGTCAGCACCTCCCGTAAAGAGCAGCTGGGTCTGGACTGGAACATTGTTTACAAATCCCTGCGTTCAGCCGGCGCCTCGCTCAATAATGTCAGCGGCGATATTGCCAACGCCACCTCGGCGTCGGTGTCTATTCTGGACTCCGCAACAGGCAACGCGGCGAAATTTGCCGGCTCCAGCCTGCTGATTAAAGCGCTGTCAGAGCAGGGTGATGTGAGTGTGGTCACCTCGCAGGGCAGCGTGACCACGAACCTGACGCCGGTGCCTATCCAGATGGCCGACCAGACGGTGTATGTGGCGCAGAGCTCGACCACCACGACCACCGATGTGGGCGCGACCACTTCACTGACGCCGGGGATGATGACCACCGGCTTCAACATGACGTTGTTGCCGCTGATTCAGGATGACGGGGATGTACAGCTGCAGGTGGCGTTCAACCTGTCTGATCCACCGACTATTCGTAACTTCACCTCCAAAGACGGCAACTCGTACATCGAGATGCCGTACACCAAACTGCGCTCGCTCAGCCAGAAAACGAACCTGCGTGCCGGGCAGGCGCTGGTGCTGACCGGGTTTGATCAGAGTAATACCCGGATGACCAAAAACGGCACCTTTACGCCAGGCAACTTCCTGCTGGGCGGGGACCGGGACGGCGATGACTCGCGCAGTACGCTGGTCATTATTATCACCCCGGAGCTGATGGGGAACGGGGGCTGATATGGCGGAGATCCCATTATCCGGGAAGTCCCGTACGCAGGTTTTGCGCTGGCAGCGGCAGTGCTGGGTGGTGGGACTTCGCTGGGAGGAAAAACAAAAGTCGGTACGGTCGGTACGCCGTCCCCTCGTGCAACGTCGCGGTGTGCTGAACGTGATGCTGACGGTGAAGCAGGGTAAGAGCCGGCTGACCGCGCAGGGGCAAATTGAGGCGGGTTCGCGTCACCAGAAGCTGTATTCCCTGGCGGCGCTGTTCAGTCAGCAGTGTACGCCCAATGGCTATGGGGTGTACCAGCTCGACGACGGCAGGCAGGTCTTTCTGGCCACGGTGAAGGGGATGCCATCGCCGATGGCGGACGTGACCGGTACGCCAGAGCAAATTATCCGGGCGCAGGAATTATTTCTGTCCTTCAATCCCGCTCCCGAGGACGGATGGACAATACCGTCAACGCCTGCGCGACCTCTGTCATGGGAGACGCTGGTCGGCCAGGTGACTTCGGCACAGCTCCGGTTTTCCCGCGTGGCGGGCGTGTCAAATCCTGTGCAGAAATACGGGGCGGGTGTGCTGTCACTGGCTGCTCTGCTGGGGGGAGTGGTCTGGTGGAACAGGCTACCTGAACCGCCGGTCGTGCCTGTCGTGTCGGCGTTACCGGCACCGGTGCAGGACGTGTTTAAAAAAGCCCCTGAGCCGGTTTACCTTCCCCATCCCTGGGCAGAGATGCCCGTGGCCACAGACTTTTTAAACCGCTGTCAGCGCTGGCGGTTCAGGGTGCCTGTGAGTCTTGACCGGTGGCGCCTTGAGCGCGTTCGTTGCAGCGCTGAGGGGCTGGAAACCATGTATCAGCGACAGCCCGGTGGGACGGCGTCGCGCTTTGCGGAACGGGTGAAGCAGGTTTTTAACCGTACACCGGTATTCAACCTGGTGTCAGGTGGAAACGAAGGTGTGGTGTTTATTCCCTGGGCGAAATTCACCCTGCAGGATGAGGCCGCGCCGGATGCGGGAACACAACTGATGCAGGCGGTGTCGTGGTTTCAGTCTCGTCAGGTCAGTTTTTCGCTTTCCGAAGTGAAAACTCCGCCTGTCATGCCGGGTAATGATGCCGGCACTGATGGGGTCCAGCCGATACAGGACTGGCATGAATATACCTTCAGTATCACGGATAAACACATGCCGGAGTGGATTTTACAGGGACTGGCTATGCAGGGCGTACGCCTGAGTTCTGTGGCTTACACCCTGAGTCCTCAGGGACAGTTTACTTATCAGATTGAGGGGCATCTTTATGCCAAAGAATAGTGTTTTCATCTGTGGCGCTGTCCTGATGGCGCTCAGCACCGGTGCGTTTGCGCAGCCCACGCCGGCGATCACTCCGTCCGCAGAGGTTGCTTCTGCAGCGTCTGGCCGTGAACCTGCGGCAGCTGCCGTGCCGTCGACGTCGACCACAGACACCTCAGATATTGTCCCGATTAACCCCGGTGATGGTCTGACGGGCGGGCAACTGGAAGTGCTGCAGGGTAAAACCCTGCTTCTGGAAGCGAAGGTTCAGGCGGCCCGGCTGCAAAAAGAACTGACTTCTGCTCTGACGCCGGCGGAGGTGGGCAACGTCCCTGCGACCGGTCCGTTTGCTGTGGGCATGCCTGCTGATATGGGGGCAACGCCCGTTCAGTCTGCTCCGGCTCCTGCCCGGGTGCCGGGGCGGATCACTGTTCTGGAGGTGAGTGGCCGTGGAAACGCGCTGCAGGCCACGCTGTCATTTCCGGATGGCCGGCAAAGTCAGGTACAGACGGGCAGTGTGGTGCCGGGGACGTCGCTGAAGGTGAAGGCGATAACACTGTCATCGGTCACGCTCAGCGACGGTCAGCAACTGACGTTTTAGGAGAAGAGTATGTCTGACACCGACCTGTTGTATTCCGGTCCTGGCACAGTGACGTCAGAGAACCCTGCACTCACGCCGCATGACCTTCAGATATTGCAGGGGATGCTCCAGCCAGCATCAGAAGGATTGCTGATTTTATCCCGTCTGGCGCCGGTAAGGCCCAAAGCGCCAGAGGGTATTTCAGGGGAATCACATGTCTGAACATAACGATGCGGTTCTGCTTTACCACAATCCGGAGACCACGGCTCACGAGCTGCTGGTTGACAGTCAGCAGCGCACCGATGTGGCGGTGCAGCAGAGGGTGATGTCCCTGATGGAGGAAAACCCCGGCGTCACCATGAGGCTGGTCACCCGTTCAGAGCTGCTCAGGTGCAGTGAAATGGCTCGCCAGCTGTCAGAGCAGGGTGAGAAGGGTCTGCGCCTGGAGGATATCAAAAAAGAGGTCAGCAGCCGTCAGGGCGATATTCTGAACTACTTTATGGTCGCGAAAGAAATCGGGGCGTCTGATATTCACGGTACCACCCTTCCGGGGCTGACCCGCATTGAGATGCGGGTTCATGGCGAGCTGGAGACTATCTCGGAGCTGGCCGAAGAGGACGGAAAAGCACAGGCGGCCACCATCATCCTTTCCATGTGTGATGTGACCGAACCCCAGTTCTACGCCGGTCGAAAACAGGATGGCCGAGTGGCTGCTAAGTTTCTGCGAAAGGTGGGGTTATTTGGCGCCCGTTACAGCCACACGCCGACAGCAGATGGCCTTCACTTTGTGATGCGCGTTATTCCGGATGACGGTGATGTGGTACCCACGCTTGAAAAACTCGGTTTTCTGCCGGAACAAATCCGTCTGATAAAGCGCATCCTGCGCCTGCCGGAAGGACTGATTATTTTGTCCGGCCCGACCGGGGCCGGCAAATCCACCACCCTGCGTGCCTGCAGTGATCTGTATCTGGGGCGTACCCGTTATAAAAAACGTCTGCTGACGGTGGAAGATCCGCCAGAGGGGCGCATCAGGGGGGCGATACAGACCCCGATACTTTGCGACAAGGCCGATGAGGCCGAAGTCCGGCGAGCCTGGGAACGTGCGCTGTCGTCGGCGTTACGTCTTGATCCCGACGCCATTTTGCCCGGTGAACTGCGTGATTTGATATCGATACTGGCGGGTATTTTTGCCGCCCAGACGGGGCATCTGGTGTTGACTACGCTGCATGCCAACTCGGCCTTCTCTATCCCCGAGCGCATGATAACCATGGGCGCGAATGCCGGACTGGTTGCCGACGCGCAACTGCTTATCGGACTCATCAGCCAGCGCCTGGTTCAGGTGTTGTGCCCGCACTGCCGTGTTCCATGGTCGGTCAAAAAAGACCAGCTCACCACCGAAGAACGTGAATATCTGGAAAAGTACTGCTCAGTGGAGGGGATATGCCGGCCTGAAAATCTTCATTTCAGAAATGAATCGGGATGTCCTGCCTGCCGGAAGGCGGTGGTTATCGGTGGCAAACAGGTGGCAACCGTAGGCCAGGGCGTGGCCGGGAGAAGTGTGGTGGCGGAGGTGGTACGTCCTGACACTATGCTGTTCCGTCTGCTTATTCAGGAAGGGAAAGAAGCCGCGAAAGCGTACTGGCTCAGTGAGTTGGGAGGAATAACCCGGCGTATTCACCTGCTCCACAAACTGAACGCGGGGCTGGTTGACCCACTGGATGCGGATTTGATTGTTCCTCTTGATGAGGATGAGGTGACGCTGTCGGTGAGTGACCCTGTTACCTCGTCGTCTGATATTGATACGGCGCAGATTGAGCGCCTTGCTTTGGTGATTGCAGCCAGCGTCAGAGAAGGGCTGAAACAGGGCGTTGAAGACGCCATTAAAGCCGGCATTACCGCCGGAATGGCTGCGTTGAAGGAGGTTGCATGAGTCCGTTTTACCTGTTTCGTCGGGCGCTGGCGCGGCGATTTTTTACGTCCGGATACCGTCTGCGGTTTTACCGCATGCTGTCGTTACAAATGAGAAATGGCGTGAAGCTGCTAGAAGCGCTGGAGCAAATCAGCAACATGTATACCGATTTTGGGCGCCGGACCCACGGTTTCGGTTATCTGGTGGACGACTGCCGGGTGGCACTCACTGACAACAGCGGGGATAACTCCCTTGAACATGCCCTGGCGAACTGGGTCCCGGCCGAGGAGGCTGCACTCATCAGCGCGGGTATGTTCAGCGGCCGGTTACCGGAGGCGCTTTCTGAGGCGGAGATCCTGATTGACTGCCGCCGGCGTATCCGTAACGCGGTGCTCAGAATGGCCATTTACCCTCTGGGTTGCATTGCGATGCTGGGTGGGACGCTGGGTGTTATTCAGACGCAGCTTATTCCGACGCTGGCCGGGATGTCAGATCCGGACGACTGGACAGGGGTACTGGGCGGTCTTAATGGCCTGCTGATTTTTTTTTCTGAGCACGGCCTGGTGACGGGGGCAGGTCTGGCACTGGTGTTGGTATGGATAAGATGGTCGCTGCCGAACTGGATACGTCCGGATCGCCTGCGGCGTCTGGCTGACAGACGCATAGCCTGGGCGGTTTACAGTGATATTCAGGGTGCGATTTTTCTTATCAATATGGGGGCGCTGTTGTGCGCTGAGGTCAAGACCCTGACTGCTCTGCAGGTTATCCAGCGTTTTGCTTCTCCCTGGCTCACCGTTCGTCTCGATGCAGTGATGCAGGAGGTGGCGGAGGGGGCCTCTTTCGGTATGGCGCTGCGCGAATGCGGTTATGCCTTCCCTTCAAAGGAAGCCGTGAACTATCTGTCTATGGTGGACGGTGACGGTGCGGCGCAGATGATTGCGCGGTTTGGCCAGGAGTGGCTGGAGGAAACGGTTAAGCGAGTTAACCGGCGGGGAATAGCCGTGATGCTGTTCTCGATGGTGATGTTGTTTGCGCTTATCGGCGTGGTGGTCATGGCGGTGATGGAGGTGAATTCGATGACCCAAAGTCTGGGGCAGTACTGATGAGGTTCAGTTCAATGAAAAACGAAACAGAGGGAAAGACAATGAAAGAGGTATCAGTATTAAACGCATATAACAGGCCAGACCAGGGAATGTCGGTCGATGCTGGTGCGACCGCACTGTTTATTCTGGTGTTCATTGGTCTGGTTGCGGCGGGTGTATGGGCTATGTGGGGGAAAAAGGATGCAGGGTCGGAGCTGACGAACTATCAGAATCTGGCCACCAATACCATCGGACTGATGAAGGGTGTGGATGGCTATGCCTTCAGCAGCGGGGCAAAAATGACCGGGATCCTGATTCAAAACGGTGCGGCAAAAGGGATGACGATTAATGGAGACCCGGCTTCAGGCACAGCAACGCTGGCAAATACATGGGGCGGTCCCGTGGTTGTGGCGCCGGATGCGACCGGAGGAACCGGGTTTAACAACGGCTTCACTATCACGACCAGCAAGGTTCCGCAGTCAGCCTGTGTCTCTATTTCAACCGGCATGAGCCGTTCAGGCGGTACCTCTGGTATCAAAATTAATGGCAACAACCATACCGATGCCAGAGTGACGGCGGAAATCGCCGGCAGTGAGTGTACAGCGGATAACGGACGTACGGGTACCAACACGCTGGTATTCACGTTTAACGGCTGAGGGTGAAGACGGATGCTGAGTTGGCGGGTGTTTCGTCCGTTATTGGTGCTGACGCTATGCGGAGTGCCTCTGTGGGCGCAGGCTTTTTGTTTCGATGCGGCTGCGGCGAAATACCATGTCTCTCCGCTGCTGATTAAGTCCATGGCTATCGGTGAAAGCAATCTTGATCCACATGCGACAAATGATAACCGGGATAAAAAAACGGGGAAAATCAAAAGTACCGACTACGGACTGATGATGATTAATTCGACGCATATTCCCCGCCTTGTCTCGATGGGCGTCATCAGGGACAAAAACGATTTGCTGAACAAACCCTGCCTGAATGTGCAGATTGGAACATGGATCCTCGCGAAACATTTCCAAGTCTGTGGGGTGAGCTGGAACTGCCTGGGCTCTTATAACGCCGGCTTCCGTGCTGACCGGCATGAAACACGGGAGCGTTATGCCAACCGGATCTGGAAAATTTACCAGCAGCAACAGGGGGCGCAATGACGGTCGCGCTTGTCGGTACCTTTTTCCCCACGGTGTATGCCATACCCGCGTTTATCGGGAGCGCCATTCTGGGGGCGGTGCTTTTACTACCGGTACGCCTTTACCTGGCCGCAGCGGAGGTGGATATCTCACGCCACTGCGCCGGTGTGGTCGGTATCTGGCTGTTTGCGGTAACGGGTTTATTGATACTCATGGCGCCGCAGGACGGGATGATACGTATCGGGATGCTGCTGATGTGCGGTTTTTTGCTGCAACTGGGGGTGATGGATGCGGCCAGTGGGTGGTTGCCCCGGCCGTTTACTGCTGCCTGTCTGTGTAGCGGATTACTGTTCTGTTTCGCCTTTCATCGGGAGCCGGAGATTCGCGTGATGGAAACTGCGGCGATGGCGGTGGTAATGGGGGCAGTCTGTCACGGCGTGAACCGCCGGCGCCCACAGCTGGGCGTGGGCGATGTCTGGCTGCTCTGTGCTCTGGTTGCCTGGATGGGGGTAACGGATGCCCTGCAGGCAGCTTTTATGGGGCTGAGCGGTTTTATGTTGTGGCAGTGGACAGTCCATCGGAACTGTCAGCGATGTGGGGTTCTGGGCCCCTGGCTGTGTGCCGGGTGTATTCCAGTCATTGTAGAGCGGCTGTACCAGCCAGAGTGGATACTGTGATGAAAAAACAAAAACATGATGGCGGTTTTGTGGCGATGAGCGTAGGCGCCGGGTTACTGATTGTTCTGGTGATGGCCTCGATGGCCGCCCGATACATGGGAGATTACCTGAAATCCCGTGAGTGGCAAGTTGTGGCCATGCAAACGAATCGCTTCACGCAGGCGGCCTCATCCTATGTCGGACGGTATTACCCGACGGTACTGGCGTCAGCCACCACAACCAAGCCGGTGGTGGTCACCTCCCAGATGCTGAAGAACACCGGGTTGTTGCCGGCGAGTTTCAGCGAGACTAACAGCTATGGTCAGCAGTATCAGGCGATGATAGTGCGGAATCAGCAAAACCAGGAACTGCTTCAGGGCATGGTGGTCAGCCGGGGCGGGCATGCCATGCCCTTTACCGCGCTCAACCAGATTTCGAAAGATATTACTGCCGGCTTCGGGGGATACGTTGAAGACGGGCAAACGGCGGTGGGGGCGATGCGCAGCTGGCGAATTGCCCTGTCCTCCTACGGGACCAGCACCGGAAGGGGCCATCTGGCCGTCATGCTGAGTACCGATGACCTGTCCGGGGCGCGTGAAGACGGGGATCGGTTGTATCGTTTTCAGGTTAACGGCCGTCCTGATTTAAACAAGATGCACACGGCTATTGATATGGGCGGGAATAACCTGAACAGCGTTGGTACGGTTACGGCCAGTAACGTCGCGGCTCAGAACGGTAACTTTGGCGTCAGTCTGGTCAGTAACGGCCCGGTCACGGCGGGTGGCGATATCCGCAGCACAGGGGGTTGGATAGTGACCCGCAGCGGAAAAGGGTGGATGGACGAAACCCACGGCGGCGGTCTTTATATGTCGGATAACGACTGGTTACGTATTCTGAATAACAAGGGATTTTATACCGGTGGTGAAATTCGCGGAGGTAAAGTTCGTTCAGATGGTGATGTGTCTGTCGGCGGGGTACTGGACCTTGATAAAATCAATGTTGCCAACACTTATTGTCCTAAAGACGGGTCTGTAAGCCGCACCGCAACAGGTGCCCCACTTTCGTGCCAATCCGGTATCTGGCGAGAACTGGAAGGTTACCCCATCGGCAGCCCCATCCCATGGCCCTCTGTAACACCTCCCCCTGGATATTTTTTAATGGCCGGACAACGTTTTCCCTGCGGCTCCTATCCCGGACTTGCTCGTGTATACCCTGGGTGTGTTTTACCCGATCTTCGGGGGGCTTTTATCCGGGGATGGGATAATGGACGAGGTTTTGATAACGGAAGAACGATTTTGAGTTATCAGGCTGACCAGAGCGATATGATCTATAACCCGGGGGGACATCTTCAGGGACATCACAGTGGGATGGCCCATTATTATCATACTGACAGTCGCGAAGTCAGGCCCAAAAATATCGCTTTTAATTACATTGTAAAGGCCGGTTGATCGGGCTAAGAAAGCTGAGTCTCGTCTGTATCAGTGGCTACTTATGCCTACGCTATGTGCTCTCGATGAGCACATCAAATAAAGCAGTGAATACCCATATAGTAAGGTGAATACTGAGTTGCGTTCGTAGCTCGCCAGTTCATATAACCGTTCTCGTCGGGGCCATCGGTAGGAATTAATTCAGTAATTGCCAACTCGCGGCCGTCAATGCGGTATGTATTAATACATAGTTTAAACCGCCCAAGATTTACTGTTTGCCCAGGCCAGACCTGGAACGTCCCCCCGATTTTGAAAGAAAATTTAATATTTTTCCAGATACCGGATTGGCACGTATGTCCTTCAGTAAATTGAGTACATTGAGATTTTTAGTTAGGGTTGAGAAAAATCTTAAGTTTGCTCGCGAAGGAATACGCTATGGCCCGTCCTCAACGCATTAAAAAAATGTCTCTGTCAAAAGCTCTCGATAAATATTACGCCACAGCATCTGTTCACAAACGGGGTCATCGGCAGGAATTCTACCGTGTTAATGTCATTCAGCGGCATCCCCTGGCCAGAAAAGCGATGGATGAAATCACCACCGTGGATATTGCATCTTACCGCGATGATCGCCTGGCTCAGATGAATACGCGCACCGGGCGGTGCATTTCAGGAAACACAGTACGACTGGAGCTTGCCTTACTGTCATCGCTGTACAATCTGGCCAGTGTGGAGTGGGGGACATGCCGGACCAATCCGGTTGAGATGGTTCGTAAACCAAAAATATCAGGTGGACGGGATCGACGTTTGACATCGCATGAAGAGCGGTGTTTATCCCGCTATTTTCAGAATCAGAATCCTGCCCTTCACGCCATATTTCATCTTGCTATTGAAACGGCCATGCGACAGGGGGAGATCCTCTCACTGCGCTGGGAACATATCGACCTGCAGCACGGGGTCGCGCACCTGCCACTGACCAAGAACGGTAGCTCAAGGGACGTCCCCTTATCCCGCAAAGCACGTCAGCTACTACAGGGAATGACGGTTGCCCTTACTGGTAGTGTTTTCAACTATACGTCATCCGGCTTTAAAAGTGCCTGGCGGGTGGCCCTGCAGCGTCTGAGTATCATTGACCTCCATTTTCACGACCTGCGACATGAGGCGATCAGCCGGTTGTTTGAGCTGGGAACACTCAATGTTATGGAGGTGGCGGCAATTTCAGGGCACCGTTCACTCAATATGCTCAAGCGATATACTCACCTGAGGGCTTACCAACTGGTCAGTAAGCTTGATGCCCGCCGAAGACAAACCCAAAAGATAGCGCCGTATTTTGTCCCTTATCCTGCCTGCATTGAATCTGTTAATGAAGAGGCGGGTCAGGACCATGGTTATCGTGTTCATTTGCCCGATTTTGATGGACTTTCGGCATCTGGCGCATCGAGGGCGAGTGCGCTGGAGGCGGCAGGTGTTCTGTTGTTACGGACGCTGGCCAACGCCGCACAGCGGGGAGAACGTGTCCCCAGGCCGGGAGATTTGCCTGAAGGAAAACTTGAGCGGGTGATGATCCACCCTCTTATGAGCACCGCTTAGATAATTTGCCATTACGGGTAGTCATTTAAATGATTTTTTCACGCTGTTGAAGGGCTACGCTGCTGCCATTCGTTAGTCTTTAGAGAGGTTTCAGATTGGTGGCGTATGTGGTCTTTGTACTGGTCTGTCTGGCGCTGTACTGCCCGTTCTTTACGTTAATTGCGCTGGTTACACCCTGGAAAGGATTTGCGGTGTTCAGTGTGAAGCACCGGCACCGTCAGTACCGGGCTGTTCATCTTGCATTACTGGACCGGGTGGGAACCATGAATCGCCGTCGTGCAAGGCGTTATCATCAGGCATTTGTTCAGGCGCTGGAGGAAGCCCTGACTTCACGGCCGGTGCGGCCCGTTTTTTTTCGCTCACACCTTATGCGGCCTGCTCAGGTGGCGCTTGTCTGTCAGGTTCTTTCTCACCGTGCTGAATATCGCTGTCGTATTGTACCTGTGACGCTGCCGCGGTGGGAGCGTACTGCCATCGTTGCGCAGATGCTGTTACAGGAGTGGCGGTTTGTTCGGTTACCTCCCGCTCATGCGGTCATGGTGGTCATTCACCGTTTGCCGCAATAAATCTTTTTTTTCAGAATTATATTTTACCGTCGATTTCAGTACGACATGGTTTTAATCTTCCGCATACATTAGATCGAACCGATCGAAATAATTCATTATACCTCATGAATAAATGGGATTAATCTTTCTATTACATTGGAACGCATGAGTTAAAAAATGAAATGAGTTTATTTTTATTTTTACATTCCGGATAAATAATTAAGGTTGTTAATATGAATGCAACTTATACAGCGTTAATTGCATTAATGCGATCGGGTGAGATCTCAATGGAACCCGGAGAGTCTTTGCCGGCATCCAGTGCGCAGTTTTCGGTCAGAATACGACCAGAAAGTCGGGTGTTTCTGGACCGGTGCGCCGAGCATCTGGGCATTTCCCGTGCAGCCCTGTTTGGCCTGTGTATCGATGGTATTCTGGCTGAGGTGCGAGGGAGTATCGCGGACAGAGCATCCACCCTTTATGAGCGATTCTGCCTGCTGATGGATGCGCATGGGTTGAATGTTGTCGAGCAGGCACAGTTACTGGCTTCCTGGGGGATCCGGACCAGTGTACTGGCGAGTCAGGATCGTACGCTGGACCTGCTTAATAAACCCTTACTGCAGCAATTGTCGACCTGGTTTGATGTGGACGTCAACTGGCTGCTGGGTGACTCATCTTATCCCGTCGATATGGCCGACGGGTTGCGGGACTGGAGTATGCAGACGCCTTCAATTCTGTGTCGCCTTCAGTCACTGCAGTCAGAAGACCCTATTGAGTTGATCTTCTTCTGGCAACAGGGGCGCCAGCCCCACAATGTGGGATTGTGTCTGCGTTATCGCCCCGTTATCTCAGGAGAGCCAGTCACACTGCTCAGAGTTTATCAGTCTCTCGACTGGCGGGATGAACAGGTCCGGCAGGCTTATAACCAGCTGCAACGCGTAACCAGTATCACCCCGTCCGGGCATATCAAAGAGAACGTGGAAAAGTATCCGCCTGTCCGGATGCGCTGCTTCTCATTTTCAGCCCGACAAATGCAGGCATTAGACAACGGGGAAATTATACCTGCCATGATATTTAATAAACCACTGGGGGAATATCCTGGAATTCCATAACAGGGATAAAACTCAAACGTATTTCATTGTAATTTTAATTGTCATTGTAATATCCAAAAAAATCCCTGTTATTTTCCGGCATAGCGTCGGGCAGGGGATCCCTTTATCTGAAACATGTAGCGTATATATTTATTAAGGATGAAAAATGAAATTTAATGCTCGTCAATATTCTCTGGCGTCTATCTCTGTTCTTATCGCTTTATCAGGAACCGCCCATTCGGCAACAACGTATATGGAGGCTCGAAATGATGCCATGGGGGGAACCGGTGTGGCATCGTCTCATTACGGAACGGCAGCGCTGGCAAACCCTGCGTTGCTGACTCACTTTGGCGCATCTGATGATTTCAGTCTTATTCTGCCGTCTGTTGGCGCGCAGGTATCCGATCCGGACCATCTTCAGAATGGTGTGGATGACGTTAAAGATGCCTGGGATCGTTATGACAATGAATTGTCACCGGGTTCAGCAGCTGATTTGAAGCAGCAGCTTTTGAAATTCAAAAACACGCATGCCAGTGCGCAGGCCAGCGTGGGTATTGTGGCGACCGTACCGAATCAAGTCGTGCCTTTTGCACTCATGGTTAAATCGTGGGGAACGGCATCAGTGGACGGCAAAGTCAGCGACCATGACCTGCAGTATCTGGATGATGTGGCCAACGGCAAAATTATCCCGACTGACGCTGACCGTGACTCGCTGACATCCCGTGCCTATGGCCGTGCCGCGGTAGTCAGTGATGTGGGGATTTCGATGGCCCGCGAGTTTGGTACTGACGGATTTAAATACTCAGTGGGCGTAACCCCAAAATACCAGCGCGTTGACCTGTTTAATTACAACGTCACTGTACAGAACTATGACAGCCATGATTTCCGCAGCAGTGACTATCGCAACACTTCCACCGGATTTAACGCCGACATTGGCTTTGCCACAGACCTGAACGCTAACTGGACACTGGGCCTGGTGGCTCAGAATATTGTTCCGCGCAGTATCGATACCAAAGAAGTCAACGGGTTAAAAGAAACGTTCAAAATTCGCCCTCAGGCGACGGCTGGCGCCTCATGGCACAACACACTGGTGACAACGGCGCTCGATGTTGACCTGACCCCGGCCAGTGGCTTCACGTCGGACAAAAAACGCCAGTTCGCTTCCCTGGGGGCTGAATTCAATGCCTGGCAATGGGCGCAGCTGCGCGCCGGTTATCGCCAGAATATGGCCACCTCAGAAGGCAGTGCTTTCACCGCTGGTATTGGAATTTCCCCGTTTGATGTAATGCATCTTGACCTGACCGGACTGGTGGGGACTGACCGTACGTATGGCGCGGTGGCACAGCTGAGCGTGACGTTCTGATTTGTAAGTACAACTACGGGGATACGCTATCAGCGTATCCCCTTATGCGAGAGGAGAAACGGCGATGACACAACCTGCCAGGAAAAAAGAGACAGCCACGCAACTGGAGCTACTGGAAGCTGAACTGACTGCCGCTCGTAAGGTGACGGCCAGATACAGGACCGCGATGGAGAAAGCGGAAAAACGCCATGGGGCAGCGGAGGATGCGCAGGCGGTTGCTCAGTACCGGTATGACCGTGCTCTGGTTGCCTCCTGGGGCGACACGCCCGACTGGCTGACACTGCTGGATGGCGATGAAAACCGGAGCCCAGTGATGTATGAGCTGGCGCGCGATGGTCTGGAACGTCTGGGGCTCGGGACATCGATGATTAACATGGAAACCGGTCAGCGAGTGGTCTGGCTGGGGTTCAGCACGGACAGTGAAACCGAACTGCAGCAGAAGCTGCGCGGGGTGCAGTTTATCCTGCCGTTTGTGAAAGCCGGGAGCCAGGGCCAGCGGGAAATCAGTATCTGCCAGCCGCAGCGCGATAAATTTGCGCTGTCCCTGATGGTGGATGCACGAACTCAGGCGGTTAGCGTGATGAAGCGGGTGTATGGCCGGGAAAAAGAGCGTACCGGTTTTCCAGGGCTGGAGGCAGCGCTTCGCTATATTCGCGACATTCATTCAGACACCAGTATTGAGGCCAGCAGTCAGCATGCGCAATTAACTTCGTGATGTTCTGCGTGTGGCCTTCTTACTACTTTTCCGATAGTGAATTAAACGGAACAAAATATGAAAAATACAATCACTTTTGCACCTCTGGCACTGGCATGTCTTCTCTTGTCTGCCTGTAGTCACAGTCATGACCAGACAGAACAACCGTCGACAGAATCATACCTCTCATTGGGTGAATTCCCGGCCAGTCGTGACGTTGCAAAGGATATCCCTGTAGCGAGATACGATGAAATATTCATCACGAAAGACGTGAGTACGGATAACCGAAAAGACGGACAGATTATCCGTAAGGCGCTCACTGAGCCGTTTCGTGTGGGGCTTCAGGCGGTAGCGACGCCTGTTTTTAATGCGGACGGAACTTCAAAGATGGTACTGAAAGGGACTTTCAACTGTTTTACAAGGCAGTATTCGCCGTCATCTGACCCTCAGATGTCAATACACCTGACCCGCACCTACAACTTGTTGCTCGAGGAGAAGGCACATCCGGGTGACAGGCTGGCTGTTCGCATTCAGGGCTGTACAAAAGACACAAAAGAACCGCCGGTAATGCTGGTCAAAGAGGTACCACCGAATCACTAATAGCGCAGGAGACCAAATGAGTCATACAGAAAATAACGACAATTTGCTCTGTACCCGTATTGAGGCGCTGAAGCTGACAGCAGTTCAGGACAGTATAAAGCAGGTTATTACAGGGTTTGTCGTTGAAGGGCAACTGGATATCACCCAGTTAAAACTGCATGCACATTTGTTGCGAAAAAAACTGCAGGCGGAAGGTACCACGCTGAAAACCACGCATGCACAGGAGCTGGTTGCCTGTAAGCATGGTTTCAGGAACTGGCAGGCGGCGATTGTCGGGCTGAAGCCGTGACTCACGGGGTTTCATCATCACTGCGTTGCCGGCATTGCCCGCTGGCGGGGAAGGGTGGCGACGCAGTCTGCGGGGGGTGGGGCGGCAAAGAGCCCCGTCGACGTTTTAAATCCATATTCAGGGGGTGTGAGCGATGCCAGATTTAATGGCAGATGGAGGGATTTTTTTAATCCTTTTTTTTGGTGTTATCTTCGCAGTTATTTCAACAGCAATCCTGGCAATAAAGTGTGTTTTCGCCACTTGTCAGTTACTCAAAAGAGTTGTGTTCAGAAACGGGAGTTGCCAGGCAGGCCGTGGTTCTACTATTGGACAGGATAACATCAGGTAGTTAGTCTGATAAATGTATCTCCCGGTACAGAAGGACGGCATCGGGCACATGGTTTGTCGGGGGCGTCGATGTTTTTCTGCCATCAGCTAATCGTCCTCATCGCTTTTATTTTCATTTCTCAGTTTTGATTTGTTGGTCGTATCCGCATCGCGGTTTTTGCATAGTCATGGCGAAAACTGTTTCCGGAGGACTTTGACCATGACGACCACGACGGCATCTACTGTCGATATTCCGTCAGATAATGATTTAACTTTATCCGCGCACCTTACTGAACCCGCCGAACCGACCATTGACATGCCGGAAATCCCGGTCGCACCAGGCAATTCAGCGCAGTCTGCCGCTCAGAGACTGGGCGGCAAGGGGGGCCATAGCTGGCCACCTTCTTCAGACCAACGCTCTCTCATGCTTAAAGTGCTCTCAGTTCTGGTGTTCTGTGTACTGCTGGGCGCAGTCCTTTTTCTCTGGTTCACCGTGCGTCAGCAGCAGATACAGCTGACGACGCTGGATGCGGCATTTCGCAGCGGACAGCTGCAGACGCTCCCTGACCGCATGCAGTCTATTGAAGACAGGCAGCAGCAGTACGTTCTCAAATCTCAGTCCGAAAAATGGCAGCAGAGCCTGAGTGAGCAGGCGCAGAGCCTCACCACGTTTCAGCAGCAACTTTCCTCGCTGGCCACGGATGTTAAGGCAGCCCGGGCCGAGGCCGCAAGGGCTGTTGCCGGGCAGGATGACACAGGCATGAAACTCGACGCGCTGCAGAACGCGCTTAATACGCAAACATTGCGCATCGATGCGCTGGAGACCTGGAAAGAAGCATGGAATAAACGGTCTGCGCCTGCCACGACCAAAACGGTTCAGGCCCCGGGAGGGAGCCCGTCTCCGGTAAAAAAGGAGTCAAAACCCCGGCCCCGTAAACTTACGCCCCCCTTCACACTGGTGAGCACTGAGCTTCGGGGGGGACAGACCTATGCCGTGATTTTACCTGCCGGGGAAGGTGGCTGGGCGCAGTTGCGGATGCTGAGTCCTGGAGACTCAGTATCCGGCTGGGCACTGGTGAGTGTCAGCGGTAACCACGCAGAGTTCCAGGTCAATGGTCAGGTTCAGCGTTTAACGCTCTGAATCCGGGAGAAATAATCGATGAAATCGGTGATACACAAGCGCAATTTTTTATTCACCTGGGGGCTGTTAGCCACGGTGTTGGTAGGCGTCGGACAGACAGCGCTGGCCTCTGTCAGTACCGGCAACAGCGTCACGGCACCACTGCAGCAGAATACCACCACGGAAGGTCGGATGCAGACTTCCGGTACGGCATGGGGACTCAGTGATAAAGAGTGGCAGCAGTATCAGCAGGTGTTAAAGGGCCCACGGGCCACCCAGTCTCCGGGCATCGATCCGCTGATGGCGCTGGGTCTGGAGGCAAAATCTGCCAGTGAACGCCGTCACTTTGCGGAAATGTGGGTCAGGGAGGAGTATGCACGTGTTGAAAAGGAGCTGGCCTTTCAGCGGGAAGTGGATGCGGCCTGGAAACGTCTTTATCCCAATACGCTCTCCGTCAACATGGGGAATGCCAGCGGCATTGCACATGACACGCAGGGAAGGCTGGCGTTATTTGTAAAACAAAACTGTGTTCAGTGCGATGCCAGACTCAGTGCTGTTCTGGCGGATAACCGCCCGGTTGATATTTATCTGGTCGACAGTGCCGGCAGTGATGACACCATTCGCCAGTGGGCACTGGCACACCATATTCCCGTTGATAAGGTTCGTAGCCGGCAAATAACCCTTAACCACGATAATGGTAACTGGCTGAAGTACGGTCAGGGGCGTATGCCAGTCGTGCTTCAGCAGGGAGCATCAGGATGGCAAATAGCAGCGTTCTGAATACGTCCCGACAAATACTTCCTGTTTTGAGCCTGCTGGCCGGGTTGCTCGGCAGCACAGTTACTGCAGCAGGGGAGGGGCCTGGTTTGCAGACTATCCCTCCCGGCTACCATCTGGTGGCCAGTGAAATTGGCGTTCCGGCTGAGGCATTGTATTCGGTCTCTCTCGCAGAAACGTCCCGAAAGTTACCTCATGGTGAGCGCCCGTGGCCGTGGACCCTGAACGTCGCCGGGAAAGGGTACCGGTATAACACCCGTCAGGAGGCGTATGACGCACTGTTGTCCTTCATGCGTCGCTATCCGTTAAAGCGCATCGATGTGGGTATTGCCCAGGTCAATCTCGGCTGGAACGGTGCCTATTTCAGCAGTTACTACGAGGCCCTGGAGCCCTACACCAATCTGCGCGTGGCAGCCCGTATTCTTAAATCCTGCTATGACAGCAATCCGGGGAGCTGGATGCAGGCAGGCGGATGTTATCACCATCCTGCCGGTGGAAAGCCTGCCAGAACCTATAAGGCCATCGTGAAACGCAAGCTGGCCACACTGGATTTGAGCACACCCGTCTCCTACGCCGAACTTCAGCTGGCGCGGATACCGTCTCCACAACGTCATTTATTACCCCAAAACCGTGAACTGCAATGGGTTGAACCCAGGGAGTCTCGTCAGTGAAATTGTATTCCGTTGGTTTTTATCTCAGAACTCTCGTTGTCAGTGTGCTTTTGACCACATCATCGATGGCGGCACTCAATGTAATTGCTGATCTGGGCGGTGAGTCAACGGCACCGCTTTTTGATGCCATCAACAATGAAAATAACGAGTTCACACCACCCCGCTCCCTGAGTGCTGAACCTGCCCCGGCACCTGCTGATATCAGTGACATGCTGCCGGTGACCACGCCAGAGATGAGTGCAGGGAAGGTGGTCTCCTGTGAACTGCATCTTGCCGGTATGACGCCGGTCTTTCTGGTGGGCGATGATCAGTTGTCGCGTGAATGGCTGACATTGCGCCATGACGAGCTTAAGCGACTTCATGCTACCGGTCTGGTGGTGAATGTCAGCGATAAAGCCGTGCTCACTGAATTGCAGCAGCGGGTTCCTGGCGTGACGTTGTTACCGGCATCCGCCAGCGAAATTGCGCGCCGGCTTCAGCTCAGTCATTACCCGGTACTGATCACCTCGACCGGGCTGGCGCAATAGCGCTGAGACAGAGAGGCTGATGATGTTTATGGCCATTTTTCTTTTCCTGCTGCTGTGTTTCATCGTTGTCGCGGCGAGGGGGGGGCGGCGAACGGTATCAACCCGTGTCCGCCGGCACCGACGTTACCGCAAAACTGCGCAGCGGGTACTTGGACGTCTGCCGCAACTGTCCTCTGACGGGGCGCGTCTGAGCTATCTGCGGAAAATCAACCCGTATGTGTTTGAAGAGTTGCTGTTACTGGCACTGGAAAAACAGGGACTGGAGGTCATCAGAAATCGTTCCTACAGCGGTGATGGCGGTCTGGACGGGCAGGTCTTTATTAATGGTGAGCGCTGGCTGATTCAGGCCAAACGCAATAGCCGGAGTATTTCTCCCCAGCATATTCAGGCATTTGGCAAGTTACTTGCCCGGGAGGGCTGTGGCGGTTTTTTCATTCACACGGGACGTACCGGCCACATGAGTCGGACGCTCTGTTCAGCCTCTCCACGTCTTCTCATCATCAGCGGTCAGAGATTGCTGGATCTGCTGTCCGGGGGGCTGACGGGATGTGAGACGCGACAGACCGTGTGCCGGAAGCGTTAAATAAGTTAAATGAAATGGAGAGTGCAGAAATGTCCATAGACGTTATTCCCTTTGATGGTACGTTGCCTGACTTTAGACCCGTATCGCTGAGTGCCGCATTTCCCCGGGGAGTGCAGGGATGAGCGACCGTTATGTGATGGAGGCCATGTTGCGTCCTGCTGTGGAGTTGAACTCGGCCGTAGCTGCAGGATGTGCAACTTTCGTTTGCGTCTGCGCGCCATGGGCGGTGGCTCTTGCCCCGTCGGTGAGTTATGTGACCGCGGGGGGATTTGCTGTGTTGTCTGTGGTCCGTGCACGACAGGGGCTGAGGATCCTGCGTTACCGACGCAACCTCAAACGGCTACCCCGCTATGTGATGACAAGCCGGCAGGTTCCCGTCAGCCGTCATCGTCTGTTTCTGGGAAAAGGATTTATGTGGGAGCAAAAGCACCTGCAAAGACTGCTCGAAACCCGCCGTCCCGAGGTACAGGCTTTCCTTCAGCCTTCATTATCCTATCGTCTGGCCAGAACGACTGAGCGGTGGTCAGAATACCGATTACCTTTCGTCAGTCAGTTGTTGCGTAAGGATTCTGTTTTTAATCCTGTGAGGCCATTACCGCCAGTGGGGGGTAATCCGGCGATTCATGGTGTCGAGCCGGATGAAACTGATGTCAGTATGGATTTAGGCGAGCGAGTCGGCCATATGCTGGTTCTTGGCACCACACGTGTAGGAAAAACGCGTCTGGCGGAGCTGTTGATTACCCAGGATATACGTCGTGGAAATATCACTATTGTGTTTGATCCCAAAGGTGACGCCGATCTGCTTAAGCGGGTATGGGCAGAGGCTCACCGCGCCGGGCGTGATGATGAGCTTTACATCTTTCACCTGGGATGGCCAGAAATCAGCGCTCGTTATAACGGTATAGGTCGTTTCGGCCGTACATCGGAAGTGCCGACCCGACTGGCAAACCAGCTCAGTGGAGAAGGGAACAGTGCGGCGTTTAAAGAATTTGCGTGGCGTGTTGTCAATATTATCGCTCAGGCTCTGGTTGCTCTGGGGGAACGCCCGGACTATAACCTGGTTCGTCGTTATGTCATGAACATCACGGGTCTGCACGACCGTTATGTTGCCTGGTTTCTGAAGGCAAAAGCGCCCCATCTGCTGGCTCTGATAGACACGCAAACTGAGTTGCTCAGACAGGTTAAACAAAATGCTGGTGCGCCGGAGGCATTGTTACGCAAAGCTGCAACGGAACAGGTACTCGACAGTGAAGAGGCTGAAAATCTGAATGATGCCATCCTGGAGAGCCTGCGCAATGCGGTTCGCTATGACCAGAAGTACTTTGATAAAATCGTCGCTTCCCTTTTGCCATTGCTTGAAAAACTGACCAGCGGGAAAGTGTCCGCGCTCCTTTCTCCGGATTATACAGATATGTCAGATCCCCGTCCGTTACTGGACTGGCAGCAGGTGATCCGTAAAAAAGGCATTGTGTACATCGGGCTTGATGCTATGTCAGATGCTGAAGTGGCATCCGCTGTCGGGAACTCGATGTTTGCAGATCTGGTCTCAGTGGCGGGGCATATTTATAAATTCGGGCTGGAAGGCGATCTGCCCTCAAATGGCTCAGGTAAAACGAAAAAACTGCCGATAAGCCTGCATTGCGATGAGTTTAATGAACTTATGGGCCCTGAATTCATTCCCATGATTAACAAAGGAGGCGGGGCAGGGATTGAAGTGACTGCCTATACGCAGACGTGGTCAGATATTGAGGCGCGTATTGGTAACGCGGCGAAAGCCGCTCAGGTGACAGGGAACTTCAATACGCTGGTCATGCTCAGGGTCAGAGAAAAAATGACGGCGGAACTGCTGACAACTCAGCTCCCTGAGGTGGAGGTCTACACCAAAACGCTGGTGTCAGGATTTACCGATATTTCAAATCCGGAACAGGGGAGTGACTTCACGTCGAACACCCAGGACAGGGTGAGCAGTGTACGCACGCCCCTTCTCTCCACGTCTGAGCTGATTAATCTTCCGAAAGGGCAGGCCTTTGCGTTACTGGAGGGGGGGCGGTTATGGAAAATTCGCATGCCTCTCCCTTCCGCTGAAAATGACGATATGATGCCGCCCGATATGGCCGCGATGGTCACTGCTATGCGTAAAAGCTATCGCACGGGAGACACCTGGTGGCCTGTTATTTCGACACTCCCTGATAATACGCCAGCACAGGTTACTGTTCCTGCGGCAAAGGATTTTCAGGTTTCTGCGGGGATGCCCGGGGAGGGACTGAATGGCTGAAGAACAGACTCAGGGGACGAAACAGGACGCGTCTGCACGAACAAAACGCCCGGGTCTGCTGCGTTTTCTGCTATGGGAGTTGCCGTGGCATGTGGTGGGGATCCTGCTGGCATCGTTGTTATTCAGTCTTCTGATTGAATATGTCGGGTTAATCTTCTGGTGGCCGGAGCAGGGAAGCCTGCACGCCCGGGGAATGATGGAAACAGAACTCGGATACCTGTCTTCGAATTTTACCCGCAGCCTGTTCATACCGGAGCCTGCGGTGACGGCAATGGCCTGGATAAACCTCGGCTATCACTGGATATTTGTGGACAGCGGATTTATCCGGTTTATTTCCCAGGGGACAGACGCGGGAAGTGGTTCGAATACGTTATTAACGGCGGAAATATCGGCTCTGGGGAACTGGCTACTGACACACCTGAGGGATTTTCTTCAGGCAACGGTCTATATCACTGTGGTCTTTGTTGTGCGGGTATCGATTCTGGTGCTTTCAGTTCCCCTCTTTGTCATGGTGGTTATGGTTGCTATGGTTGAAGGCTTAAGCCGTCGTGATCTACGCCGCTATGGTGCCGGCTATGAGTCCAGCTTTCTCTATCATCATGCCAAGCGGTTTATCAAACCCTCTGTCATATACCCTTGTATGCTTTATCTGTCATGGCCAACGGCGATATATCCTAATCTGATTCTGTTACCGGCAGCCCTGCTGCTTGGGGCTTCGGTCACTGTGCTTATGTCCACGTTTAAGAAATATCTTTAGCTATGTGCCGGCGTTATTACGCCGGTTTCAACGGCGCCTGAGACTTCATCGTCATTTAATTTTCAAAATCCTTTCAACAGTTTCCTGCTGTTTTCTCCCTTCAGATTCGCCACTCTGACGCTATGTCCGAAATCAGAGGAATGCGATATGTACCACGTTACCCGCCTGGCGCTGAAAGGCGTGCTGTTGATGAGTTGCAGCTGTTTGCCTGTTATCGCGCAGGCCTCAGAAAAAGATGAACTTGCCCAGGTGATACGCCAGCTCGATCAGGTTCAGGCCTCGCTTGAACGTGCCCGGGCGCTCAGTGCCCAGTCAGCCGATGACGGGCGCTTTTATTTTGATTACGTCCGCGCCAGCCAGGACATCGTATCGATGAAGCAGGGCATTTCACACTATCTTGACCCTTCCCGTGCCCAGCCGCGTGATGTTGCCGCCGTGGAAGGGCACTATCGCCAGGAACGCGCTCAATGAACCAAGCGCAGATATCAGCATTCAGTACCGGCGCCGGCGGGATTGCGCCTTCGGATCTTAAACATCTGGTCGTTGCGATCTTCTTTGCCCTCCTTTTCCTCTGGGCTTCCTGGGCATTACGTACCGTCTATGTGGGCTGGTCAAACCAGGATGTTCGCGGTGATGCCGTCGGCATTTTTGTCATTCGTGCGGTCATTCTGCTTGAACTGGCCATTCTTTTTTTCAGCTATTAGTCAATTAAATACAGGATGTCGATATGAAACTGCTCGATCGTTTTCGCCAGCTCTCCCTTGTGGGAAGTGGGTTGTTCTGGTCTGCGTATGCGAGTGCTGACCTGCCCAAACTGTCGGGAGGCAGCAGCTCCAACGATGTGATGGGGGACGTTAAAAAGATGAGCCAGGACGGGGTTGCCTACGGTGCCCTGGTGATATGCGCCATCGCCTTTATTGTGGTGGTGATTTCCTGTGTGGGGACTTATCACAAAATCGGCGATGGCAAAGCCAGCTGGTTTGACTTCGGCGTCAGGGTGGTGGTCGGCGCCATTATGATCGTGCTTTGCATCTACTTCCTCAATAAAGCCGTCACCATTATCTGAGGTCAGCCATGGCTACGATTGATTTTATTCCGGATAAGCTCAATACCCGTCCGGTAGTCTGGCGGGGGTTTACTGTTGAAGAACTGGGGCTGACTGCTCTGGCCGGTCTTGCTATCGGGTTTGTACTGGCCTTTTTTATCATGCCGTTCACCAGCTGGATTGCGTTTCCCATGCTGATGATCCTGATGCCCATACCGACAGCCTGGGTGAGTGGTGGCTGGCTGATGAGATACAAGCGCAACAAACCAGACCACTATCTCTGGCAACGGGTTTCTCTGCTACGCGCACGTTTACTGAGCCCCGGAGAGCACGGGAGTCTTGCTACGGGAAGTTATCGTTTTATCACCCTTTCACGGGCCTGGGAACTCAAACGTACACGTCGTAAGGGGCTGATATGAGTCTTTTTCGTAATGCTGTTTCAGCCCGTGACAGTCATATTCATACCCTGCGTCTGGCCTGTGTCATTCTGGGCATTCTGGCCGCTGTCTCTATGGGCGGCTGGTATATGGCCCCCCGGGATTTAACGATCCGCATTCCTCCGGATTTGCGTTCCGGCAGCACACAGAAATGGTGGGAAGTCCCCGCGTCGACAGTTTACAGCTTTGGATTTTATATCTTTCAGCAGCTTAACGCGTGGCCCAAAAATGGCAGCGTGGACTATCCGGCGCGGATTGCCCAACTGAGTCCTTACCTGACGCCAGCCTGTCAGGATTTTCTCAATAAAGACGTCAGGTTACGCCGCACTAACGGCGAACTTCAGGATCGTGTCCGTATGGTCTATGAAATTCCCATGCACGGATACAGCAGTAACAGCGTGCACGAGCAGGGAATGGATAACTGGACGGTAGATCTCGATCTTGTCGCAGATGAATACTACCAGTCAGTGCTCATTAAGCGTGCGCTGACCCGCTACCCCCTGCATGTGGTGCGCTGGGAAGGCGATCCGGAGCGTAATCCTTTTGGTCTGGCTCTCGACTGTTATGCCAGCACCCCACAGCGGTTGCAGGTCGCAGGTCTTGATGAAGTCGATAAAACCAGAACCGGGGGGACACAATGAAAAAGTCTGTCTCGTTGCTGAGTGTGCTCTGGTTTTTCTGTACCTGTGCGGGGGCGGTTGAACTGATGAAGTGGGAACGTATTCCCTTACAAATTCCGCTGACCGTCGGCCAGGAACGTATCATTTTTGTGGATAAAAATGTGCGTGTTGGTTTTCCTGCGAGCCTGAACGGTAAGCTGCGTATTCAGAGCAACAGCGGCACGGTTTATCTGGATGCACGAGCCGCTTTCCCGGCCACCCGCCTGGTGCTCAAAAACGTGGAAAACGGGGAAATGATTTTGCTGGACGTGAGTGCAGGCGACGGGAAAATTGTCCGGGAACCCGTCCAGCTGGTTTACCAGGGAACGGTGAGTACGGCCAGTTCAGCCGGCCAGCCAGATGATTCAGCCTCCGGAGGAACCCGCCAGACCCGGGAGCCAGACAAGGCCGCAAAACCAAAAGTGGCCGTACTTAATGGCCCGGTACCCGTCGTTCTGACCCGGTATGCTGCCCAGACGCTTTATGCACCACTGCGTACAGTGGAGCCCGTCGCAGGGATCCATGCACTCCCGCTCCGTCTTCCTGCCAGACTGACCGCATTATACCCGGCTGCACCGCTGGAGATGACCCCGCTGGCGGCCTGGGCACTCGGTGAATATAGCGTGGTGGCGCTTAAGGTTCGAAATCCGCGCAGCCAGAAAATTGTTCTAGATCCCCGGATCCTGTCTGGCCAGTTTATCTCCGCCACATTTCAGCATCGATGGCTGGGTGAAGCGGGCCGGCCGGAGGATACCACAACGTTGTATCTGGTTATAAAGGGCCGCCCGGAGAGTGCTTTTCCGGCTGAACCCGTTTATCGCAGGGAGGCTCACTGATGGCCACACTTCGCTCTAATACGCTGGTCAAAATTATTATCCCTGTGGTCGCGCTGGGCGCAGTGGCTATCGGGATCCGTGCCTGCAGTGACAAACGTGTTGAGCAGGAGGCTGCGGTGACGACGCTGCCCACGCTTACGCCTGAGCAACTGCGCGAACTGGGCGTGGAAGGGGATACGGCTCAGGACACGCTCAATACTCTGGTGGGGAAACTGGGAGAGATCCAGCGCCAGCAGGGCGATATTCTTGAGGAGAATAAACAGCTTAAAGAAGAGAATAAGACCTTACAGGCAAGTACGTCTCAGGTTGATAAACGCATTGATGAAGCGGTCAGTGATGCGCAGGAAAAGACCCAAAAGGCCCTGGAGACGCAGAAAAAGTCGCTGACGGAGACATTTGATTCGATGCTGGCGGGGCTTCAGGGGGGATCCGCGCAAGTGCAGGCGAACACGTCCGGCACCGGTAACATGAATGGAAGTGACATTCCGGTGGGACTCGGGCTTGATGCCGGTGGTACCGGACAGGTTTCCGGAGACGGGTACCAGTGGGTGGAGCCTCAGGATACGGTTCCGGTCGACCCTCAGAACAGCCAGAGCGGGCCACCCCGTTTTGCCACCTCATTTCTTGATGACAATGCCCTTACCCGGCAAAAAAACGAACTGGAACGGAATGCGAATAACCGTCAGGGCCTGAACAACGAGCAGGATGAGGGGCTGGTTGACCCGGTTTACACGCTGCCGGAGAACTCGACACTGGTGGGCAGCACGGCAATGACTGCCCTGCTGGGACGAATTCCTGTCAATAACAAGGTGACCGACCCTTATCCGTTCAAGGTCATGATTGGCCGGGACAACCTGACGGCAAACGGTATCGAACTGCCGGATGTGGAAGGGGCTATTGTGTCAGGGACCGCCAGCGGCGACTGGACGCTGTCCTGTGTTCGGGGCGATGTGAAATCCATCACGTTCGTGTTTTCTGACGGCACGGTGCGTACCGTGCCTGCGCCATCGGGGCGAACCGGTAACAGCGGGAGCGATAACGGCGGCACATCCGGCAACGGGGGCAGCATTGGCTGGCTCTCGGATGATAACGGTATACCGTGTATCAGCGGCACTCTTAAAAGCAATGCGTCTACGTATCTGCCGACCATCGGACTGCTGGGGTTAGGGACATCGGCCGGTGATGCGCTGACGGCCAACCAGTATACCAGTAACACCACTGACGGTGGTGGTATCACTTCGGCACTGACCGGCAACGCCGGGCAGGCGGTACTGGGGCAGGCGCTGGGCGGGGGTTTTAAGGAAGTCGCCCAGTGGGTCAAAGAGCGCTATGCCCAGACGTTTGATGCCGTGTATGTCCCTCCCGGGGCAAAAGTGGCCGTTCATATCACCCGCCAGCTGAACATTGACTATGCCGAAAAAGGGCGCCGGGTGAAGTATGACTTTACGTTGCCGGGTACCGGGACGACACAGCAGGGTCTTGACTAAGCAGGGGAAAACAATGAAGCAGACAACAAAATGCCGCTGGCCGGTTATGCCGGTGGCTATGTTGGTATCGGTGGTCATCTTGTCAGGCTGCGGCACGAGTAAAGAGGCGATTTTACCGGCAGGGGATAACACCATGCTGGCGTTGTGGCAGAACAAAGCGCCGTCAGGACAGCCGGCAGTACAGGCGCGGGCAGCACTTCGTCGCCCCCTGACACAGACGGAGCAGCGCGGTGACACCTCACTGGCTGAAAGCTACAGCCGCACTCAGGAGAGCGAAATCAGCCAGCAGTTTCCACGACTGCCGAACCCCGACATGGTGATGTATGTCTTTCCACATCTGGCAGGCGGCAGTGCCCCGGTACCGGGGTACAGCACCGTCTTTCCGTTTTACACTCAGACGCAGTATGCCCTTCCGGGTGAACGCACGGAGGCGCTGTAATGTTTGATTTTCTGACAGGAAGACGTCCGTCTCCTGCGGCACAAAATACGGTGACGCCTGCATCGGGGCGTACCCCCCTGAAAAGGGAACGGCACCTGAGCCGGCGGGAAGAAGCGAAAGTATATGAACATGGCCCGTCAGTGATTGATTTTCTGCCCTGGGCTGAGTACCTGCCCGAAGATGAGTGCCTGTTGCTCGATGACGGTGTGTCGGTCGGCGCGGTCTTTTTGATAACGCCGGCGGGAACAGAGGGCAGGACACAGGAGAGGCTTGATGAAATTCGGGATATGACCGAAAAAGCGCTACAGAGCTCGCTGGACGAACGGGATACTCACCAGTGGGTGGTTCAGTTCTTCTGTCAGGATGAATCAGATCTGACGGTGGAAATGGACCGGATACGCGGGTACGTCAGCCCGGCAGCACAGGGTACTGCATTTACCCGGGCCTGGCTTGGCGAAACCGAACGCCATCTTAAGCAGATAAGCCGGCCGGAAGGCCTGTTTAAAGACAATGTGGTGACGGGAGTGGACTGGCGCGGACAGATGCGCCGTACCCGGATGGTGGTATACCGGTATGTCAATCCCCGAACCCGGGAGCCTTATCCTCCTGCAGTACAACTGCGTCAGGTCTGTGATCGGCTGGTTGCCTCACTGGGACAGACGGGCGTGGTGTGCCAGCGGCAGAACGGCGAGCAGATCCATGCCTGGTTGCTGCGGTTATTTAATCCGGCACCTGAATGGATTGACCCGCAGACGCTGTACCGGACGGCGGCATGGCGTGATAACCGGCAGGATGCGTTGCCGGTGAATAACGATTTCAGTGAAACGCTGTTTTTCACACCGCCCCGCAGCGACGCGGAAAACGGGGTGTGGTGGTTCGACAATATGGCGCATCGTGCGGTACCGGTCGAACGGCTGACCTCAGCGCCTGGCTCGGGGTGTCTGACCGGTGAAAAGCCCCGGGGGGAACATATCAATGCGCTGATGGATATGATGCCGCCGGGCACACTGGCCTGTCTTACTCTGATGGTTCAGCCCCAGAATGTGCTGGAGGAGGAGTTTAAGCAGCAGGGGAAGAAGTCGCTGGGTGACAATCTGGATTCGGAGATGGCCAGGGAGCAGGTGGGAGAAGCGCTGGAGTGGCTCAAACAGAAACATAAACTCTACCGGGGGGCGCTGACGTTTATTATCAGGGCGCCAGACATGAGTACGCTGGACAGATATCAGTTGTCACTCAGTACCACCCTGATGAATGACGGCCTGCAGCCGGTGAATCCGGAACACGAGCTGACTCCGCTGAATACGCTTTTGCGCGCCCTGCCCATGTGCTTTAACCCGGAGATGGATACGAACCGGTGGTACACCTGGCTGACGTTTGTGCAACATTTTGCCGGTGTGGCTCCCATTTACGGCCGTTCAACGGGGACAGGGCACCCGGGGCTCACCTTTTTTAACCGGGGCGGCGAGTTGCTCAATTTTGACCCGATAAAGGACCGTATCCAGAGTGCGCACAAGCTGCTTTTCGGGCCAACGGGGGCCGGAAAATCCGCGACGCTGACGGTGGAATTGTGCCAGCAGATGGCCATACACCGCCCACGGCTGTTCCTGGTCGAGTCGGGTAACTCGTTTGGGCCACTTGCAGACTATTACAGCAGTCTGGGGCTGACGGTCAACAAGGTCAGTATTAAACCCGGGAAAGGGACCTGTCTGCCGGTATTTGCTGATGCGCACCTGCTCAGGGATATTTCCGACGAGGCCCTGGATGAAAGTCAGCTGCGCGACATCGATGATGTGGATGATGACGAAGAGGATGATGACGAAGAGAAGCGCGATATTCTGGGTGAAATGGAGATTGCCGCGGTTCTGATGGTCACCGGAGGCGACCGGGACGAGAAACTGAGCCGCGCGGATCGTGGGCTGTTACGTAAGGCCCTGAAGATGGCGGCGGATATGGCGTATGACGAAAACCGTCAGATGCTGCCGGAAGATTTGAAAACGGTTCTGGAGTCTATTTCGACAGATAAATCGCTCAACGATAAGGGCAGTTCCCGCTGGCATCCGAAGATGCAGTCGAGAGCGTCGGAAATGGCGCTGGCGCTTGAACTGATGACGGAGGGATTTGAGGGCGAGTTATTTAACCGGGAGGGTGAAGCCTGGCCTGAGGCGGACGTCACCATTGTCGATCTCGGGTATCTGGCACGTGAAGGATATGAATCACAGATGGCGCTGGCGGTAATATCGCTGGCTAACACGGTGAATCATATTGCAGAGCGTGACCAGCATGATGACCGCGATATTGTCTTCACCATCGATGAGGCACACGTGGTGACAGCAAATCCTCTGGTGTCGCCGTATTTTGCGAAGATATCAAAAATGTGGCGTAAGCTCGGTACCTGGCTGTGGCTGGCGACACAAAACCTGAAGGATTACCCCGATACGGCAGAAAAAATGCTGAATATGGCGGAGTGGTGGATTTGCCTCACCATGCCGCCGGATGAGATAGAGCAGATAGCGCGGTTCCGTAGTCTCACGGAGGAGCAAAAAGCGATGCTGGCCTCGGCCAGAAAAGGGGAGAAAAAGAACGGTATCCCCTGTTATACCGAGGGTGTGGTGCTGGCGAGAAACTGGAACGCGCTTTTCCGGTCTGTTCCGCCCAGTTTGTATCTGGCGCTGGGGATGACGGAGAAAGATGAAAAGGCGCAGCGCCGGAAGCTGATGAAAACGCATCAGTGCAGTGAACTCGAGGCTGTATTTATGGTTGCGCGAAATCTGGATGAAAGACGTGGGGTAAGTGTATGAGCAGGCTGGTTCTCAAATATCCTGAACCCGTTGTGACAGAAGAAAACGGTCATGGCGCGTTGTTTGATATCACCCCGCAGTCTGCTCCGGTGATACCGTCAACGCTGCAGACAGAGTGGGAGCAGCTTCAGTCAGCGTTGCGAACCCGGCTGACGGGTGAGGTGACGATGACGTGCCACCCTCATCGTATTGGCCATCGTGGTTGTGTGTCCCTGTGTTTTCAGGGGGAACAGGGCAGGACTGATGTATTGATCACTGTCAGCGGCCGGGCGCAGTTCCCCCAGAAAGAAGATTACCTTTCTCCACGCTGGTATATCGATGTCGCAGATATGGTGGATGCAATGTATCTGGTGCTCTGGCTGAGTGAGATATAATCCCTCCCCATTTATTGCCGGGATAAAAATAGTGGCTTGACCTTCCATCAGTGGGAAGGTTTAGGGTTATGGCTTCACATAATGAACCATGAGGGGTTTCCTGTGAAAATTACAACTATTGCTGTTTTATTGATGGGCCTGTCAGCCACTGTTTCCTGGGCCGGCGATCTGGCTGCACAACAAGCAGCACAAATGCATCAGGAACTGAGGACCTCAATGCAGAAAATGCATGATGATATGCATAAGGGAATGATGAGCAATGATCCGGATGCGGCATTTGCGGCCGCGACGTTAACTCATCATTTAAATCTACTAAATTTCTATAGTATGCGTCTTGCTAAAATGATTGATTCACTTTTGAGGTTGTCAGTTGTTTGATGATAATGTAAATAGACCCGTTTTAGTTCCAGGCATTTTTTGAGATCCCGGCCAAATGATTGTGTTGCCGATATTCCTCCGGC
>NZ_JAMMTO010000004.1:208786-385263 GCF_051807745.1 Salmonella sp. NW38 | reverse complement strand
GCTGCCGGCGGACACCCCGGTTTGCGGCGCGCGCGCCGGGTGGGGCGTTTACGTGCCGGGGGCCGTCATTGCGCTGGCGGTCGGCGCCGGCAGCTACGCCCTGACCGGCAGCTATCAGCAGGTCAGGGTCTGGCAGCAGGCAACGGCGCAGACGCCGGGACTGCTGGCGCGGGCGCTGGACCCGCAGGCGCAGCCGCTGAATGAGGAGGAGATGGCGCGGCTGGCGCTGGGGCTGCGTACCCGCCTGCAGAATGATGCCGGCAATGTTGAGGGCTGGCTCATGCTGGGGCGCACCGGTATGGTACTGGGTAATGCCGGTACCGCCACCGGGGCGTATGCGAACGCCTACCGCCTGGACCCGGAAAACCGCGATGCGGCGCTGGGCTACGCGGAGGCGCTGACGCGCTCGTCCGACCCGGAGGATAACCGCCGCGGCGGGGAGCTGCTGCGCCGGCTGGTGAGCCGTGACCACACGGATATCCGGGTGTTAAGCCTGTATGCGTTCAGCGCCTTTGAGCAGCAGCGTTTTGGCGAGGCGGTGGCGGCCTGGGAGATGATGCTGAAGCTGCTGCCGGCGGGTGACGCCCGGCGGGCGGTGATAGAGCGCAGTATCCGGCTGGCGCAGGAGAAATAATGCCCTGACGGCCCGGTGGCGTGGCGCCATCGGGCCTGGCTATCTCAACGATACGCTAAAGCCTGAAAGTGAAGCCCGTGTGAAGTATGATGGCGAGCATCGTCTCTTATCAGGACATCCTATGAAACAAATCACCTTTACGCCGCGCCATCACCAGCTTACCAACACCAATACCTGGACACCTGACAGCCAGTGGCTGGTCTTTGATGTACGGCCTTCAGGCGCGTCATTTACGGGCAAGACCATTGAGCGTGTCAATGTGCATACCGGCGACGTGGAGGTGATTTATCGCGCCGTGCAGGGCGCGCATGTCGGCGTGGTGACGGTGCATCCTGCCGACAATCACTATGTGTTTATTCATGGCCCTGAAAACCCTGATGAGACGTGGCATTACGATTTCCACCACCGTCGGGGCGTTATTGCAACGCCGGGGGGCGTGACTAACCTCGATGCGATGGATATTACTGCGCCGTATACTCCCGGCGCGCTGCGCGGCGGCAGCCACGTCCATGTATTTAGCCCGAACGGCGAGCTGGTGAGTTTTACCTATAATGACCACGTTCTGCATGAGCGAGATCCGGCGCTGGATCTGCGTAATGTCGGCGTGGCCGTGCCGTATGGGCCGGTTACGGTGCCGGTTCAGCATCCGCGCGAATACAGCGGTAGCCACTGGTGCGTACTGGTTAGCCGCACGACGCCTGCGCCGAGACCTGGCAGCGATGACATTAACCGCGCCTATGAAGAGGGCTGGGTGGGCAACCGCCAGATCGCCTTTATTGGCGATACGCTGTCGCTGACGGGCAAAAAAGTCCCGGAGCTGTTTATTGTCGATTTACCGTGTCATGAAAACGGCTGGAAACAGGCAGGCGACACGCCGCTGACGGGAACCGAATCAACGATGCCATCGCCGCCGTTGGGCGTAGTTCAGCGGCGTCTTACCTTTACTCACCAGCGTGTTTACCCTGGGCTCACTAACGAACCACGCCACTGGGTCCGCAGTAATCCGCAGGCGACGGCGATCGCCTTTTTGATGCGGGACGATAACGGCGTAGCGCAACTGTGGCTGATATCGCCGCAGGGAGGCGAGCCCCGGCAGTTAACGCATCATGCGACCGGCGTACAGTCAGCGTTTAACTGGCATCCGTCGGGTAAATGGCTGGGACTGGTGCTGGAAAATCGGATTGCCTGCTGCGACGCACAAAGTGGGAGGATCGACTTCTTAACCGCCAGGCACGACAACCCGCCGTCTGCGGACGCCGTCGTTTTTTCACCGGATGGGCGACACGTCGCATGGATGGAAGAGGTGAAAGGGTTCCGTCAGCTATGGGTGACGGAAACCGGGCGATAGATCAGGGAGGAGGCATCTTCGCCGGGGGGATGACGGCATTGGTCATTTTCGTCTCCTCCTCGCTTTTCTCTACGCGCGATCTTACCGAACTGTCTTTGCGGAAGATGTCCCACGGCAGAAGGATCGTATCCATCACGGCGGTAAACGGCATATCCAGGATAGCCAACGATTTGGTGCCCCAGTTTGTCTCATCGTTACCGATCATCGTAGCGCTGGCGCGCGTGCCAGGATAAGTACCCTCTTTACCGCCGGTGTGCGACATGACGCTTGAACAACCGCCTAATAAAAGCATCCCATTCCATATTATCAGCGTTAACAACACGTTTTTTATCATCACTCATTCATCTGTTGGTTGTCGTTATTTGCATGATGAGTTATAGCGATCCGTTGCTAAAAATAACATCACCAGTACGCGGCACTGTGGCAGTAATCGCACTTTAACAATCAGTGCTGTCCCAACCAGTCTATGCAATAGCCAATAAACTGCAAAAAAAAGTCGGATTAAAATACTTGAAAAGTACGTATTCAGACCCATTTATAAGACGTAGTGAATAGAAGGGCACGCCTGATGGGTGTTCTGGCAATCCTGGCCTGTCCATGATGGAAGGTCTGACATTCTCGCTGATTTCAGGAGTTTATGATTATGCGTAACTTTGATTTATCCCCGCTGTACCGTTCTGCCATTGGTTTTGACCGTCTGTTTAACCTGCTTGAAAATAACCAAAGCCAAAGTAATGGCGGCTACCCTCCGTACAACGTTGAGCTGGTAGACGAAAACCACTACCGCATCGCCATTGCCGTTGCCGGTTTCGCGGAAAGCGAACTGGAGATTACTGCCCAGGATAATTTACTGGTGGTAAAAGGCGCTCATGCGGACGAGCAGAAAGAACGTACTTACCTGTATCAGGGCATTGCCGAGCGTAACTTTGAACGTAAGTTCCAGTTAGCGGAGAACATTCACGTTCGCGGCGCAAACCTGGTCAACGGGCTGCTGTATATCGAACTGGAGCGCGTGATTCCGGAAGCGAACAAACCGCGCCGTATCGAAATTAACTGATTCCGTCGGGTCGCGTTGCGCGGCCTGTCATCCCATGCTCGCCGTCAGGGAGCATATTCGCACGTAAAGTGTGAAGGCAAAAACTCGCTTCTTAGAAGGAGAAATGATTATGCGTAACTACGATTTATCCCCACTGCTGCGTCAATGGATCGGTTTTGACAAGCTGGCCAATGCGCTGCAAAACAGCGGCGAAAGCCAGAGCTTCCCGCCCTATAACATCGAAAAAAGCGACGATAACCATTATCGCATTACCTTAGCGTTAGCCGGTTTCCGTCAGGAAGATCTGGATATTCAACTGGAAGGCACGCGCCTGACGGTGAAAGGCACGCCGGAACAGCCGGAAAACGAGCCCAAATGGTTACATCAGGGCCTGGTCATGCAGCCTTTTAGCCTGAGCTTTACGCTGGCTGAGAATATGGAAGTTTCCGGCGCGACGTTTACCAACGGCCTGCTGCATATTGATTTAACCCGCAACGAGCCGGAAACCATTGCGCCGCAGCGTATCGCCATTAACGAACGCTCCGCATTAAATAGCTAATGAGCTCCTTGCCTTGCCCCGCCAGAGATGGCGGGGCTTTTTTGTGCCACGAAAAAGGGTAAGACGCTGCCGAAGTCAGGACGTCTGGGCGGTTTTGTAACATGAGAATGTGCGCCATGCTGTATATATGCCTTAACGGTTCAGTCATAATCCCTATAAATTGAAATGTTACTCACAGGGAAGAAAAGATGAGTGATATCGCATTGACGGTCAGCGTTCTGGCGTTGGTGGCGGTTGTCGGTTTATGGATCGGCAACATTAAAGTGCGCGGTGTCGGCTTTGGTATTGGCGGTGTGTTGTTCGGCGGTATTATCGTCGGCCACTTCGTCGATCAGGCTGGGGTGACGCTGAGCGGCGATATGCTGCACTTTATCCAGGAATTCGGCCTGATCCTTTTTGTTTATACCATCGGCATACAGGTGGGGCCGGGGTTTTTCGCCTCGCTGCGCGTTTCCGGGCTGCGTCTCAATCTGTTTGCTGTTTTGATTGTGATTATGGGCGGGTTGGTCACCGCGATTCTGCATAAAATTTTCGCTATTCCGCTGCCAGTGGTGCTGGGGATTTTCTCCGGCGCAGTCACCAATACGCCTGCGTTAGGGGCGGGTCAGCAAATCCTGCGCGATCTGGGAACGCCAGTGGATCTGGTAGATCAGATGGGGATGAGCTATGCGATGGCGTATCCGTTTGGCATCTGCGGTATTTTGCTCACCATGTGGCTGATGCGGCTGATTTTTCGCGTTAACGTCGAGGCAGAGGCGCAGAAGCACGAATCCTCTCTCGCTAACGGTCATTCATTAATTCAAACAATGAATATCCGTGTCGAGAATCCGAACCTCAATAATATGGCTATTCAGGATGTGCCGATCCTGAACAGCGATAAAATCATTTGCTCACGCCTGAAACGCGACGACACGCTGATGGTGCCGTCGCCGGGGACGATTATCCAGGCAGGCGACCTGCTGCACCTCGTCGGCCAATCTACCGACCTGCATAACGCGCAACTGGTGATCGGCAAGGAAGTGGACACCTCGTTGTCGACGCGCGGCACGGATTTACGCGTCGAGCGTGTGGTCGTCACCAACGAAAAAGTGCTCGGCAAACGTATCCGCGATTTGCACTTTAAAGAGCGTTATGACGTGGTTATCTCCCGTCTTAACCGCGCGGGCGTTGAGCTGGTCGCCAGTAGTGACGCCAGCCTGCAGTTTGGCGACATTCTCAATCTGGTGGGGCGTCCAGCCTCGATTGATGCGGTAGCCAATGTGGTCGGCAACGCGCAACAAAAACTCCAGCAGGTGCAGATGCTGCCGGTGTTTATCGGCATCGGATTAGGGGTTCTGCTTGGGTCAATCCCGTTGTTTGTGCCGGGATTCCCGGTCGCGTTAAAACTGGGGCTGGCCGGCGGGCCGCTGATCATGGCGCTCATTTTGGGGCGTATCGGCAGCATCGGTAAGCTGTACTGGTTTATGCCGCCGAGCGCCAACCTCGCGCTGCGTGAGTTAGGCATCGTTTTGTTTTTGGCGGTCGTTGGGCTGAAATCCGGCGGCGATTTTGTCGATACGCTGACGCAGGGTGAAGGATTAAGCTGGATTGGCTATGGTATTTTCATCACCGCTATTCCGCTGATTACCGTCGGTTTGCTGGCGCGGATTTTTGCCAAAATGAACTATCTGACGCTGTGCGGGATGCTGGCCGGTTCGATGACCGATCCGCCAGCGCTGGCATTTGCCAACAATCTTCATGCCACCAGCGGCGCGGCGGCGCTCTCTTACGCGACCGTCTATCCGTTAGTGATGTTCCTGCGTATTATCACGCCACAACTGCTGGCGGTGATTTTTTGGGGAATGGGTTAGCGCCTGATGGCGCGTTGCTTATCCAGCCTACGCACTGTGTTAAATCCAGGCTGGATAACGCGCGCCGCACCGGTCACACTTCTGCTCTTCTTCTTATATCCTTCCTCAATGAACGTGCTAATCAGCGTAATGGCAACGAGCATAATTCCATTTTATTTCAGTTTGTTATCAATCTTTTTCGCCTTTTTTTTCGTCGCGACGGGTGGTTTTTCAGCTTTTAATTCGGCAATAATGCCTTTCCTGGCGGTGGCGTTGAAAAAGGTCGCAACTGAAATGAAAAATAGCGGCAATGAGCGTGGTTGCGCCAAAACGCATCACCAGTGAACTACAGTTATTTTGCAATAAGATTCCCTTGCTGCGGGATAATGTGAAGCATATCAGCAACAACGTGAGTGGTATTCTGAAAACGAACGGGAATACATAAGAACGTAAAAGGAGTCGTCATGAAGATTTCCCGCCTCGGAGAAGCGCCGGATTATCGCTTCTCACTGGCAAATGAGCGCACCTTTCTGGCGTGGATTCGCACCTCGCTGGGATTTCTGGCGGCAGGCGTCGGTCTTGATCAGCTCGCCCCGGATTTTGCCACGCCGGTGATCCGTGAACTGCTGGCGCTACTGTTGTGTCTGTTTGCGGGCGGCCTGGCGATTTATGGCTATCTACGCTGGTTACGTAATGAAAAAGCGATGCGTCTGAAAGAGGATTTGCCTTATACCCATAGCCTGTTGATCATCAGCGTTATTTTGATGATTGTCGCGGTGATAGTGATGGGGCTGGTACTGTATGCCGGATAGTCGTAAAGCCCGTCGGCAGAACGATCCGGGGCTGCAACCGGAACGTACCTCGCTGGCCTGGTTTCGCACGCTGCTGGGATACGGGGCGTTAATGGCGTTAGCCGTCAGGCACCACTGGCATCAGGCGGGGTTCTTGTTCTGGGTGTCGATCAGCGTTCTGGCGATAGTGGCGGTGATTCTTTGGCGTTATACCCTGAGTCGTAATTTGATGGATGTCGCGCATAGCGATTTTTCCGAAACTCATGTCGTGCGTGACAAATTTTTGATCTCCCTCGCGGTGTTGTCGCTCGCAATCCTGTTTGCTGTTACCCATATTCGCCAACTTATTGCATTTATCGGGAACTTTATATGACAGGACGTCAGGACATTGTCGTGAGTGATGACCAGATTCAGGTCGTCGTAAATCGCCAGAATAGCCAGCGCCCTCAGCAACTGTACCGTAACTTACAACGGCTCGGCATTCGCAATGTCCATTTTATCCCATTGTTGGAGCATGACCGGAACGGAATGTTGACCGAGGATTCATTGTGTTCAGCAGACTGGGGGCGGTTTTTAAATAGCGTATTTGATATTTGGGTACGTGAAGATATTCAGCGTATCTCGGTTCGCCTTTTTGATGAGACGCTACAGCAGTGGTGCGGCGGCAGGAATGGCGCTGAAGCGCCGGACAAGGCGCCGCTAAGCGCTGAATGTCAGAAGTGCTCTTTATTACGATTTTGCGGCGGCGGATGCCCTGAGCATCGGGATAGCCAGGGGAAAAACCGGCTTTGCGAGGGCTACCAGACCTTTTTTAACTACTCCTCGCCGCATATGCGGGTGATGCGGGATTTACTGAAACAGCATCGCTCGCCGGAGGAGTTGATGGCGATGCTGCGTTAGCGTCGTAAGCCTGATAAGCGTAGCGCCATCAGGCGATGGCGTGCCGGATGGCGCTGCCGTCTTTCCGGCACTGAGCGAGTATTAGCGTCCTTTTGCCAGGTATTGTTCCATTTCATCCTCCGGCACCATGCCGCCCCCGGTTGCCCATACCAGATGCGTCGCGTTGCCGAGCTGCGTCTGATTGAATCCATGCCTTTGCTGATACTCGGTGGCGGCGCAAATGCGCTGTGGCCCGGCCATCCCCGCCAGAGCTGATGGCTCCAGTCGAATTCCTTCCTCCTGCGCCAGCCAGCCCAGCATGTCGTACATTGTTTGATCGTCTAAGGTATAGAGGCCGTCAAGCAGGCGCTCCATTGCCCGACCAACAAAGCCCGAAGCGCGACCTACCGCCAGGCCGTCCGCCGCCGTCAGGTTATCAATACCGATATCTTGTACTGAGATGGCATCGTGCAGACCGGTATAAACGCCGAGTAACATGCAGGGTGAATGGGTCGGTTCGGCAAAGAAACAGTGGACGTTGTCGCCAAACGCCAGTTTCAGGCCAAAGGCGACGCCGCCAGGGCCGCCGCCAACGCCGCACGGCAGATAAACAAACAGTGGGTGGCTGGCGTCAACGACGCGTCCCTGTTGCGCGAATTGCGCTTTCAGGCGCTGGCCCGCTACCGCATAGCCCAGAAATAGCGTGCGGGAGTTTTCATCGTCGATAAAGAAACAGTTTGGATCGGATTGCGCTGCTTTACGACCCTGCTCAACCGCCACGCCGTAATCATCTTCGTATTCTACGACCGTCACGCCGTGGCTACGCAGCTTCGCTTTTTTCCAGGCGCGGGCGTCGGCAGACATATGTACCGTCACTTTAAAACCAATGCAGGCGCTCATGATACCGATCGATAGCCCCAGATTGCCGGTTGAACCGACGGCGATACTGTATTGGCTGAAGAATTGTTTAAATTCCGGCGAAAGCAACACGCTATAGTCATCGTCGGTGGTTAACAGACCCGCCTCCAGCGCCAGTTTTTCCGCGTGCGTTAGCACCTCGTAGATGCCGCCGCGCGCTTTAATGGAACCAGAGATTGCCAGGTGACTGTCTTTTTTTAACAGCATTTCACCGTCGATCGTTTGCCCATACTCTTTTTCCAGCCGCTTTTGCATGGCCGGAATAGCGACCACGTCAGATTCGATCATGCCGCCAGCGGCAGCGGTTTGCGGAAACGCTTTCGCCAGATACGGCGCAAAGCGCGCCAGACGGTCATGGGCGGCGTTTACGTCCTGCTCCGTCAGGCCGACATACGGTAGACCTTGTGCAAGAGAGGTGGCGCCCGGGTTAAACCAGGTGGTTTCTTTGAGGGCGACTAGATCCTGGACCAAAGGATACCGGGCGATGAGCTTTTGTATGTTTTCCATAGTACGTCTCTTTACGATCAGATGATAAAGGAAAGCAGGAATGTGCCAGCCAGTGCAACGACAGATGCGATAAACGTGGCCGTCGTATAGTATTTAAACGTTTCATTCAGCGTAGCGCCGCAATACTGCTTGACCAGCCAGAACAGGGAATCGGTCACGATCGTGCAGCCAATGGCGCCGGAACCAATGGCAATCGCAATGATCTCCGGGCTGACGTCAGGATAGAGCGGCAGCATGGGCGCAACAATCGCGGTGGCGCCCATCATCGCCACCGTCGCAGAGCCGACCGCCGCGTGCAGAATCAGCGCTACCAGCCATGCCAGCAGAATCGGGTGCATATGCATATTTGAGAGGATCACCGCCAGCGTGTCCGCCAGCCCGCTACTTTTGAGAATGGCGTTGAACGCGCCGCCCGCGCCGATAATCAGCAGGATGTTCGCAATGGCGCCAAAGCCGTTTTCGGTGTGGGTAAGTAGCGCGCTCATCCCCATATGCTGGCGCAGACCGAGTATGTAATACGCCACAAAGACAGCGATAAACATCGCGGTGATCGGATTACCGATAAACTCCAGCAGCGTATACAACGTGCCGTCTTTCGCCATATTCAGTTCAGCGACGGTTTTCACCAGCATCAGGCCAATCGGCAGCAGAACGGTAAACAGCGTTGCGCCCAGCGACGGCAGGGTGTTTTCGGCGCGCACTTCAAGATCCGCAAACTCTGTCGGTACGGGCTTGAACGGCAGACGATTACCCAGAAACTTTAAGAACAGCGGGCCGCCGACCAATGAGGCCATCAGCCCGACCAGTAGACCGTAGACAATCACCGAGCCGATATCCGCCCCCAGTTTATTTGCGACAAACAGCGCAGCCGGATGCGGCGGTACCACGCAATGGACGGCCATCAGCGCGGTACACAGCGGAATGGCCAGCTTCAGCAGCGAGGTATGGGTTTTTTTAGCGATAGAAAACGCCAGTGGGATGAGCAACACGACGCCCACTTCCACGAACAACGTGATTCCGCAAATCAGCCCCACCAGTACCATGATCACGTCAGCTGAGAGCCAGCGGCAGCGCTGGAGAGTAAGCCCGATGCGTTCCGCCGCGCCGGAAACCTCCATCATTTTGCCGAGGATGGTGCCAAGACCGATAACGGCGGCCAGAAAACCGAGCGTACCGCCTATTCCGTTTTCTATCGCCGTGACCATCTCCAGCGGCCCCATGCCCATCATCGCGCCGACAAAGAAACTGGCGAGCAGTAACGCCAGGAAGGGGTGGAATTTAAACTTCACGATGGTCAATACGATTAACACGATGCTGATCAGCAGCGTGCTCACTACCCAGATTTGAGCGTGCATATCTCACCTACCCTGTGATTAATCTGTTCTTATTGGACAGAAAAACAGCACCTCCTGACAAACGATATAATTTGCCATTCACATGATGTAAATTGAATCAACTATGTGATTTCCATCTAATATTGCCTTTATTTTGCGATATGGTTCATTTTGCTTCATCTATGTGCGGATTTTTTCAGCGTGTTTTTTTACACTTCGGGAAATTAAAAGATGACTGAGGTTGCCATGGAACCCCTTCGCGATACCCGAAACCGCTTACTCAACGGCTGGCAGTTATCCAAACTCTATACTTTTGAAGTCGCGGCCAGACACCAGTCCTTTGCTCTGGCGGCAGATGAGCTGTCGTTAAGCCCAAGTGCGGTAAGCCATCGTATCAATCAACTGGAAGCCGAGTTGGGAATCCAGCTATTTGTCCGCTCTCACCGTAAAGTGGAGCTTACCCATGAAGGCAAACGGGTATTCTGGGCGCTGAAATCGTCGCTGGATACGTTGAATCAGGAAATCCTCGATATCAAAAATCAGGAACTGTCCGGCACGTTGACCGTGTATTCACGCCCCTCTATCGCCCAGTGCTGGCTGGTGCCCGCGTTGGGGGACTTTACCCGTCGCTATCCGTCAATTTCTCTCACTATGCTGACCGGCAACGATAACGTTAACCTACAGCGTGCCGGCATTGACCTGGCTATCTATTTTGACGATGCGCCGTCGGCGCAGCTCACGCACCATTTTTTAATGGATGAGGCGATTTTGCCCGTTTGCAGCCCGGATTACGCCCATCGTTTCGCCTTGCAGGACAACCTGAATAACTTGCGGCACTGTACGCTCTTGCACGACAGACAGGCGTGGAGTAACGATTCGGGCACCGATGAGTGGCACAGTTGGGCGCAGCATTTTGCGGTAAATTTGCCGGATTCATCCGGCATTGGCTTCGATCGTTCTGATTTAGCGGTGATTGCTGCGATGAACCACATTGGCGTGGCGATGGGGCGTAAACGGCTGGTGCAAAAGCGTCTCGACAGCGGCGAACTGATTGCGCCTTTTGGTGACATGAGGCTGAAATGTCATCAGCATTATTATGTCACCACTCTGCCTGGCAGGCAGTGGCCGAAAATCGAGGCATTTATTCGCTGGTTGCAGGAACAGGTGTGAAGATTTATTACGCTTTGTCGCTACACCTGCCGGGAGTGAATATGCTAAATACGTGCTATCACCGTGGTAAAAATTTTAGGGGGCGTCGTGTTTAAACCGCTTATTGCCTCTCTCATGCTGACCAGCGCGGTCGTCTATGCGAAACCGATGCCTTTGACGGCGGCGCGCTATGCGCAGCAGCTTGGCGTTGGGATGGATGTTGACTGGGCGCGAACGGAACGGGGTATCCGCGAGTTTGATCCGCTGGTCGTGCGGGATTTTAAGGCAAAAGGGTTAACGCATGTCCGTATTCGTGTGGCAGGCGCGCCGACGGAAGCGCGCCTCATCCATTTGCGTAAGCTGGTAGAGGCCTGCGAATACTATGGCGTCATACCCATTATTGCCTATCAGGCGGATGCGTATAAAACCGATCCCAGCGCCAGCCATGAAAAGGAGCTGATCAACTGGTGGAGCGTGGTCGCGCGCTATTTTGGTCAGACATCCCCGCTTTTGGGGTTCGATCTCATTTATGAGCCTGCCGACAAACTTAATCATAATATGGCGTCGCTGAATCGCGTATATGACAAAACCATCCGCCTGATTCACGCCATTGACCCACAGCGGATGATTTTCGTTGCCCCCCGCATGCGCGCCGCGCCGGAGGATTTGTCGGCGCTTAAACTGCCGGCGCAAAGCCAGAACTATGTACTGGCGGAGTGGCACATCTTCCCGTGGGGCCCCCTGAAAAGCGGCGGTAAATATCCGTGGACATCAGGCACGGCGGCGGAAAAAGCGGCGATTCGGGCACGGATCAACGCTGCGGTTCGCTGGCAGCATAAGACCGGCCATGCAAGCTGGGTGGGCGGATGGGCGCCGGGAGAGTCGATAAAAATGACGCCGGTCGCTTCACAGTTCGCGTTTGCCCGTTTTATGGCCTGCGAGCTGAAAAAAGCGCATATTCCGTATGCGATAAACGCAGACACTCAGTTTTATGACGGCGAAGAAGGAGCGTGGCGCCCGGCGCAGGAGCCCCTGCTCAATGCGATGATCGCGCCGGAATGTGAAACGCCCGGCAAAAAGCCGGGCGAGGGGAACGTTAAACCGTCTGTCCCTGATGCGATATCCGTGACGCCAGCGGCAGCCAGCACGCCAGGATCAGTAATCCCATAAGGGTCATCAGCAATCCCAGACTGCCCTGACCGGTTTGCGGCAACATTGCCGAAAGCCACGCCAGTACGCCGGAACCAATATTTTGCAGCCCGCCGACCAGCGCGCCAGCGGTGCCTGCGAGGAACGGAAACGGCTCCATCGCGCCGCTGGTGGCCAGTGGAAATAACATCCCGGCACCGAAGAAAAACAGTGCAGCGGGGATGAGTAGCGTCCAGACGTTCATCACGCCAAACCAGCCGGGAATCCACATCATAAGGCCTGCCAGCAGACAGCAAATAACTGACTGCCACATCAGGGTTGAGAAGCGTTTATTCGGGCGTCCGGCAAACCAGGCGCCGAAGAACGCCGCCGGAATCGGCAGAATAAACAGAATGCTTACCACCATACTGCTGAGACCTAATACTGCCCCCATCAGCACGCCGGAACAGGCTTCAAAGACCGCAATGCCAGCCAGCCCGCCGATTAGCATCAGCAGATAACAGTTAAATGCGCCGTTGCCAAACAGCGTTTTATAGCTGGCGATCAGCCGTGTGCGCGGCGCGCCGGCGGGGCGGGTTTCCGGCATCCAGCGCGCCATGCTGAAGGTGACGCCAGCGCAAAGCACCAGCAGGAAAGCGTAACACGCGCGCCAGTTCCACAGGGTGTCCAGCAGACCGCCAATCAGCGGCGCTAACAGCGGGCTGACCAGAATCCCCATATTTAACAGGCTATTGGCGTGACGAAGTTGCGTTCCTTCATACAGATCGCGCGGGAGCGTTCTCGCCATTACTCCGCCAACGCCGGTTCCCATCCCTTGCATGGCGCTGGCGGCAATCAACACCGTCAAACTATGCGTGGTCATGGCGAACAGAGTCGCTACCATAAAAATAGACATGCCGACGAGGATTACCGGGCGGCGCCCAACCCGGTCGGAAAGCGGGCCGTAAAACAGTTGCGAGACGCCGTAGGTCAGGAGGTAAGCAGCCATTACGCTCTGGACGGCGCCTTCCCGGACGTTTAGCGCTTGTGCCATATCGGCGATGGCGGGAATATAAATGGTTTGCGCCATCTGCCCTACGGCCACTAGTAACACCAACATCAACAACAAATTGACGTTTCTCTGCCTTTTCATTTCGCTGATTACTTTTCAAAAAAAGAAAAAATAAGAATAACTTGCTGCGCATTCCCATAAATGCGAGAGGAATCTATCACACCAGAAAAAGAAGGCCAGACAGCGACCAGCAATGGCAGACGAAGGAACGGCAGGATATGTAAACAAAAGCGGCAACAAATGTTGCCGAGAATGTGTTACGTCTGCGGCTGTTATTGGGCAATTATGACAGACGGAGTAAAATCGCCCCGAGGGCAATCCCGCCTGCCGCCACCAGACGTAGCCCGGCCACTTTCTCTTTAAGCAACAGCCAGGCTATCAGCGCGCCGAATAAAATCGACGTCTCACGCAGCGCGGCGACCACCGCCAGCGGCGCCTGGGTCATGGCCCATAGCGCCAGCCCATAAGATCCCATAGTGCCAATCCCGCCAAAAATGCCTTTTTTCCACTGTTGCGCCAGATAACGCGACGCTTCCCGCCGCCGCGCAATCATCGCCCAGGTTAACAGGCAGGCGCCGTTGAGAAAAAATGACCATAGCGTATAGCCCAGCGCCGTTTCGGAGAGTCTTACGCCGGTCCCGTCCACCAGCGTATATCCGGCAATAAAACAGGCGTTAGTTAATGCCAGCACGACACCACGTTGAGAGCTGGCGCGGCCATTACAGGCCATCCCAAGTATCGCCATACAGATCACTGCGATGCCGATCCAGGCCATCGACGACAGGCTGTCGCCAAGAAACAGAACGCTAATGAGCGCCACCAGCAGCGGCGCGGTGCCGCGCATAAGAGGATAGGTCTGGCTCATGTCCGAGACCTGATAGGTTTTCGCCACCAGGACGGTATACACCACCTGGAGCGCGGTAGAGGCCGCTAAAAAAGGGATACTGGCGTGAGCTGGCTGCGGCGAGAAGGGCAAAAGGATCAATGCCATGACCGCCGCGGAACCGCTGACGCCGATCGCGGCGTAGAGCTTATCGTTTCCCGCTTTGACAATGGCGTTCCAGCTGGCATGTAGCAGCGCGGCGAACAGCAAAATGCAGAAAACGGAAAGGGTCATAGCGTCAGGCGTCGTTGAGGATGTCATAAAAACGTAACATACCCGGGAAGCGAAAGACCAGCGGATAAGGTGAAAGGGGAGCGGTTGCCCGCTCCCCTTCGGTGCGGCTTGAATCTGAATTACTTAAGGTATTTCAGAACAGCATCAAGCAGTTGCAGTGCTGCAACAATGAGTTTCAGGATAAGAATGGTGATATCCACTACGCTCATACGCGTCTCCTGTGGTTAAGGAGCACTGCCAGCCGACGTACCTTTCCGCTGCCTGTTGCCAGCTGTTGCGCACGCGATCCCTTTTGCGAGGAATAGTGTGCGTGTTGACATAACACAGTGTGCTCACGAGGGGGTTAAGGCGCTGACGGCACCACCCGTTTCAGCCAGGACTTCGTTGCGCCGGTTTACGATGCGGCCCCCGCATAACACATTGTGTCAAAGACATTATAGTTAAGTACTGTATAAATTAACAGTAATTTATAGACAGAACGGAGCTTCTGATCCATACTCAAATTCATCAAAATTCGCGCCGAAATTGCGCGTTCTGCACAGAACGCGTATACTTCTGCTGTTGACATAACACAGTGTGCTTCGCGGCTACCACCCGCATTACGCTGTAAGAACCTCGCTTCGGCGAGGTTTTTTGTTTTCCGGCATTGTGAAACGCGTGATCATCAATCCCGGCGATTACCGGAAGGCGCTACGCTTATCACGCCTATACTCAAAGCGTGTAAATTCGTAGAAAAATGTGATCGCTGACGCATTTTTGTGCAGATGAAAATTTTTCCGTTGTCATGCTGAAAGCGCTGTGCTTGTATAAAACGTGTTAATAACAAACAGACAAGGCCCCTAATGAACCCTTCCATGCTGAACGCGACCCTACTAACAACTGCGCCATCTCGCGCAGTGGTCGTCGTGCGTGTGGTGGTGGTCGTCGTGCGTGTGGTGGTGGTCGTCGGCAATGCGCCGTAGGGTCCGGAACACACACGATTCCAAAACCCCGCCGGCGCAAACCGGGCGGGGTTTTTTGTTTAAGACACCTTCCCGGAACGTCGGCTCAGAATAAAAGGAATGGAGCATGGCAAGTTCGGGCACAACATCTACACCTCAGCGCTTTACGGGCGCGGAATTTATTGTTCATTTTCTGGAGCGCCAGGGGATTCGTATCGTCACCGGCATTCCCGGCGGTTCGATCCTCCCCGTTTACGACGCGTTAAGCCAAAGCACGCAAATCCGTCATATTCTGGCGCGCCACGAACAAGGCGCGGGGTTTATTGCGCAGGGGATGGCGCGGACGGAGGGTAAACCTGCTGTTTGTATGGCCTGTAGCGGGCCGGGCGCGACCAATCTGGTCACGGCCATTGCCGATGCGCGCCTGGATTCCATTCCGTTAATCTGCATTACCGGGCAGGTTCCGGCGTCCATGATCGGTACTGACGCGTTTCAGGAAGTGGATACCTACGGTATCTCTATCCCCATCACCAAGCACAACTATCTGGTCAGAAATATCAATGAGCTGCCTCAGGTGATGAGCGATGCTTTTCGTCTGGCGCAGTCGGGGCGTCCCGGCCCGGTGTGGATAGACGTTCCTAAAGATGTGCAGACGGCGACAATTGAGCTGGATGCGTTGCCGTCGCCGGCGGAAAAATCACCCCCGCCGGAGTTTAGCGCGGAGAGTATCCGCGAGGCCGCCGCAATGATTAACGCGGCGAAGCGTCCGGTGCTGTATCTGGGCGGCGGCGTGATCAATGCGCCGACACGCGTGCGCGAACTGGCGGAAAAAGCGCAACTGCCGACGACAATGACCTTAATGGCGCTGGGAATGCTGCCTAAGGCGCATCCGCTGTCGTTAGGAATGCTGGGGATGCACGGCGCGCGCAGTACCAATTTTATTCTGCAAGAGGCCGATTTACTGATTGTCCTGGGCGCGCGTTTTGATGACCGGGCGATTGGCAAAACGGAGCAGTTTTGTCCGAACGCCAAAATCATCCATGTGGATATCGATCGCGCCGAGTTAGGCAAAATTAAGCAGCCGCATGTGGCTATTCAGGCGGATGTCGATGATGTACTGGCACAGTTAATTCCCCATATCGAGGCACAGCCGCGGGAAGCATGGCATCAGTTGGTGGCGGACTTGCAGCAAGAATTCCCCTGCAGTATTCCCCAGGAAAATAACCCGCTTAGTCACTATGGGCTGATTAACGCAGTCGCCGCCTGTGTGGACGACAACGCGATTATTACCACTGACGTAGGTCAGCATCAGATGTGGACCGCGCAGGCTTATCCGCTCAACCGTCCGCGTCAGTGGCTGACTTCCGGCGGGCTGGGCACCATGGGGTTTGGTCTGCCCGCGGCGATTGGCGCGGCGCTGGCGAATCCGGGCAACAAGGTGCTGTGTTTTTCCGGCGATGGTAGTTTGATGATGAATATTCAGGAGATGGCTACCGCCAGTGAAAACCAGTTGGATGTGAAAATTATCCTGATGAATAACGACGCGCTGGGACTGGTACATCAGCAACAGAGTCTGTTCTATAAACAGGGCGTTTTTGCGGCAACCTATCCGGGAAGCATCAATTTTATGCAGATTGCCGCCGGGTTTGGTCTGGACACCTGTGATTTGAATAACGAAGCCGATCCGCAGGCGGCGTTGCAGGCTATCATTCGTCGTCCTGGACCGGCGTTGATCCACGTGCGCATTGATGCGGAAGAAAAAGTGTATCCGATGGTGCCGCCGGGCGCGGCAAATACAGAGATGGTGGGGGAATAAGCCATGCAGAAACAATCACATGATAACGTTATTCTGGAGCTGACCGTTCGCAACCATCCTGGCGTGATGACCCACGTCTGCGGGCTGTTCGCCCGACGCGCTTTCAACGTTGAGGGTATTCTCTGTTTACCGATTCAGGGTAGCGATCAGAGCCGCATCTGGCTTCTGGTCAATGACGATCAGCGGCTTGAACAGATGATCAGTCAGATCGATAAACTGGAAGACGTGGCGAAGGTGGTACGAAACCAGTCCGATCCCACCATGTTCAATAAAATTGCCGTCTTTTTTGAGTAAGTTATTCACTTTCCGAATCAGGCGTGATGACTTTGACGGAACCATTCCGACAGTGAACGGCATAATCTGTCGGTAATGGGCGATCGCTAATCAGGACATCAAAGGCAGAAAGCGGACCAATGCTGGCAGGCGCGACCTCATCAAACAGGGCGTGACGCGCCAGCAAAATTTTGCGCAGACCGCGCTCCATCGCTTTACGTTTGGCGGCAAGATCATCCGGGTTAAACCAGCTCACGCCAAAATGTTCATGTACGCCGCTGGCGGAAATAAACACTTTGCGCGGATTGAGCGAATCCAGCGCCGAAGGATTATTGGCATCATAAAAGGCATCGCTCTTGGCCCGATAGGTGCCGCCGCACAGAATCGCCGTGGCATTAGGCTTTTCATTCAGCGCGATAAATACCCGATGCGAGTAGCAAATCCCGGTAAAGGTAATATCATCCGGTATCATGCTGATAACTAATGGCATTTCCGGACCGTTATCAAAAAAAACCAGATCGTTTTCACGCACCAGGCCGGCGGCCAGGATCGCAACGGGAAGGTCGTCCCGATGATGCGTCTTTTTCGCCGGCAGCGGCATAGTGGTTGAAGACGTAGGCTTATTTACCATGACGATATAGCCGCCGAGCAGCGTCAGCGGTAAAGGGTCATCATCCTGGCTGAGATCGCGGCGAATGGTCATCACCGAAACTTCCAGCATCCGCGCGGCGTCTTTCAGATGGATTCGATCGGTCTTTTTCAGTAACTCCATCAAGCGTCGGATACGTTCTTTTTGCTTGGTCTCCATTCACCCTCTCCGCAAATCATGTTGTTATGTTCCATCAGTAACATTTATGTGTTTCTGAGAACATTACAGTGTGGCACTACTATACGTCTGGCCGTCAGGAAATAAAAGTGGGTTTATTCGCGTTTTATAACAATAAATAGTTAATTTTCAGTAAATTGTAACCCTAAAAATGATTTGATGCGCGTATGTTCCGCCAGGGATTGTTCACGCAGTAAATGGCAAAATGATCCTCTAATCGCGATCATAGTCACAAATGATACGGAAGTAACATGATAATGTTATTTTAATATCATTGTCGTGTGACGATTTCTGAGAGGGAGTAAAATGGATATCGCGGTTATTGGCTCTAACATGGTGGACCTTATCACCTACACCAACCAGATGCCCAAAGAAGGGGAAACTCTGGAAGCGCCGGCGTTTAAAATCGGCTGCGGCGGAAAAGGGGCGAACCAGGCCGTGGCGGCCGCTAAGCTCAATTCAAAAGTATTGATGTTGACCAAAGTGGGCGACGATATTTTTGCCGACAACACCATTCGTAATCTCGAATCCTGGGGGATCAATACGACGTATGTAGAAAAAGTACCGTGTACCAGCAGCGGCGTAGCGCCGATTTTCGTCAACGCCAACTCCAGCAACAGCATTCTGATCATCAAAGGCGCTAACAAGTTTCTCTCGCCGGAAGATATCGATCGCGCGGCGGAAGATTTAAAAAAATGCCAGCTTATTGTTCTGCAACTGGAAGTTCAGCTGGAAACGGTTTATCACGCAATAGAATTTGGCAAGAAACACGGGATTGAAGTGTTATTAAACCCTGCGCCAGCATTACGGGAATTAGATATGTCTTATGCCTGTAAATGCGATTTCTTTGTACCCAATGAAACCGAGCTGGAAATATTAACCGGTATGCCAGTGGATACCTATGACCATATTCGCGCAGCGGCACGTTCGCTGGTGGATAAAGGGCTGAACAATATTATCGTCACCATGGGTGAGAAAGGCGCGCTGTGGATGACGCGTGACCAGGAAGTCCATGTTCCGGCGTTTCGAGTGAACGCTGTCGATACCAGCGGCGCGGGCGATGCCTTTATCGGCTGTTTCGCGCATTACTACGTCCAGAGCGGGGATGTGGAAGCCGCCATGAAAAAAGCCGTCCTCTTTGCCGCTTTCAGCGTCACCGGGAAAGGCACCCAATCCTCTTATCCAAGCATTGAGCAATTTAATGAGTATCTTTCGTTGAACGAATAACAATCACCCTGCACTGTTAAAGGTAGCACTATGAACGATAAAAACATCGTTCAGATGCCCGACGGGTATCTGAATAAGACACCTCTGTTCCAGTTTATTTTGTTATCCTGTTTATTCCCATTATGGGGATGCGCAGCCGCGTTAAATGATATTCTGATTACGCAATTTAAAAGTGTATTTTCGCTGAGCAACTTTGCTTCGGCATTAGTACAAAGCGCCTTTTATGGCGGTTATTTTTTAATTGCTATTCCGGCCTCGCTGGTCATTAAAAAAACCAGTTATAAAGTGGCGATACTTATCGGCCTGACGCTATACATTGTCGGCTGTACGCTCTTTTTTCCGGCGTCGCACATGGCGACCTACACTATGTTCCTCGCGGCGATTTTCGCCATTGCGATTGGCCTGAGTTTCCTGGAAACGGCGGCGAACACCTACAGTTCGATGATCGGGCCGAAAGCCTACGCCACGCTGCGGCTGAATATCAGCCAGACCTTTTATCCGATCGGCGCGGCGGCAGGCATTTTATTGGGTAAATATCTGGTCTTTTCCGAAGGGGAAAGCCTGGAAAAACAGATGGCGGGCATGAATGCTGAGCAAGTCCACAACTTCAAGGTGCTGATGCTGGAAAACACTCTGGAACCCTATAAGTACATGATTATGGTTCTGGTAGTGGTGATGGTACTGTTCCTGCTGACGCGTTTCCCGACCTGTAAAGTCGCGCAAACCGCGAGTCATAAACGCCCCTCGGCGCTGGATACGTTACGCTATCTCGCCAGCAATGCCCGTTTCCGTCGCGGTATTGTGGCGCAGTTCCTGTATGTGGGAATGCAGGTGGCGGTCTGGTCGTTCACTATCCGTCTGGCGCTGGAGTTAGGCGATATCAATGAGCGCGATGCCTCAACCTTTATGGTCTACAGCTTCGCCTGCTTTTTTATCGGCAAGTTTATCGCCAACATTCTGATGACACGCTTTAACCCGGAAAAAGTCCTGATCCTTTACTCTGTGATCGGCGCGCTGTTCCTGGCCTACGTGGCGCTGGCGCCCAGCTTTAGCGCGGTATACGTGGCGGTGCTGGTCAGTGTTCTGTTTGGCCCCTGCTGGGCGACCATTTATGCCGGAACGCTCGATACCGTCGATAACGAGCATACCGAAATGGCGGGGGCGGTGATCGTGATGGCGATTGTCGGCGCGGCGGTGGTTCCTGCGATTCAGGGTTATGTGGCGGACATGTTCCACTCGCTACAGCTCTCATTCCTGGTTTCCATGCTGTGCTTTGTTTACGTTGGCGTTTACTTCTGGCGCGAAAGCAAAGTGCGCGGCAACCTGGCTGAAGTCGCCGCGTCCTGAGGAGATCAACCATGACAACACGTATTACATTATGGCGGGAGCTTTTTAACGAGCAGCCGCGTATCTTGCTGGAAAATGACGATTTTACGGTTACGGCGTTTCGTTACGCCAGCGGCGTGGAAGGATTGAAAATACAAAACAGCCGCGGTCATCTGGTGATTCTGCCCTGGATGGGGCAGATGATTTGGGACGCGCAGTTTGACGGTCATGATCTGACTATGCGCAACATGTTCCGCCAGCCGAAGCCGGCTGCGGAAGTGGTGGCAACGTATGGTTGCTTTGCTTTCCATTCCGGACTATTGGCGAATGGCTGCCCGTCGCCGGAAGATATACATCCGCTGCACGGCGAGATGCCCTGCGCTGCTATGGACGACGCCTGGCTGGAGTTAGAGGGCGACAGTCTGCGCGTGACCGGGCGCTACGAGTATGTGATGGGGTTCGGTCATCATTATCAGGCGCAACCTGCGGTGGTAATGCGTAAAGCAAGCGCGCTGTTTGATATTCAGATGACCGTGACTAACCTGGCTTCAGTCGCCATGCCGCTACAGTACATGTGCCACATGAACTATACCTATGTGCCGAACGCCACGTTCCGCCAGAATATCCCGGATACCGCGCTGAAGCTACGCGAGTCGGTGCCGGCGCATGTCAAACCCACAGCGCAGTGGCTGGCGTTTAATCAACGGCTTTTGCAGGGTGAAGCCTCGCTGGCAACGCTCAACGAGCCTGGTTTTTACGACCCGGAAATCGTGTTCTTCGCCGATGAACTGGACAGATACACGGATACCCCGGAATTCAGTATGATCGCCCCGGATGGCACCACGTTCGTGACACGTTTCGCCAGCGCGGAGCTGAATTACGTGACCCGCTGGATTCTTTATAACGGCGATCAGCAGGTTGCCGCCTTTGCCCTGCCCGCGACCTGTCGGCCTGAAGGTTTTCTCGCGGCGCAGCGAAATGGAACCTTGCTTCAACTGGAACCGCAGCAAACCCGGACGTTCACCGTCACGACAGGCATTGTCTGACCGCTCAAGGCTTGAACACCCAGGCACTTATCGTTAAGGTAAGTGCTTTTGCCGGATGGCGGCATTAATGCCTTATCCGGCCTACAACGGCACCTGCCCGTAGGCCTGATAAGCGCAGCGCCATCAGGCATGCCTTAGCGCCAGGATGAACCCATGATTACCGTTGCCCTTATCGACGACCACCTTATCGTCCGCTCCGGCTTTGCACAGCTACTGGGGCTGGAACCCGATTTGCAGGTGGTCGCCGAATTTGGTTCCGGGCGCGAAGCGTTGGCAGGCTTGCCGGGGCGCGGCGTACAGGTGTGTATCTGCGATATCTCAATGCCGGATATTTCCGGACTGGAGCTGCTAAGCCAACTGCCAAAAGGGATGGCGACGATCATGCTCTCGGTTCACGATAGCCCGGCGCTGGTGGAACAGGCGTTGAACGCCGGTGCGCGCGGTTTTCTCTCTAAACGCTGTAGTCCGGATGAACTGATCGCCGCGGTGCATACGGTGGCGACGGGCGGCTGCTATTTGACCCCCGATATTGCCGTGAAACTGGCGGCGGGTCGGCAAGATCCGCTGACCAAACGCGAGCGTCAGGTGGCGGAAAAACTCGCCCAGGGTATGGCGGTAAAAGAGATTGCCGCCGAGCTGGGGCTGTCGCCAAAAACGGTGCATGTCCATCGCGCGAATCTGCTGGAAAAATTAGGCGTCAGCAATGACGTTGAACTGGCGCATCGCATGTTTGACGGTTGGTAATGAACACCTTTTTTTCCCGTTTAATCACCGTTGCTGCCTGCTTTTTTATTTTCTCCGCCGCGTGGTTCTGCCTGTGGAGCATCAGCCTGCATCTGGTAGAACGCCCGGAGCTGGCGGCGCTGCTCTTTCCCTTCGGCCTGCGCCTGGGACTTATGCTGCAATGCCCGCGCGGCTACTGGCCAGTATTGCTGGGCGCGGAGTGGCTGCTGGTGTACTGGTTGGCGCAGGAAGTTGCACTGGCCCATCTGCCGCTTTTGATGATCGGTAGTGTGTTGACGCTACTGCCCGTGGCGCTGACTTCGCGTTACCGCCATCAGCGCGACTGGCGCACGTTATTGCTTCAGGGCGCGGCCCTCACCGCCGCGGCGCTACTGCAATCCCTGCCCTGGCTGGGGCAGGGGGAAGCGGCATGGAACGCGCTACTGCTGACCCTCACGGGTGGTCTGACGCTGGCCCCCATCTGCCTGGTTTTCTGGCACTATCTCACCAGCACTACCTGGCTGCCGCTGGGACCATCGCTGGTATCGCAGCCGGTAAACTGGCGCGGGCGGCATCTGATCTGGTATCTGCTGCTGTTTATCGTCAGTCTGTGGCTGCAACTGGGGTTACCTGCTGAACTTTCGCGCTTTACGCCGTTCTGCCTGGCGTTGCCGATTATCGCGCTCGCCTGGCATTATGGCTGGCAGGGCGCGCTCATTGCCACACTGATGAACGCTATCGCGCTGATCGCCAGCCAGACCTGGCACGATCATCCCGTCGATTTATTACTTTCGCTGTTGGCGCAAAGCCTGACCGGGCTACTGCTTGGCGCGGGCATTCAGCGTCTGCGCGAGCTGAACCAGTCGTTGCAAAAGGAGCTGGCGCGCAACCATCGGCTGGCGGAGCGTCTTCTGGAGACCGAAGAGAGCGTGCGGCGCGATGTTGCGCGTGAGCTTCACGATGACATCGGGCAGACCATCACCGCGATTCGAACCCAGGCGGGCATTGTGCAACGACTGGCGGCGGATAACGGCGGCGTGAAGCAGAGCGGGCAACTTATCGAGCAGCTTTCGCTGGGCGTGTATGACGCCGTGCGTCGCCTGCTGGGGCGCTTGCGCCCGCGCCAGCTAGACGACTTAACGCTGGCGCAGGCCATCCGTTCGCTGCTGCGCGAAATGGAGCTGGAAAGCCGCGGTATTGTCAGTCACCTCGACTGGCGAATTGACGAAACGGCGTTGAGTGAAAGTCAGCGCGTGACGCTGTTTCGCGTCTGTCAGGAAGGGCTGAATAACATCGTAAAACATGCCAATGCCAGCGCGGTGACGCTCCAGGGCTGGCAGCAGGATGAGCGGCTGATGTTGGTGATTGAGGATGACGGCAGCGGCCTGCCGCCGGGCTCTCAGCAGCAGGGCTTCGGCCTGACCGGAATGCGCGAACGCGTGTCGGCGCTCGGCGGGACGCTAACCATCTCTTGTACCCACGGTACGCGGGTGAGCGTCTCGTTGCCCCAGCGTTACGTTTAAGGAAGGATAATGCTTTCGTTTTTAAAAGCCCCGGCCAACGCGCCGCTCATCACCGATAAGCACGAGGTTGACGCCCGCTATCGCTACTGGCGGCGGCACATCCTGATCACCATTTGGTTGGGTTATGCGCTGTTCTATTTCACCCGTAAAAGCTTTAACGCCGCCGCGCCGGAAATCCTTGCCAGCGGCATTCTGACCCGCAGCGATATCGGCCTGCTGGCGACGCTGTTTTACATCACCTACGGGGTGTCGAAATTTGTCTCCGGCATCGTTAGCGATCGCTCTAACGCTCGCTATTTTATGGGTATCGGGCTGATTGCGACCGGCATAGTGAATATTCTGTTCGGCTTCTCGACCTCGCTGTGGGCCTTTGCTCTGCTATGGGCGTTGAACGCCTTTTTCCAGGGGTTTGGATCGCCGGTTTGCGCCCGTTTGCTGACCGCCTGGTACTCGCGTACCGAGCGCGGCGGCTGGTGGGCGTTATGGAATACCGCGCACAATGTCGGCGGGGCGCTGATCCCTCTCGTTATGGCCGCTGTCGCCCTGCATTATGGCTGGCGCGTCGGAATGATGGTGGCCGGATTGCTTGCCATCGGGGTGGGCATGGTCCTCTGCTGGCGGCTGCGCGACCGTCCGCAGGCGATTGGTTTACCGCCGGTAGGCGACTGGCGGCACGATGCGCTGGAGGTAGCCCAACAGCAAGAGGGCGCGGGGCTAAGCCGCAAAGAAATCCTCGCTAAATATGTGCTGTTGAATCCCTATATCTGGCTGCTTTCGCTGTGTTACGTCTTAGTGTACGTGGTGCGCGCGGCGATCAATGACTGGGGCAACCTGTATATGTCCGAGACGCTGGGCGTAGATTTGGTCACGGCCAACACGGCAGTATCGATGTTTGAGCTGGGGGGATTTATCGGCGCGCTGGTGGCGGGCTGGGGCTCGGACAAACTCTTCAACGGCAACCGCGGACCGATGAATTTAATCTTCGCCGCCGGGATTCTGCTCTCTGTGGGTTCGCTGTGGCTGATGCCGTTCGCCAGTTACGTGATGCAGGCGGCCTGTTTCTTCACCACCGGTTTCTTTGTTTTCGGCCCGCAGATGCTCATTGGCATGGCGGCGGCGGAGTGCTCGCATAAAGAGGCGGCGGGCGCGGCCACCGGTTTTGTCGGCCTGTTCGCCTATCTCGGCGCGTCGCTTTCCGGCTGGCCGTTAGCGAAAGTGCTGGAGATCTGGCACTGGACCGGTTTTTTTGCGGTCATCGCCATCGCGGCGGGGATCTCCGCGCTATTGCTGCTGCCATTTCTGAACGCCCAGGCCCCACGCGAGACCAGCGAAGCGTGATGCACCTCACCTTTTTGCGCTGAATGGGGCAAAACTAAGAAATTTTCCCGGTTTTGCCTGGACGCTGTCGCAGGCCACTTTTCCTGTGGATTTTTACAATGCCTGCCATTCGCAGGTGTAAAAATTAGCTCAGGAGTAATCCATGCTGGCCTTCTTAAACCAGGTGCGCAAGCCGACCCTGGATCTGCCGCTCGATGTGCGGCGTAAAATGTGGTTCAAGCCGTTCATGCAGTCCTATCTGGTGGTTTTTATCGGCTACCTGACCATGTACCTGATCCGCAAAAACTTTAACATCGCGCAGAACGACATGATCTCTACCTACGGGTTGAGCATGACCGAGCTGGGGATGATTGGCCTGGGCTTTTCGATCACCTACGGCGTGGGGAAAACGCTGGTTTCCTACTACGCTGACGGTAAAAATACCAAGCAGTTTCTACCGTTTATGTTGATCCTCTCCGCTATCTGTATGCTCGGCTTCAGCGCCAGTATGGGCGCGGGGTCAACCAGTCTGTTTCTGATGATCGCTTTCTATGCCCTGAGCGGTTTCTTCCAGAGTACCGGCGGATCGTGCAGCTACTCGACCATCACCAAATGGACTCCGCGTCGTAAACGCGGCACCTTTCTCGGCTTCTGGAATATCTCCCACAACCTCGGCGGCGCGGGCGCGGCAGGCGTGGCGCTGTTCGGCGCCAACTACCTGTTCGACGGTCACGTCATCGGCATGTTTATCTTCCCGTCGATTATCGCGCTGATTGTTGGCTTTATCGGTCTGCGTTTTGGCAGCGACTCCCCGGAGTCTTACGGTCTGGGTAAAGCTGAAGAACTGTTCGGCGAAGAGATCAGCGAAGAGGATAAAGAGACTGAAGAAAACGAAATGACCAAGTGGCAGATCTTTGTTGAATATGTATTGAAAAACAAAGTGATCTGGCTGCTGTGCTTCTCCAATATCTTCCTGTATGTGGTGCGTATTGGTATCGACCAGTGGTCAACCGTCTACGCCTTCCAGGAACTGAAACTTTCTAAAGAGGTGGCGATTCAGGGCTTTACCCTGTTCGAAGTGGGCGCGCTGGTCGGCACGTTGCTGTGGGGCTGGCTCTCTGACCTGGCGAACGGTCGTCGTGCGCTGGTAGCCTGTGTGGCGCTGGCGTTAATCATCGCCACCCTCGGCGTCTACCAGCACGCCAGCAACCAGTATGTCTATCTGGCCTCGCTGTTCGCGCTCGGTTTCCTGGTGTTTGGGCCGCAGCTGTTAATTGGCGTGGCGGCAGTCGGTTTCGTACCGAAAAAAGCTATCGGCGCTGCGGACGGTATCAAGGGAACCTTTGCTTATCTTATCGGCGATAGCTTTGCCAAGCTGGGTCTGGGCATGATTGCCGACGGCACCCCCGTTTTTGGTCTGACCGGCTGGGCGGGCACCTTCGCCGCGCTGGACGCCGCCGCGATCGGCTGTATCTGCCTGATGGCGATGGTCGCCGTGATGGAAGAGCGCAAAATCCGCCGTGAGAAAAAAATTCAGCAAGTCAATATCGCTTAAATGTGTGCATTTGGTAACGTTTTGCCCGGCTTAACGCCGGGCTTTTTTATGCCTTGCGTTCGTCAGACAGGATATCCGGCGTCTTGCGTAAATGAAGACAGGCGTTAATAAATCACATCCTGACAGGCCAGAACGTCGACAGTTATAAATTTACCGTTATGATGGGCCTCCTGTTTGGTGACGGATGTGCGCATGATTTGGTTGATTCTGGCCACGTTTGTGGTGGTGTTTATTGTGGGTTTTCGGGTGCTGACATCGGATACTCGCCGGGCGATTCGCCGCCTGAGCGAACGTCTGAATATTGATGTAGTGCCGATAGAATCGATGATTGATCAGATGGGTAAAACGGCGGGCGGTGAGTTTTTACAGTATCTGCATCGCCCTGATGAGTCGCATTTGCAAAATGCCGCTCAGGTGTTACTGATCTGGCAAATGGTGATTGTCGATGGCGGCGATCAGAATTTGCAGCGGTGGCATCGGTTGCTGCAAAAAGCGCGTTTAGCTGCGCCGATCACCGATACGCAGGTACGGCTGGCGCTGGGCTTTTTGCGCGAAATGGAACCCGATATGCAGGAGATCAACGCGTTTCAACTGCGCTATAACGCCTTTTTTCAGCCGGAAGAGGGTGTCCACTGGCTGCATTGATACTCTTCACTATCTCGTTAACAAAAGACGAGATGAATGAGGCTGGCAAGGGCGGCGAGCCACGATTAACGGCCTGGAGACGCGATTCATCGTTAGCCAAATAAAGCGTAGCCGCCATCGTATTTGCTAAGGGTGAACCACAGAAGTAACGCACCGAATAACCGCTAACGACGCCAAAACATCAGAGACTTATAGCTCATCATTTCCGTGACATATATCACGGAAATGTGATCTTGTTTTGAACACTAAAACTGTGACTCCTTGCCATACCTCCTGTCTCAAAATTTCTTATCATAAACTCGAAGTTGTACATGATTGTCTATAGACAACTCTAAATGTTTAGGCGCGCCCCATGAAAACATTGAGTAAAAGTTCACACATCCCACTGTATCAACAGGTTGTGGAGTGGATAAGGGAAAGTATTTATAGCGGAGAATTAGTTGAGGATGACCGGATACCTTCAGAGTTTCAAATCATGGATATGCTGGAGGTGAGTCGCGGTACCGTTAAAAAAGCGGTTGACCAACTTGTCCGGGAAGGTGTTCTTGTGCAAGTGCAGGGTAAAGGAACTTTCGTAAAGAAGGAAAATGTTGCTTACCCACTGGGTGAAGGTTTGCTCTCCTTTGCTGAAGCCTTAGCCAGCCAGAAGATAAACTTCACAACCAGCGTCATAACCTCCCGACTGGAACCCGCTAACCGCTTTGTAGCAGAGAAACTGAGTATCAAACCGGGACAAGATGTTTTATTTCTTAAACGCCTTCGTTGTATTGGCGATGAAAAAGTCATGTTGATTGAAAATCGTATCAACATTGATCTCTGCCCCGGTATTATTGATGTAGATTTTACCAGGGAGAATTTATTTTCAGCAATAGAAAGATTATCCGATAAGAAAATAAGTTTTTCTGAAAGCCGTTACGCAGCTAAATTAATTGGTAATGAGCGAGGCCATTATCTTGATATTGGTGAAGACGCACCTGTTTTGCATTTGGAACAGTTGGTATTTTTCTCTAGAGGATTGGCCATTGATTTTGGTAACGTCTGGTTAAAAGGTAATAAATATTATCTTGGCACTATTTTACAGCGCCTGGATGCCTAACTAGCAAAGAGGAATCTATGCAGGATATTCATTTTCGCCGTCATTATGTTCGCCACCTTCCTAAAGAGGTGAGTCAGAATGACATAATCAAGGCTCTTGCCAGTCCGTTAATTAACGATGGTATGGTTGTATCTGATTTTGCCGATCACGTCATTACGCGAGAACAGAATTTTCCAACGGGTCTACCGGTTGAGCCTGTAGGTGTCGCTATTCCACATACCGATCACAAGTATGTTCGCCAAAACGCCATTAGCGTTGGAATACTGGCAGAACCCGTCAATTTCGAAGATATGGGCGGGGAACCAGATCCCGTACCTGTCAGGGTGGTGTTTATGCTTGCTTTAGGTGAAAGCAATAAGCAGCTCAACGTACTGGGTTGGATTATGGATGCGATCCAGGATGAGGATTTTATGCAGCAGTTACTGGTCATGAATGATGATGAAATTTATCAGTCAATTTACACACGCATATCTGAAAGAGGTGAAGTATGAGTAAAATGATACTATTTGTTTGCGCAACGGGTGTTGCTACTTCCACGGCTGTGGCAGAAAAAGTAATGGAATATTGTAAAGACAATGGACTTGATGTTAATTATTCACAAACTAATGTAGCCTCATTGCCAAACAATACCGATGGTGCAGCTTTGGTTGTATCAACAACGAAAGTTCCTTATGAACTGGATATTCCGGTTGTTAGTGGCCTGCCAATCATTACCGGAGTAGGTGAAGATAAAGTTCTTGAAAAAATAGTTTCAATCCTTAAAGGCCAAGCCTGATTTCATAAATAAAAAAACAGATAAATTATCCAGGCGCTAACGCGAGGTCTGGTCACATCTGAATAAGAGGTCGGATATGAATGATATAGCACATACTCTCTATACCGTTGTGCAATATGTCCTGGGATTTGGCCCAACGGTTTTATTGCCGCTGGTCCTTTTTTTCCTGGCATTGTTCTTCAAAGTAAAACCCGCTAAAGCACTTCGCTCATCATTAATTGTCGGAATAGGGTTTGTCGGAATTTATGCCATCTTTGACATACTTACCAGCAATGTAGGCCCGGCTGCACAGGCAATGGTTGAGCGAACTGGTATTAGTCTGCCTGTGGTCGATTTAGGCTGGCCACCGTTGGCCGCAATTACCTGGGGCTCACCAATCGCACCCTTTGTCATTCCTCTGACGATGCTGATTAATGTCGCCATGCTGGCCCTGAATAAGACACGTACTGTTGATGTCGACATGTGGAACTACTGGCACTTTGCCCTGGCTGGAACGCTGGTTTACTACAGCACAGGGAGTTTTGTTTTGGGTCTGTCCGCAGCCGCTATTGCCGCGATCGTGGTTCTCAAACTGGCGGACTGGTCTGCGCCATTAGTGGCAAAGTACTTCGGTCTGGAAGGTATTTCACTTCCGACCCTGTCATCTGTCGTCTTCTTTCCGATTGGATTGCTGTTCGACAAAATTATCGACAAAATCCCTGGCGTTAACCGTATTCATATTGATCCGGAAAACGTTCAGAAAAAAATGGGAATCTTCGGTGAGCCTATGATGGTGGGTACTATTCTGGGGGTCTTGTTGGGCATCATTGCCGGGTATGACTTTAAACATATCCTATTGCTGGGGATCAGCATTGGCGGTGTCATGTTCATTCTTCCGCGTATGGTACGAATTTTGATGGAAGGTTTATTACCTCTGTCTGAAGCCATTAAGAAATATTTGAATGCCAAATATCCTGGCCGTGATGATCTCTTTATCGGATTGGATATCGCGGTAGCAGTAGGTAACCCAGCCATTATATCTACAGCACTGATTCTGACACCCATCTCTGTCTTTATTGCATTCCTTCTTCCTGGCAATAAAGTCCTGCCACTCGGAGACCTTGCGAACCTGGCAGTCATGGCTTCCATGATTGTACTGGCATGTCGTGGCAATATTTTCCGGGCTGTGATAACCGCAATTCCTGTTATTGTCGCCGACTTGTGGATTGCGACCAAAATTGCGCCATTTATTACCAGTATGGCTAAAGATGTCAATTTCAAAATGGCTGAGGGGTCAAGTGGTCAGGTATCAAGCTTCCTTGATGGCGGTAACCCCTTCCGTTTCTGGCTGCTTGAAATATTCAACGGAAATATTATTGCTATCGGGCTGATTCCTGTGCTTGCGCTGATTATTTATGGTGTTTTTCGCCTGACAAAAGGAACGGTCTATGCCTGATTACCACGCAGCGCTTGTCATTGACATTGGCACAACTAACTGCAAAGTCAGCTGTTATTCCTGTCATGACGTGTCAGTTCTGGAAGTCCGCAAGTTTCCGACGCCAATAATATCGTCGGACAAAGGCGAGGTAGATTTCGATATCGAAGCGCTGTGGCAGGCACTGCGACTGGTAATGGCTGAACTGGTGGCTTCAGTACCGTTTCCGGTAAAAAATATCAGTATTGCGAGTTTCGGTGAGTCTGGTGTCTTTGTGGATAAGGAGGGCGTCATTCTTACCCCGATGCTGGCCTGGTATGATCGACGTGGTGAATCTTATCTCTCGTCATTAAGCAAGGCAGAGGCTGAAGAACTGTATTCTATAACGGGATTGCCACCTCACAGTAATTACTCAGCATTTAAAATGAGATGGTTGCTTGATAACTACTCCTTGCATGAAAGAAAAGATATCTGCTGGTTACATGCACCAGAAGTGTTGTTGTGGCGAATGACAGGTGCGAAAAAGACGGAAATATCCCTGGCCAGTAGAACGTTGTGTCTGGACATTGCTCGCCGTACCTGGTCTCGTAATGCTGCCGGGATTCTCGGCATACCGTTCGGTGTACTGGCTCCGTTGATAAAGCCAGGTGAAGTGGCCGGATGGGTGACGGCAACGCTTAGAGAGGAATTGGGCTTCTCTCATGAGGTAAAAGTTACCCTGGCCGGGCACGATCATATGGTCGGTGCCCGCGCATTACAGCTGCAACCGGGCGATGTGCTGAATTCTACCGGCACGACAGAGGGTATTTTACTGCTGAATACACAACCAACGCTTGATGTGCAGGCTCGCAGGGATAAGCTGGCAAATGGTTGTTACTCCGATGGTGAATTTTTCACGCTTTTCGCTTCTCTGCCTGTCGGCGGTTATGCGCTTGAATGGGTGAAAAAAACCTTTCGTTTAACTGATAAGGAAATAAGCACAGGCCTGGAAAAAGCCATGGAGCAATACCTCAAACCTTCCTGGTCTGTCGAGCATGTGCCGGTATTTATTCCTCATTTGCGGGGCTCGGGTTCGCCAAATAAAAATCGGCACACCCGTGGCCTGCTTTTTGGTCTGACGGATTCACTTCCTCCGGAGTCTCTGCTTGAGAGTGTCTTTATCGGCCTGGCGATGGAGTTTGCACACTGTCACGGGTGCTTTAATATCCCGGCGGGCAGGACAGTAAAAGTCATTGGCCCTGCGGTGAAAAACCCATACTGGCTCCAGTTGAAGGCTGACATCCTCCAGTGTCCAATTGAGGCCATTGCTTTTGATGAAACCGTCTCCCTTGGAGCATTGTTGATAGCCTGTCCGAATGTTGTCCCCCCGACTGTTCCTGTGGCTGAGCGATATTTTCCTGACGCGGTTCGTTCTGCAAAGTTGAAAATATATCAGCAGCAATGGCTGTCATTTTACCAATTTAAACTGCGGCAAGAAGGGGCGCTTATTGGTGAATAACTGTGATAACTCAATAGTTCGATAATTTACTTACACTGCTCACATAAATATCTGGAGTTAATATGCCTTTAGTCAATGGTAGGATCCTGCTCAATTGTATTCAGGAAAAACATGTCCTTGCGGGGGCATTTAATACAACGAACCTGGAGACAACAATTTCCATTCTTAATGCAATAGAACGTTCCGGATTGCCCAATTTTATTCAAATTGCTCCTACTAATGCACAGCTTTCTGGTTACGATTACATTTATGAAATAGTTAAGCGACATGCCGATAAAATGGATATTCCTGTCAGCCTGCATCTGGATCATGGGAAAACTCTGGAAGATGTTAAGCAGGCTGTCCGGGCCGGATTTACCTCAGTAATGATTGATGGCGCGGCGCTACCGTTCGAAGAAAATATTGCATTTACCCGAGAAGCTGTCGATTTCTGTAAATCATTTGGTGTTCCCGTCGAAGCGGAATTAGGCGCTATTCTGGGTAAGGAAGATGATCATGTCAGCGAGGCTGACTGCAAAACTGAACCTGAGAAGGTTCAGCGCTTTGTTGAGGAGACAGGGTGCGACATGCTGGCAGTGTCAATTGGTAATGTACATGGTCTTGAAGATATCCCACGCATTGATATCCCGCTATTACAACGCATCGCGTCTGTCAGTCCGGTACCTTTGGTTATTCATGGAGGTTCTGGTATTGACGCGGATATTCTTCGCAGCTTTGTTAATTACAAAGTAGCCAAAGTGAATATTGCGAGTGATTTGCGCAAAGCCTTTATTACTACTGTTGGTAAGGCTTGGGTAAATAATAACAACGAGGCTAATCTGGCGCGTGTCATGGCGAACGCAAAACAGGCAGTTGAGGATGATGTTTATTCTAAAATTAAGATGATGAATAAAAATCACTCAGCATTCCGCAAAGTCTCTTAAGGAAAATATATGATTAGACAAAAAGTACGCGTTATGAACAGTACGGGGCTTCATGCGCGGCCAGCCGCTACGCTTGCGAAAATTGTCAAAAAATACCAGTCTTCATTAACGCTAGTTAATAATGACAAAGAAATTCCCATTAAAGGAATGATGAGTATTTTGGGGGCTGGCGTAAAGGGAAACACAATGATTGATTTAATTTGTGATGGACAGGATGAACTGGCTTTTATGGATGAATTAAAATCTGCATTTGCTGATGGCTTTGGTGAGTCAGTATAGTGCAATTCCCGTCAAACAGCGCAGGAAGTTGTAGAGGCTTCCTGCACTCATTATCGTATGAATAGCCTTAACAGACCATCGGTAAAACCCTCATACCAGCACCTTTAGCCCGTGTTTTTGGACAACATTAAGTAGTTTCAGTGACATCCCGCTGGGACGCTTGGCGCCGCTTTCCCACTTTTGAACCGTTGATACGCTGGTATTCAGGTACCGAGCGAAAACCGGCTGGCTAACGTTGAGTTTTTCGCGTAACGCTTTTATTTCAAGTGGCTGCAGGTCTTTGATGCTGCTTAAGCAGGCCGTGTCAAAACTGCGCATTGTCTCCTGGGGAATGGCATCCACGCTAAATAATCCAGCTGCCGCGCTATGAATCGCTTCAAAGGCAGGGCTTTTGAATTTAGTTTTTGCTGACATGGCGCACCTCTACCAGTTCTTTGTTATTAATGAGTGCCGTTATCTGATCTTCGGTCAGGCAAGCATAGTGTTTTGCTAACTCACGGAAACCCGCGAGTTCGCGATAGCTAATGTTGGCCATATCCTGTTTGGCATACAGGAAGGTGTAAAACCAATGTTCGTCTCCCTTTGCCAACACGATTGCGCGATCGCGATTTTGATTGAGACGTTTTTTATAAACTCCGCCGCCAAGATTATCTGCTTTTCCTTGCAGTACGGCGTTGATGGCCTCGCTTAACTCGTCGTCTTTTATCGTGTGGGACTTCGCTTCTCTGTTAAACCACCTGGTTTTGAAGATTCGCATCAGGTTGACATCCTGTAATCTAAAGTATAGCACCAGGTGATACACTATGTCTTACCTTTTGGTTTTGCACGCAGCGAGAGAAGATAATTCTCAACGCTCGACCAGCCTCGCAAAATGCAGCGCAACAATGTCAGTTGCTAAAACGTTAATCAGATCACATTTTGTAATGTTACACTGCGTGGATTTTCCGCACTAAAACGACTCAGGTAACCACAATGAATGAAAATATCGCAGAAAAATTCCGCGCTGATGGGGTTGCCAGGCCTAATTGGTCAGCCGTTTTTGCCGTAGCGTTTTGTGTCGCCTGCCTGATTACCGTTGAGTTTTTGCCCGTTAGTCTGTTGACGCCGATGGCGCAGGATCTGGGGATCTCCGAGGGCGTCGCCGGTCAGTCGGTCACCGTTACGGCATTTGTCGCGATGTTTTCCAGCCTGTTCATTACCCAGATTATTCAGGCGACCGACAGGCGTTATATCGTTATTCTGTTCGCCGTTTTGCTGACGGCTTCTTGTCTGATGGTCTCCTTTGCCAACAGCTTTACGCTGCTATTGCTGGGCCGCGCCTGTCTTGGGTTGGCGCTGGGCGGATTCTGGGCGATGTCGGCGTCGCTGACCATGCGACTGGTTCCCGCGCGTACCGTGCCGAAAGCGCTGTCGGTGATTTTTGGCGCGGTTTCCATCGCGTTAGTGATCGCCGCGCCGCTGGGCAGTTTTTTGGGCGGTATTATTGGCTGGCGTAATGTCTTTAACGCCGCTGCGGTGATGGGCGTACTGTGCGTCATCTGGGTGGTGAAATCACTGCCGTCGCTGCCGGGCGAACCTTCTCACCAGAAACAGAATATGTTTAGCCTGTTGCAACGCCCTGGCGTGATGGCCGGGATGATCGCCATCTTTATGTCTTTTGCCGGGCAGTTCGCTTTCTTTACCTATATTCGCCCGGTCTATATGAATCTGGCGGGCTTTGACGTTGATGGTCTGACGCTGGTGTTGCTAAGTTTTGGTATTGCCAGCTTCGTTGGTACTTCTTTCTCATCTTATGTCCTGAAACGTTCGGTAAAACTGGCGCTGGCCGGTGCGCCGCTGCTACTGGCGCTGAGCGCGCTGACGCTCATTGTGTGGGGAAGCGACAAAACCGTGGCGGCGGTCATAGCGATTATCTGGGGACTGGCGTTTGCGCTGGTGCCGGTGGGATGGTCAACGTGGATCACTCGTTCCCTTGCCGATCAGGCGGAAAAAGCCGGTTCCATCCAGGTCGCGGTGATTCAACTGGCAAATACCTGTGGCGCGGCAGTGGGCGGTTATGCGCTCGACAATTTCGGGCTGCTTTCGCCGCTGGCGCTTTCCGGCGGACTGATGCTGTTGACGGCATTAGTCGTGGCGGCGAAAGTCCGTATTACGCCAATGAGTTGATATTGCTGCCATTTGTAGGCCGGATACGACGTTAGTCGTCATCCGGCAATAATAAACGCTTAATCAAAACCGTTATGCTCTGCGGTGGCGGCAAACCATTCTCCGCTTTTTTTCACCGTGCGCGTTTGGGTGGCTAAATCCAGTTGTACAAAACCATAGCGATTTTTATAGCCGTTCAGCCATGACCAGTTATCGATAAAGGTCCACATGTGGTAGCCAAGACAGTGACAGCCCTCGCTAATGCCTTTATGCAGCCATTTAAGATGCTCAGAGATAAAGTCAATCCGGTAATCATCGTGAATCTGTCCCGCTTGCACAAAACGCTGCTCGTTCTCAACGCCCATCCCGTTTTCGGAGATAAAACAGCGCGGATTGCCGTAATTATCCCGCAGGTTGGTGATGATGTCGTAAATTCCTGGCGCGTAAATTTCCCAGCCGCGGTAAGGGTTCATCTTGCGCCCCGGCATGTCGTAATAGTCAAATAACCACTCCGGCATAAACGGCGCTTGCGGATTCACCGCCGTATCACGGCATTTCACGCGGCGCGGCTGATAATAGTTAATCCCCAGTAAATCGATTTTGCCGTCGGTAATAAGCTGACGATCGCCTGGCTGACAGGCAGGCAACTGATCATAGGTTTTCAGCAGCGCCACCAAGTCCGCCGGGTATTCTCCCTTTAATACCGGGTCAAGAAAACTGCGGTTGAATAACAGATCCGCATGATGCGCGGCTTGCACATCGGCGGGATGCTGCGAGCGTGGGTAGGACGGCGTCAGATTCAGCACTACGCCGATTTCACCGTCGTAGCGCCCGGCGCGCCAGGCGCGCACGGCGGTCGAGTGCGCCAGCACGGTATGGTACGCCACGGTGGCTGCACGTTTAAAATCCACCACATTGGGATAGTGGAAGTCGTACAAATAGCCGCCTTCCACCGGCACAATCGGCTCGTTAAAGGTAAACCAGTGCTTCACGCGGTCGCCAAACAAGGTAAAACACGTTTGCGCGTACCGACCAAACGCCTCTACGACGTCGCGATTTTCCCAGCCGCCTTTCTCCTGCATGACCATCGGCATATCAAAATGGAACAGCGTAATAAACGGCGTGATGCCCTGCGCCAGTAGCTCGTCGATGACGTGATTGTAGAAGCTCACCGCTTGTGGATTCACCTCGCCTACGCCGTCTGGAATGAGCCGCGCCCAGCTTAGCGAGGTGCGAAAACTGTTGTGTTTTAACTGTTTCAGTAGCGCGATGTCTTGCTTCCAGTGGCGATAGAACGTTGAGGTTTCTGCTGGACCGATGCCCTGATGAAAACGACCCGGCTGGCGCTCGAACCACACATCCCACGTGGTCTGGCTTTTACCGCCATTCAGACTATCCCCTTCGGTTTGCAACGCTGAGCAGGCGCTGCCCCACCAGAAGTTATCGGGAAAACGGTATCGCATTGTCGTGCTCCTTGATCGCGTAAATTCGCTCCAGAATACGCGGTTTTGGCGAACAGAAACCGGTTACAGTCCGCATTTTCGCGACCAAAAAACGGAAAAGGTGTGCTACATCTCCGGGCATTCCACCTTGCCGAGAGCCTGCCAGTAGTTATGCTGATTGTTGCGCTCTATCGCGATCATCGCCTCCCGAATATGCTGCTGGTTCCCCTCGCTCGCCATGATTTTTTTCTCCCAGGCTTCATCGGTTAGCGCGCCTTTGGGCGTACACATTTTGCGCAAATCCTTTAAAATCGTGGTTTTTTCATGCGCCGACTGGAGTGAGCTAAACGGAGAGTCGGCATACGTGACGCCCGGTAGCGCGACAAGCGCGGCAATAAGCAGAAGCGTTTTTCGTTTCATAAACGGTATCCTTATCGGTTTGCACTTTTTCAAGAGTAAGTGTAGACCGTGCGACGTTCACTCATCGGGGCGTGCTATCCGTTGGCGTTGAAGTCAGGCAAAAGTGGGAAGGCGGTTTCTCGCTGCGCCTTCACTTTCTTGCGTGGCAGAATAGTGTATGTTCTGACTACTCTTTTATTTTGTAAGCGGTAGTGTAATGAGACGTATTGAGATCGTACTGGGAGAGCTGGAACGGCTGACGCGCGGGCTATGTCTTGCCGATTTGGCGCAGGAGACGGCGTTTACGGCGGAGGCGATAGGTTTCAATCTTGGGCTGGCGCGTAACTCCGTCAGCAAAGATCTCAATCAGTTATGGAATGACGGCCTGGCAATCAAAAGCCGTGGCCGCCCGGTCTATTTTTTGCATCGCCAGGCGCTGGAAACGTTGCTGGGACGTCAGCTGGAAGAGTCTGAACGCGAGGTGCGGTCGGTGGCGGATGTGCTGCCGCATGAAGAGCATTACGCGCCTGACGATCCGTTTACCAGCCTGATTGGTTACGATCGCAGCCTGCGCGATGCGGTAGAAAAAGGCCGTGCGGCGGTGCTCTATCCGCACGGTTTACACGTTCTGCTTACCGGACCGTCCGGCGTCGGTAAAACCTTTTTTGCGGAACTGATGCACCGTTTCGCCTGTGAACAGGCGAGCGGCGCTATCCCGCCGCTGGTCTACTTTAACTGCGCGGAATACGCCCATAACCCGGAACTGCTCTCCTCGCATCTGTTTGGTCATCGGCAGGGGGCGTTTACCGGCGCGAATGAACATAAAACAGGCCTCGTGGAGCAGGCGGACGGTGGTTATCTGTTGCTGGACGAGGTGCACCGTCTGTCTTATGAAGGGCAGGAAAAGCTGTTCTCTATTCTGGATAAAGGCGAGTACCGTCCGCTCGGCGTGAGCAGCCAGCCGCGATCAATTTCGGTACGCCTGATTTGCGCCACTACCGAGCCGGTCGGGTCGGCGCTGTTACGTACTTTCCAGCGGCGTATTCAGGTATGCATTGATTTGCCGGGCATTCGCCAGCGCTCCGTTGAAGAACAGATCGAACTGATCGTGGGGTTCTTACAGCGGGAAAGCCGCAAAATAGAACGCACGGTCAGCATTGATAAACCGTTGTTGCTCTGGTTGCTGAATAAACCCCTGGAAGGCAATATCGGTCAGCTAAAAAGCGATATTCAGTTTCTTTGCGCTCAGGCGTGGGCATCGGGAATGACCGAGCATAACGACACGCTACAGCTGGATAAGCGGCTGGCGGAGATGTCGGTTAACCCGACGCCGGAACAGCGTCTATTGGTGGATACTCTGTTTGACGGTAAAGCGCGGCTAAATATAGACGCGCGCACGCTGCCCGCATTGAAGACGTCGCTGGCGACCGGGGCGGAAATTGAAGAGAGCGACCTCTTTTACAGCTTCCTGACGCGCGAATATGTTAATTTGCGCAACAGTAACGTCCCCCCGGCGGAGACGCTGGCGATCCTGAAAAATAAACTCAGCTCGATTTTTGAATACGGTCTCTACAGCCGCGACAGCGTGGCGCATCCGCCGCGCTATGGCGACCAGATTGAAGAGCGCGTGACGCTGCTGATTGGCTGCGTAGAGCAGGTGTTGGGCTTTTCGCTGCCGGAAAATCTGGTTAACCCACTGCGTAAACACTTCCTGGCGCTGATAGGCTACGTGCAGCGCGGCCTGATCCCGCAGCTTTACTCTTCCAGTTTGATCCTGGATCGCTGCAAAGACGAATATGACAACGCCGCGCTGCTGTGTCGGAAAATCAACGAACTGCTGCATATTCAGTGTCCGGCGACGGAAGTGGTCTGGCTATGCTTGTTCCTGAAAGAGTGCCGCCATTATCGTCAGCGCATCGATGCCAGTCCCGACTGCGGGGTCATTTTGATCGCCCACGGCGCGACCACCGCCACCAGTCAGGCGCAATATGTCAACCGTGTGCTGGAGCGCGAGCTGTTCAGCGCCATCGACATGCCGTTTGAACAGTCGGTGCATGACACGCTGGAAACGCTGACCCAAATGATTCAAACCCGCTAATATCGGCGGCTTATCCTGTTGGTGGACATCGGTTCATTGATCCATTTTGGCAGTACGATCAGTAAGTTATTCCAGATAGATGTTTTGCTCATGCCGAACATCACGCTGACCAGTCTGCTGGAAGTCGGGCTGGATTTAAGCTATGAAACCAGCGATTTACCACAGCTGACGGCGCTCCTGCAGAGTAAAAATATCCCCTGCCAGCTTTGTACGCCGCAGCAGGAGAACGGCGGCAAAGTGCTGGTCGTCTCCTGTATTACCGGCATGGGAACGGCGGAAAAAATCAAAAAGGTGCTGGAGGAGAGCTTTGGCGAACTGATGTCGCAAGATACCAGGATGGTGATCCTTGATTATAACGAGGTACGTAGTCTGGAGCGCGTTCAGCAGGCATTGAATGCCAGCGAGCGGCTGGCGGGGATTGTCGGCACTTTCCAGCCGGGGCTGCCGGATATTCCGTTTATTTCGCTGGAAGAGCTTTTCTCCGAACAAGGGCCGGAACTGGTGTTGAGCCTGTTAACGCCCGATCTGTCCAACGCTGAACGCCGTCTGGAGATGGAGCGCAGCGCGATGCGCTTTATCAGCGCGCTAACGATGGAGAGCATCATCAACCATATTTCCGTGCTTAACCCGCAGCGTATTCTGAAAGAGATGGAGGGCGTTTTTAACCATCTGACGTCTTCGCTTCCCCTGAAACCAAGCCGCCAGGTGACACTGCGCTTCCTGATCCACTGCTGCTGTATGGTAGAGCGTATTGTGATTAACCGAAAACCGTTACAGATGGCGTTGGAAAGTCAGCCGAATCTGGACGCGCGCGCGTTTAGTGTCATCAAATCCGCTTTTCTGCCGATCGAAGATGCCTACGCCATCCGTTTATCAGATGCGGAATATTTTTATATCTACGAACTGCTCTATAGCTAATCCTTTTACTGGCGGGGCTTCGCGCCTCGCCAGACCTTTCTTCTTCCTCGCGTGACACAAATTCTGGCACAACCTTTGCTCTTCTGATGATGCGTTATGCCGGATAGCGGCGTAAACGCCTTATCCGGCCTACCGGGAGTGTCCTGTAGGCCCGGTAAGCGCAGTGCCACCGGGCAATATATGCCGGTGTCCTCATGTAATTGCGCCAGGAGGCCATTTTGACTACCACACAACCGTTGCCCCACATCCTGCTGCTGACGCATGGCGGCTGGGGACAACCGCTTTGCAACAGCCTGCGTATGGTCACGGGCGAAATTAAAGGCGTGACGGAAATCGCGCTAATGCCTGTCGATACGCTGGGCGAGTTTTATCAACGCGTCGAGGCCGTGGTGAAAACGCTGCCGGAAGGCTCGCTGATCCTGACAGATTTTGTCGGCGGCACGACGTCCAACGTCGCGGCACGGCTAAGCGCCGATTATCCGGTGGCGGTGATTGCCGGACTGAATGCGTCGCTACTGCTGGAGGCGCTGGACAGGCGCGAACAAGGGATGCTAACCGCCTGCGTGGATGAGTTAGTTGAGGCCGGGCGCAGTAGCTGCCTGGATGTGGTCGCCCATGTACGTCAGCTACAACAATCACTCTAAGGAAAACATCATGGCCAATATCGTTTTATGCCGCATCGACAGCCGTCTCATTCATGGGCAGGTTGTCACGAAGTGGGTCGGACAATCTCAGGCGAACCGGATAGCCGTTGTGAGTGATGAACTGGATGCCGATCCGTTTATGAAAAATATCTACCTGATGGCCGCGCCGCCAAATATCAAAGTGGATTGCTTCGGCAACCAGAGTTTTGCCGCTGCATGGAAAGAAAATCAGCTTGGCGACGGTAACGTGCTGGTGCTTTTTCCCTCACTGGCGGCGGTGCAGGACGCCATACAACTAGGCTTTGACGTTACCCGCATTCAGGTTGGCGGTCTCGGCGGCGGGCCAAACCGCAAGGCGGTTTTTCAGAATATTACGCTGGATGAAAAAGACGTCGGCATTCTTAACGACCTGAAAAACCGTGGCGTTCAGGTATTTTTCCAGACCATCCCGGAAGATAAGCCGCAGCCGCTCGACGATATCCTGAAAAAATTCTAACCCTTTAATAGACACAAAATCATTCTGGATGCATCGAGGCGGCAACTGAGTGAATCCCCTGGAGCTTACTAAAGTAAGTGACTGGGGTGAGCGAAGGCAGCCAACAAAGAGGCAGCCTGAAGGATGAAGTGTATAGGATAACACTATGGATACCTTACTCTTTGCAAGCCTGATGGGGTTGTATTACTGGTTTGCCCGTTTACGCCTCGGCTACACCTTCTCCGCGATGCTGTTACAACCGGTGGTGATCGCGGTATTTGTCGGGCTTTTGCTTGGCAATATGCAGACTGCGATGATCATCGGCGCAGGGATGCAGCTCGTTTATTTGGGCGTGACCTCAACGCCGGGCGGCAACGTGCCGTCGGACCCGGCGCTGGCGGCCTGTATCTCCATTCCTATCGCGGTGAAGGCCGGTATGGACCCAAACCTGGCGATCGCGCTGGCAATCCCGTTTGGCGTGATTGGCGTGTTTCTCGATCAGCTGAGGCGCACGCTGAACGCCGCCTGGGTGCATATGGCGGATAAACACGCGGAAACGGCAAACATGGCGGGCATCATGCGTTGCGCCTTTCTTTACCCGGCATTGCTGGGGCTGGTGCTGCGCTTCCCGGTGGTCTTTGCCGCTAACTACTTTGGCCAGGATGTGGTGGAAAGTTTCCTTAAACTGATGCCGCACTGGTTAACCCACTCCTTTGAAATCATGGGCGGCATTCTGCCGGCGCTGGGCTTTGCCATCACCATTATGGTGATCGGTAAAAAGAGCCTGTTGCCGTGGTTTATCGGCGGGTTCTTCGCGGTGTTGTACCTCAAGGTCGACATCATGGCGATGGCCATCTTCGGCACCTGTGTCGCCTTCCTGATTAAAGGCCTGGCGAAAAATGAAGGAGCAGCATGATGAGCAGTGACGTAATGCAGCATGAACTGGTTGAGCGCGCGCGGGAAAGCGGGGCGCTGACCAAAGCAGATATCACCAAAGCCTGGTTTATCTACTGGCTGGGCGCCGAGGTTTCCAGCTCCTATGAGCGCTTACAAAGCCTGATTTTCTGCGCCTCGATGACGCCGATCATCAAAAAACTCTACCCGCAAAAAGAGGAGCAGGTAGAAGCGCTAAAACGCCACCTTAACTTCTTTAACTCCGAGCAGACCTTCGGCGCGGTGATTCAGGGCATCTCTATTGCCATGGAAGAACAAAAAACGCGCGGCGAGCCGATTAACGACTCGTCTATCACCGGCATTAAAACTGGCCTGATGGGGCCGCTTGCCGGGATGGGCGACTCGATTATCTGGGCGGCGGTGATGCCGCTGTTGATAGCGATCTTTATTCCGTTCGCGGCAAATGGCAGCGCGATGGGCGGTATTATCCCGCTGATTCTCTACCCGGCGATCACCCTGGCGATCAGCTACGGTATGGTCCACAAGGGATATACGCTGGGGCGTGATTCGATTATCGGCCTGCTGCAAGGGGGGCGAATCAAAGAACTGATCTACGGGGCCAACGTGCTGGGTTTGATCATGATGGGCGCGCTTTCCGCCAGCTACGTCAAAATCACCACGCCGTTAAAAATTAGCGCTTTGAAAGGATCTGAAGTGGTGGTTCAGCAGATCCTCGACTCTATCGCGCCGGGCTTACTGCCACTGGCGGCGGTATTCGCCATCTACTTCTATCTGGTAAAAAAAGGGCCGCGCTACACCACCATTTTACTGTCGATTGTCGCACTGAGCATAGTCTGTTCGTTGTTGGGAGTGCTGTAAATCATGACGCCGAATATCTATCAACAACTGGGGTTGAAAAAGGTCATTAACGCCTGCGGCAAAATGACCATTCTGGGCGTCTCAAGCGTCGCGCCGGAGGTCATGCAGGCCACCGCGCGCGCGGCTTCCGCTTTCGTCGAGATTGACGCGCTGGTGGAAAAAACCGGCGAACTGGTATCGCGCTATACGGGTGCTGAAGATAGCTATATCACCTCGTGCGCCTCGGCGGGTATTGCCATTGCCGTCGCTGCCGCTATCACCCACGGCGATCGGGCGCGCGTCGCCCTGATGCCGGACAGTACCGGTATGGCCAATGAGGTGGTGATGCTGCGCGGGCATAATGTGGACTACGGCGCGCCAGTCACCAGCGCCATTCGTCTTGGCGGCGGGCGCATAGTGGAAGTGGGGTCGAGCAATCTGGCGGCCCGCTGGCAACTGGAAAGCGCCATTAACGAAAAGACCGCCGCGCTACTGTATGTGAAATCACACCATTGCGTACAGAAAGGCATGTTGAGCATTGACGATTTTGTACAGGTGGCGCAGGCCAACCAACTGCCGTTGATTGTCGATGCCGCGGCGGAAGAGGATTTGCGCGGCTGGGTGGCGAGCGGCGCGGATATGGTTATCTATAGCGGCGCGAAAGCCTTTAATGCGCCAACCTCTGGCTTTATCACTGGTAGGAAAACGTGGATTGCCGCCTGCAAAGCGCAGCACCAGGGGATTGCCAGGGCGATGAAAATTGGCAAGGAAAACATGGTTGGGCTGGTGTATGCGCTGGAGAATTACCACCAGGACCAGACGACCGTGACCGCAGCACAGTTACAGCCGGTCGCGGAAGCGATTTCCGCCATCCATGGTCTTTATGCCGATATCGAACAGGATGAAGCCGGGCGTGCAATCTGGCGTATTCGTGTGCGGGTGAACGCATCTGAATTGGGGCTGAATGCGCAGGACGTCGAAGCGCAGTTGCGCGGCGGTGAGATAGCGATTTACGCCCGCAAATATCAGCTTCATCAGGGGGTTTTTAGCCTCGATCCACGCACGGTAGCCGAAGGGGAAATGGCATTGATTGTGGCGCGACTCAGGGAGATTGCAGAACATGCAGCAGATTAATTTTTATCGTCAGCGGGTAGCGATTAACGTGCTGGCAAAGGATATCGCCAACGCGAAGGCTATCTATGAAGCCGCCGAAGGCCATGCGGTCATTGGCGTACTTTCCGCGCAGTTCGCTACGGTAGAAGAGGGCGTGCCGGAGGTGAAACGCTGGATGGCGGAGGTGCCGTCAATCTCAGTGGGTCTGGGCGCAGGCGACCCGGCGCAGTACTACAAAGCGGCGATGATTGCCGCCCATACTCACCCGGCCCACGTCAACCAGACTTTTACCGGCAGCGGCTTCGCAGCGGGCGCACTGGCGGCGACAGGCGGCGAGCAAACACATATTAACGCCCTGGTCAGCCCGACGGGAACGCCTGGCGAGGTGGTGATTTCTACCGGCGTCAGCAGCAGCCAGGGAACGCCAGCCCGCGTTTCCTGTGAAGCGGCGGTACGCATGATGCAGGATATGGGCGCACATGCGGCGAAGTTTTTCCCGATGGGCGGCGAGAAGTCGTTACCGGAACTCTATGCGCTGGCGACAACCGCCGCCCGCCAAGGCATGACGCTCATCGAGCCGACCGGCGGTATCTCACTGGATAATTTCGGTATTATCCTGCAAACCTGCCTGGAGGCAGGCGTGCCGCGCGTCATGCCGCATGTTTACAGCTCGATTATCGATCCGCAAACCGGCAATACGCGCCCCGAAGACGTCATTCGGTTGATGGAGATAGTTAAAGCGCTGGTGTGAGATTTATCGCCGAAGAGCGCTGCGTTTACCTGGCCTACAGATGACGTGTATTTGTAGGCCCGGTTAGCGTTACGCTACCGGGCGATAATGCGTAGCAGGCCGGGCAAAAATGTACGTATTGCAGCCGTCAGTGATTCCCTTTCGGGCCTCCTCGCAGGGTTAAATTTTCCTGAATGCTGCCTGTATTTTTGGCGAGTACAGTGGCGTCATCTTATTCCTCAGGTGACGGATCGCCATGAAAAAAAGCCCCACGTCCACGCCCCATGATGCGGTATTCAAAACGTTTTTACGCCATCCGGATACCGCGCGGGATTTTCTCAATATTCATCTTCCCCATTCGCTAAGAATACGTTGCGATCTGACGACGTTGAAACTGGCGCCGGACAGTTTTATCGAGAAAAATTTACGCGCGTTTTATTCCGATGTCCTTTGGTCGCTAAAAACGTGTGAAGGCGACGGTTATATCTATGTCGTTATAGAGCATCAGAGTACGCCGGACGCGCATATGGCGTTCCGGTTAATGCGTTACGCGACTGCCGCGATGCAGCGCCATCTGGATGCTGGCCATAAAACGTTACCGCTGGTGATTCCCATGCTGTTTTACCATGGCGCGAAAAGCCCGTATCCCTTTTCGCTGTGCTGGCTGGATGAGTTTGACGATCCTGCACTGGCGCGTCAGCTTTATGCGACGGCATTTCCACTGGTAGACATTACGGTGGTGCCGGATAACGAGATTATGCAGCATCGACGTATCGCGATGCTGGAGCTGGTACAAAAGCATATACGTCAGCGCGACCTGATGGGATTGGTCGAGCGCTTAGCGGTACTTCTGATTACGGGAAACGCTAATGACAGTCAGCTAAAAGCGCTGTTTAATTATTTGCTAATACAGCATGGCAGCACGCCTCGTTTTGGCAAGTTTATCCGCGAGGTGGCGCGTCGTGTTCCCCAACACAAGGAGAGATTAATGACGATCGTAGACAGAATACGTGAATCGGGGCGCAGAAAAGGTAAGCGTGAAGGCGTGCAACAAGGCATACAGCAAGGTATACATCAAGGTAAGCAGGAGGAAGCCTTGCGTATTGCGCATACGATGCTGGAACAGGGGATCGAGCGAGAGATGGTGCTGATGATTACCGGGCTTTCTGACGAAGAGATTAAGGCAAAGCGCCATTAAACTTTTCCCTCTTCCGCCCGGTCATCGTGATTATCAACGGCGTTAAGCGGCCCGCGCGCGTCGACGGGAATCGAGGGAGATCAGAATCACTGACGAGAGAATGAGCAGCGTGCCCAGCCAGTCCGGCAAGGTAAAACTAATCCCCAACAGCAGCAGCGACAGCAGGGCGCTGCTTAACGGTTCCGCGCAGCTTAAAATGCTGGCCTTGGGGCCACCAATCAGTTGCGCGCCTTTCAAATACAGGCTGAACGTCAGCGACGTACCGATCACCACAAGGTAGAAAAAGGCCAGAATCAGACTGCCGCTCACCGCAAAGTGCGTTCCTTCTTTAGCGTAGAAGGGCAGCAGAATAAGGCCGCCAAAGGACATACTCCAGCCGACCACTGGCAGTGTGCCGTATTGGGCGATTAGCCTGGAAGGCCAGGTCGTATAAAAGGCGGCGGCAAATGCGGAGGCGATACCCCAGAACAGCGCGCCTGAAGAGATCGACAGCGATGTTGGATTGCCGTGAGTGACCAGTAAAAAGGTGCCGATAAGCGATGTAAGAATGGCGGTTAAGACCAGAATGCCTGGTCGTGTTCTTCGCGCTAATGCAAACCACGCTACAATAATGGTCGGCGATAAAAATTGCAGCACTGTCGCGGTGGCAGCATTGGATTTTTCAATCGTGAGCAGGAAGGTTAGCTGAACGGTGAGCGCGCCCACCACGGAGAAAATCAGCAGACTCAGTGCATCTTTGCGGTTTTTAAGAATTGAAAATATCTTATCGCCGTGCATAAAGGAGAAGGTCACCAGTATCAGCCCGGCGAATAACAAACGTATCATCGTCAGGAACTGTGACGACATACGGCTTTGCTCCATGATGTACTGCGCGCAAACGCCTGAACTCCCCCACAATACGGCGGCAATCAGGACGTTTAGCATCCCTTTTCTGGTGGAACCCATTTTTTCCTCGTCATGTTGTTTTATTTTTTTACGTGCAGGCATCATAACAGAGCTATCGCCGGCATTAAGCAGGAATTTATTGTTTAATGATTTCAGACGAGCCTGTTATTGACATAATATTGTCATTTTTTTGTCATAGAAAATATCAAACAAACTTAAACAAATCGTCACTATCCCCGCCTTTGCACTTTACAGAACATATTGACTGACTATAATAAGCGCAAATTCATGCAGGAGTAATATGTTGGACAGTCACTTTTACGTAAATCATCTGGCAAGTTAACGCACGCTATTCCTGCGCTGCTTGCCGAACCGGTGGGCAGCAATCTCCCCTTGTGACGATTGTCATCCCAATAATGTTACAACACGCGCATTGTCGCGAGGTAATCGTCATGTTCATGTTTAAACACGCTTTATTTCCTCCGCCGTTAACACGACGCTAATTGCCTCAGGGCAGAGATTTGTCGTGTGCTAAATATAGCACGTACTTATTCTTCCAGAAAAAATGGAGGAACGTATGTTAATGTTTCCTTATATTTTGAATTTACTGGCCGCTATGCTGTTGGGCGCGCTGATTGGCGCGGAAAGACAATGGCGTCAACGTATGGCGGGATTACGCACTAATGCGCTGGTGGCGACAGGCGCCGCCGTTTTTATTCTGAGCTCCATGACGACATCGCCAGACAGCCCCGGGAGAATTGCGGCGCAGATTGTCTCTGGTATTGGCTTTCTGGGGGCGGGCGTCATCATGCGCGAAGGGATGAATGTGCGCGGGCTGAACACTGCGGCAACGCTATGGTGTTCGGCGGGCATCGGCGTGTTATGCGGCTTAGGGCAGTTCAAAAATGCGCTGGCGGCGACGATCATTATTCTTTGTGCCAATATTTTACTGCGTGAAGCGGCGCAGCGTATAAATCAACTCCCGGTATCCGCCGAGGGAGAAAAACGTTATATCCTGAAAGTAACCTGTAATAAAGAAGATGAGAGCGAGGTTCGTCAGTGGTTACTGAATATCGTAAAAGAGGCCGCGATCTGTTTACAAGGGTTAGGTTCGGTCCCCGCTCAGGAACAGGGCTATAAAGAAATCCGTGCCGAGCTCGTGGGTCATGCTGATTATCGTAAAACGCGAGAACTGATTATATCCAGAATAGGTGATAACGATAATATCACCGCAATTCACTGGAGCATTGATAGTCAATAATAGTTTTTATTCAATTGCAACATTACGCCAGGCGTATAAGGAGGGAATGATGGATATTCCCGAGTCGATAAAATAAAACCCACTCAAAATAGTGAGTAAGCAATAACCTTTTTTATGCATAGATAATTCTCCCGGGGCATTCACCTTCAAATCGTGAGTTTGCTATTCCCTGGGCGTGATATGCAGGAAACACTACACCTTAATTTTGGGGATTCATCATGACTGACATGAACATTGAAAACCGGAAACTCAATCGCCCGGCGTCAGAAAATGATAAGCAGCATAAAAAAGTATTTCCGATCGAAGCGGAAGCTTTTCATAGCCCGGAGGAGACACTGGCGCGGCTGAACAGCCATCGTCAGGGCCTCACGATAGAAGAGGCCAGCGAACGGTTGAAAGTGTATGGGCGCAATGAAGTGGCGCATGAGCAAGTTCCTCCGGTGCTGGTTCAGCTTCTGCAGGCATTCAATAACCCGTTTATTTACGTTCTGATCGCACTGGCAGGGGTCAGTTTTATCACGGATTACTGGCTCCCGTTACGCCGTGGCGAAGAGACCGATCTCACCGGCGTGCTGATTATTCTGACGATGGTCAGTTTGAGCGGGTTATTGCGTTTCTGGCAGGAGTTTCGCACTAACAGAGCAGCACAGGCGCTGAAAAAGATGGTTCGCACCACCGCCACGGTGTTGCGTCGTGGGCCGGGCAATATAGGCGCGGTGCAGGAAGAGATTCCCATTGAAGAACTGGTGCCGGGCGATGTGGTTTTTCTGGCCGCAGGCGATCTGGTGCCCGCCGACGTCCGGCTGCTGGCGTCGCGCGATCTCTTTATCAGCCAGTCAATTCTTAGTGGTGAATCATTACCCGTAGAAAAATACGATGTTATGGCTGATGTGGCAGGTAAAGACAGCGAGCAATTGCCTGACAAAGATAAAAGCCTGTTAGATTTGGGCAATATCTGTCTGATGGGAACCAATGTAACCAGCGGCAGAGCGCAAGCGGTCGTGGTTGCGACGGGAAGCCGTACCTGGTTCGGCTCGCTGGCGAAATCCATTGTGGGTACGCGTACCCAGACGGCTTTCGATCGTGGAGTCAACAGCGTGAGCTGGCTGTTGATACGCTTTATGCTGATCATGGTGCCGGTTGTCCTGCTGATCAATGGGTTCAGTAAGGGAGACTGGGTAGAGGCTTCGCTGTTCGCGCTGGCGGTTGCGGTGGGGTTGACGCCGGAAATGTTGCCCATGATTGTCAGTTCCAACCTGGCAAAAGGCGCGATTGCGATGTCGCGGCGCAAAGTGATCGTCAAGCGCCTGAACGCTATTCAAAACTTCGGCGCGATGGATGTGTTGTGTACAGATAAAACCGGCACCTTAACCCAGGACAATATTTTTCTGGAGCATCATCTGGATGTGAGCGGTGTAAAAAGCAGCCGGGTATTGATGCTGGCCTGGCTGAATAGTAGCAGCCAGAGCGGCGCCCGGAATGTGATGGATCGCGCCATACTGCGTTTTGGCGAGGGTCGCATCGCGCCATCGACAAAAGCGCGCTTCGTTAAACGCGATGAACTGCCATTCGACTTTGTACGTCGCCGGGTATCGGTCCTGGTGGAGGATACGCAGCATGGAGACAGATGCCTGATCTGCAAAGGCGCTGTTGAAGAGATGATGATGGTAGCCACCCATCTTCGCGAAGGCGATCGTGTGGTGGCGCTGACGGAAACACGCCGCGAGCTGCTGCTGGCGAAAACCGAAGATTACAATGCGCAGGGATTCCGTGTATTGCTGATAGCGACACGTAAGCTGGATGGTTCCGGGAACAATCCGACATTAAGTGTGGAGGATGAGACCGAACTTACCATCGAAGGGATGCTCACTTTTCTCGATCCGCCGAAAGAGAGCGCCGGAAAAGCGATTGCCGCGTTGCGGGATAACGGCGTGGCGGTCAAAGTCCTCACCGGCGATAATCCGGTCGTGACGGCGCGTATCTGTCTGGAAGTGGGTATTGATACGCACGATATCCTGACCGGAACCCAGGTTGAGGCGATGTCAGATGCCGAACTGGCGTCTGAAGTGGAGAAACGCGCAGTATTCGCCCGGCTGACGCCGTTACAAAAAACGCGTATTTTGCAAGCGCTACAGAAAAATGGTCATACCGTTGGTTTTCTTGGGGATGGGATCAACGACGCGCCCGCGCTTCGTGATGCGGATGTGGGGATTTCCGTCGATAGCGCCGCCGATATTGCTAAAGAGTCATCAGATATTATTCTGCTGGAAAAAGATCTCATGGTGCTTGAGGAAGGCGTCATCAAAGGGCGGGAAACCTTTGGCAATATCATTAAATACCTGAATATGACCGCCAGCTCTAATTTCGGCAATGTTTTTTCGGTACTGGTAGCCAGCGCGTTTATTCCGTTTCTGCCGATGCTGGCGATTCATCTGTTGATCCAGAATTTGATGTACGATATTTCGCAGTTGTCGTTGCCGTGGGACAAAATGGATAAAGAGTTCCTGCGTAAGCCGCGGAAATGGGACGCGAAAAATATTGGTCGTTTTATGCTATGGATTGGCCCAACGTCTTCTATTTTCGATATCACAACCTTTGCGTTGATGTGGTACGTCTTTGCGGCTAATAACGTAGAGGCGCAGGCGCTCTTTCAGTCCGGCTGGTTTATTGAGGGTCTGCTCTCGCAGACACTGGTCGTGCATATGCTAAGGACGCAGAAAATACCGTTTATCCAAAGTCGGGCGACGTTGCCGGTATTATTGACGACCGGCTTGATTATGGCGATAGGCATTTATATTCCATTCTCACCTTTGGGTGCGATGGTTGGACTGGAGCCGCTGCCGCTGAGCTACTTCCCGTGGTTGGTGGCGACATTATTGAGCTACTGTCTGGTGGCGCAAGGCATGAAGCGCTTTTATATCAAACGCTTTGGCCAGTGGTTTTAATGATGTTTGAGGATCGCCCAGATGAATCGCTCACCCGATAAAATCATCGCGCTGATATTTTTACTGATTAGCCTGTTGGTGTTGTGTTTAGCCCTCTGGCAAATCGTTTTATAACGAGGTGACGCCATGCAAAAAAGAGGGTTGGACAAAATTTTTTATCAGGTTGTCCTGATAGCAATCATCCTGATTTTACTGACTATCTGGATACGATAAGCTGCTGTTGGCGAGCCCCGCTTAAAATAAGAATCGATGTAGTTGTTCTTTTTATGGCGGGGCGCTATTTTCATGGTATCCCACATCAGAAGGGCAATATCATGAATAATCGTCGTGGTTTAACCGCCGTCCTGGCGACGTTGATTACGTTTTCCCTGAGCGCTACGCCTGTGCTGGCGAATCCGGGAAATGGCAATGGCGGCGGACATGGTAATAACGCGGCTAATCAGGGTAATAACGGTAACGGACATAAAGGAAATGCCGGGCAAAAAACGGAACACCGTAAAAATGGCGGTAAACCGGATCACGTCGAGTCGGACATTAGCTATGCTGTCGCCAGGCAACTGGCAGTGAATTTAGGGCTGACGGGTTATCAGTCTTTACCTCCGGGGATTGCGAAAAATCTGGCGAGAGGAAAACCGCTGCCGCCGGGAATCGCTAAAAAAACGGTGCCGGCGTCTATGCTGGGACAATTACCTTATTATCCGGGCTATGAGTGGAAAATCATTGGGGATAATCTGGTGCTGATCGCGCTCAGTACCGCGGTGGTCACGGCGATTATTAATGGCGTATTTGATTAAGAGCCTATCCCACCAGGCGTTATTGGCGCAGCCAGTTTGGACACGGACAGCGCGCAAAAACCGGAGCGTACACGTAGTACGTGAGGATTTTGAGCACTGCCCAGGACCAAAATGGCAAGTAAAATAGCCCCATTAAATGGGGCTATTTAGCCGCTTCAGGGCGTTATTTATGCGCGCTGAGAATCCAGCAGTTCATTATTTTTTACTACTTCCTGCGCTTTGGTATAACTTTCAATCAGTAGCTGATAGGCCGGGAATATTTTGGTATATACATCCGCCCATTCTGCGGCATCTTCCCTATTCCAGGTACGTTGCAGCTCAGAGGCTACCGCCGCGGTATCCATTGGTACTACGCCCGCCTGCACCACGCGGGCCATCGTAATTTCCTGCGCCATTTTACTGTACGTACCGGAGGCATCAATTACCGCAAATACCTTGTAACCTTCCGCGACGGCGCTGATGGCTGGAAAAGCCATGCAGACACTGGTAATAGTACCGGCGATGATCAGCGTTTTACGGCCTGTCGCTTTTACCGCTTGTACAAAATCGGCATTATCCCAGGCATTAATTTCCCCTTTACGCGCGACATATTGCGCGTGTGGCGCATTCGCATGGATTTCCGGAATCAGCGGACCATTCGGTCCCTGTGGTACGGATGCGGTAGTAATGACCGGCATATTGCATAAGGTAGCGATCTTAGCCAGCGCCGCGGCGCGCGCGCGTAATTCCGGCATCGGCATGTCGCCGACGGTCTGAAACAGGCCACTTTGGTGGTCAATCAGCAGCATTACTGCGTCGTTAGCATCAATGGCAGGGCGTTGACCGTTAAAATTCGCGGGTGTAGACATAATTCATTCCTTGTTGTTGCCTTTCACTGATAATCACTATCAGTGTTAAAGTCATTAATCGCCGGGGCGATTTCCGTTTTTAAGCTGATGACAGTAATCCGTTGCCGATTTTGGATTACCCTGTTGAGTTCTTTCTGAAGGAATATTCATCGGCATCACCTTCAGTCGATTTACTTTCACGCGAATCTGTTATCACAACAATATTCATATTATGAATAAATGTTTCTATTTTACATGTCAGAGAGGATTATTGATTGAAAAAACAGGCAATATCCCTACAAATTGTTTCTGATAGATAGTTTTAAACTTATTTAGTATAAATTTGAAATAGTTCAATTTAAGGGTTAACTTATTTATATTTAAATAATATAAAGCGTAGCTTAAATATTAAGTGGGAAGCGTGCTGCTATTAAGTATGGCTACTGTAACTCTTAATAAATTGAAAACTATCCCTACATAACGAGTGCTGCTTTTTTGGATATTACAAGCCATTATAGAGAACACTTTAAATAAAACCCTGTCTTTCATATGATATAGATTGTCAGGATATATTTTCTCATGATTTATATATGAGATATTAAAGCGTAGCGGCACAGTAAATTTGGCCACCTGATTAAAGGTGATATTCTCACCTCAATACAAAACAGGTGACTTAACGAACAAGAAAACCAAACGTACTTTCACCCCTGAGTCTGCTATAATGAGAAAAGCGGTGTCTACGCTTACCTGTTAATGTCTTATGCCTCTCGCTCTTCTATATGATCGGTATGTGCAGGGGACAATCCATGTCCTGCTACGCAGCCACAGCATCAGACTATACTCAGTGGTGTCTATTAACCCTCTCCAACTACGTTATGTTTTGGCATGGTAACAATGCGATGTTATGGATAATTAACGATAATATTGAATTTAATCCAGAAATGAATCGCCTGGCGTCATTATCGAGGCCAGATCTCAACATTATTCTGACAACGCCCGCCAGCCGCTGCTTGCGCCTTCTGCTGGAAAACGCCCCCTCCGTCGTCTCACAACAAACATTCTTTCAAAAAGTGTGGGAAGAAGACGGCATGGTGGTGTCGGCAAATACGCTTTATCAGAATATCTCCATTATTCGCCGCGGATTACGTACCGTTGGCGAAAATGAAGATACGCTGATAATCACGGTTCCGCGTAGAGGCTTTCAGATTGAGCCTGGTGTGAGCCTCATGACTATCCGCAAGGACTTCGCTCAGACAATAGAAAAAAAGGGTGAGGCGCCGCCGCGTACGTCAGGGCGTTGGTTTAAACATTATGTACCTGTACTTTGGATGACCGGGACATTTGCTGTCGGTATTTTGCTTGGCACTATCAGCTGGCAAACCGTTCCTGATAAGGATTTTTATGATCGCTACACGCTGGTTGAAACAACTCAGGGCTGTCATTTTTTCTCGCGGAATGAAGATATCGAAAGCGGTAGCCGCTTTGCAAGCTATAAGTCAATGATTCTAAAAACCGGTATGGATTGTCAGAAATACCCATGGGTCTATTTCCCTTCCAGCAGTCGCACCCCAGCGGTTACGGCATTGATTTGTCAGCAACCTTATAAAACGCGCGGTGATACAGGCTGCGTGACGCTTTTTTTCCGCGGGGTGACACATGGGTAAAAAGGCACTGATGTTAGCCTGCCTGACGCTACTGTTTCTGGGAGTAGGGCTTGGGCATCTTGTTCATTTATATACGGAAAAGAACCGGGATCCAGAGAAATGTACGGCGCCTGTGATTGTGTTTTATAACAACACTCAGGCTAACCTGACGCTGGACTTTATGTATTCGCTGAAAAAACGCACTGGGGTGGTTTCCATCAGCGGAACGTATTACGTCGATAATAAAATGAGCGGCGTGATCCGCCGTGATGTTTCCTATGTATGGAGTGAAAATAAAGACAGCACCCATTTTATATCGACGGATATCAACAAAGTCACGCGTGACGAAACACTGTCCGATGCGGTTATCGAGACGGTTTTACCCGATTTTTATGTCTATCCAGGGAAAAGTATCAGTTACACCATCCTGACTCAGGGCCATCGTGGCTTTATGTTCACCATCGGGAAACGCCCGATATTTTTCTGTACACATTAAGCGGTTTTGGGAGCCGTTCATGGAACGTATCAGCCAAATGAAGGCGCTTCCGGGTAAAAGCCGCTGAAGATCAGCGGCTCTGTTGTTACCTGAATCAAAAACTGTATTTAACCCCCAGTAGGCCTTGGGTATTACTATAGCCCTGGTCACCTACCTGTTGCGCCACGTTACCCCATACGTTCAGGCGCGGGGTAATTTGCCCTTCAATGCCCACTTTCAGTTCACCAATATTTTTCGTACCACGCATATCGCTGCTGACATCGTCCATCTTCACGCTGGCAGGCTGCGTATTATGGATCCAGTTCGCTTCCACGAACGGCTGGAACTCTCGAGATTTATCGTTATCAATAGCGTTGTGGCCGTTAATATAGGCTTTTACGCCCATGCGGGTTAGCAGATTACCGGCGGTATCATCCTTCACGAGAGTACCATTGGCTTCGCGATTGTCGTCAGCCTGTACGCCCATCCATACCACCTGCGCTTTGGGCTGCAACCAGTAGCTTTGATGCGCGCTTTCACCTAACCTGAAGCTGTAACCGGCTTCAACCGAGGCGGTAATTCCTTTGGATTTATATTTCTCAGCGGCCTGATCCTGACCCATGACCTTGTTATCAAACCAGTTGTACAGCATCCAGGTATCCACATAAGCCCCAGACCGATCGATATTGTTAGCATACCAGGTGCCGTAAAGGCCGACGCTGTAACCGGTGACTTGACCACGGGAATGATAGTCACTCACGGACGACTGCGTGCGGTTCTGGCTGTTGGCATAACCTGCCATTGCACCAATATGCCAACGGTCAAGACCGTCAGTGCTCCACTGTGCCAGATCGCCTCCCACTTGTAACACATAGCTGTTGATGCGGGTTTTTAGCTGCCCGCTGCCATCGTTGAAGCGAGTATGGGCGCCGACGTTACGCATCCACAGGCTGGTGACCTTCTTCTCGCCCGTCAGCATGTCGGTGTACTGAGTTTCACCCAGACGGTCATGGAGACGCGTCATGAACAGCGTATTTGCCGCATAGTTGTTGGCAAGGTAGCTGCCCACTTCCGGACGGAACTGATGTTCTGTTATCGGCGGTGTGTCAGATTGCCCTATGTCAGGAATTGTCGGATCAGGGATGACCGGGTCTACTGGCTCAGGGTCTACTGGCTCAGGGTCCACCGGATCGGGAATAACAGGGTCAGGGATGACCGGGTCTACTGGATCAGGGTCCACCGGATCGGGAATGACAGGGTCAGGGATAACAGGGTCTACTGGATCAGGAATAATCGGTTCGTCCGGCTCAATGTAGCTGGTCAGATACCAGTTTTTACCTTTCTGCACCACGTTGTAGTCATAGGCTCCGGCAACAATACGGCTTGCTTTTTCGAAAGTACCGTTGGAATTGCCAGCAACGTTAACAATTTCAATACCTTCAATGGTTTGCGCCCCGGCTCCTCCAATATTATTTACTGCAACAAATGTGTTACCTGAAGTATTGCCGAGAACCTGCAGACTGTCCGTTTCGGAATCATCACCGTTGAGCACAGTATTAAAGACCAGCTTACCGCCGTTGCCTACATAATCTTCATTGATGGTGAGCGTTTGCCATGGCTCGCCATCTTCATGGCTGAAGTTAATGGTTGCGCCACTATTCAGCGTCAGGTCAGTGAGCGTTGAGCTGCTGGTCATATTCCAGGTCGCATCGCTCATTTGTACAGAGATAACGCCTGTGCCCGCCGTAGCGCTGGTGATGTATGATGCCCCGTCCCACCGCGAGTTGTCCGTCATATTGAGCTTAATCGTACTGTTCTGCTGCGGTAGCGTACCGCTGGCAGCGGTGGCGCCAGCAGCACGAATATCACCGTCGATGACGAAACGTCCTCCTGAAGAACCGTCAACAATGCCGCCAGTCTCCGTGCTGATGGCGTAACTTTCGCTACTGTTATCGCCCGCCATAGTAACAGCCGCACCGCCTGACAGATTAATGGCGCCTCGGGAGAGGGCGTATAAACCGGCAGGGGCTTTACTATAGGATGCAGCCTTACTGGCGCTGTTGACGCTAATAGTGGCATTATCTCCCAAATTAACGGTAGCGTTAGTTGCATATACCGCGTGTGCGCTGGCACCGTTCACCGTAATAGTAGCGTTGTTGCCAAGCTCGGTTCTGGAGGATGATGCTGCGTAAATCCCCGTTGAGGATGCGCCGGAGGTTTCGATGGTTGCATCGTCACCCAGACGAATCAACGAACCGCTTTGTCCGGTACGTAGCCCCTCCGAACTGTCGCCAGTAGTAACAATATGTGCACGATTGCCGACGACAATCGTATTTTTGGCACGTGACGCATCCCTCATGGCGTTGGCTGTAATTCCACGTCCCTGGCTACCGGTTGTTTTGATATACAGATCGTCGCCGACATAAATATTGGCCGATCCGGTCCAACCCTGGCCCAGTGAGTTATATCCGGCGTTAATACCGTCACCATCCTGACCATCCACGTAGATGCGGGTACGGTCACCGGTAATAATAAATACCGGGTTATCCGGAGTATTCGCGCCGTGAGTACGGATGCCATCGACGTCTCTACCATTATTCGCGGCATTCGCCGACTGCGTCCGAATGGTCAGGTCGTTGCCAAAAATCACGCCCGGACTTCCCGTCCCGCTGTTTTGAATAACCGTGACAGTGTGTTCAAACGCCTCCGCGCCCGGCCCATTAAGCGTGAGTCCATTGCCATAAACCGGGATGGTGCCGGTGTTCCACTGATAAACGTAGTTGGGCATGGTACCGACTTTGGTGAAACCGGTACTGGCCTGAGCGGGAATAATAGCCTGTAATTCCGGCGGCAACTGGCTGACCAGCCCACTGGATGGCAGACTATCAACGTCAACCCAGGCCGCTTGGGAGGAAAATACCATAGAGGCTAACGCTGCTGATACCGCTATGGCGATGAATGAGTAATTTGGGGGAGTTGGCATTCTGCCTCCTGCATTATGGCGTAAAGCGTCTTCCACATCGCAATAATATGGAAATAATAAAAATGGAAACGGATCTATAAAATATTTGATATTATTTTATGAATGCTATGCCCTAGCTTATTTTCAAGCCGCAGCTTATGCACATAAAGTTTCTTAATATCAATATTGTCAGTATTTACAATCTGCTGAATACTTATTCCTGATACAAAGCGCTTCAGTAATATAAATTCCGTATAGTTAAGCGTTCGTCCACGTTTACTGTTGGCGAGCCGACCGGTAAACAAGCGGTGCATCTTTTGCTGTTGCACAATATCATCGTCATCGGAATAAATAATTCCTTGTATTTTATTGCTTTTCAAAATCCAGTAATTGGCCAGCGGAGTTAAACTTCTGTCAGAAATCAGGACAATATGCATGCCACTGTCTGCCAGACTGTCAGCCCATTGCAAATCGGTAAATCGTCGAAGATTCGGGAAAGAAAAATCAACAAAGATAAAACCGCTGGATAAATGGTTGTGTCTATCAAGCAATAACTTTTCAATAAACCCTTTTTTCAGGAAAGCATTACCATCTGGCCAGATGGAAAATGCCGCATTATGACAGTATTGCACCCGTACTGCGCTGTCAGGGAATAATTGACAGGATAAATCGCAACTAATGCAATGGACAATTTGTGAAGGCTTTCTCATCATCCTGAACGACTCCCGCCGATGTTTCTATTAATATTTCATTGGTAAATAAATGTGTCAATCCAGATAATATACAGTGCTACGGCTGTCAAAAGTCGCGAATTATTGTCAGTGTCATAAACTCCTGGAAAGACCTAAAATACAGCTTTAAGGAACCATGACAGATCCGACAGTCGTAATACATCATTTCGGATTTGTATTTCACCCATTGGGATTTTTATACATAATCTCCAATATCATAAAAAATCTTAAAACAGCACTATTTGCTAAATCATGAGAGTGATAAATAACGGTTCTCAATACCATCTGTCTGCTGCCTTCGTCACTATCGGGGTGATGTGATGAAATATAAAAGTAATTCCTGTAAACCTGTAATGAATTCTTATTATTAAAACCTAATTTAAGATTTTTTCTTTTATTGCATTGTTATTCAATGACTTAATGGTGACTTTTGTGCTCTCATCAACTTCTTATATACAAATTTAAGACTATTTTATAGAGACACATGTAAACTTTAAGAGGGTGTAATGCTAATGCCATGAGAAAATCTTGTAACTTAACGCCGGGAGTTATACCTTGCCAATAAGTTGATCTAACTTAATTCTGATCGTGACGGTCTGAGCAACCGACAGACTTATCGGTCGAAGCAACTTCAGCTTCTGGCTTCTCTTTTCAATTGCTCATCTGATGAAAACTCTTTCCCGGAGCACATTAGTGAGAAACAGAATGTGGTCAAACCTAATGTCCATAGATGTCGTCAGTCACTTCACAAATATCCGCCTCCTGGCAGATATCTTTAACCGCTCGTCCAGCTTCGACCAACTTAATTACGGCGATGTTCTGATGCTCAGTGAGACGGGCTTTATGCATAGAGATTCCTTCGTCAGCAGTTCGATGACGTGATCTCTAAATGTGAATAGCACGATTATGTGGGATACGTACAAAAAATTAAACTAACTGCCAGTAATATGAGTACCTGGTATAAGAATGTATACGGATATTTTACTACTGAAATATAATAATGGGGGGGGTAAGAATAAACAGGGCGTATGGGAGAACAAGGGTATAAAGATGAAATGCTTGCAGTATCTAATAGATAACAATGAAAAATCAGGTAACTGAGAAACTATTCAGTGTTTAGGTTGATGTGTTATTAAGTCATTCAGCCGCTACAGCACATTATCAGGATAATTTTGTCTGGATAAAACGGAGGAGTGAATCGCCACAGGTTTAACAGACACCGCTGAGTCATTTAAGATGACTTAAAGAGAAGAGCCCATGAGCGGTAAATGTTATCCCGAAGCGTTTAAAATTAAAGCGGTAAAACAGATTATTGAGCGCGGCCATTCTGTTTCCAGCGTCGCAACACGTCTTGATATTACTACCCATAGTCTTTACGCCTGGATAAAGCCGCCACATTCACGACGGCATCATGTTGACCTGAATCTGACGGGGCATACAGGCAGTTCTGGCTAGAATCGGGCTGTGTTTATGGCTATCGCAAGATCTGTCTCGATCTGCGGGATATCAGGAACAATGCGGTGTAAGCAAAGTCTGGTGGTTGATGCAACGTGTGGGGATAAAGGCTCGGGTCGGATACCGAAGTCCACGGACGCGTGGCAATTCATTTTATTTAGTTCAGAAGAGGCTAATTGGCGGAAGATCACAGGAGTCGAACCTGCCCGGGACCGCTGGCGGCCCCAACTGGATTTGAAGTCCAGCCGCCTCACCGGAGACGACGATCTTCCGCGCCTCGATTGCTACATGGAGGCGCGCGCATTATAGCTACTTCCTGGCGTTTCCACATCCCCTCCCGTGCTTTTTTAACTTCCCTTTCCTTCTGCCATGATCGGTTTCATGTAAATCCCCATAAAATCCATTAGTTACATTTCATCACACTTTTTGACGCTACCCCGATCACAGAAAACAAGAATCGTAATTTGATAACTAAATAACGGAATATTCACGCTCGCAGGGAAGGTTTACAAAAACTGTAACCGGTATCAGTGAGTGTTGTGAGCGTTAAGGATGCGTAATGAAAAGTGAAATTCTCTCCGTTAAGGAGAAGATTGGCTATGGTATGGGCGATGCCGCGAGCCACATCATCTTTGATAACGTCATGTTATATATGATGTTCTTCTATACCGATATTTTCGGCATTCCTGCTGGTTTTGTCGGCACCATGTTTTTACTGGCGCGTGCGCTTGATGCCATCTCCGACCCTTGCATGGGCCTGCTGGCCGACCGCACCCGCTCTCGCTGGGGCAAATTCCGACCCTGGGTGCTGTTTGGCGCGTTGCCGTTTGGTATCGTTTGTGTGCTGGCTTATAGCACGCCGGATCTCAGTCTGAACGGCAAAATGATTTATGCCGCCATCACCTACACGTTGCTCACCCTTCTGTACACTGTGGTCAACATCCCTTACTGCGCGTTGGGGGGTGTAATAACCAATGACCCAACGCAGCGTATCTCCCTGCAATCCTGGCGCTTTGTGCTGGCAACGGCGGGCGGAATGCTCTCTACCGTACTGATGATGCCTCTGGTGAAACTGATTGGCGGCGAGAATAAGGCGCTGGGCTTCCAGGGGGGTATCGCGGCGCTCTCGGTGGTGGCGTTCCTGATGCTGGCGTTCTGCTTCTTTACCACCAAAGAGCGCGTTGAAGCGCCTGCCACCCATACCTCCATGCGTGAAGACCTGCGTGATATCTGGCACAACGACCAGTGGCGCATAGTCGGCCTGCTCACCATCCTGAATATTCTGGCGGTATGCGTGCGCGGCGGGGCGATGATGTATTACGTCACCTGGATATTGGGCAAGCCGGGCGTGTTTGTCGCCTTCCTCACTACCTATTGCGTCGGCAACCTGATTGGCTCGGCGCTGGCAAAACCGTTGACCGACTGGAAATGCAAAGTGAGCGTTTTCTGGTGGACCAACGCTTTACTCGCAGTAATCAGCGTGGCGATGTTCTTCGTACCGATGCACGCCACGATCGCTATGTTCGTCTTTATCTTCGTGATTGGCGTGTTGCACCAGTTAGTCACGCCTATCCAGTGGGTGATGATGTCTGACACCGTCGACTACGGTGAATGGTGTAACGGCAAACGCCTGACGGGGATCAGTTTTGCCGGCACGTTGTTCGTGCTGAAACTGGGTCTTGCCCTCGGCGGGGCGCTGATTGGCTGGATGCTGGCAGGCGGCGGTTACGACGCGGCGGCGAAAACGCAAAACAGCGCCACGATCAGCATCATTATCGCTCTGTTCACTATCGTCCCGGCCATCTGTTATCTGCTGAGCGCCGCGATCGCTAAACGCTACTACACCCTGAAAAGCCCGTTCCTGAAAACCATTCTGGAACAACTGGCGCAGGGCGCACACCGCAACGAACAAGAATTTACCCATAAAGAATTGCAAAACTAAAGGAACAGACTATGAAAATTAGCGACGGAAACTGGCTGATCCAGCCTGGCCTTAATTTGATTCACCCGGTTCAGGTGTTCGACGTTGAACAGCAGGGGAATGAGATGGTGGTCTATGCCGCGCCGCGCGATGTCCGCGAACGAACCTGGCAACTGGATACCCCGTTGTTTACCTTGCGCTTTTTCTCGCCGCAGGAAGGAGTGATAGGTGTACGGATGGAACACTTCCAGGGCGCTTTGGATAACGGCCCACATTATCCACTCAATGTCTTGCAAGATATCAACGTAGAGATGCAGAACAACGCCGAATTTGCCGAACTCAAGAGCGGCAGCCTGAGCGTGCGCGTCACCAAAGGCGAGATCTGGTCACTGGATTTTCTGCGCAACGGTGTACGTATCACCGGTAGCCAGTTGAAAAATAACGGCTATGTACGGGACACCAACAGCGGGCGCAACTACATGTTCGAGCGTCTGGATCTCGGCGTGGGCGAAACCGTCTACGGGCTGGGCGAGCGCTTTACCGCGCTGGTGCGTAACGGTCAGACGGTGGAGACCTGGAACCGCGACGGCGGCACCAGCACCGAGCAGTCTTACAAGAACATCCCGTTCTATATCACCAACCGTGGCTACGGTGTGCTGGTAAACCATCCGCAGTGCGTGTCGTTTGAAATTGGCTCCGAGAAAGTCTCCAAAGTCCAGTTCAGCGTTGAGAGCGAGTATCTGGAATACTTCGTCATCGACGGCCCGACCCCGAAAGACGTGCTGAACCGCTATACCCAATTTACGGGTCGTCCGGCGCTGCCGCCCGCCTGGTCGTTTGGCCTGTGGCTGACCACCTCATTTACCACCAACTACGACGAAGCGACCGTTAACAGCTTTATCGACGGTATGGCCGAGCGCAATCTGCCGCTGCACGTCTTCCACTTCGACTGTTTCTGGATGAAAGCTTTTCAGTGGTGCGATTTTGAATGGGACCCGGTGACTTTCCCCGATCCGAAAGGGATGATTCGCCGCCTGAAAGCGAAAGGGCTGAAAGTCTGCGTGTGGATTAACCCCTACATCGGCCAGAAATCCCCGGTCTTCCAGGAGCTAAAAGAGAAAGGGTATTTGCTTAAACGCCCGGACGGCTCCTTGTGGCAGTGGGATAAATGGCAGCCGGGACTGGCGATTTACGACTTCACCAACCCGCAAGCCTGCGAATGGTATGCCGACAAGCTGAAGGGCCTGGTGGAGATGGGAGTGGACTGCTTCAAAACTGACTTCGGCGAACGCATTCCAACGGATGTGCAGTGGTTTGATGGTTCAGATCCACAGAAAATGCATAACCATTATGCCTATATCTACAACGAACTGGTGTGGAACGTGCTGAAAGAGACCGTCGGCGTTGAAGAGGCGGTGCTGTTCGCCCGTTCCGCCTCGGTGGGCGCGCAACAGTTCCCGGTGCACTGGGGCGGCGACTGTTACGCCAACTACGAATCGATGGCGGAAAGCCTGCGCGGCGGGCTGTCCATTGGCCTGTCAGGATTTGGCTTCTGGAGCCATGATATTGGCGGATTCGAGAATACCGCGCCGGCGCATGTCTACAAGCGTTGGTGCGCATTCGGCTTGCTCTCCAGCCACAGCCGCCTGCACGGTAGCAAATCCTACCGGGTTCCGTGGGCCTATGACGACGAGTCCTGTGACGTGGTGCGCTTCTTCACCGAACAGAAGTGCCGGATGATGCCGTATCTGTATCGGGAAGCGGCGCGCGCCAACGAAGCCGGTACGCCAATGATGCGGGCGATGATGCTGGAGTTCCCGGACGATCCGGCGTGTGATTATCTTGATCGCCAGTACATGCTGGGAGATGCGGTCATGGTAGCGCCGGTATTTAGTGAAGCGGGCGACGTGGAGTTCTATCTGCCAGAAGGCCGCTGGACGCACCTGTGGCGCAACGATGAAGTGCAGGGCAGCCGCTGGCATAAACAGCAGCATGACTTCCTGAGCCTGCCAGTGTACGTGCGTGACAATACACTACTGGCGCTGGGCAACAATAGCCAGAAGCCCGATTACGCCTGGCATGAGGGTACGGCCTTCCAGTTATTCCATCTGGATGACGGCTGCGAAGCGGTCTGCGAAGTCCCTGCTACGGATGGTTCGACAATCTTTACGCTGCAGGCGAAACGCACAGGCAATACCATTACGGTGAGCGGCGAAGGCGAGGCGCGCAACTGGACGCTGTGTCTGCGTAATATTACGCAGATTAGCGGTACCAAATGCGGCTCATATGCGGGAAGTGAACTGGGCGTAGTGGTTACCCCGCTGGGAAATGAAGTGGTGATTACGCTTTAAATCTGAATCGCCGGATGGTGCTGTGAGCTGCGCTTATCCGGCCTACAAATGAGCAAGAATCGTAAGCCCGGTAAGCGTCAGCGCCACCGGGCAAGCCCTCAATTACAGCGCTGGCTCCGTTGACGTAACTTCCCCGCCGGACACCACGCCCGCTTGCATCGTCTGCGTTATCTGCTGCTTTTGTGCGTTGACCGCGTGTAATTGCCCGTTTACCGTCGGTTTCAACGGCGCATCGGCCTGAATATTGCCGCTGGCCGTGAGCTGAATATTGCCATCGCCAGCAATCGGTAATGCCGGCCAGCCCCACTGTTGTAGCACATCCATTGGTACGCCGCGTCCGTTCAGGCTGATTTGCGTCTGACGCTGCGGCAGTTGCGATACGCTGGCAGTGGCTTCCAGTATCCCTTTTCCAGTAAACGCGCTCAGATCGCTGATGTTGACTGTGCTGGCATTAGCCGTCAACGACAGCGACGGGCGGCGCACATCCACACGGTTAAAGGTTGCCGCTGCGGCGTTGAGGGTCGCATTGCCGCTCCAGACGCCCCATTGATGATGTTGTACCAGCTCCAGGTTTGCGCCGTAGCCGTCCAGAGCGGTGATTTGCCACGGGAAGGCCGGGTCGATATCAATCACCAGGTTGCGGCTGGCGCTGAATTTTTTCAGCGTCAGGCTATTCAACCAGTCGGGCAACGGCTTCATCCATAGCTGCTTCCAGTTTTCCGGCAGCGTATACTCCAGCCCGGCGATAGCGGTATCGTCCAGAATAAGCGCTTTGCTCTCGCGTAACCAGGCGCCGGAAGTTCTGACCATACCGCCTTCCCAGCGGGTGGTGAACTGGCGTAGCGCAACGCTCTGTGGTGAAAATTCGGCGTTCAGGATTGGATCGAGCAAGTGCAGCGAGCCGTAAATAAACTCGCTGGCGTTCATCGATAATTTACCTTCCTGACTTTGCCAGTCTTCTTTGCGCAGAGTCAGATTGCGCAAACTCAGGTCAAGATCGGTGACTGCCCAGTCTGGTCCTTGCAGGCTGGAGTCCGTCACTTCAAGACGACCAATCTGCAAAGATGGAACCGTAGTAAGCGGCGCGAAAAACTCGCTCAGGGATTTATCGCTTTGTAACCGAATATCATTCAGCCGCAGATTTTCAACGACCCAACTACCGTCAGCGTTACGCCGGGCGACGCCGGTTAACGCTCCGCGCGCCATATCGGCGCCGACGGTGTTTAACATCACCTGATTATGGTCGATACTGCCTTCAATAAGCACATTAGTGGCGGGAACGTCGTTTAACGTCAGCGAACCGGCGCTCAGTTGGATCTGGGCTTTATTGCCCAATACCCGACCGGCTTCGGGGTGCCAGGGCATTACGCCGCCGTTAACGCGCTGGGCGCTCAACCGCCATTCGCTGCCGGGACTATTGAGCGCCATATTGCGAAGTTGCAGGCGGTCGGCCTCAAACGGGAAAGGGGCAGTTTGCACTGAAATATTCAGCGTGCCGTCCTGTAACAGAATCGTGTCGACATGCAGCGGCGCGGTTAACTGGCGAATGCTCAGGCCGATATCTACGGTTTTCGCGACCAGGGTAGCAGGCTGACCATCACGACCAAAGGTCACATTCTCCAGTAAAAGATGGGATGGGGCGGAAAAACGATGATCCATCACGTCGAATGTGAGGTGATAACCGCTGTTCTCTGATACCCAGTTGCTGATGTGATCTGCGCCCCAGCGCGTTTGCAGCAGAAAATAAAAGCCGAAAATCACCACTAAACAGGCGATCAGCACATAGAGAAGCAACCTCCCAATCAATTTCATGGTCTTCCATCCCGTGAAATGCACATAGGGGATTTATGCACGATTTGCGTGCAATCCTCAAGACAGGAATGGTGAAAGAGCGTTACAGCAGCGGCGAATCGCGTCGCCGCCGCAGGGTTTTTACGGTTTTTCCGGCGGGAGAATCAGGTTCAGCACGATAGCCGTGATGCCGCCAGCGGCAATTCCGGATGAGAGCAGATTTTTCACCCATTCCGGCGCGAACTGCAGGATCTGCGGCTGTTGCGAGACGCCAAGACCCACGGCCAGCGACAGGGCGATAATCAGAATCGCGCGGCGGTTCAGCGGCTCACGTGAGACAATACGCACCCCGGAGGCGGCAATGGTGCCGAACATCACTAACGTGGCGCCGCCGAGCACCGGTTCCGGGATATGCTGCACAAAACCGCTTACCGCCGGGAACAGGCCGAGCACAATCAGCATCAGCGCGACGACAAATCCCACATAGCGGCTGGCGACGCCGGTCAACTGAATTACGCCGTTGTTCTGACCGAAACAGGAATTCGGGAACGTATTAAATACCGCTGAAACAAATGAGTTCAGGCCGTTAGCCAGTACGCCGCCCTTTAGCCGTTTCATGTACAAGGGGCCGGATACCGGCTGCTCGGAGACATCAGAGGTGGCGGTGATGTCGCCGATGGTCTCCAGCGACGTAATCATAAAGACCAGCATCAACGGCAGTAACAGGTTCCAGTCAATGCCCAGACCATAATACAGCGGGGTCGGCACCATCAGGATGTCCTGTGAGACCGGCGCGTTATTCTCAGGCAACATGCCCATAAACCAGGCCAAAAGATAGCCAGCCGCCATAGCAATAACCAAAGAAGCCACGCGCAGGTAGGGATTACGCTGCCGATTCAGCAGGATAATAATGGCCAGGACGACGCCGGCCAGCAGCAGGTTTTTCGGTGCGCCAAAGGTGTTGTCGCTCATGGCGGCATAGCCGCCGCCGATGGAGGTTAGCCCCACCTGAATCAGCGACAGGCCAATAATCATCACCACTACGCCGGAGACTAACGGCGTGATAATCCGGCGCGCCAGATGTAGAATGCGAGAAAGCACCATCTCGGTGCAGCTTGCCAGCATCAGCGTGCCGAACAGCGCCGCCATCATCGTCGGGACGTCCGCGCCGCCGGTTTTCAGCGCGGTACCGCCCATAATCAGCGGGGCGACAAAGTTAAAACTGGTTCCCTGGATGGATAACAGCCCCGATCCTACCGGCCCCCACGCTTTGATTTGAATAATAGAGGCTACGCCGGAGGCGAACAGCGACATGCTGATAATGTGCTGCGTATCCTGCGCCGGTAAACCCAACGCCTGGCAGATTAACAGCGCTGGCGTGATTACCGCGACAAACATAGCCAGCAGATGCTGACAAGCGGCAAAAAGGGTTTGAGGGAGCGGCGGTCGATCTTCAAGACGGTAAATTAATTCGCTGTTTTGCGTCTGCGCAACCGGTTGCGCATCTGCCGGCTCGATGGCGTTAACGGACATCAGGGACATTCTCGTGGTGGAAAAGCGGTGATTTTATCTGACCAGGTGGTAAAAGCAAACGATTGCGAGCGAATATTCTTAATATTTAAAAAAGATAAATGCACCTTTTTATATAACTTTTTGCCTTTTTCTGCTTAAAATCCATGCCGAAGACTCGCAAAGAGCTAAAAAACTGACTCAGGAAATGATTTGTGCGCACGTGTCACAGCGCACTACAGGAGCTTTAAATGTTTGAACTCGATACCTTATCGACCCTTGTCGCCGCCACGCTGGTGCTGCTACTGGGTCGCAAGCTGGTCCAGTCTGTCTCCTTACTGAAGAAATATACGATTCCGGAGCCGGTGGCAGGGGGGTTACTGGTCGCGGTTGCTCTGCTGGTACTGAAAAAAAGCGTCGGTTGGGAGGTCAACTTTGATATGACCCTGCGCGATCCGTTGATGCTGGCGTTTTTCGCGACGATCGGCCTTAACGCTAACCTTGCCAGCCTGCGCAAGGGGGGACGCGTTGTTGGCGTCTTCCTGGTCGTCGTGGTCGGATTACTGCTGATGCAGAATGCCATCGGTATCGGCATGGCGAGTCTGTTGGGGCTGGACCCGTTAATGGGGCTGATTGCCGGGTCAATTACGCTGTCCGGCGGACACGGTACCGGCGCGGCGTGGAGTAAACTGTTTGTCGAACGTTATGGTTTTGCCAATGCCACCGAAGTTGCGATGGCATGTGCAACCTTTGGCCTGGTGCTGGGCGGGTTGATAGGCGGCCCGGTAGCGCGTTATCTGGTGAAACACTCCACCACGCCGGATGGAATGCCTGACGATCAGGCCGTGCCGACAGCCTTTGAAAAGCCGGATGTGGGCCGTATGATCACTTCTCTGGTGCTAATCGAAACCATCGCCCTGATTGCTATCTGTCTGACCGTGGGCAAAATCGTAGCGCAGCTACTGGCGGGAACGGTGCTTGAACTGCCGGTCTTCGTTTGTGTGCTATTTGTTGGGGTGATCCTCAGCAATGGCCTGGCGCTGGTGGGTTTTTATCGCGTATTTGAGCGTGCTGTTTCGGTGCTGGGGAACGTGAGTCTGTCACTGTTCCTGGCAATGGCGCTGATGAGCCTGAAGCTGTGGGAACTGGCGTCGCTGGCGCTGCCGATGCTGGCGATTCTGGTGGTACAGACCATCTTCATGGCGCTGTACGCGATCTTCGTCACCTGGCGCATGATGGGGAAAAACTACGATGCAGCGGTGTTGGCGGCGGGTCACTGCGGTTTTGGCCTGGGCGCAACGCCGACCGCCATTGCTAATATGCAGGCGATTACCGACCGTTTTGGCCCCTCGCATATGGCGTTCCTGGTGGTGCCGATGGTTGGTGCGTTCTTTATCGATATCGTTAATGCGTTGGTAATCAAGCTGTACCTGCTGTTACCGATTTTCGCGCAATAATAGTTTGTACGGCGGCATTAAAGCCGCCGTGCTCATTAGGCGTTGGAATAACGTTCGGTTTCCGGCATCCAGCGCTCAATCAGCGCTTGTGCCTGCTGCGGATAACGTTCGTGAATATGACGGGCAATACGCTGAACTTCGGGGATCATGGCTTGATCGCGCAGCAAATCAGCTACTTTAAATTCGGCGTTACCCGTCTGGCGCGTGCCCAGTAATTCCCCCGGGCCGCGAATCTCTAAATCTTTTTGTGCAATCACAAAGCCGTCATTGCTGTCGCGCAATACCTGTAAACGCTTCTGCGCCGTTTTCGACAACGGCGATTTATAGAGCAGCACGCAGTGCGATGCGACCGCGCCACGGCCAACGCGTCCTCTGAGCTGGTGTAACTGCGCCAGGCCCAGTCGCTCAGGGTTTTCAATAATCATCAGGCTGGCGTTAGGAACATCGACCCCCACCTCAATCACCGTAGTGGCGACCAGCAGATGCAGTTCACCCTGCTTAAAGGCCTGCATCACCGCCTGTTTTTCGGCGGGCTTCATGCGGCCGTGTACCAGGCCAATATTCAACTCCGGTAACGCCAGCTTGAGCTCCTCCCAGGTGGCTTCCGCCGCCTGCGCTTCCAGCAGGTCGGACTCTTCAATCAGCGTACAGACCCAGTAGGCCTGACGGCCTTCGGTTGTGCAGGCGTTGCGCACACGATCAATGATTTCATGGCGACGGGTATCCGGAATCGCAACGGTAGTGACAGGGGTACGGCCCGGCGGTAGCTCGTCAATCACCGAGGTATCGAGATCGGCGTAGGCAGTCATCGCCAGGGTGCGCGGAATAGGCGTTGCGGTCATAATCAACTGATGCGGATGAAAGCCCTGCTGCTGGCCTTTTTCCCACAATGCCAGACGCTGGTGGACGCCAAAGCGGTGCTGCTCATCGATAATGACCAGCGCCAGGCCGTTGAACTGCACCTGTTCCTGAAAGATAGCGTGGGTGCCGACAATCATCTGCACCTGACCGCTGGCAATAGCCTCTTGCTGCGCCTGACGCGCTTTACCTTTTTGCTTACCCGCCAGCCAACCCACTTCAACGCCCAACGGTTCGAACCAGTTGCGGAAATTATTTGCGTGCTGTTCGGCGAGCAGTTCGGTCGGCGCCATCAACGCGACCTGCTTACCGTGGGCAATAGCGCGCAAGGCGGCAAGCGCCGCAACCAGCGTTTTCCCTGAGCCGACGTCGCCCTGAACCAGACGCATCATTGGCACATCGAGCGCCATATCACGTTCGATCTCTGCCACCACCCGCGCCTGCGCGCTGGTGGGTTTAAACGGCAACGACGCTAACAGTTGCTGCTTTAAGGTATCGTTTGTACTTAGCGGCTGAGCGTGATAGCGCTGCGCGCCTGCGCGAAGTGCCAGCATGCTGAGATTATGCGCCAGTAGCTCTTCAAGAATAAGCCGCCGCTGCGCCGGGTGTTTGCCGGTTTCTAAATCGGCGAGCTGGAGTGTCGGCGGCGGGCGATGCAAGGTACGTAGCGCCTCCGGCAGGCTCATCATACCCTGCGCCAGTTCCGGCGGCAGTAGTTCGGCAATGGCGCAGGTGTCGAGCAACTCCAGCGCCTGATCGGTAAGCTTGCGCAGTGTCGCTTGCTTCACGCCCTCGGTGGTCGGATAGACGGGGGTGAGCGTTTCCTGAAGTTCCGGCGTGCTGAGATCGCCCTGCAGGCGATATTCCGGATGGATCATCTCTGCGCCATACTTGCCGCGCTTCGCTTCCCCGTAGGCCAGCACACGTCGCCCCGTCGCCAGGCTGTTTTTCATCGCCGCGTTAAAATTGAAAAAGCGCATGGTAAGAATGCCGGAACCGTCGCTAATCTGGCAGGTCATCATCCGACGACCGCCGAAAGTGATATTGCAGTTCAGCACTTCACCTTCAACGGTGGCGTAGATGCCAGGCAGCAGTTCGCCAATGGGGTAGAGATGGGTACGGTCTTCGTAACGCAGAGGAAGATGTAATAGCAAATCCTGGACGGTATGCAGGCCAATTTTCGCCAGTTTACTGCTTTGCGCTGCGCCGACACCTGTCAGGGAATTGAGCGGAACAGCGTCTAACAAGCGGCCTGACATGGTGATTACCCTGCCGCCTGCATCGTCGCCCACCAGTCAGCATCGGCGTCGATTTCGCCCTGCTGATTGACGCGAGGATAAGGCAGACCTTTACGTTTAGCGACTTTCGCCAGCACCGGATAACCACCCTCAAACAGCAGGCGCTGCTGTTCATCTTCCGGCAACATGCTATTTTCACGCAGATACATGCCCGCGTTCTGACGCTGACGCTGGGCTTCATAAAGAATGAGCGCGGAGGCGACGGAAACGTTCAGCGACTGTACCATGCCGATCATCGGAATGATGATATCCCGATCCGCCAGGGCTAATGCTTCCTGAGTAATACCGGTTTTCTCCTGACCCATCAGAATACAGGTCGGGCGCGTGTAATCAATCTCGCGAAAGTCTACGGCCTTATCAGAAAGATGGGTTGCCAGAATCTGCATTCCCCGTCCTTTCAAATGGGCTACCGCATCGCCAATGGTACGGTGAGTTTTCACCTGTACCCAACTGTTGCTGCCCGCCGCCGCGGAAGCCATGGTGCGCATCCGGCTACCAGGCCAGATGGCATGGACTTCATGGACGCCAACGGCATCTGCGGTACGAATGATTGCAGAAACGTTATGAGGTTTGTGGACTTGCTCCATGCAGACCGTGAGATCAGGCTGACGCCTGGCGAGCATTTCGCATATACGCGCATAACGTTTTGGATTCATAGCGCTAGTTTCGGTTACGGGTGACTTTAATAACGTCTGGCATCACGCGGATTTTGCGCATGATATTCGCCAGATGTACGCGATCGCGTGCGGTAAGGCGAATAAAGGTACTATAGACGCGACCATCTTTCTCTTCAGTATTCAGGCTTTGAATATTGGAGGTGGTGGTATTAATCGCCGCCGTCAGGTTAGCCAGCGCGCCCTGATGGTTAAACATTTCCACCTTGATTTCGGTAATGAATTCCTGCTCCGTCTCTTTATCCCATTCGACCGCCATAAATTTCTCTGGCTCTTTCTGGTATCCACGGATATTACGGCAGGATTCATGGTGGATCACCAGTCCTTTACCTGGGCTGACGTGAGCGATGATCGGGTCGCCTGGGATCGGACGACAACACTTCGCAAAGGTGATAAGCACGCCATCCGCGCCTTTAATCGGCAGGTGGCCGTGATTCGATTGCGCAACGGTCGGCACCACGGCTTCGCCTTGCTGCAGATTTTTCGCGACCACTACGCTCATCGCGTTGCCGAGACCGATTTCCGCCAGCAGATCGTCAAGCGTTGCCAGCTTCATACGATCCAGTTCGCGCTGAATATTTTCCTGCGGAATTTCCGCCAGCTTACGACTACCGCCTAAAGCATGGTTAAGCAGACGACGGCCCAGGCTTACGGAGTCATCACGTTTGAGGTTTTTCAGCAACTGACGAATTTTAGCGCGCGCTTTAGAGCTGACGACAAAGTTCAGCCAGGCGGCGTTGGGACGCGCGCCCGGCGCGGTAATAATTTCGACGGTCTGACCGCTGCTAAGCGGCTGCGACAGCGGATAAGGCTGCCGGTCGACACGCGCGCCGACGCAGGCGTGGCCGATGTCGGTATGCACTGCATAGGCAAAATCCACCGGCGTAGCGCCAGCGGGCAGTTCGACAATGCGCCCTTCCGGGGTGAAAACGTAAATCTCATCCGGGAAGAGATCGGATTTTACGCTTTCGATAAATTCAAACGAACTACCGGCGCTCTGTTGTAGCTCCAGCAGGCTCTGCATCCAGCGCTGGGCGCGGATCTGCGCCGTGGTGCTAGTCTCACCGTGTTCTTTATAAGCCCAGTGCGCCGCGACCCCCATTTCCGCCATCTGATCCATGTCTTCGGTACGGATCTGGACTTCAACAGGAACGCCGTGCGGGCCGATCATCGAGGTGTGCAAAGACTGATAGCCGTTCGCTTTGGGAATGGCTATATAATCTTTCACGCGTCCCGGACGCGGCTTATAGAGACTGTGCATCTGGCCGAGTACGCGATAGCAGGTATCGGAGTCATGAACGATGACGCGGAAAGCGTAAATGTCCATGATCGAGTGAAAACGCTGCTCTTTGAGCACCATTTTGCAGTAGATCGAGTAAAGATGTTTTTCGCGACCGCTAACGCGACACGGAATTCCCGCCTCTTGCAAACGTCCTTCGATTTCAGAGAGGATTTTTTGGATCATCTCTTTACGGTTGCCGCGCGCCGCTTTTACCACTTCTTTGATGACGCGGTAGCGGTTAGGATACAGCGCTTCAAAACCCAGCTCTTCAAGCTCGGTCTTGATGTGATGGATACCTAAACGGTGTGCCAGCGGGCTGTAAATTTCGAGGGTTTCACGGGCGATGCGGCGACGTTTGTCCGGGCGTAACGAGCCCAGCGTGCGCATGTTATGGGTACGGTCAGCAAGCTTAATGAGGATGACGCGGATATCCTGCACCATCGCCATAATCATTTTGCGGAAGTTTTCGGCCTGCGCCTCTTTCTTATCGCGGAACTTGAGCTTATCAAGTTTCGACACCCCCTCTACCAGCTCGGCAACGCTTTTACCGAAAAGCTGTTCCATGTCCTGATAGGTGGCGGGGGTATCTTCAATCACGTCATGCAGCAGAGCGGCCATCAGCGTTTCGTAGTCGAGTTTCATCTCGGCCAGAATACAGGCCACCGCTACCGGGTGCGTGATATAGGGTTCACCGCTTGAACGTGTCTGGCCCTCGTGAGCGTCACGTGCAACGAGATACGCCTGCCGAAGACGCTTAATCTGGTCTTCCGGCAGGTAGTTTTGAATCAGTTGATTCAGGCTTTCAAACAGATACAAGGGCGACCCGCTTTGTGATTAACGACGACCTTCAGCAATAGCGGTAACGGCTTGTAATTCAGCGGCTTCCTGCTCTTGCTGTTCCTGGCGCTCGCGGACGTCGAGGATCTGGTTGTTAATCAGACCTTCTTCGATTTCGCGCAGCGCGATAACGGTAGTTTTATCGTTTTCTTCCGGTACCAGCGGATCCTTTCCGCCTACCTGCATCTGACGAGCGCGACGCGCGGCGACCAGTACCAGGTCAAAACGGTTACCAATTTTCTCTACAGCGTCCTGAACAGTTACGCGTGCCATACTTAAAATGCTCCACAGGTGAAGAAATGACTGGGCATGATACTGAAAGTGGGTTCAGTCTGCCAACAATTTGCTGATTAAAGCGTCATGACGCTGCTTTTGGCGGCTCATACGCAGACGTTCAGCGCGAATGATGGTTTTCAAGTCGCTTAACGCGGTATCAAAGTCGTCATTCACAATAAGATAATCATATTCGGCGTAATGGCTCATTTCTGCAACCGCTTGCGCCATTCGTTTGGCAATGACTTCTTCGCTATCTTGCCCGCGGCCGCGTAAACGGCGATCCAATTCGATCTTTGATGGCGGCAAAATAAAAATGCTGCGTGCTTGCGGCATCTTTTCGCGAATTTGCTGGGCGCCCTGCCAGTCGATATCCAGAAAAACATCAACGCCGGTTGCCAGCACTTGCTCAATGGTTTCGCGCGAAGTGCCGTAGTAATTGCCAAACACTTCCGCGTGCTCCAGAAACGCCTCCCTGCCAATCATGGTTTTAAACTCATCATGATTTACAAAGAAATAGTGCTCACCGTGCACTTCACCCGGACGCGGCGCGCGCGTGGTATGTGAAACGGAAACCTGAGTGTCATACAACGGTTGGGTTTTTAATAAAGCCTGAATCAGGCTGGATTTACCCGCGCCACTGGGGGCAGAAACAATATAAAGCGTACCTTGAGCCATGAGTATCTTACGTCTGTGATTATCGAAATAGAGCCTTGATACGGGCTTATTATACACATCGCCGTTATGCGACGTAGTCTTTGTCACACTTTTTGCGCCAGATTATTGCATTTTGCGTCCCTTTTTCCGCTTTTATCGCGTCGTTGCAGCAACCCACCAAAAAATCTGGAAAGCGGCTCGGATGATGCATTTTTACCTGTCGGTTTTTATTCACTAAAGCGCTATACCTGCCGGGCAATGTGCGCAGGAGGTCGTGATGAGATTATGGAAAAGTATGGCGTGGGGAATTTTATTGTGGCATTCGCAGAGTGGGGCGCTTTGCCCGGCCTGGCCGCCAGCAAGGGCCGCTGAAGAAATCGCCCGTTTACAGCAACAGCTCGCTGACTGGAATGACATCTACTGGAAACAAGGCGTTAGCGCGGTTGACGATAGTGTGTACGACCAACTCAGCGCAAGGCTGGTTCAGTGGCAACGCTGTGTTGGTCAGGATGTTTCATCTACTCCGGTTTCACCGCCGTTAAACGGTACAACAAGGCATCCTGTTGCGCATACGGGCGTACGTAAACTCGCGGACCGGCAGGCGGTAGAACAGTGGATGCGCGGGCGCAGCGAGCTTTGGGTACAGCCAAAAGTGGATGGCGTAGCGGTAACGCTGGTTTATCAAAACGGTAAACTGACCAGGGCTATCAGCCGGGGTAACGGACTACAAGGCGAGGACTGGACGCCAAAAATTCGCCTGATCCCCTCTATACCGCAGACAACACAAGGCGCGCTTGCTAACGCGGTGTTGCAGGGCGAAATCTTTCTACAGCGCGAGGGGCATATCCAGCAACGGATGGGCGGGATGAATGCGCGCTCGAAAGTCGCAGGAATGTTAATGCGCCAGGATAACGCCTCCGCGCTAAATTCGTTGGGTATTTTTATTTGGGCGTGGCCGGACGGTCCGGCAAATATGCCCGAAAGATTAAGCCAACTTGCTAAGGCTGGATTCAGTCTGACGAAGAAATATACCCTGGCGGTAAAAGATGCCAGCGAGGTCGAGCGGGCGCGCCAGTCATGGCTGACGTCAGCGTTGCCCTTTGTGACGGATGGCGTAGTGATACGCATGGCTAAAGAGCCCGCGGCACAATACTGGCGACCCGGGCAGGGCGACTGGCTGGCAGCATGGAAATATCCGCCAGTAGCGCAGGTCGCGCAAGTGAGCGCTATTCAGTTCTCGGTGGGGAAAAGCGGCAAAATTACCGTAGTAGCGTCGCTTGTCCCCGTTATATTGGATGATAAGCGGGTTCAGCGGGTCAATATCGGCTCTGTGAAACGTTGGGAAGCGTGGGATATCGCGCCGGGCGATCAGATCCTGGTGAGTCTGGCCGGGCAAGGCATTCCCCGGCTTGATGAGGTCGTCTGGCGGAGTCGTGAGCGGAGTAAGCCTGTACCGCCTGATAGCCATTTCAACTCGCTGACCTGCTTTTACGCGTCGGCAACGTGTCAGGAACAGTTTATCTCCAGGCTGGTATGGCTGGGATCACGATCGGCGTTGGGTCTGGACGGAATGGGCGAAGCCAGCTGGCGGGCCTTGCATCAGACGCATCGCTTTGAGCATATCTTCTCCTGGCTTGCCCTGACGTCAGCGCAAATAGCCAACACGCCAGGCTTTGCTAAAGGAAAAAGCGAGCAGATATGGCGGCAATTTAACCTGGCTCGCCGGCAGCCGTTTACCCGCTGGATCATGGCGATGGATATCCCCTTAACGCAGGCCGCATTACAGGCCAGCGGCGATCGCTCATGGGAGCAGTTATTAATGCGAACAGAGCAACACTGGCGGCAGTTGCCATCGACGGGCGAGCGCCGTGCCGGGAGAGTTATCGACTGGCGGGATAATCCGCAGATCAAAGCGCTGAGCAGATGGCTGGCTGCTCAGCATATTCCCGGATTTGGGTCTTAGTGCCCTTCATGGCGGTAATAAAATACCGGCAGGCCAAGTTTAAGACGTAGCGCTAATAACCTTGCTGTAAAGCCAAATAGTAACGTAGAGATAACGACGACATCCGGATTCATGACGTAATGTTGTAGCGCAATATAGAGCACCGCCGAGGCGAACGAAATGCCGGCATATAGCTCTTTTTGAAACACCAGTGGAATGCGTTTGCAGAACATATCGCGGAGCACGCCGCCAAAGACGCCGGTAGTGACGGCGGCTACCACGGCGATAATTGGCCCTTCGCCCATATCAAGGGCTATCTGAGCGCCAATAATAGAGAAAACCACCAACCCCAGCGCGTCAAGTACCAGGAAAAGCTTGCGTAAATAGGGCATGACGGGGGCAACAATGGTGGTCAATACAGCGGCAGTCGCCACAATAATGACATATTCGGGATGCTTCACCCAACCCAGCGGATAGTGACCGAGCAGAATGTCGCGAACCGAGCCTCCACCAATGGCGGTGGCGGTAGCAATAATAATTACACCGAATGTATCCATGCGACGACGACCCGCAGCGAGTGCGCCCGTCATGGCCTCGGCAGTAATGCCAATTAAATAAAGAACGTGCAACAGCATGATTTCCCCCTAATTTACTGGGGGCGAAGATTAACGATTTGTGCGCTGTATCACGATTGAGATTTTCTAAGGCATTACACGATTAATAAATTTTAGTAATGATTTTAAATTTATGGTTAATAATTATTTATTATATATATCAATAAATTGTACATCATTTTTGTGGTTTATTGTATGCAAGGTTTTTCTGTTTTGACTTAGATAAATTACCTGAACGGCGCCCTGGACGCGCCGCCGGTGAGTCATTTCATTGTGGCTGCTGTCCGGTAAGTTGTGTGATGAAGCGCTGGCGCGAGCGTTCCACATACTGTTGCAAGCCATTGGAATCAAAGAATGCCTGTGTATCGCCGTTGCGAAGTTGCTGTCGTTTCTCCAGTAGCCCGAAGCGGTCACCTTTGTTGGCAATAAAGATATCAACATGCTGGGCGGCCAGTGTTTTAAAGCTGCTCTGAATATCAGTAACCAGGTCAGGGTAATTTTTGTTGTTAATCAGCAGATAGTCAGGTGTGGCGAGACTATCTGCGTAAATTAGCGTCTTGCCGTTGCGGAGCGTTACGCGCCAGGAAGTTGAGCCGGGCAGATGTCCAGGCGTGAATAGTGCTGTCACGGTTATCCCTCCGAGGCTGATGCTTTCCTGGTTGTGGATAATTTTATCAGTGGTGACGGGCGGGAAGGGGAGCGCATCGCCAAGCGCAAAATCCTCTCGTCCACCCCTCGCCATCTGATCGGCGTTGGGTTGGCTGGCGACCAATTGTGCGCCGCTCCACGCTTTCAAACGTGCCATGCCCCCCGCTTGATCCAGCCGCGCATGGCTGTTCAATAGATAGCGTATGTCTGTGAGGCGGAATCCTGCCGCTTCAATATTCGCTTTAATTTGCGGTGCGCTTTCATCCAACCCCGCATCAATAAGAATATGCCCTGCCGGAGTGGTCAGCAGAATAGAAGAGAGATTTTCCGTGCCGACATACCACACGCCTTCTGTGATTTGAAACGGCTTTATAGGCTTAGCCCACGCTTTAAACAGTGATAACGGAGGCGCGGGTGATAACGGTTGTGAAGGATCTAATGCCGCCATGGCAGGAAGTGCTGATGTTGAAAATATACATACAAAGAATAATGCATAGCGATTCATAATGTTCTCCTGATTGAAGCGCCCGCAGTATACCTGGCAGTAATTTAGCCAGGTTCAATAAGAGAGACGTTTAATGAACTTGCTGCAAATGGATATGAACCTGTTAAAAGTACTGTATGTGCTGCTGGAGACGAGCTCTACGGGGAAAACGGCGCAAAAGCTGGCTTTGTCGCCTTCTGCGGTAAGTCATGCGTTAATGAGATTGCGCGATGCGCTAAACGACCCGTTGTTTCGACGGGAAGGGAACCGCCAGATTCCTACGCCTTATGCGCAGGCGCTGCGTGACAAATTGGCGCCTGTGTTTGTTTCGCTTAATGAGGAGCTGTTTGGCGATAAAGAGAACGGCTCCCGTTGTTTCCGGGTGGTACTTCCTCCCGCATTGAACGCGCTGCTTACGCCCGTTCTCGCAGAGAAAGGTCATCTTCATCAGGCGGTGATCGAGTGCCTTCCTTTTGCCCGCCGACCCTGGCGTGATGAACTGTTGGATAGCTCGGTTGATTTGGTGCTGGCAATTGGCGACCATCAAAAGCAGGTCAGCGCTCTGCATTACGAGCGGGTGGGGACTACGCGTTTGATCGCGGTTTATGGCGCGCCATTGCGTTCACGTCTGGAGAATGCCGCAGAGTTGAATTTTGCTGATCTACAGCATTATCAGCACATTTACTGTTTGCCGTGGACAAAAGAGAACAATGAACTGGACAGGCAGCAGGCTCGTGCCGGGTTTGAACGTCCGCTGGCGTTTGTTTGTCATGATTACAGTCAACTTGCGCCTGCTGTCCAGTCGGCGCCGCTAATGGCGATTGTACCGCGCCCCTGGTATGAAAATTTATCCGATAAGCGCGGTCTTTTTGTCTTGCCGCTTGCCGGGGAGCAGGCGGAAGGCGCTATTTTTATGCAGTATCGGGCTTCGACGGTAGAGTGGAAGCGGCGCCTTATCGACGCTATTCGCCGGAAATTAAAAACGTACTACCGATAAACGAGAGCCCGCATAAGGCGGGCTCTGTGACATATTGAGCGCCAGAATTATTCAATATTCTGGATTTGCTCGCGCATTTGCTCGATCAACACTTTTAATTCAATAGCGGAGTTAGTTACATCAGCGTTGATGGATTTGGAGGCCAGGGTGTTCGACTCACGGTTAAATTCTTGCATCATGAAGTCCAGACGGCGACCTACCGCCTCTTTTTTCTTCAGAATGTTGTAAGTCTCTTTGACGTGCGCTTCCAGACGATCCAGCTCTTCCGCCACATCAATGCGCTGCGCCATCATCACTAGCTCTTGCTCCAGACGGTTGTTTTCCAACTGAACCTGAGCATCTTCCAGCTTCGCGACCAGGCGTTCACGCTGCCATTGCAGGATTTCCGGCATATGCGCGCGGACTTTCGCTACTTCGGCGCTGACGCCTTCCAGACGTTGTTCAATCAGCGCTTTCAGCGCCTGGCCTTCCGTTTCGCGCGCGATGATAAAGTCATCCAGCGTACCGTCCAGCGCGGCTAAAATTTCTGCGGCAATCGCGTCCAGATCCTGCTCTTGCGCCGCCATGACACCTGGCCAGCGCAAAATATCAACCGGATTGATTTCCCCTTCGTCGCTCTGCATTTTGACCCAGTTTGCGGCGCTAACTAATTGTTTCGCTAGCTTTTCATTCAGAATAAGCTCGCCTTGCGCGCTGGCATCGGGTTCAAAACGCAGCATACATTCGACTTTGCCACGCGTCAGGCGTGTACGAATGCGTTCGCGCACGACGGGTTCAAGACTACGGAACTGTTCCGGCAGACGAAAGTAAGTTTCCAGATAACGCTGGTTTACCGAGCGCATTTCCCAGGTCGCGCTACCCCATTCACCCTTGATTTCACGCCGGGCGTAGGCGGTCATACTGCGGATCATAGATGTTCCCGTTTTTAAAGGAGAGATGAGGGGATTATAGCTATCCAGGCCTTGTCAGGATAGGAATAACCATCGGAAGTCCGTATAATGCGCAGCCACATTCGTTTTAAGCCGGAGATCTCAATATGCGTCCAGCAGGCCGTAGCGCTAATCAGGTGCGTCCCGTAACCCTGACCCGTAACTATACAAAACACGCTGAAGGCTCGGTACTGGTCGAATTTGGAGATACCAAAGTGTTGTGCACCGCCTCCATTGAAGAAGGCGTCCCACGTTTTCTGAAAGGACAAGGACAGGGGTGGATCACCGCAGAGTATGGCATGTTGCCTCGCGCTACCCATACCCGTAACGCGCGTGAAGCAGCAAAGGGTAAGCAGGGCGGTCGTACTATGGAAATTCAGCGTTTGATCGCGCGTGCGCTGCGTGCGGCGGTCGATCTGAAAACGCTCGGCGAATTTACCATTACGCTGGACTGCGATGTAATCCAGGCCGATGGCGGTACGCGTACAGCGTCTATTACCGGTGCCTGCGTGGCGTTGGCGGATGCGCTGAATAAATTGGTTGCCAACGGTAAGCTGAAAACCAACCCGATGAAAGGCATGGTGGCGGCGGTTTCCGTAGGCATCGTTAACGGCGAAGCGATCTGCGATCTGGAATATGTTGAAGATTCCGCCGCAGAAACCGACATGAACGTCGTGATGACTGAAGACGGCCGCATTATTGAAGTACAGGGTACCGCGGAAGGCGAGCCGTTCAGCCATGAAGAACTTCTCACTCTGTTGGCGCTGGCCCGAGGGGGAATTGAATCCATTGTGGCGACGCAGAAGGCGGCGTTAGAAAATTGATTTTAAGGCGACTGAAAAGTCGCCTTTTTTTTGTCCGTAAATTTCGTAAATGATGAAAGTAAGAAAAGGAGCGAATCCATGAAACCGTATCAGCGCCAGTTTATTGAGTTTGCGCTTAACAAGCAGGTACTAAAGTTTGGCGAGTTTACGCTGAAATCCGGGCGCAAAAGCCCCTATTTCTTCAACGCCGGGCTGTTTAATACCGGGCGCGACCTGGCGTTGTTAGGCCGTTTTTATGCCGAAGCGCTGGTGGATTCCGGTATTGAATTTGATCTGCTGTTTGGCCCCGCATACAAAGGTATTCCGATCGCGACGACGACGGCGGTTGCGCTGGCGGAACATCACGATAAAGACCTGCCGTACTGCTTTAACCGCAAAGAGGCAAAAGATCATGGCGAAGGCGGGAGTCTGGTGGGCAGCGCGCTACAGGGCCGCGTGATGCTGGTGGATGACGTGATTACCGCAGGTACGGCGATTCGCGAGTCGATGGAGATTATTCAGGCGCACGGGGCTACGCTGGCTGGCGTACTGATTTCGCTGGATCGTCAGGAACGTGGCCGCGGCGAGATTTCCGCGATTCAGGAAGTGGAGCGCGACTATGGTTGTAAGGTTATCTCCATCATTACGCTGAAAGACCTGATTGCCTATCTGGAAGAAAAACCTGATATGGCTGAGCATCTGGCGGCTGTGCGAGCATACCGGGAAGAATTTGGCGTGTAAGCGAATTGCCCGGTGGCGCTTTACCGGGCCTATGTTTCTGTCGCCTGGATAAGGCGTGAGCCACTATCCAGTCAGCGTTACTGTAGCTGAGCGGCAATGAGCGGCCAGCGGGCGTCGAAATCGTCCGTTGGGCGGTATTTAAATTCGCTACGCACGAACCGTGAAAGCATACCTTCACAGAAGGCTAACAGCTGGCTTGCCAGCAGATTTTCATCCGTCGTGTAGCCTTCGCCTTCACGCATTCTTTTTTCTCGTAGCACCTGGCGGAGCTGCGCTTCGATGCGTTCAAAAAGCTGATTAATGCGCCCCTGCAGGCGATCCTGTTCAAACATCAGCGCGTGCCCGGTAAGAATGCGCGTCAGGCCAGGGTTGCGTTCGCCAAAACCCAGAATCAGCAACACAATCAGGCGCAAACGCGTGCTGGTGTTTTTTTCATCTTTTAAAATCAGATTGATACGGGTAATCAGACTATCTTCGATAAACTCAATCAGGCTATCGAACATGCGGGTCTTGCTGGGAAAATGGCGGTATAGCGCCGCTTCGGAAACGCCGACCGAGGCCGCCAGTTTTGCCGTCGTGATGCGTTGGCTTCCATCGCTGGATTCAAGCATCAGCGCCAGTGACTGAAGTATTTCTTCGCGACGATTCCTTTTCGCAGTTTGTTTTTCTGCCATGTTACAAAATACCCCTGAAAATAAGCACTTGCCAGGCGAGCACCCACGCTATAACCGCAAACTCAGCGCTTGCGGCAGTATTATGACGTTATGGGGATGCGTAAAATTTACTTACGGCCAGAATGACCGAAGCCGCCCTCGCCACGTTCGGTGGCGTCAAATGCTTCCACCAGATTAAATTCGGCCTGAACGACCGGAACAAACACCATTTGCGCGATACGTTCGCCCGGTTCAATGGTAAAACTGTCCTGACCACGGTTCCAGATCGAAACCATCAGTTGCCCCTGATAATCGGAATCAATCAGCCCGACCAGGTTGCCCAGCACGATACCATGTTTATGGCCCAGGCCCGAACGCGGCAACATGACTGCCGCCAGTGATGGATCGGCGATATGAATGGCCAATCCGGTAGGCACCAACGTCGTTGCGCCAGGCGCCAGTTCTACGGCGTCGTCGAGACAGGCGCGCAGGTCAAGCCCGGCAGAACCAGAAGTAGCATAAGTCGGCAGCGGAAACTGCTGACCAACACGCGGGTCCAGAATCTTAACGTCGATTTTTTTCATCATAACGGGTCACGATCTCGTCGAGTAATAATTGGCCCAGGAGTTCTTTTCGCTCAAGCGGTAAGACTTTATCTCCATCCTGCCAGAAAAGGTGTAAAGCGTTTTTATCGCTATTAAATCCCTGATTTGAAAGAGAAACATCATTTGCACAAATCAGGTCAAGGTTCTTACGGATACGTTTTTGCCGGGCGTATTCTTCCACATTATTCGTTTCCGCGGCAAACCCAACAACGTAGGGTCGATTGTCACTGAGTGCGGCCACCCCGGCGACAATGTCCGGGTTTTTGACCATTTTTATTAGTAATTCATCACCTTGCGCCGCCTGTTTTTTGATTTTTTCACTGGCGATAGTCTCTGCGCGATAGTCAGCCACGGCGGCGCAGCTAATGAAAATGTGCTGCTGTTGAACGGCGGCCTGAACAGCGGCTTCCATGTCCAGCGCGGTTATGACATCAACCCGTTTTACAAAAGGCGGCGTTGGTAACGAAACGGGACCGGAGACCAGCGTGACATTTGCGCCGCGACGCGCGGCGGCCGCCGCAATAGCGAAGCCCATTTTACCGGAGCTGTGGTTGGAAATATAACGCACCGGGTCGAGCGGTTCGCGCGTCGGGCCTGCCGTAATCATGATATTAAGATGTCGCAGATCGTTGACGGCAGCGAAATGCGCGGCGGCCTTATCAACGATAACTAATGGGTCCAGCATTCGGCCTGGGCCTACATCGCCGCACGCCTGACTGCCGCTATCCGGCCCCCAAATGAACAGGCCGCGAGAGGCGAGCACCTCCAGATTATGTTGCGTGGCAGCAGCGCGGTACATCTGTTGGTTCATGGCCGGAAGAACGGCCACCGGGGCTGGCGTCGCCAGGCAGATGGTGGAGACTAAATCATTAGCCATACCCGATGCTACACGGGCGATCAGGTCGGCGGTCGCGGGGGCAAGAATCACCAGGTCGGCCCATTTCCCCAACTCGATATGCCCCATCGCGGCTTCAGCGGCAGGGTCAAGCAGACTGTCGGATACGGGATAGCCCGACACTGCCTGTAAGCTCAGGGGGGTAATAAAGGCTTTTGCCGCCTCGGTCATTGCCACGCGCACGTCAGCGCCGCGCTCACGTAAACGGCGCACCAGCTCCGGCGTTTTATACGCAGCGATACCGCCGCTAACGCCGAGAACAATTTTTTTACCGGCCAGGCTCATCATGTCTTTCCTGTTGGGTGACTTTGAAAGGCGGCTATTTTATCACAATCTCTACGGCGTCGTGTCGTTGCCTGCGCTCCACTTTGCGAGGCGCTACGCAAGAACAAAATCGGGGCGTCGATCTCTCCCAAAGGCTATGCCACTATGCCGCTTCCTTAAAAAAGGAGGTGCGCGTATGGATACGTTGGAGGAATTATTACCGCGTGAAAAAATGCTCAGATCCGGCATTGCTTCCCTCAGCGACGTGGAACTGCTGGCGCTTTTTTTACGTACCGGCACGCCGGGAAAAGATGTTATGACGTTGGCAAAAGAGATATTGCAGCACTTTGGGTCGCTGTATGGCCTGTTGTCGGCGGACTTTGCGCAGTTTCGCGGCGTAAACGGCATCGGCCTGGCGAAATTCGCGCAGTTGAAAGGCATTGCTGAGCTGGCAAGGCGCTATTACAGCGTGCGCATGAATGAGGAAAGTGCGTTGCTGAGTCCGGAAATGACGCGGGAATTTCTGCAAAGCCAACTGACGGGTGAAGAGCGTGAGATCTTTCTGGTGATCTTCCTCGATGCCCAGCACCGGGTGCTTCAGCACAGCCGCCTGTTTTCCGGCACGCTTAACCACGTAGAGGTGCATCCGCGTGAGATTGTTCGGGAAGCGATTAAACTCAATGCTTCAGCGGTCATTCTGGCGCATAACCACCCTTCAGGCTGCGCAGAGCCAAGTAAAGCAGATAAACTTATCACTGAGCGCGTGATAAAGTGTTGCCAGTTTATGGATATCCGGGTGCTCGATCACCTGATAATTGGGCGCGGAGAGTACGTTTCTTTTGCCGAACGCGGCTGGATTTAAGATTCTTTGCGCGATCCATCGGGATCTTTGTCTGTTCGGGACTTGAGCATATCGCCGGGTCAGCGTATACTACGCCACCTTTGAGAATCTCGGGTTTGGCATTTGGGCCTGGCAATCGAGAGTTCAATAGAACTGCGCGATGACCAGGCTGTAAAGCCTGACGAGGCGCCGATACCCCATACGAAGCTCGAGCTAATTTGATTTTTGGAGAATAGACATGTCCCGAGTCTGCCAAGTTACTGGCAAGCGTCCGGTGACCGGTAACAACCGTTCCCACGCACTGAACGCGACTAAACGCCGTTTCCTGCCTAACCTGCACTCTCACCGTTTCTGGGTTGAGAGCGAGAAGCGTTTTGTCACCCTGCGTGTATCTGCTAAAGGTATGCGTATCATCGATAAAAAAGGCATCGAAACAGTTCTGTCTGAACTGCGTGCCCGTGGCGAAAAGTACTAAGTACTAAGAGGAAATAAGTCATGGCTAAAGGTATTCGTGAGAAAATCAAGCTGGTTTCTTCTGCTGGTACTGGTCACTTCTATACCACTACGAAGAACAAACGTACTAAACCGGAAAAACTGGAACTAAAAAAATTCGATCCAGTTGTCCGTCAGCACGTGATCTACAAAGAAGCGAAAATCAAATAATTCTCGCTTTGATGTAACAAAAACCTCGCTTCGGCGGGGTTTTTTGTTTTCTGGCCGTCCCCATATTAATGAGACCTGCCATACAGCCGGAGACGTTATGCCTGAATTACCCGAAGTTGAAACCAGCCGCCGGGGTATTGAACCCCATTTAGTTGGCGCTACTATCCTGCACGCCCATATCCGTAACGGCCGTCTGCGCTGGCCGGTTTCAGACGAAATTTATCGTCTGAGCGATACACCTGTCCTTAGCGTTCAGCGTCGTGCTAAATATTTACTGCTGGAGCTGCCTGACGGCTGGATAATTATTCACCTGGGGATGTCGGGAAGCTTGCGGATACTGTCGGAAGCGCTGCCGGCGGAAAAGCACGACCATGTCGATTTGGTGATGAGCAATGGCAAAATTCTACGTTATACCGATCCTCGCCGCTTTGGCACCTGGTTATGGACCAAAGAGCTGGAAGGGCATAACGTACTGGCGCATCTGGGACCGGAGCCGCTAAGCGATGAGTTTAATGGCGAATATTTGCAGCAGAAATGCGCGAAGAAGAAGATGGCGATTAAACCCTGGCTGATGGATAACAAGCTGGTGGTCGGCGTGGGGAATATCTACGCCAGCGAGTCGCTGTTTGCCGCTGGTATTCACCCTGACCGCCTGGCGTCGTCACTCTCGACAGAGGAGTGCGACCTGCTGGCACGGGTGATTAAAGCCGTTTTGCTGCGCTCTATTGAACAAGGCGGGACAACGCTGAAGGATTTTCTGCAAAGCGATGGGAAACCGGGCTATTTTGCGCAGGAGTTGCAGGTGTACGGGCGCAAAGGCGAGCCGTGTCGGGTATGCGGTACGCCGATAGTCGCAACGAAACACGCACAGCGTGCGACGTTCTATTGCCGTCACTGTCAGAAGTAAAACGCCAGGCCCGGCAAGGAAGGAAACTTATTTCAACTTATCCATTAGCGCCTGATGCACATTGTCCGGCAGAAAGTGGGTCACATCGCCCTGATGGCGTGCCACTTCTTTGACCAGCGACGATGAAATAAACGACCACTCTTTGGACGGCATCAGGAAAACGCTTTCCAGTTGCGGCATCAGATGGCGATTCATATGCGCCAACTGCATTTCATATTCAAAATCCGCCACCGCGCGCAGACCACGAATCAGGATATTCGCCTGTCTGTCGCGGGCGAAATTGGCCATCAGGTCGCTAAAGCCCACCACCTCTACGTTACCCAGGTGTGCGGTCGCTTTTTGCGCCAGCGCCACACGTTCGTCCAGGGTGAACATGGGTTTCTTACCGGGGCTGGCGGCGATGGCCAGAATGACATGGTCGAACATCTGCGTTGCGCGCGTCACAATATCGAGATGACCGTTAGTAATCGGATCAAACGTGCCTGGATAAATCGCCCGTTTTTGCATGACAGTCCTCAATGCGTTTTCGGTGGCAGATAAGGTTCCAGCAGTTGCAGCAGACGCTGGAGCGCGCCCTGATTTTGATACAGCACTTCAACTGCGTGACGTCCGTAGAAATTACGATAATCAGCATCGGTCAGTAAAGAGGAAACTTCTTTTGCCAGCGTAGCCGCATCGGTAATCGTGATAAGTCCGCTCGCCTGATCCAGACGGGCGCAAATATCTTTAAAGTTAAAGGTATGCGGACCCATCAGTACCGGAATCGCATGAGCGGCGGCCTCCAGCGGGTTGTGACCGCCGCGTTCAACCAACGAACCACCAACAAAGGCGAGATCGGCAATGCCATAGAGCAACATTAATTCGCCCATAGTATCGCCTACCACGACCTGGGTGCTGGCGGACGGCACTTCGCCCGAAGAGCGAGTGATGTAGCTTAACCCTGCCTGACGCACAAGATTGATAGCATCCGGGAAACGCTCCGGATGGCGGGGCACCAGAATCAGTAATAAATTCGGGAATTGATGTAATAACGCCTGGTGAGCGGCGATAACGATACTCTCTTCGCCATCGTGGGTGCTGGTGGCAATCCAGACCGGACGGTGCGGCGCCCACTGGCGGCGTAGCGTAACGGCTTTAGCCGCCAGCTGCGGCGTAACTGAAATATCAAATTTCAGACTGCCGGTGACCGTGACCTGATTGTTCTTCGCGCCCAATGCCACAAAGCGTTCGCCATCTTCTTCGTTTTGCGCGGCAATCAGGGTGATACGGCGCAGGAGCGTACGGACAAACTTGCCAAGCTTCGCATAACCCGCGGCGGAGCGGGCGGAAAGCCGCGCATTAGCGATAACCAGCGGAATATGACGTTTGTGCAGCGCAGCAATCAGATTTGGCCAGAGCTCAGTCTCCATGATCAATACCAGCTTAGGATCAATCTCATTGAGGAAACGATTGAGCGCATCGGGCAAATCATAAGGCAAGTAAACGTGCTGAACATCGTTGCCAAAGGCGGACTGGACGCGCTCCGAGCCGGTCGGCGTCATGGTCGTTACGGTAATAGGCAGATCGGGATAGCGATGACGTAGAGCGCGGACCAATGGGATGGCCGCCAGAGTTTCGCCCACCGAGACGGAATGCAGCATGATTCCGCCCGGTTTCAACGGACGGCGGTAGAATCCGTAGCGTTCACCCCAGCGCTTACGATAGGCCGGCGCTTTACGTCCACGCACCCAAAGCCGTATCCAGATCAGAGGCTGAATAAGGTAGAGAAGAGCGGTGTAAAGCAATTCGAGCATAGTAAATAGCTGACTTATGGATGTGCTGGGGATTCTATGTATTTAGCCTGGGCTTTACCATTACTTTTCCCATTTTTGCGCCAAATTGGCTCAGAAGCGAGGATTCCAGGCGCTGAACCTCATTATTTTTGCATTTTTACGCAATCCATTGAAATTTGCCGCCCTTGTCGCCCCAGACAATGGGAATGACCATTCACAAGAGAGGGATAAATTATTATCTCTTTGAATTTATAATTAAAAAAATGATTGTGTATAAAAATTATTCGTATCGGATTGCTGCGAAAGAAGTGTTACACTAGCGCATCTAAAATGAGTGCGGTATTAGCCATCGGGTTGCTGTGAAGCCTGGGGCGGTAGCGTGCTTTTTTCTGCTTATTTATCCGGACAATTTCAACCAAAGAGTCGCTTGTGGAAAAGCCATTTCGAAGAATTCTGATTATAAAAATGCGTTTTCATGGAGACATGTTACTTACCACCCCTGTCATCAGTACGCTGAAGCAGAATTATCCCGATGCAAAAATCGATGTGCTTCTTTACCAGAACACCATACCGATATTGTCGGAAAATCCGGAGATTAATGCACTCTACGGCATCAGTAACAAAGGCGCAGGAACAAAAGAGAAGATTAAAAACGCGCTATCGCTAATCAAAAAATTGCGTGCTAACTCGTATGATCTGGTCGTCAATCTCACCGATCAGTGGAGCGTGGCGCTTATTGTGCGTTTTTTAAACGCAAAAATAAAAATCTCGCAGGATTTCGGTAATCGTCAGTCTGCTTTATGGAAAAAAAGCTTTACGCATTTAGTACCTTATGCGGGAGAACATGCTGTTGAGCGCACATTATCCGCGCTAAAGCCGTTAGCGCTAAAACAGTATGTCACGGAAACCACCATGAGCTATCGCCCGGAACATTGGGAAAACATGCGACAACAGCTCAAACAACTTGGTGTGACCCGACAATATGTTGTTATTCAGCCTACGGCACGGCAGTTATTTAAGTGCTGGGATAATGATAAATTCTCTCAGGTTATTGATGCCGTGCAGCGCCGCGGTTATCAGGTTGTACTGACGTCAGGCCCGGCCGCAGACGAGATGGCCTGCGTGGATGCTATTGCACGCGGCTGTGAAACAAAACCGGTTACTGGTCTGGCGGGTAAAACTCGCTTTCCTGAATTGGGCGCGTTGATTGACCATGCGGATCTCTTTATCGGCGTTGATTCGGCCCCTGGTCATATTGCCGCAGCAGTCAAAACGCCGGTCATTTGCCTTTTCGGCGCGACGGATCATGTGTTCTGGCGTCCCTGGACCGACGACATCATTCAGTTTTGGGCAGGCAATTATCAGCCGATGCCTGAACGGCATGAGCTTGATCGTAATAAAAAATACCTTTCCGTGATTCCGGCTGAAGATGTTATCGCCGCGACGGAAAAAATGCTGCCGCATGAGGCACGCACCATAGATTTGGACAGCCTGCTATGAGAGTTGCCTTTTGCTTATATAAGTATTTTCCTTTTGGCGGTCTGCAGCGTGATTTTATGCGCATTGCCCAAACCGTGGCGGCGCGAGGTCATCAGGTTCGCGTTTATACTCAGTCATGGGAAGGGGAATGCCCGGATAACTTTGAATTAATCCGCGTGCCGGTTAAATCCCGGACGAACCACGGTCGTAACGCAGAATATTATGCCTGGGTGCAACACCATTTGCGCGACCACCCTGTCGATCGGGTGGTTGGATTCAATAAGATGCCGGGCCTTGATGTGTATTACGCCGCAGACGTGTGTTATGCCGAAAAAGTCGCACAGGAAAAAGGTTTTTTCTATCGCCTGACATCACGCTATCGGCATTATGCTGCTTTTGAACGCGCCACGTTTGAACACGGCAAGCCGACGCAACTATTAATGCTGACGAATAAGCAGATTGCTGACTTCCAAAAACATTATCAGACTGAAGCGGAGCGTTTCCATATTCTTCCTCCGGGGATTTACCCGGACAGAAAATATAGCCAACAGATCCCAAACAGTCGTCAAATTTATCGTCAGAAAAATGGTATCTCAGAACAGCAAAAATTACTGTTGCAAGTAGGGTCTGACTTTACTCGTAAAGGTGTGGATCGCTCTATTGAAGCGCTGGCATCGCTACCCGAATCTTTACGGCAAAATACGGTGCTCTATGTTGTTGGGCAGGATAAGCCGAAGAAGTTTGCAGCGCTGGCTGAAAGAAGCGGCGTCGGCACGAATGTGCATTTTTTCTCCGGACGTAATGATATCGCGGAGTTAATGGCGGCAGCCGACCTTTTACTGCATCCAGCCTATCAGGAAGCTGCTGGTATTGTTTTGCTGGAAGCCATTACTGCTGGTTTGCCGGTGCTGACAACCGCGGTGTGCGGTTATGCACATTATATTGTGGATGCAAACTGTGGCGAAGCGATGACTGAACCATTCCGCCAGGATGCGCTAAATGAGGTTTTACTCAAAGCGCTGACACAGCCTTCCTTACGCAGCGCCTGGGCTGAAAATGCGCGGTATTATGCTGATACCCAGGATTTATACAGCTTACCGGAGAAGGCCGCAGATATTATTACAGGTGATTTAGATGGTTGAGCTGAAAGCGCCGTTAACCACACTATGGCGCGGTAAAGATGCTTTTGAGGAAGTGAAAACGTTACAGGGCGAAGTGTTCAGAGAGCTGGAGACGCGTCGAACATTGCGGTTTGAGCTGGACGGCAAAAGCTACTTCCTGAAGTGGCATAAAGGCACTTCGCTGAAAGAAATTGTGAAGAACCTGATTTCGTTACGTATGCCTGTTCTGGGCGCTGACAGAGAATGGCACGCCATTCATCGTCTACATGAGCTGGGCGTTGATACGATGCACGGCGTTGGTTTTGGTGAAAAAGGCGTAAATCCGTTAACCAGAACATCATTTATTATCACCGAAGATTTAACGCCCACGATTAGCCTTGAAGACTACTGTGCTGACTGGGCTGTTAATCCACCGGACGCGCAGGTGAAGTGGATGATTATTAAGCGTGTTGCGACTATGGTACGTAAAATGCACGCCGGGGGAATTAACCATCGTGACTGTTATATTTGCCACTTTCTTCTGCATTTACCTTTCACAGGTCGTGAAGAGGATTTAAAAATCTCCGTAATCGACCTGCATCGCGCGCAGATACGCCAGCACGTTCCCCTTCGCTGGCGTGACAAGGATTTAATTGGGCTTTATTTTTCTTCAATGAATATTGGCCTGACTCAGCGAGATATATTCCGGTTTATGCGTGAGTATTTCTCTCTCCCCCTGCGAGAGATTTTGCAAAAAGAATCGGGGTTGATTCATCAGGCGGATGTTAAAGCCGCTCGAATTAAAGAAAGAACAATAAGAAAAAATCTGTAATTATAATAATTATGCACTCAGTGAGTAATTTATGAGTGAGACAAGGATAGACAGAATGTCTGACATTAAAAGTTATATTTCAAACCAAAAAAACATAATTCAACATGATGATTTTTTTGGAAGAAGACTGGACATTGCTCTTTGCTTTGATCATGGTTTTATAATGCCAGCAGGTGTGGCAATATATTCCATTATCGAAAATAATAAAGATATTGACTTGCATTTTCATTTATTGATATCGGGTGTGTCGGAGTATGATTTATTACCTTTTCTTGAATTGAAACAACCCAATGTATCAATTACAGCATATCATATTAACAATAATTTCGATATTAATCCGGAAACATTAATTCTGGGTATTCCATTATCTACATGTCTTCGTTTTTTAATTCCGGATGTTGTTAATAAAGGAATTTCAAAAATTTTATATTTGGATTGCGATATTATTTGTCATGGTTCATTATCTGAGTTAATTGATATTAATCTTGAAGGGGAAATCGCAGGAGTGATCTTAGACTCTCCGGATATGCAAAAAAGAGTAAAACAATTAGATTATGGGGTGGATTTTAATGGGTATTTCAATGCAGGCGTGATGTTAATTAATAACGATGAGTGGAGAAAAAATAACGTAACTCAAGAATCTTTGTCTATGATTAATAGTGGTAAGATTTTTAGATATGCCGATCAGGATGTTTTAAATATTTTACTCAATGGAAAGGTGAAGTATCTCCAAAGAAAATTTAACAATAAAACGACATTGTCGGTTAATTTTGATGCTGAAGCTAAAAATATAGATAATACTATTATTATGCATTATGTGACTCCAAATAAACCATGGTATAAGATATTTAAAGCAAGATATTTTGATCGATACTTTAATGTATCCCCATGGAAAAATAACAGGAGGTTTTTTGCACCATCCCCAAGTGAAATACGCCTTAAAGCAAAAAGAGAAATCTCAGGTAAAAATTACTCTATAGGAGTATATCACTATTTTTGCTATTTAATATCTAAAGTCTTTAGATTAAGGTTTTAACTCTGGGGTATATATGAAAATAGCATTTATAGGCGAAGCGGTATCTGGTTTTGGAGGGATGGAGACCGTTATTAGCAACGTTATCCATACGTTTGAAAATAGTTCTCCGAAAATCAACTGTGAAATGTTTTTCTTTTGTCGTAATGACAAAATGGATAAAGCATGGCTAAAAGAGATTAAATATGCGCAATCATTCTCAAATATAAAATTAAGTTTTCTTCGTCGAGCTAAGCATGTTTATAATTTTAGTCAGTGGCTGAAAGAAACGTCACCGGATATTGTGATATGTATTGATGTCATCTCATGTCTTTATGCCAATAAAGCACGAAAGAAAAGTGGTAAACAGTTTACTATTTTCTCGTGGCCGCATTTTTCGCTCGACCATAAAAAACATGCAGAATGTATAACGTACGCAGATTATCATCTGGCCATCAGTAGTGGTATTAAAGAACAGATGATGGCACGGGGTATCTCAGCGCAAAATATTAGCGTCGTTTATAATCCTGTCTCTATTAAAACAATCATTGTGCCGTCGCCTGAGCGCGATAAACCCGCTGTATTTCTCTATGTAGGGCGTCTTAAATTTGAAGGACAGAAAAGAGTTAAAGATTTATTTGATGGCTTAGCTCGTACGACAGGGGAATGGCAGCTACATATTATTGGTGATGGCTCAGATTTTGAAAAGTGCCAGGCCTATAGTCGGGAGCTTGGTATTGAGCAGCGTGTGATCTGGTATGGTTGGCAAAGCGAGCCGTGGCAAGTCGTACAGCAAAAAATAAAAAATGTCACCGCGTTACTACTTACCTCTGCATTTGAGGGATTTCCTATGACCCTGCTGGAAGCAATGTCATATGGAATTCCGTGTATTAGTTCTGATTGTATGTCTGGTCCGCGCGATATGATTAAACCCGGCTTGAATGGTGAGCTTTACACCCCGGGGGCTATAGATGATTTTGTAGGACACCTTAATCGCGTTATTTCTGGTGAAGTAAAATATCAGCATGATATTATTCCCGGCACGATTGAGAGATTTTACGATGTGCTATATTTTAAAAATTTTAATAATGCAATATTCTCGAAATTACAAAAGTGATCACTATGAGCAGAAAATATTTTGAAGAAGAAGTCATTCAACAGACTTTAGATTATAACTATGCACAACATAGTGATGCTGATAAATTTAATATAGCTTATGGGATTGATAAAAACTTTCTTTTTGGCTGTGGTGTTTCTATTGCATCGGTTCTCCTTGCTAACCCAGAGAAGGCGTTAGCTTTCCATGTTTTTACCGATTTCTTTGACTCTGAAGACCAGCAGCGATTTGAGGCATTAGCAAAACAGTACGCTACGCAGATTGTTGTTTACCTAATCGACTGTGAGCGCTTAAAATCGCTACCCAGTACCAAAAACTGGACCTATGCAACATACTTTAGATTCATTATCGCCGATTATTTTTCAGATAAAACAGATAGAGTACTTTATCTGGATGCTGATATTGCATGTAAGGGGAGTATTCAGGAGCTTATTGAGCTTAACTTCGCTGAAAATGAGATTGCGGCTGTCGTTGCTGAAGGCGAGTTGGAATGGTGGACTAAGCGCTCGGTTAGCCTGGCAACGCCTGGGCTGGTTTCTGGCTATTTTAATGCCGGTTTTATTTTAATTAACATACCTCTTTGGACCGCAGAAAATATCTCTAAGAAAGCGATTGAAATGCTAAAAGATCCGGAGGTAGTACAGCGCATAACGCACCTTGATCAGGATGTATTAAATATATTGTTAGTGAATAAAGCACGTTTTGTTGATAAAAAATTTAATACACAATTTAGTCTTAACTATGAATTAAAAGATTCAGTTATTAATCCAGTTGATGCTGAGACTGTATTTGTTCATTATATCGGACCAACGAAGCCCTGGCATAGTTGGGGGGCTTATCCTGTGTCACAATATTTTTTACAGGCTAAGAGCAACTCACCATGGTCTCATTGTGCACTTTTAAATCCAGTCACTAGTCATCAGTTACGTTATGCGGCAAAGCATATGTTTAATCAGAAGCATTATACTTCGGGTATAAATTATTATATAGCCTACTTTAAACGTAAACTTCTTGAATAAAACCCATAGGTGATGTAATGGATTCATTTCCTGAGATAGAAATAGCTGAATATAAAGTTTTTGATGAAAGTAATAATAATAATGATGATAACGTATTAAACATTTCTTATGGTGTTGATGAAAACTATCTTGATGGTGTGGGGGTATCAATTGCTTCAGTTGTATTAAATAATAATATCCCGCTCGCTTTCCATATTATTTGTGATTCATACTCCTCGTGTTTTGTAAAATATATAGAGCGTTTAGCCGTACAGCATCACATAAAAATTTCTCTTTATCTTATTAAAGTAGAAAGCCTTGAGGTATTGCCTCAAACTAAAGTATGGTCGAGAGCAATGTATTTTCGTTTATTTGCTTTCGATTATCTCAGCAAGAAGGTAAACACATTACTTTATTTGGATGCCGATGTTGTATGCAAAGGATCTTTGCAAGATCTTTTACAGCTTGATCTGACAGAGAAGATCGCTGCGGTCGTAAAAGATGTTGATTCCATCCAGAATAAGGTAAATGAGAGATTAAGAGCATTTAATTTACAAGGTGGTTATTTTAACTCCGGCGTGGTTTTTGTTAACCTGAAATTATGGAAAGAGAATGCCTTAACTGAAAAGGCATTTTTACTTCTGGCAGGTAAAGAGGCTGACTCTTTTAAATATCCCGATCAGGATGTTTTGAATATTCTCCTACAGGATAAAGTCATTTTTCTTCCGCGACCGTATAATACCATTTATACTATCAAAAGTGAGTTGAAAGATAAGTCACATAAAAAATATAGCAATATAATTAATGATAATACTATTTTAATTCATTATACGGGCGCTACAAAACCATGGCATGCCTGGGCAAATTATCCTTCAGTTATCTATTATAAAAATGCACGACTGAATTCGCCCTGGAAAGATTTTCCCGCAAAAGATGCGCGTACCATAGTTGAATTTAAGAAGCGATATAAACATCTTCTCGTGCAAGGTCATTACTTTAAAGGCCTTCTGGCTGGAAGCGCATATCTTTATCGTAAACTTTTCCACAAATAATTCCCTTCCTTAAATCTCCATTATGATTATTGAAAAAAAGGTTAAAAACTATACCGTCTTTGTCAAAAAAGACGGTGAAAAATACATTGAGATATTCAAAGATTTTCTATCTTATAATCATCAGGTTATTAAAGTCTTCCGTAATATAGAAGATACAAAAGTTGTATTGATTAATACAGACTACGGAAAATATATTCTCAAAGTATTTAGTCCAAAAGTAAAAAATACTGAACGATTTTTCAAATCGTTAGTAAAAGGAGATTACTACGAAAAGCTTTTTCATCAGACAGATCGTGTGCGGCGTGAAGGGTTTGCGGCGCTTAATGATTTTTACCTGCTGGCGGAAATTAAAACATTACGCTATGTAAAAACATACGTGATGATAATTGAGTATATTGAAGGTATTGAACTTGTTGATATGCCAGAAATTTCTGACGAGGTGAGAGGGAAAATCAAACAGTCGATATATTCTCTGCATCAGCATGGTATGGTTTCGGGCGATCCCCATAAAGGTAACTTTATCCTGCAAGGCAATGAGATCAGAATTATCGATTTGTCCGGAAAAAGACCTTCCAGGCAACGGAAAGCAAAGGATCGTATTGATTTAGAAAGACATTATGGTATCAAAAATAATGTGAGAGATATCGGATTTTACTTATTGATTTATAAGAAAAAAATTCGAAATTTCCTTCGTCGTATTAAGGGTAAGGAAAAGCGCTGATCAATGTAGCACGTTTGGTTTAATTTAAGGGGCTGACTGACTTTTATTTGCTGCAGCGTTATGACATACTTGAGAGAATTTGAGATGTAATATTAGTTATTGAATATAACATTTATTTATAGGTTGCATGATAAACATACGAGTTTTTTATGGGCAGCGTTAACTTCATAACTCACGCCGATGTTCTGCAACTTATTGCGAAAAGAACGGCTGAAGATTGTATTATTTTTCTTTCTGGTCCTACGTCCAGAAAGACGCCGCTGTCCTTGTTACGAATGAAAGATGTCATTGCAGTCAATGGTTCTGTTCAATATTTGCTAAACAATAACGTCAAGCCATTTTTGTACCTTCTGACGGATGTTCGCTTCCTCCATCGCCGGCGCGAAGATTTTTATAACTTTAGCCGCAACAGTCAGTTTACTATCGTCAATCTTGATGTGTACGAACAGGCTTCAGTGGATGAACAAAAATATATTGAAGAAAACTGTTTAATTATTCGCTCCTTTTATCGCCGAGAAAAAGGGGGCTTTTTAAAGAAAATTAAATTTAATATCCTCAAGCGGGTTCATAAAGCATTACTTATTTCAGTTCCCCTTTCGAAAAGAGGACGACTGGCTGGATTTTGCAAGGATATCAGCATCGGGTATTGCTCTTGCCATACTATTGCTTATACCGCTATTCAGGTTGCCTATTCCCTTAAGTATGGTCGTATTATATGTTCTGGGCTTGACTTAACAGGGAGTTGCCCACGTTTCTATGACGAATCTACCAGCCCTATGCCATCTGAGCTTAGTAAAGACTTGTTTAAAATACTGCCATTTTTTACTTTTATGAGAAAAAATGTGAGTGATTTAAATATCTTTAATTTATCAGATGATACTGCAATTCATTACGATATTATTCCATATATTACAGCCTCGGAACTTGAGGATGAAATATATTACGATAAAATTGTCTAGATACTAGATAAATCATTACTTTGCGTTGCTTTGGCACGCATTTCTTTTTCTATAACATTTCTTTTTCTATAAAGTTAACTATTCTGGATTATAGCTATTATGATTAAAAAAATCATATTTACTGTTACTCCTATATTTTCAATTCCTCCTCGTGGTGCGGCTGCGGTAGAAACCTGGATTTACCAGGTTGCAAAACGACTATCAATACCGAGTGCTATTGCTTGTATAAAGAATGCTGGCTATCCTGAATATAATAAAATAAACGATAACTGTGATATTCATTACATTGGGTTTAGTAAAGTTTATAAGCGTCTTTTTCAGAAATGGACTCGTCTCGACCCACTACCCTATTCCCAGCGCGTCCTTAATATTAGAGATAAAGTGACTACCCAGGAAGATAGCGTCATTGTTATTCATAATAGTATGAAACTGTATCGGCAGATCAGAGAGCGCAATCCGAATGCAAAACTGGTTATGCACATGCATAACGCATTTGAACCAGAACTTCCTGATAACGATGCAAAAATTATCGTGCCCAGTCAGTTTCTTAAAGCGTTTTATGAAGAAAGATTGCCTGCCGCTGCTGTTAGTATTGTGCCTAATGGTTTTTGTGCTGAGACTTATAAAAGAAACCCACAAGATAATCTTCGTCAGCAATTAAATATTGCGGAAGATGCCACCGTTCTCTTATATGCCGGGAGAATTTCGCCTGATAAAGGCATCCTGTTGCTTTTGCAGGCGTTCAAAAAATTACGTACCTTAAGAAGTAATATTAAACTTGTCGTTGTTGGCGACCCTTATGCAAGCCGCAAGGGTGAAAAAGCAGAGTATCAAAAGAAAGTACTGGACGCCGCAAAAGAGATTGGAACGGATTGTATTATGGCTGGGGGGCAATCTCCCGACCAGATGCATAACTTCTATCATATAGCCGATCTGGTTATTGTGCCGTCTCAGGTTGAAGAAGCATTTTGCATGGTGGCTGTAGAAGCGATGGCAGCAGGAAAAGCGGTTCTTGCCAGCAAAAAAGGGGGGATTAGCGAATTTGTGTTAGATGGCATAACGGGCTATCACCTCGCAGAACCTATGTCGAGCGACAGTATAATTAATGATATTAACCGTGCGCTTGCTGATAAGGAACGCCACCAGATTGCCGAAAAAGCAAAATCCCTGGTGTTTTCAAAATACAGTTGGGAAAATGTAGCGCAGCGTTTCGAGGAACAAATGAAAAGCTGGTTTGATAAGTGATTGAGTCCTGATGATGGAAAACGCGCTGATACCGTAATAAGTATCAGCGCGTTTTTTTATCTATTTCTTAGCGCCAGCAGAAAACCAGTAATGATACCAATTTGAGCAATATCGACCTGTTCAAAATTCCCACGAACGATATAAAAACCAATGAAAGATAAAAATAGCAAAAGATGAGCATTGTAGGGGCTTATCTCTACTTTCCTGAAGGTAGAGCTGGCTGTTTCCCTGATGATAGCGCCGTATAAATAGACCAAGCTCGCCAGACCCAATATGCCAGCACTAAACCAGATGTACAGGATGGTATTATGCGGACCGATGGATTCTTTAAAGGTCCACGTTGGATAATCGACAACGCGTTTATTATAAACACTATCATACACATCATTACCATAGCCGTAGCCCTTGATCGGGTTTTCCTGAATCAGTATCCACGCGGTACCCTGGGTTCCATTAGTATAACGATATGAGCTATCTGTCTGCTGTAATTTATACAGTAGTCGTTCCTGATCCGGTTTATGGCTTTGCTGAGTGATAACTAAAACGCCAGCAATAACCAGGATAGCAGCGCCAATTCCCATTAGTTTCCACTGACGGTTCAAAATCGCCCATAAAACGCCCACCACTAAAACTGCCAGCCATGCTCCCCGCGACAAGGTGCCTAACATTAAGAATAAGTAGACGGCGCTCAGCGCAAAGAAAGCGAGTTTGAGCGATGTTTTTCTGAATAGCCAGATATTCAACAATGCCGGGAACAGAAATACCATTGAATCAGATATATGTCGATGGTCATAGTTTGTAAATGGCATCACCCCCCTGGAATAGTCCTGAATATAAAAGACAATTTCAACCAGTGAACGTAATCCTAAACTTGTTAAAAAGGAGAAAAGTACTATTTTCGCAACCGTTTCTTTTGTTTCATCTTTTAATAGTACGGGAATTAATAAAGTATATAATAAGAAACCCTCCAGTACCGTATTTTCAAATTCCTTGAAACTTTCTTTCATATCTGGCGATATGAGTATGGAATAAACAAGGATTAATGATAATACTGCTACGCTATAAAATACGCTATTTTTGAAAAGAGGGGGGAAACTTTTCGGTGAGCGTGAGACCTGATAAATCGCGGTGATAATCATAAGTATGATTATCAAATGTTTATAACGCGTAATACCATCCAGAAAATACGTAGCAACAAAAAGAAAAACCAGCGCTTTATTCCAGATCGGTTTCCATTTCTCTTTATTTAACGTTAATGATGTGGTTAGCATCTTTTCTCCACAATAGGTTTGGGATGAGACAGAGTCTCTTTAATGAATCTTTCCAAATACGCTTGTGGCATCTAAATTCGCCAGGTTCTGTTCTGGTGAGCAGCATGCCATTTGGTTCTTCCCATAACCTCCAATTAACCCAGGGTCCGTTGGGCCATATAGCGTAATATTCGGTCTGTCGAGCGCGGCGGTGAGATGGCTCAGGCCGGTATCAACCGATACGACAAATTTTGCGCCAGCCAGCACTCTGGCGACCTCCTCCAGGCTCATCCGCGGTAACACATCCACATAGTCAAAGCCTTCGGCCAGTCGTTTAGCCCGGGCCTCCTCATGAGGCGCACCCCAGGGAAGTTTTATCCGTAATCCGGTGTTGCCCACCATACCGATAAGCTCGCGCCAGTTTGCTTCCGGCCAGTGTTTATCATCGCGGGTCGTGGCATGTAAAAATACCGCATATGGATCGCTGACCGCCTGCTGGCAATGCAGAAAATGTTTTGCGATGGCATAATCGCCCTGCGACTGCGGTTTATCGTATCCCAGGCTTTTGGCGAACAGCTCGCGCGTCCGTTCAACCGCATGTTGTTGCTTTGCGATATGGTGTTTACGGTTATAAAAAAGGCTGGCCAACGGTTCGCGGGCAGTACTCCAGTCCATACCGTGCTTTATCCCATGCGCCAGACGCGTCACCAGCGCCGCGCTTTTTACCAGCCCCTGCGCATCAATCACAGCGTCGTATTGGTTTGCGCATACCGCCCGATGAAAGGCTGTGCGTTCCGCTTTGATGGGCGCGGAAAACCAGGCCTTGCGCCAACGGCGAATAGCGACGGGAATCACGCGATCGACAGCACTGTGCCAGGACGGAATTTGCGCAAACCCTTCTTCGACAACCCAATCAAATTGAATCCCTGGAATCGCCTGTTGCGCGTCGGTAAGCGCAGGCAGGGTATGTAATACGTCGCCCATCGATGATGTTTTAACGATCAAAACCCGCATTAAACGCCCTCTTCCGACAACAGCGAATGAAGCTCTTCCAGAACCCGCTGCGGCATGATATCGATCAGGCTCTGGTGATAGCCTTGCGCCGTATCGCCTTTACGCACTTTGTGATAACCCGTAATAAGACGAATCACCCGGGCCTTATGAGACAGCGGCGGCGTGAAATCCGGGCTACTTGGGCCATACAAGGCGACCAGCGGGCGGTCGAGCGCCGCCGCGACGTGCATCAGCCCGGAATCGTTAGTGACGATGGCTTTACAGGCGGCTATCAGAATGACGGCCTGTTCCAGCTGGGTTTCCCCCGCCAGGTTGCGACACCATGCCTGCTGCTCGCTATTCAGCGCCGCCAGGATCTCATTTCCGGCTTCATGGTCTTTTGCTGAGCCAAACAGTACGACCTGATACCCTTCGTTAATGAGCTGTTTTGCCAGTTCGGCGTAGTGATAGTGCGGCCAACGTTTTGCCGGGCCAAATTCCGCGCCGGGGCAAAAGCCGATCAGAGGACGTTCAGAAGATAGTGAAAAGTCGCTGCACATCAGCGACTTTTCACCCTCGCTAACCTGGAGCTGTGGCCAGAGTAGCGGCTGCGGCAGATCTTTCGCCGTGCGCATCACGCCCTTGTCATAGGCCAGCGCCACGTAGCGCTCCACCATCAGCGGCCAGGCGTCTTTATCAAGGACGCGCGCATCGTTCAGCAGGCCATAGCGCATTTCGCCGCGCCAGCCGGTACGGTGCGGGATATTGGCAAAGAAAGGAATCAGCGCCGATTTAAACGAATTTGGCAGCACCCAGGCGCGATCGTAGCGCTTCTCACGCAGGCTATGGCCCAATCTACGGCGCTCGCCGATTTCCAGCGCGCCGTGGCCCAGCGGCATGGGTATCGCCTCGTTAACTTCCGGCATACGCGATAACAACGGACGGCACCAGGCTGGCGCCATCACGTCGATTATCGCCTGGGGATAGCGCGCTTTAAGCGTGCGATAGAGACTTTGCGACATCATCATGTCGCCCACCCAGGACGGGCCAATGACCAAAATTTTCATACTTACGCGTCGCGGTTCAGCCAGGCCATATACTCCGTGACGCCTTCGGCGACGGTCTTAAAGGGTTTGTCGTAGCCCGCGTTGCGCAGATTGGTTAAATCCGCCTGCGTAAACGCCTGATAGCGACCTTTCAGCTTATCCGGGAACGGAATGTATTCAATGCTACCTTTTTTATGGTATGCCAGCGTCGCGTCGGCGACGGCCTGGAAAGATTCCGCACGGCCTGTGCCCAGGTTAAAGATGCCGGACTTGCCGCTTTCCAGGAACCACAGGTTAACGGCGGCCACATCGCCCACGTAAACGAAGTCGCGCTTGAAGTTTTCGCTGCCTTCAAACAGTTTCGGGCTTTCGCCGTTGTTTAACTGTGTATTCAAATGAAATGCCACGCTTGCCATGCTGCCTTTATGGCCTTCACGTGGTCCATAGACGTTGAAATAGCGGAAACCGACAATCTGCGAGTTCGCTTCTGGCAGGATCTGGCGCACGTATTCATCAAACAGGAATTTAGAATAGCCGTAAACGTTAAGCGGTTTTTCGTATTCGCGCGATTCGATGAAATCAGACGTGCGACCGCCATAGGTGGCGGCAGAAGAGGCGTAGAGGAACGGGATTTCGCGCTCAAGACAATAGTGCAGCAGCTCTTTGGAGTATTGATAGTTGTTATCCATCATATACTTGCCGTCCCACTCGGTGGTGGAAGAGCAGGCGCCTTCATGGAAAATAGCTTCGATATCGCCGAGCTCTTCTCCGGACATAATCTGGATCAGGAAATCTTCCTTATCCATATAGTCAGCAATGTTCAGATCCACCAGGTTTACAAACTTGGTGCCGTCTTTCAGGTTATCCACCACCAGAATATCGGTGATACCTTTATCATTCAGGGCCTTAACGATATTGCTGCCGATAAAGCCCGCGCCGCCGGTAACGATGATCATAACTGTAACCTTTGAATTATGGTGTCAGAGACTGTCTCAGACATGAATGCTCTTATCATAACACTATTCATCCATTCACTGATAACCCGTGAGGATACGCGTGATTTATGCTGCATTTTAAAGAAGTGATGACGCGTCATCTCGTATCAACGTATCGCTTTGGGTAATATGTGCTGAAATTTGCCCAGTCTGGAGAATCGCAATGCGTGGGGATTTTTACAAACAGTTAACCAACGATCTGGAAACCGCCCGGGCGGAAGGATTGTTTAAAGAAGAGCGCATTATTACGTCTGCGCAGCAGGCGGATATCACCGTGGCGGATGGAAGCCACGTTATTAACTTTTGCGCCAATAACTATCTCGGGCTGGCGAATCACCCTGAGCTGATTAATGCCGCAAAAGCGGGCATGGACAGCCACGGTTTCGGTATGGCGTCCGTGCGTTTTATCTGCGGCACCCAGGACAGCCACAAAGCGCTGGAGCAAAAGCTGGCAAGCTTCCTCGGCATGGAAGATGCGATTCTGTATTCCTCCTGTTTCGACGCTAACGGCGGCTTGTTTGAGACGTTGCTGGGCGCGGAAGACGCCATTATCTCCGACGCGCTGAACCACGCGTCTATCATTGACGGCGTGCGTTTGTGTAAAGCGAAGCGCTATCGCTATGCCAACAACGATATGGCAGAGCTGGAAGCGCGGCTGAAAGAGGCGCGTGAGGCCGGCGCGCGTCATGTCCTGATCGCCACCGACGGGGTGTTCTCAATGGATGGCGTCATCGCCAATCTGAAAGGCGTCTGTGATCTGGCCGATAAATACGATGCGCTGGTGATGGTTGATGATTCTCACGCGGTAGGCTTTGTCGGCGAAAACGGTCGCGGTTCCCATGAATACTGCGACGTAATGGGCCGCGTAGATATTATTACCGGTACGCTGGGCAAAGCGTTAGGCGGCGCATCCGGCGGCTATACCGCGGCGCGCAAAGAGGTCGTTGAGTGGTTGCGTCAGCGTTCCCGCCCATATCTGTTTTCCAATTCACTGGCGCCGGCGATCGTGGCGGCTTCTATTAAAGTGTTAGAGATGGTGGAAGCGGGCGCAGAACTGCGCGATCGCTTGTGGGCGAACGCCCGGCAGTTCCGTGAGCAGATGTCTGCCGCGGGATTTACGCTGGCAGGCGCGGATCACGCCATCATCCCGGTAATGCTGGGAGATGCGGTTGTCGCGCAGAAATTTGCCCGCGAACTGCAAAAAGAGGGCATTTACGTTACCGGTTTCTTCTATCCGGTCGTACCAAAAGGTCAGGCGCGTATTCGTACCCAGATGTCTGCGGCGCATACGCCTGAGCAAATTACGCGTGCGGTAGACGCGTTCACGCGTATTGGTAAACAACTGGGCGTGATTGCCTGAGGATGTAAGATGAAAGCGTTATCCAAACTGAAAGCGGAAGAGGGCATCTGGATGACCGACGTTCCGGAACCGGAAGTCGGCCATAACGATTTGCTGATTAAAATCCGTAAAACAGCCATCTGCGGCACTGACGTTCACATCTATAACTGGGATGACTGGTCGCAAAAAACCATCCCGGTTCCGATGGTCGTGGGGCATGAATATGTCGGCGAAGTGGTCGGCATCGGTCAGGAAGTGAAAGGCTTTAAAATCGGCGATCGCGTCTCCGGCGAAGGTCATATCACCTGCGGTCATTGCCGCAACTGCCGCGGCGGTCGTACTCACCTGTGTCGCAACACCACCGGCGTGGGCGTCAACCGTCCCGGCTGCTTTGCGGAATACCTGGTCATCCCGGCGTTCAATGCGTTTAAAATCCCGGATAACATTTCTGATGATTTAGCCTCTATTTTCGACCCGTTTGGTAATGCGGTGCATACGGCGCTGTCTTTCGATCTGGTCGGCGAAGATGTACTGGTATCGGGGGCGGGGCCAATCGGCGTAATGGCCGCCGCGGTGGCGAAACATGTCGGCGCGCGTCATGTGGTGATTACTGACGTCAATGAATACCGTCTGGAGCTGGCGCGTAAAATGGGCGTCACCCGCGCGGTCAACGTCGCGAAAGAGAGCCTGAACGACGTCATGGCGGAGCTGGGAATGACCGAAGGGTTCGATGTGGGTCTGGAGATGTCCGGCGCGCCGCCGGCGTTTCGTACCATGCTGGACACCATGAATCACGGCGGTCGTATTGCGATGCTGGGGATTCCGCCATCAGATATGTCTATCGACTGGACTAAAGTTATCTTTAAGGGCTTGTTCATTAAAGGTATTTATGGTCGTGAGATGTTCGAAACGTGGTACAAAATGGCGGCGCTGATCCAGTCCGGTCTGGATCTGTCACCGATTATCACCCATCGTTTCTCTATTGATGATTTCCAGAAAGGTTTTGACGCCATGCGTTCAGGCCAGTCAGGAAAAGTTATTCTGAGCTGGGATTAATATGTATAGAGACCCGATAATTTTATCGGGTCTGATATACGTTTCATCGTAAAAGGTTGGTGTCATTCGCCAACCTTTTTTGTTAGGGAAAATCTGGAAAGCCGTAAAGAATTGTCATAGACATCAAGCATTCGTAATTGCGCTTTACTCTTATTTTACTCGCTAACGTCACGCTCTACTCTGAGTTTTGTGCTTGCTTTTTACTGTAAAAATTAATTATGGCGACTTAATAGTTTCTTAATAGAGCCACAGTATAAAGGCAGGGTAAATTAAGGTTTTTCTGGTAATCGTTATGAAAAATAGTAAAACCAAAGTGAGTATCATTATCCCGTTATATAATGCGGGAGCGGATTTTAATGCTTGCATGGCGTCGTTAATCGCGCAAACGTGGTCGGCGCTGGAAATTATTATTGTGAATGATGGATCGACGGATCATTCCGTTGAGATAGCAAAACATTACGCGGAACATTACCCGCATGTGCGACTGCTTCATCAGGCCAATGCTGGCGCATCTGTCGCCCGTAATCTTGGCCTGCAAGCGGCGACCGGCGATTATGTCGCCTTTGTCGATGCGGATGACCTGGTCTACCCGAAGATGTATGAAACGCTGATGACCATGGCGCTTAACGATGATCTGGACGTTGCGCAGTGTAATGCGGACTGGTGCGTCCGAAAAACCGGGCACGCCTGGCAATCTATTCCGACCGATCGTCTGCGTTCCACCGGGGTATTAAGCGGACCGGATTGGTTGCGTATGGCGCTGGCCTCGCGGCGCTGGACGCATGTTGTCTGGATGGGCGTGTATCGACGTGCGTTAATTACCGATAACAATATTACTTTCGTTCCCGGACTACATCATCAGGACATATTATGGTCGACGGAAGTTATGTTTAATGCCACGCGCGTACGTTATACCGAACAATCATTATATAAATATTTCCTGCATGATAATTCGGTAAGCCGTTTGCAAAGACAAGGCAATAAAAATCTTAATTATCAGCGGCATTATATTAAAATTACGCGATTATTAGAAAAGCTCAATCGTGATTATGCCCATCGTATTCCGATTTACCCGGAATTTCGCCAGCAAATTACCTGGGAAGCGTTACGCGTTTGTCATGCGGTGCGTAAAGAACCTGATATTTTGACCCGCCAGCGTATGATTGCCGAAATTTTTACTTCTGGCATGTATAGACGGATGATGGCTAACGTCCGCAGCGCGAAAGCGGCTTATCAGACGCTACTCTGGTCTTTCCGGCTGTGGCAATGGCGCGACAAAACTTTGTCGCACCGTCGTATGGCCCGTAAGGCGCTCAATCTGTCTTAGCGCTCACGTTTTTAGGCGCGGCGATTTTCCCCCAGCCTTGCCACTGGTGCTGAAACCAGACAACCACGGAACTTTGCGTAATGCTCTCGCCGATGACGCTGAAAAAGCGCGTAGCGTAGACCGGTTGCAGCGGTTTTTTCGGCTTGCACATCTTCACGCCGCGAAAGGGATTGCGCGGCGCGTCAATTTTCTGCGGCGTCAAACCAGGTCGGGACGTATCTACCTGCGGTTCGTTGAGCAGGCTGCCTGGACGTACCAGGGTGATATCCGCCGGCAGGCGATAAACCATCTGTTGCAGCACGCGAACCGTTGCGGGATGCGGATGACCAATCGCGATAGCGGAACCGTTGCGACGGGCCAGTTCGATAGCGCGATTAAACTGACGGCGGATATCCGCCTCGTTTTGCGTATCGTCGAGGAACACTTTGCGCTTGATCACTTTCACACCCGTACCGGATGCCGCGCGCATCGCCTGGCTATTGCCAATCGTCATGCTGTCGAGAAAATAGAGATTGTAATGTTCCAGCGCCTGCATAACTTTTTGCATACCGAACAGGCTGGAAGTCATTGCGCTGCCCATGTGGTTATTAAGCCCGACGGCATACGGCACGTTGTTTACCGCCTCGCGGATAATGCGCTCGATCTCATCGCTGCTCATATCTGGTCGCAGCGTATCCTTCTCCAGCGGCTGTTTGCTTAGCGGCGCCATCGGCAGATGGATTAACACCTCATGCCCGCTATTGTGCGCTTTAGTTGCCATTTCGCGCGCGTGCGGCGCGTTGGGCAGCACGGCGACGGAGATGTTTGGCGGCAGCGCCAGAACCTGGTTTTCCGTATGCGGGCGATAGCCAAAATCATCAATCACGATGGCGAGCTTGCCAGCGAAAACGGGATGTGCAAACGCCAGCAAAGTGGCCAGCGTGAGAATGGAGCGACGAAACTGAGGCAAAACTTATCTTCCCAACCACGGCTGTGGATTGACGGCCTGACCCTGGCGACGAATTTCGAAATAAAGCGAGGGTCTGCCCTGACCGCCGCTACTGCCCACAAGGGCGATAGGTTGTCCGGCGCGCACCTGCGCGCCTACGCTGACCAGCGCGCTCTGGTTATAGCCGTAAAGGCTCATATCGCCTTTACCATGCTCCACGACCACCACCAGGCCATAGCCTTGCAGCCAGTCCGCCAGAATCACCCTGCCGTCGGCGATGGCTTTGACCTCGGTGCCTTCCGACGCGCCGATCACCATCCCCTTCCAACGTAGCTCACCTTGCAGCCGTTCGCCATAGCGATGCAATATCGGGCCGCGTACCGGCCAGTATGCCTGACCGCGAGGCGCGCCCAGACCGCCGGTGCGGGACATTAGCGAACGCTCGCTTTCCGTCGGCTTATAGGTGCTGCCTTTACGCGAGGCTTCCTGCTGCTTATCGCGTACCGCCTGCGCTTCGCGGGCTTCACGCTCCGCTCGCGCTTTGGCCGCCGCTTCTGCCCGCGCGATACTGTTGCGTAGGCGTGATTCGTTGGCGCGTAGTTCGCTTAACTGTTGCTGGCCTTGCTGAATAGACGACTCCAGTCCGGCAAGCGTTTTCTTACGTTCATTACGCGCCTGCTCCAGCTTCGCCTGCTGGGCGCGTTGTTCATACAGCAACGTTTGTTGTTGGCTTTGCTTCTCTTCCAGCTCGGCTTTTTGCGTGGCGACCTGTTCGCGAGTCTGTTTCAGTTCGGCGATAGTCTCCTGGCGCGCCTGGTTCAGATAGCCGAAGTAGGCCTGCAGGCGTTGCCCACGCTGGCTTTCTTCTCCGCTAAGAATAAGCTGAATGCCGGTGTGTTCGCCCTGGCGGAAAGCGGCGTCCAACTGCGCGGCGAGATTACGCTCCTGGCTGGCTTTTTGCTGCTCCAGTTTGGCAATTGAGGCGTTCATCTCATCAATTTGCGCGTTTAACTGATCCAGAGTGCTTTGCGTTTCGCGCAGCTTACGCGCTGCGGCCGAGATGGCCTCTTCCTGGGCTTTCAGTTGTGCCAGGAGGCTGGCGCGCTGTTGCTGCTGCTGGCGTACGTCGCGTTCTTTCGCGGCGATATCGGCCTGAATAGATTTAAGTTGATCACGGTCATCCGCGTGGGCGGAAAAGGCGCACAACAATACGCCAGCGCTAAGTACGCTGGCGTAGAACAAAGGCCTGACTGAAAACGTTCTTGGTTTCACGGCCTGTTGAATGGTGTTAATCGCCTTTCCCCTCATGGGGAGGGATTATTCCACGATGAACAGCGGCTTACCAGTCATCTCTTGCGGGATTTCCATCCCCATCAGCGACAGCATGGTAGGCGCAATGTCTGAAAGTTTGCCGCCTTCGACCGCCTTCACGTTTTTCTCGCCGACATAAATCAGCGGCACCGGCAGGTTGGTGTGGGCGGTATGCGCCTGACCGGTCGCCGGATCGCGCATCTGCTCCGCGTTGCCGTGGTCCGCGGTAATCAACAGTTGTCCACCAACGGACTCAACCGCTTTTGTTACCTGGTCAATGCAGTTATCCAACGCTTCCACCGCTTTGATGGCGGCTTCCATCACGCCGGTATGACCGACCATATCGCCGTTTGGATAGTTACAAATGATGGTGTCGTACTTACCGCTTTCGATCGCCGCGACCAATTTTTCAGTCAATTCTGCAGAGCTCATTTCCGGTTGCAGGTCATAAGTGGCCACTTTCGGGGAGTTGATCAGAATGCGCTCTTCGCCAGCAAACGGTTCTTCTACGCCGCCGTTAAAGAAAAAGGTTACGTGCGCATATTTTTCCGTTTCGGAAATACGCAGCTGAGTTTTGTCGTTTTTCGCCATCCATTCGCCAAAGGTATTCGCCAGCGACGCTGGTGGGTAGGCAACGGCAGTTTTGATGTCGGCGGCGTATTCGGTCAGCATCACAAAGTTCAGATTAACCACTTTCTTACGCGCAAAGCCGTCGAAATCAGCGTTAACGAAAGCGCGGGTAATTTCGCGCGCGCGGTCAGCGCGGAAGTTCATGAAAATCAGCGTATCGCCGTCTTCCATCGCCGCATCAGCCTGGCCCTCGGCGCGGATAACGGTTGCTTTGACAAACTCATCGTTTTCATCACGAGCGTAAGCGGCCTGCAGGCCAGCCACAGCGGTATCCGCCTGGAATTCGCCCTGGGCCAGGGTCATCAGATCATACGCTTTTTCCACGCGATCCCAACGGTTGTCGCGGTCCATAGCGTAGTAACGACCGACGATAGACGCCACGCGGCCTTTGCCCAGCGCGGCGAATTTGTCTTCGAATTTTTTCAGCGAGGCTTCAGCGCTGCGCGGCGGCGTGTCGCGACCGTCGAGGAAGGCGTGCAGATAGATTTTTTCTGCGCCGCGCTCTGCGGCCAGTTCCACCATCGCCATAATGTGATCTTCGTGGCTGTGGACGCCGCCCGCGGACAGCAGACCCATAATATGAACCGCTTTACCGGCGTTTTTCGCCTGGTCTACCGCATTGGTCAGGACTGGGTTAGCAAAGAAAGTACGTTCTTTAATTTCAACGTCCAGACGCGTCAGGTCCTGATAAACGATGCGGCCTGCGCCCAGGTTAACGTGGCCCACTTCGGAGTTGCCCATCTGGCGGTCAGGCAGACCCACTTCCAGACCGGATGCGTCGATCAGGGTATGCGGACGTTTTGCCCACAGAGCATCCATCACCGGGGTTTTGGCGTTTAAGATAGCGTTATCCTGCTGTTCTTCACGGTAGCCGTAGCCATCCAGAATCACCAGTACCATAGGTTTTTTAGAAACCGACATTGCGACAACCTCATACTCAATAGACAAAATAATTGCGTAATTTTACTACAGCTGAATCGATAAAATAGCCTCAGAAGATCAAAGAAAGGGATCGCGCTGGCGTGAGAAGGCAAGTAATAGCGTGATTTTTTTTCGTAGCGCCCCGCAAAAATGCATTCCAGTGCACGCTCTGGCTGTATTTGCGCCACTGCGCAGGTATACTCCTTTCCTGGTTTTTTAATCACTACGTCGGGAGTTGTTACCCCCCATGCAAGAAATTATGCAATTTGTTGGCCGTCATCCCATACTGAGTATCGCCTGGATTGCGTTACTGGTGGCGGTTTTATTTACCACGTTCAAAGGTCTGACTTCAAAAGTTAAGGTGATTACACGCGGCGAAGCCACGCGCCTTATCAACAAAGAGGACGCCGTTGTTGTGGATTTACGTCAACGTGACGATTTCCGTAAAGGCCATATCGCTGGCGCGACCAATTTGCTGCCGAGCGAAATCAAAGCCAACAATGTTGGCGAACTGGAAAAGCACAAAGACAAGCCGATTATCGTGGTCGACGGTTCTGGTATGCAGTGCCAGGAATCCGCTAACGCGCTGACAAAAGCCGGCTTTGAAAAGGTCTTTGTGTTGAAAGAAGGCGTAGCAGGCTGGAGCGGCGAGAATCTGCCTCTGGTGCGCGGTAAGTGATTACCCGTCGTTTTCATGACGCAAGGGGAATGACTTGCCCTTGCGTCGACATGAAATCCATCGGGTAAAAAACAGGAGCGAAGTCATGGCCAATATTGAAATCTACACCAAAGCAACCTGTCCGTTTTGCCATCGTGCAAAGACGCTGTTAAACAGCAAGGGCGTGAGTTTCCAGGAAATTGCGATTGACGGCGACGCCGTGAAGCGTGAAGAGATGATCAAACGTAGTGGCCGAACGACGGTTCCGCAAATTTTTATTGATGCACAGCACATTGGCGGTTGTGACGACTTGTATGCGCTGGATGCGCGTGGTGGACTGGATCCGCTGTTGCGTTAAGGCGTACTCAAGTATTTAAGGACAACACTAAAGGGTTTTACACATGTCAGAACAAAATAACACTGAAATGGCTTTCCAGATCCAACGTATCTATACCAAGGATGTTTCTTTCGAAGCGCCAAACGCACCGCATGTTTTCCAGAAAGATTGGCAGCCAGAGGTTAAACTGGATCTTGATACGGCATCTTCCCAACTGGCGGATGACGTTTATGAAGTTGTGCTGCGTGTTACCGTAACGGCTTCCCTGGGGGAAGAAACCGCGTTCCTGTGCGAAGTTCAGCAGGCCGGTATTTTCTCCATCAGCGGTATTGAAGGTACTCAGATGGCGCATTGCCTGGGCGCATACTGCCCGAACATTTTGTTCCCGTATGCTCGCGAGTGCATCACCAGCCTGGTTTCACGCGGTACGTTCCCGCAACTGAACCTTGCGCCGGTCAATTTTGATGCGCTGTTCATGAACTATTTGCAGCAGCAGGCTGGCGAAGGTACTGAAGAACATCAGGATGCCTGATGAACCAAAGTAATGCGTCAATGACAGTCATCGGTGCCGGCTCGTACGGCACCGCTCTTGCCATCACTCTGGCGAGAAACGGCCACCAGGTTGTCCTGTGGGGCCACGACCCAAAACATATCGCGACCCTGGAGCACGATCGCTGCAACGTCGCGTTCCTTCCCGATGTGCCTTTTCCCGATACGTTACACCTGGAAAGCGACTTAGCAACCGCGCTGGCGGCCAGTCGTAACATTCTGGTGGTGGTGCCAAGCCATGTTTTCAGCGACGTGCTGCGGCAGATTAAACCGCTGATGCGTCCGGATGCGCGTCTGGTATGGGCGACCAAAGGCCTGGAAGCGGAAACGGGGCGCCTGTTGCAGGATGTCGCTCGCGAAGCGTTAGGCGATCAAATCCCGCTGGCGGTGATTTCCGGTCCGACGTTCGCTAAAGAGCTGGCGGCGGGTTTGCCGACGGCAATCTCGCTGGCCTCAACCGATGAGACCTTTGCCGACGATCTCCAGCAACTGTTGCACTGCGGAAAAAGTTTTCGCGTCTATATCAATGCGGATTTTATCGGCGTGCAGCTTGGCGGCGCGGTGAAAAACGTGATTGCGATTGGCGCGGGGATGTCTGACGGCATCGGCTTCGGCGCGAACGCCCGCACGGCGCTAATCACGCGTGGACTGACCGAAATGTCGCGGCTTGGCGCAGCGCTTGGTGCCGATCCCGCCACCTTTATGGGGATGGCGGGCTTAGGCGATCTGGTGCTGACCTGTACCGACAACCAGTCGCGCAACCGTCGTTTTGGCATGATGCTTGGCCAGGGCATGGACGTTAAAGGCGCGCAGGATAAGATTGGCCAGGTGGTCGAAGGCTATCGCAATACGAAAGAAGTTCGTGAATTGGCGCACCGTTTTGGTGTTGAAATGCCAATAACCGAGGAAATTTATCAAGTATTGTATTGCGGAAAAAACGCGCGCGAGGCAGCATTAACGTTATTAGGTCGCGCCCGCAAGGAAGAGCTGAGTCGCCACTAGCCGTAAGGAACTGTTTGCATAAACGACCCAACCCGCACAGAACGGGTTGGTCGTTTTCTGCCCGTCTGGAGTAAGCCATGCCGTGTGAAGAACTGGAAATCGTCTGGAAGAATATTAAAGCTGAAGCCCGCGCTTTAGCTGACTGTGAGCCTATGTTGGCCAGTTTTTATCACGCCACGCTACTCAAGCATGAAAATCTGGGCAGTGCGCTGAGCTATATGCTGGCAAATAAACTGGCTTCGCCCATCATGCCCGCTATCGCTATCCGTGAAGTAGTTGAAGAGGCCTATGCCGCCGACCCGGAAATGATCGCGTCGGCAGCCTGCGATATTCAGGCCGTGCGCACTCGCGATCCGGCGGTGGATAAATACTCCACGCCGCTGTTATATCTGAAAGGCTTTCATGCGCTACAGGCCTACCGCATTGGTCACTGGTTGTGGAATAAAGGTCGCCGCGCGCTGGCTATCTTCCTGCAAAATCAGGTTTCGGTCTCGTTTCAGGTGGATATTCACCCGGCAGCGAAAATTGGCCGCGGGATTATGCTCGACCATGCCACCGGTATTGTGGTGGGGGAGACGGCGGTTATTGAAGATGATGTGTCGATTCTGCAATCCGTCACCCTGGGCGGTACCGGGAAAACGAGCGGCGATCGCCATCCTAAAATCCGCGAAGGCGTGATGATTGGCGCGGGCGCGAAAATTCTCGGCAATATCGAGGTGGGGCGCGGCGCGAAAATTGGCGCAGGTTCCGTTGTTTTACAGCCTGTCCCGCCGCACACTACCGCTGCAGGCGTTCCGGCGCGTATTGTCGGCAAGCCGGGCAGCGATAAGCCGTCGATGGATATGGACCAGCATTTCAACGGGCTACACCATACGTTTGAGTATGGCGACGGCATCTGATTTCGAGCTATCTTACTTGCCATATTGAACCTGGGCTATGCTCGTCATCCTCTCGTATTGCGTGTACGCTCAGGTAGACAAGCGCAGTCCGTGTCCAATCTGGCTGCGCCGATAACGCTCGAAACGAATATTATCAATATTAATGTAGGCCGGATAAGGCGTCAGCCGCCATCCGGCACAAATCAACTGCGCAATACCGCGCCGGGATATCCTAACTGGCGCCACGCTTCATACACCACCACCGACACCGCATTCGACAGGTTCATGCTACGGCTATCCGGCATCATCGGAATGCGAATCTTCTGCTCTTTAGGCAACGCATCGAGAATGCTGGCGGGCAGGCCGCGCGTTTCCGGGCCAAACATCAAATAATCGCCATCCTGATAGCTTACGGCGCTATGGGCGGGCGTCCCCTTTGTCGTCAACGCAAACAGGCGCTGCGGATTTTCAGCGGCGACAAAGGCGGCATAATCGTGATGGCGCTGAACCGCGGCGAATTCGTGATAGTCCAGCCCTGCGCGGCGTAAGCGCTTATCATCCCAGGTAAACCCCATCGGTTCGATGATGTGCAGACGAAAGCCGGTATTGGCGCAAAGACGAATGATGTTGCCGGTATTCGGCGGGATTTCTGGTTCGAAGAGTACGATGTTAAGCATGATGCCCCCTTAAATGCGGGGGGCAGAATAGCAGAAATTTACCGGGCTCTCACGCGCCAGGCGTTCAGGCGGCATCGCCTTTGCTCATTGGCGCCAGCGCGGCGGGCAAACTTCTCCCCAGTTCCTGCACCAGTGAATCGCCACTGATTTCGCTAATGGATTTCGCGCCGGTCAGGGTCATGGCGACTTTCATCTCTTTCTCGAGCAGGTCCAGCAGGTTGGCGACACCCGCTTTTCCTGCCGTCGCCAGCGCGTAGAGATAGGCCCGACCCAGCAGTACGGTATCGGCCCCCAACGCAATCATACGCACGACATCCAGCCCGTTACGAATCCCGCTATCCGCCAGAATGGCGATATCACCTTTCACCGCATCGGCAATGGCGGGCAGGGCGCGGGCGGAAGAGAGCACGCCATCGAGCTGGCGGCCGCCGTGATTCGACACCACAATACCGTCAGCGCCGAAACGTACCGCATCGCGGGCATCTTCTGGATCGAGGATCCCTTTGATCACCATTGGGCCGTCCCAGAATTCGCGTATCCACTCCAGATCTTTCCAGGAGATGGACGGATCGAAGTTATTTGCCAGCCAGCCGATATAGTCCTCAAGGCCGGTCGGTTTACCCAGATAGGCGGAAATATTGCCTAAATCATGCGGGCGACCGTTCAGGCCGACATCCCACGCCCATTTAGGGTGCATCACCGCCTGCCAGTAACGGCGCATGGCCGCGTTTGGGCCGCTCATCCCGGAGTGGGCGTCACGGTAGCGCGCGCCCGGCGTCGGCATATCCACGGTAAAGACCAGCGTGGAGCAGCCCGCCGCTTTTGCTCGTTCCAGTGCATTACGCATAAAGCCCCGGTCACGCAGTACATAAAGCTGGAACCACATCGGGCGCTTAATGGTTGGTGCAACTTCTTCAATCGGACAGACGGAGACGGTGGAAAGGGTGAACGGAATGCCCTTTGCGTCTGCGGCGGCGGCGGCCTGTACTTCGCCGCGACGGGCGTACATGCCGCACAGGCCTACCGGCGCTAATGCCACCGGCATCGACAACGTTTCGTTAAACAGGGTCGTTTCCAGGCTTAAATCGGACATATTTTTCAGCACGCGCTGGCGCAGAGCGACTTGCGACAGGTCTTCCACATTTCGGCGCAGGGTATATTCCGCATACGCGCCGCCGTCGATGTAGTGGAAGAGGAAAGGAGGCAGTGTGCGCTGAGCTGCGGCGCGATAATCGCTGGCTGCTGAAATAATCATGATTTATTCTCCCTGGTCATCTCATTATGGTCGCCGGGCAGGCGGGTAATACGCGCCTGGCGGGCCTGGTCTTCATCAAATCGTTTAATCGTGGTGTGGACAAAACTGAGGTGCGCCATCATCGCTTTACGCGCGCCGTCGGCGTTACCGTCCAGAATGGCGTCCATCACCGCCTGGTGTTGTTCCGTCAGCTTTGAGAATACGGGCGGAACGAGATACATACGCTGGCGACTCTGTTTGACGGAGGATTGCAGGACGTCGAAGAAACCGCGCATGGTTTGCAACAGCACCACATTGTGCGAGGCTTCCGCGATCGCCAGATGAAAGCGCACGTCGGCCTGGGAGGCGAGATCCGGGTCTTCGCTGAGCGTCGCATCAAAGCAGAGTCTGATCTTCTCTTTGTCGGCGCTGGTGGCCCGCATGGCGGCGTGCCAGGCCGTACTGGCTTCAATGGCGTGGCGGGCTTCCAGAATGTCGAAGCTGTAATCAGGATCGTCCGCCAGCAGGGTTTTCAGCGGCTGAACGATATTCTGTTCAGACCAGGTTTCGTGTTGCCAGCGGACAAATGTCCCGCCGCCGCGACGACTCACCAGCACGCCTTCACTGACCAGCTTCGCCAGCGCTTCGCGTAAAGAGTTGCGTGATACGCCAAGCTGTAGAGCCAACTGGCGCTCGGCGGGCAATTTCATGCCCGCTTCCAGGTTTTGTTCTTCAATCAGCGCCCGCACGCGAGAGGCAATCTCGTCGGACAGGCGTTTTGGCATCACAATCACGGAATCATCCAGGTTAAGACATAGGCCTGCAGGGTGGTAATCACCCCCACCATGCAGGTGAAAATCAGGCTATGTTTCACGGTAAAGCGGAACAGATCAGACTCTTTCCCCACTAATCCCACTGCCGCACAGGCGATGGCGATAGATTGCGGCGAGATCATCTTGCCGGTCACGCCGCCGGTGGTATTTGCCGCCACCATCAGCACATCCGAAACGCCGATTTGCTGCGCCGCGGTAGCCTGTAGAGAGGCAAACAGCGCGTTAGATGAGGTATCCGAGCCGGTCAGGAATACCCCCAGCCAGCCGAGGAACGGCGAGAAGAACGTGAAGGCGCTGCCGGTGTGCGCCAGCGCTAACGCCAGCGTGGAGGAAAGCCCGGAATAGTTCGAGATAAACGCGAACGCCAGCACCATGCCGATGGAGTAAATCGGCAACGCCAGCTCTTTCAGCGTGCTGCCGAAGGTCTGGATTGCGGCTGAGGGTTTCATTTTCAGCCAGACGATAGACAACAGCGCGGCAAACAGGATCGCTGTGCCGGTGGCGGAGAACCAGTCAAATTTATACACCGCCGCGTAAGCGGTCGCTTCGTGTACGACTGGCGGCATACGGGCGACCAGTTTATCGAGATACGGTACCGGAACGTTAATTACCCAGTCATACAGCGCGCCGCCGGGGGCAAACAGCGCTTTGAACGGCGGTATGCTCCAGAGAGTGACCGTGGCGGTCAGGAACAGGAACGGCGACCAGGCGCGAACAATTTGTCCTGTCGTATAACGGGTACGGGCCAGCGTCTGATCGACCTGCGACGCGCCCATATCGCCGAAGCGGAAGATGCGTACCGGCTGCCAACGTTTGAGGAACAGCGTCAGACACACCAGAGACACCAGAGAAGAGATAATGTCCGGCAGTTCCGGCCCGATAAAGTTGGAGCTGAGATACTGGGCGATAGCAAATGAACCGCCAGAGACCATTACCGCAGGCCAGGTTTCTTTCACGCCGCGCCAGCCGTCCATAATCGCCATAATCCAGAACAGCACGATAATGGTCAGGAATGGCAACTGGCGGCCTACCATCTGACCGATTTCAAAGCTGTCCAGGCCCGTGACCTGTCCGGCAACCAGAATCGGAATACCCATCGCGCCAAAGGCGACCGGCGCGGTATTTACAATCAGACACAGCCCTGCCGCATACAGCGGATTAAAGCCCAGACCCACCAGCAGCGCGGCGGTTATCGCCACCGGCGCGCCGAAACCCGCCGCGCCTTCAAGAAACGCGCCGAAGCAGAAGCCGACAATCAGCATTTGCAGACGTTGATCGGGGGTAATCGACAGAATTGACGAGCGGATAATGTCAAACTGCCCGGTCTTTACCGAGATTTTATAGACGAAGACCGCGGCGATGATTATCCAGGCAATCGGCCATAGCCCGTAGAAGAAGCCATACACGACCGATGCCAGCGCGTGATCGACCGGCATTTTATAGAACAGCAGCGCGACGGCGAGCGCGATAACCACCGTCCACGAAGCGGCAACGTAGCCTTTCAGCTTGAGTTTAATCAGGGCGAAAAAGAAGAACAGGATTGGGAGCGATGCGATCAGGCTGGAAAGCCAGATATTACCCGCCGGGTCATAGTTTTGTTGCCAGAGGTTCATTGCAGGTCTCCTGAGAACCACACGCATAATGGGATGAATCTTTGCTCATCTCGTTGGGGTCACATTATGTGTAAAAGTGGTCCTGCCAATATTGTTGTGTATGGATAATGACAACAAATAGTTAACTAGATGTTATTTATTGGCAACGGTATTGTAGGGGTAATTTAATGAAATGTGAACATGTGGTCGCATTCAGCGGGAATTGGTAGGGCCAATTAAGGGGTGAGTACAACAAAGGGAAGTGAAAAGGCAATGGCATTATGCCATTGCCTTTGATGTCGGGAGTATTGTTACTCCATTACCACTGGAAGCCAGCGCCAATAGCTGCAGAGTAATCGCCCTGGCTGTTACTGGTTCCTTGCAATTTATACACCCAGCCCCCGCTTTCACTTACCATGGAGACACCAATAGCGACGGCACTTTCACCATTAAATGTACCGCCAGCAATCGAGGTCATGTTGGCGCCTGGGGCGTAGGCTTGTGGCAGACCGGCCATGGCCATCGCTGAGGCGATACCGCCGCTCATCTTGTTTTCTACCCCTTTGATTTTGCTGTTCATTTCACCCATTTTCTGGTCGGTATAGGTGTTTGCTTCTTCGACGCTGCGTTTCAATTGCGCATAGTTAACCGCATCCGTATCGTTCACCGCCGCTGAAACATTGCCGATCCGAGTGGTACCGCCACTCCCGTCTCCCAGGTTGAGCACGCTATAGTTAACCGAGCCATCTGCATTGGTTTCATAACGCACGGAGCCTGCTTCTGAAGCTTTCAGTTGCGCCACATTAACCGCGTCAGTGTTGTTCACCCCTGCGGCAACATTGGTAATACGGCGTTGTTGGGTAGAAGAGCCGACAGACACAGTATTAGCTTCATCTGCGACTGAATTTGTGCCTAACGCTACGCTGTTTTCAGCGGCAGCAATAGAGCCAGAGCCAATCGCAACACTGTCTTTACCCTGCGCATTAGCATCTACGCCATCGGTGTTGGTCTTGAAGTACTTGGTGCTACCGGTAGTGACAATATCGCCGACAGAGTTTTCGATATTGGTGACGCGGGTATCAAGACTACTCACCTGCGTGTTCAGGTTATTGATACTTTCGGTATTTGCGGCAACACGGCTGTCGGTGACTTTCAATTGACTAACGTTTACGGCATCGGTGTCTGCCGAACCCGCCGCGACGTTAGTGATCTGACGTTGACCGTCTTCACTGCCGACAGAGAACTCACCGACAGAGTTCTGCGGTGCGTCCATGTTGTAGGCGGTGTAGTCAGTCTGTGCGCCGCGAGTGGTCTGAGAACCATTACCCATTGCAATACTGTTTGCATGGTTGGCGCGTGCGTTAGAACCGATAGCAATACCGTTGATGGCATCAGCCATCACCAGTGTATTCAGACCAATACCAATACCTGCATCAGCATTGACGATGGTTTTCGCACCCATTGCCAGTGAGTCAGTCCCGACAGCCAGTGAATCTTCTTCCGTTGAGTTTGCGTGGTAGTACTTGGTCGGTGTAGTGGCGACCGCACCAATGGCATTTTGTAACTGACGAACTGTTACCGCATCTTGCGCTTCAGAGCCGTCCGCAACGTTGGTAATTTGACGATAGCTTACTCCATCCGTCCCCAATGACAATGCGCCCAGCAACTCTCTGTCTGTTGTATTGTAGCCAATGACGACGCCATCGCTTGTTACGCTCGTTGCTCGTATACCTGATGAAATAGCGCGGTTAGAGGTGGAGCCACTGCCCAAAGCGATGCTGCCATCAATGCTGCTGCTGCTGTTCTCTCCAAGCGCCAGACTCGAAGCACCGGATGCGACGGCGTTGTAACCCACTGCCGTTGCGCCGTTACCCGTTGCGTATGCATCCTGGCCTTCAAGCCCGTTATCATTCGTACGGATGTATTTCACGCCGGTACCATTTTCCGTGATATAGGTTTCGCTGGTATCGCCGGCTAGTTGGCTAATAGATTCATTATACTGAGAAATCAGCATGTTAGTTTCATAAAGCTGAGAGCCATTAACAGCGTCAGTACTGTCACTGGCGATTTCACCTGCTGCCACATTGGTTATCTTATTGGTACCGCTGGGACCGTGGCTGGCGCTGAACGCACCCTCTTCGTCATCCCAGCTCAGTGCATCGGTACCAAGATTGGTGATGGACGTATTGATATCCGCGATAGCAGAGGTGTTTTGATCTACCTTCTGGTTGGTTTCATACAACTGTGAGCCGTTTACCGCGTCTGTACTGTCCTCAGAAAGCGCCCCGGCGGCGACATTGGTTATTTTACTGATGCTTCCACCGTGGTTTGCGCTGAAAGCGCCGATGTCTTCGTCCCATAACAGAGCGTTATCAGTGAGGCCGGTAATGGACGTATTAATGTCGGAGACAGAAGTATTCAGGTTCTCAATCGCGGTGCTGTTCTGAGTGATGTTGGTGGTATTGGCAGCGATATCGGTCGTGTTCTGATCCACTTTTTCATTGGTTTCGAACAGCTGCGATCCGTTAACCGCGTCGGTACTTTCTTCAGACAGCTCTCCGGCAGCAACGTTGGTGATTTTGTTTGTTGTACTACTTCCGTGGCTGGCAGAGAACGAACTCGTTGTCTCATTCCAGCTCAGGTTGTCAGAGCTAAGGTTAGTGATGGACGTATTAATATCTGCGATAGCAGAGGTGTTTTGATCCACCTTCTGGTTGGTTTCATACAACTGGGAGCCGTTCACCGCGTCTGTACTTTCTTCAGAAAGGTCCCCGGCGGCGACATTAATGATTTTGCTGGCGTTTCCGTTGCGGTTAGCGTTGAATGCGCCAGAGGCTGCATCCCACAACAGGGCATCGTCAGTGAGCGTGGTAACTGAGTTGCTCAGGTTGTTGATACTGGTGGTGTTGGTGGCGATATCAGTGGTGTTCTGGTTAATGCTGTCGGTATTGGCAGTGATATCCGTGGTGTTCTGAGACACATTTTCGTTGGTGGCAAACAGCTGGGAGCCGTTAACGGCGTCGGTGCTGTCTGCGGCCAGGGTGCCTGCCGCCAGATTGGTGATTTTGCTGTCGCTTCCGCTGTGGTTAGCGTTGAATGCGCCAGAGGCTGCATCCCACAACAGGGCATCGTCGGTGAGCGTGGTGACGGAGTTGCTCAGACTGTTGATATTGGTGGTGTTGGTGGCAATATCAGTGGTGTTCTGGTTAATGCTGTCAGTATTGGCAGCGATATCCGTGGTGTTCTGAGACACATTTTCATTGGTGGCAAACAGCTGGGAGCCGTTAACGGCGTCGGTGCTGTCCGCGGCCAGGGTACCTGCCGCCAGATTGGTGATTTTGCTGTCGCTTCCGCTGTGGTTGGCGCTGAATGCGCTTGCGCTGCCATCCCACAACAGGGCATCGTCGGTGAGCGTGGTAACGGAGTTGCTCAGGCTGTTGATATTGGTGGTGTTGGTGGCGATATCAGTGGTGTTCTGATTGATGCTGGCCGTATTGGCGGCGATATCGGTTGTGTTCTGGTTAATGCTGTCGGTATTGGTAGTGATGTCAGCGGTGTTCTGATCCACTTTTGCATTCGTATCAAACAACTGTGAGCCGTTAACGGCGTCGGTGCTGTCTGCGGCCAGGGTGCCTGCCGCCAGATTGGTAATCTTGCTGTCGCTTCCGCTGTGGTTAGCGCTGAATGCGCTTGTGTTGCCATCCCACAACAGCGCGTCTTCGGCTAATCCTGCGACAGAGGCCTCTGTATTCGTGATAGAAGTGTTAAGTGCGCTTAACGCACTGCCTACGTTATTGTAGATGCCTGTGCCCACCTTGTAGAGGGGCGCATTCACTGTACCATCAGAATTAACGGAAGCCCCTCCGCCTAGTCGATCGGCGACGGATTGACTTAAAGAATAAATTTGCGCACCTGTAACGGCATCGGTACTGTTGGCATTGATGTCGCCTTTAGCAACGTAGGTGATCTGTCGCTGAGTGGTGCTGTTACCCACGGCGACCGAATTGTCTTCCAGAGCGGTAGAGCCCGCGCCAAGGGCAACTGAGTTGGTGCCTATCGCTTGTGCGCCATTACCAAATGCAGCGCTGTCGTCGCCGCTCGCAGTGGCTTGATAACCTAATGCAGCGGAAGTTGCTCCGCTTGCGACAGATTTATAACCTAATGCAACCGAGTTTGCGCCGCTCGAATCGGCATACACGCCCATTGCCATCGAATAACTCCCGCCAGCTGAGGATGAGGCCCCCATCGCAATAGCCCGGTCACCGGCTGAAACGGATTTTACGCCAAGCGCTAGCGAAGAGTTGCCGGTGGACTGGCTGTATGAACCAATGGCGGTACTCCATTTCCCCATCGCGGAGGCTTTATAACCCATTGCGGCGCTTGCGCCATCAACGTTGGTGTAAGTATTGGCTGTGGCATCGGTACCAATTGCAATCCACCCTGTTCCCCCAGTCTGGGTACCCGTTGGAGTAACGCCGGCGCCAGTATCGTTCCCTGCTTTGGCCAGCGCATCCGCTGAGATCATAATACTGCTAAGACCGATGAGTGCGGAAACCGCCAGCTTTCTGCGGCCGCTTTTTTTGCCGCGGCTTTTTGCGGTTTCGCTGGTGACAACAAATGTTCCCGTAGCGGCATTCCAGAGGACTTTAAATATTCTGTTCATGGATAAGTGCTTTCCTTTTCTAAAATAGTTGTATCAATGGCTATTATTTTTTTGGCTTCTTTTTCGTATCATTAATAGGTTGTATGCTGTCGAATATGACATTCTCCATGTTAATACCTATTTTTAGATACTTAAGATTATTGGGCGATACGCCTTTTAATGTTAGCGTGACGTTTGTCCATGTTCCCGGTAAAAGTTCGATTGTCGAATCCATTTTCGTGTTAAGCAGGAGTTGTTTCCAGCGAGGCAGATCTTTTGCCTCGGAAGGTTTTTTCGTACCCCATGTCATATTAAACGCAAGGTTTGATACGGGAATGCTGAGTAAGTTAACTAAATCAAGATGAATAACACTTCCATCATCTATTGGCTCAATAGATAGAATACGCCCGGCTAATCCGATATTGCCGTTGTTAATAATAAAATAGCGCGTTTGTGATGGATCCAGTTCTGTGTAGTCGAATAGCCGTTGTTTGCGTTCAATGCGACCAACGACTTCGGCGACCTTTTGAGTCGTGTTGATAACTGTAGCTTGTTGTTTTTCTAGCAAATTTATCTTTGCTTCTTGTTCTTTTTGTTGTTTTTCTAACAGATTTATCTTTGTTTCTTGTTCTTTTTGTTGTTTTTTCAGTTCTTCAACAAGGTGTTTATCTGCAAAGTAATCACAACCAGATAAAAAGAATGTGAATCCCAACGCAAGCAAGGGGATAAATTTTCCATTTTTGTGCATATAAAATATCCTTGTTAATAATTTATATAATATAAATAGTTAACCTGTTATTTATACAGCTAACTCATCATTTTGCGAGCATTGCCAATAGCCATTAATATATGGTTATAATTAAAACATTCATTGTTTCTATAGGAATGTGCAAATACCCGACGTTGTTTATCAATTATTCATAGCAATACTTTATAAAAATATAATTATAATATTTATGTATGAGCATTTTTTTTCATGGATGATAATGTTATTTAATTTTGCGGGTCAATCATATTCTGCGGGATATGAGAAAAGGGGATGAAAAAATTCATTGCATAAATACAAATAGGCATGATAGTGGAATTTTTCATCCCGAAAAAGCGGGGATTACCGTTAAAAATGAACTTGTATATAAGCGGTGTAAATACGTCTGGATAAAAATTCGGAATATAGCCCGATGCTCTCAAGACATCCTCCGTACACGGGTGTCCTGAGAGCCTGAGATGCGGAAGGTTTAGAACTCGCTCTTCGCGAACCCTGTCATCTCTTTGAGCCCCATTTCCCGGCCCAGCGCCGTCATCGGGTGCACCACGATCAGGCCGCGTACGCTTTTTTTGAGTTTGCCCATATCGGCCTGCTCTTTTTTAGTGATCGCGCGGCGAAACGGCAGGTTCATCAGCTTCTGCGCTTCTTTACTCAGTTTCTGGCTGTGTACTTCGCGCAGACGGATAATTTCTGCTTCCAGCGTCTCTTTTTCTTTTTCCAGCTCCGCGTATTTATCGGCGGATTCAACCAGAGAGAGACCTGCCTGCTGGTGGCGAATAGCGTCAAGACGATCGCTCAGGCGTTTAATTTCGTTTTTTTCAACTTCTTTCATGGGATAGCTTCTGATAGAAATGGGATAGATACCCTATAGTATGCGCGCAGTGAGTGATTCTTCACAACTCATGACGTAAAGATAATCAATTATGGCAAGTATTACACCGCTAATTATTTAGTTATCTCTTTGAGAATAAAATCTTTTTTTCGAAAGAAAAGATGAAGCGCCTTTTTTGCCGGCAAGAAAAGCGATTAAGCACATTTTCCTCAATGACAACGCTAAATTGATCCTAAACTCAAATAAGCGACCGCGGGAGTCAGACGCGGGTCACACATGGAGGATCTATCATGGCAAAAATAGGTGAGAACGTACCACTTCTTATTGATAAAGCCGTCGATTTTATGGCGTCCAGCCAGGAGTTCCGTGAATACCTGAATAAAACGCCGCCGCGTGATTATGTTCCTTCCGAGGTGCCGTCGGAGAGCGCGCCCATTTATTTGCAGCGTCTGGAATATTACCGGCGGCTGTACCGACCAAAAGAAGAAGAAAGAGGTTAACGGCGGGATTTACTTTTGAAAGGCCTTTTTTAAGCTGATTTTAGAAATCAGCTCGGTCAGGGAGAGAACCATCGTCGAACGCACCGCCTGCTGGTAGCGCTGAATTTGCATGGCGTAGAGCGCCGCGTCGGACGTATCAAAATGCGGCGGCGGCGGCAGCGCCATGACGCAGTGTAGTTCGCCAAACGGCCCGAGGATTTCATCGTCGGTAAAGGCGTACTCATTGCCGTCGTGATTCAGCTCTTCGCGCAGCGCCATTAACAGCTCCGCATCTTCATATTCGGTGCGGCTGAGTACGCCCAGGCCATAGATAAGTTTCAGACGTACCGAAAGATCGCCCAGCGGTCCGTCGCCGTCCAGCAACGGTTCCACAGCGTATTTCACCGCATAGTCGTCTTTGCGAAACACCTGGAGCACCAGAATATTCACCGCCTCGGTCAATAACTCGACGGCGGTAATCAGGAAGCTCCGTACGGTTTTGCCAGCATTCAGACGCTCAAGCACACGATTTTCAAAGGCCTGGGTTTGTTCCATTATTGCCTGCATATCTGACAATCTGTTATTTGGGCGCAGGCTAACCTGCGCCGGGTTCTGCGTCATTTGGTCGCGTTATAAGCGTTAACCGCCTCCGCCACCACATCGCTATTGGCATCCAGCCCGGAAATTTGCGCCAGAGCGGCCTGTGGACCTTTTTCGTCAATCAGCGCGGCCAGTTCCTGTGCCTGCGGATCTTCTTCACTACGGAAATGCATCGCCGCCGCGATCCCTTTGACCAGATTCACATGCGGCAGACCATATTCCAGGGTGCCAAGCAGCGGTTTGATCAGACGGTCGCCCGCGCTGAGTTTGCGTAGCGGCTGACGTCCAACGCGCTCAACATCATCTTTCAGATACGGGTTTTCAAAACGACCGAGGATTTTCTGAATGTATGCCGCATGTTTGTCGGCGTCAAAACCGTAGCGTTTGATCAGCACCGCGCCGCTTTCTTCCATCGCGCCTTTAACCACCGCGCGAATACTCTCATCGAGAATGGCGTCGCGAATGGTTTGATGACCGGCTAATTTGCCGAGGTACGCGGTTATAGCATGACCTGTGTTCAGCGTGAAGAGTTTACGTTCGACAAATGCCATCAGGTTATCCGTTAACTCCATCCCCGGAATGGTCGGCAACGCGCCTTTAAACTGGGTTTTATCGACGATCCACTCGCTGAAGGTTTCTACCGTCACTTCCAGCGGGTCATGGGTGGCGGAAGCAGATGGCGGCACAATACGGTCAACGGCGGAATCCACAAAACCGACGTGCTGTTCAACCCAGGCTTTATCGCCATCCGCCAGCGCGTTCATTACGTGGCCTTTGAGCTGTGTGGTGCCGCGCACCATATTTTCACAGGCGATGATATTCAGCGGGGCATCCACGCCCTGCGCCTTACGTTTTACCAGCCCTTTAGCGATGGCCGGAGCGATACGCTCAAGCACAACCGGACCCACGGCAGTAGTGATTAAATCAACGTGGGCAATCAGGTCGACAACATCATCGCCGATGCTGCTGACAGCGTTGACGCCGGAAACGGTATCCACCTGCTCATTTTCACCCACAACATGAACCTGATAGCTATGACGGGCATTCAGGGCATCGAGTACGACCTGGTTTACATCCGCAAACGTCAGTTGTATCCCCGCGTCAGCCAGCAATTTGCCGATAAAGCCACGACCGATATTACCTGCGCCAAAATGTAATGCTTTCATAGTATTAACCTTCATTAATGTTTTTACCCGAGAGGGCTGGGGTGAGGCTTTTCCCTCAACCTAACCCTCTCCACAAGGGAGAGGATATCGCCTTCATATTTCGAACTGCAGATGCGTTGGCTCTCCTCGCTCACCCCAGTCACGTACTTATGTACGCTCCTGGGGATTCACTGCGTTGCCGCCTTCCTGCAGCTCGAACTATTTTGGGGATACTTAACTGTTAAGCTTTTTTACCTGCCAGCAGTTCCAGCACTTCATCCACGCTGGTGGTGTGCGCCAGACGTTCGATCACGGATTCATCATCCAGCGCGTTGGTCAGACTAGTGATGACCTGGATGTGCTCATTGTTACGTGCGGCGATACCAATGACCAGACGGGCAATATCGTCTTCTTCTTCACCGAAGCGTACGCCTTCCGGATACTGGCAGAACACCACGCCGGTTTTCAGCACGCGGTCTTTCGCTTCTACCGTGCCGTGCGGTACTGCGATGGATTCACCGAGGTAAGTCGGCGTCAGCTTTTCGCGGTCCAGCATCGCCTCGACGTATTCCGGCTCAACATAGCCGCCTTTCACCAGTTGTTCACCGGCAAAGCGAATCGCCTCTTCTTTGTTAGCGGCTTTACGGCCCAGGAAGATATTCTCCGCGCCCAGCTTGAACAGGTTGTTATCACCCTCCTCAAAGCTGTCTTTCAGATGGTCGCGTACTTTCTCTTCATTAGTATTGTGGCGCTGTGCGGCAACCAGACGTTCGGTCAGGCTGGTGTACAGGCCGCTATCCAGGAAGTTGGTCAGCGAAATATGCTGCGCCTGCGGTACCTGACGCATCGCGCGCTCGGTAAGGTCACGGTGAGTAATGACCAGATCCACATCCGGCGGCAGATTGTTAATGGCGCTGTTGGTGACGGAGATCTGGCTCAGGCCCGCATCCTGTACTTTCTTACGCAGTACCCCTGCGCCCATCGCGCTGGAACCCATACCGGCATCGCAAGCCACGATGATTTTACGCACATGGCTCAGGTCGTTAGTCACGTCGCCAGCCGCCAGCGGAGAGGCGCCTTTAGATTCCGCTTTCATGTCATGCATACGACGGGTGGCCGCTTCAATGTCATCTTCTTCTTTCACTTTGCTGGTTTTCAGCAGAATTGCAGAAACCACGAAGGAGACCGCCATTGCCGCCACGATGGCAGCGATGTTAGCGAAGTAAGCGCCTTTTGGCGTCATCGCCAGTACGGCCAGAATCGAGCCAGGAGAAGCCGGAGAGACCAGACCGCCGTTCAGGATGGTCAGGGTGAATACGCCGGTCATACCGCCGAGAATCACCGCCAGAATCAGGCGTGGGTTCATCAGCACGTACGGGAAGTAGATCTCATGGATACCGCCCAGGAAGTGGATAATTGCCGCGCCGCCCGCAGACTGTTTAGCGCTGCCGCGACCGAAGAACATGTACGCCAGCAGGACGCCCATCCCCGGACCCGGGTTAGCTTCAATCAGGAAGAAGATGGATTTACCCATCTCATGGGACTGCTGGATACCCAGCGGTGAGAAGATGCCGTGGTTAATCGCGTTATTGAGGAACAGGATTTTCGCCGGTTCAACAAAAATGGACGCCAGCGGCAGCATATCGTGCGCCACCATGAAGTTAACGCCCGCCGCCAGAATTTTGGACAGGACTTCAACCGCCGGACCAATACCGAGGAACGCCAGGATGGCGAGGATCATACCGATGATGCCAGCGGAGAAGTTGTTCACCAACATCTCAAAACCGGATTTGATCTTACCGTCTACCCAACTGTCGAATTTCTTAATGCAGTAGCCGCCTAATGGACCGGCGATCATCGAGCCGAGGAACATCGGCATATCCGCGCCGACAATAACGCCCATGGTAGTGATAGCGCCCACTACGCCGCCGCGTTCGCCGCCAACCAGACGACCGCCGGTATAACCGATGAGCAGCGGCAGCAGGTAGGTGATCATCGGACCAACCAGTTTCGCCAGCGTTTCGTTAGGCAACCACCCTGTTGGAATAAATAATGCGGTGATAATACCCCACGCGATAAACGCGCCGATATTAGGCATCACCATATTGCTGAGGAATCGACCAAAGCTTTGCACTTTGATCTTAATATCGGATGACATAAAAACACCCCTTCTTATGTTGCTGTCGCGCAGGCTGAAAGCCCGAGGTTTGTTAATGTAGCGGCAGAGGTAGCCGGACCCTGTAGTGTAGATACTGCGCAATCTGGCACTGAATCGTTCAACTGTCCAGACAGGGACAATTTATGTGATTTGTGTCACATAAATATAGGGGGTAGAGAGGTAATTGATGTGATATTGATCACAAAGTGGCTGTGTAAAAAAACAACGAATCTAATTTTTAGCTCTTAAAAGGCAATTTTATGTGAGATATTTCACATTTTTATTTTGGTGCTTTGTTGAATTTTTGTGATCTTCTTCACAAGAAATTTTAAGCCCGGGTAACGTCAATACGATCCGGCAAACATTTTGTCGCGAGCCCTCTCACGTTATGTCATTCAGCAACCTCCTTTTGTGTCTCTTTTCGTCTTATTTGAGCCATACTATGATTTTTACTGGTTGGCAAAAAGGACACGGCATGAAACTCATCGGTAGCTACACCAGCCCTTTTGTGCGCAAAATCTCTATTCTGCTGCTCGAAAAGGGCATTACCTTCGAATTTATTAATGAATTACCCTACGAGGCGGATAACGGCGTGGCGCAATACAACCCTTTGGGCAAGGTGCCAGCGCTGGTGACGGAGAAAGGGGAGTACTGGTTCGATTCGCCGATCATCGCGGAATATATTGAGCTGCTGGATATCGCGCCAGCGATGCTCCCGCGTGACCCGATGGCAGCGCTTAAAGTTCGCCAGCTCGAAGCGTTGGCTGACGGCATTATGGATGCAGCGTTGGTTTCTGTACGCGAACAGGCGCGCCCGGCGGCGCAACAATCGGAAACGGAACTGCTGCGCCAGCGGGAAAAAATCAACCGCAGCCTGGATATGCTCGAAAGTTATCTGAGCGACGGGACGCTAAAAACGGATACGGTCAATCTGGCGACTATCGCGATTGCCTGTGCGGTAGGCTATCTCAACTTCCGCCGGGTCGCGCCTGGCTGGTGCGTTAGCCGCCCCCACCTGGTCAAACTGGTCGAAACGCTTTTTCAACGCGAAAGCTTTGCCCGCACCGAAGCGCCAAAGGCTTGACGCGCATTATGTCCGCCTGAGCAAACTCACGTTACAATCCCCCTTATGTCGATATCCCTCTCCCGCCAGGAGAGGGCCACCAACAGCCAGGCATTTTCATGACAAGCGAAACGCGTACACTCTACAGCCAGCTTCCTGCTATCGATCGCTTATTGCACGATAGCGCTTTTCTTTCTCTGCGCGATCGGTATGGCCATACCCAGGTGGTTGATCTGCTTAGGCGGATGCTTGACGACGCGCGCGACGTCATACGGAATACGCAAACGCTTCCCGACTGGTACGCAGACTGGGCGCAAGAGGCGAAACTCCGGCTGGAAAATGCGGCGCAAAGCGCGCTGCGCCCGGTGATTAACCTGACGGGGACGGTGCTGCACACCAATCTTGGCCGCGCATTGCAGGCGCAAGAAGCGATTGAGGCAGTAACGCAGGCGATGCGCGCGCCGGTGACGCTGGAATATGATTTGGATGGCGCCGGGCGGGGGCATCGCGACCGGGCGCTGGCGACGCTGTTATGCCGTATCACCGGGGCGGAGGACGCCTGTATCGTCAATAACAATGCGGCGGCGGTATTGCTGATGCTGGCGGCGACCGCCAGCGGCAAAGAGGTGGTGGTTTCGCGTGGCGAGCTGGTCGAAATCGGCGGCGCGTTTCGTATTCCGGATGTTATGCGCCAGGCGGGCTGTACGCTGCATGAAGTAGGCACCACCAACCGGACGCACGCGAAAGATTACCGTCAGGCGGTAAATGAAAATACCGGGCTGTTGATGAAGGTGCATACCAGTAATTACAGCATTGAGGGCTTTACCAAAACGGTAGAGGAAGCGGAACTGGCGGAAATTGGGCGAGAGCTGGATATTCCGGTGGTGGCGGATCTGGGCAGCGGTTCGCTGGTGGATTTAAGTCAATATGGCTTACCCAAAGAGCCGATGCCGCAGCAGCTCATTGCCGCAGGCGTCAGCCTGGTAAGCTTCTCCGGCGATAAGTTGCTGGGCGGGCCGCAGGCCGGGATCATCGTCGGCAAAAAAGCGATGATTGCCCAACTGCAAAGCCATCCGCTGAAACGCGCTCTGCGCGCGGATAAAATGACGCTGGCGGCGCTGGAGGCCACCTTACGTCTGTATCTGCACCCGGAAGCGTTGGCGGAGAAATTACCCACCCTGCGTCTGTTAACCCGCAGTGAAGCGTCGATTCGCGAACAAGCGCAGCGGTTACAGGCGCGGCTGGCGGCACGTTACGGCGATGAATTTGCGCTGGAGGTTAAACCCTGCCTGTCGCAAATCGGCAGCGGTTCATTACCGGTAGACCGCCTTCCCAGCGCCGCCATGACCTTTACCCCGCACGACGGGCGCGGTAGTCGGCTGGAGGCGCTGGCGGCTCGCTGGCGCACGCTGCCTGTACCGGTCATTGGCCGAATTTATGATGGCCGTTTATGGCTGGATATGCGCTGTCTTGAAGACGAAAGCCGGTTTATGGAGATGATGCTGAAATGATTATTGCAACTGCCGGACACGTAGACCACGGTAAAACGACGTTGCTCCAGGCGATTACCGGAGTCAATGCCGATCGCCTGCCGGAAGAGAAAAAACGCGGGATGACTATCGATCTGGGCTACGCCTATTGGCCGCAGCCGGATGGTCGTGTGCTGGGCTTTATCGATGTGCCTGGGCATGAAAAATTCCTCTCTAACATGCTGGCGGGCGTAGGCGGTATCGATCACGCTTTGCTGGTGGTCGCCTGTGATGACGGCGTCATGGCGCAAACGCGCGAGCATTTACAGATCCTGCAACTGACGGGCAATCTCCAGCTCACCGTCGCGCTGACCAAAGCCGATCGCGTGGACGAGGCGCGTATCGGTGAAGTACGTGAAGAGGTACTGGCGGCGCTCGACAACTATGGCTTCGCCGATACCGTTTTATTTGTCACCGCCGCCAATGAAGGACGCGGTATTGCAGAACTTCGCGCTCATTTACAGCAGCTTCCTGCACGTTCGCACGCCGCGCAGCATCGCTTCCGTCTGGCTATCGACCGTGCGTTTACGGTGAAAGGGGCGGGACTGGTGGTGACCGGAACGGCGCTGAGCGGAGAGGTAAACGTGGGCGATACGCTATGGTTGACCGGCGTTAATACGCCGATGCGCGTACGAAGTCTACACGCGCAAAATCAGCCTACCGACCATGCGTATGCCGGGCAACGTATTGCGCTCAATATTGCGGGCGATGCGGAGAAGGAGCAGCTTAACCGCGGCGACTGGCTGCTTTCCGATGCGCCGATGGGGGAAGCTTTTTCCCGGGTGATCGTTTCTCTGGCGCTTCATGCGCAGCTTTCCCAATGGCAGCCGCTACATATTCACCATGCCGCCAGCCATGTGACCGGTCGCGTCTCTTTGCTGGAAGGCGGGCTGGCCGAGCTGATCTTTGATACGCCGTTGTGGCTGGCCGATAATGACAGACTGGTGCTGCGTGATATTTCCGCACGTGCCACCCTTGCCGGCGCACGCGTGGTGACGCTTAAGGCGCCGCGTCGCGGTAAACGTAAGCCAGATTATTTGCACTGGCTTTCAACGCTTGCCGCCGCGCAGGACGATAGCGCGGCGTTGGCCATTCATCTGGAACGCGGCGCCGTCAACCTGCCGGATTTCGGTTGGGCGCGTCAGCTTAATCCTCTCGGTATGCGTCAGCTTATTGAGCAACATGGTTTTATCCAGGCCGGAGACAATCTGCTAAGCGCGCCCGTCGCCGCCCGCTGGCAGCGTAAGATTCTTGATACGCTGGCGACCTACCACGAACAGCACCGCGATGAACCGGGGCCGGGACGCGAGCGTTTACGCCGCATGGCCCTGCCAATGGAAGATGAAGCGCTGGTCCTGATGCTGATCGAGCGGATGCGCGACGACGGCCTGATTCATAGCCATCACGGTTGGTTGCATCTGCCGGATCATAAAGCGGGATTTAGCGATGAGCAGCAGGCCGTCTGGCAAAAAGTTGAACCGCTATTTGGCGATGAGCCTTGGTGGGTACGCGATCTGGCGAAAGAGACCGGAACGGAAGAACAATTGATGCGGCTGGTGCTGCGGCAGGCGGCACAGCAAGGCATCATTACCGCGATCGTAAAAGATCGGTACTATCGTAACGATCGGATTGTCGCTTTCGCCAATATGATCCGCGAGCTGGATCAAGAGAGAGGATCAACATGTGCGGCGGATTTTCGCGACAGGCTGAATGTAGGGCGGAAACTGGCTATTCAGATCCTTGAATATTTTGACCGGATTGGATTTACACGGCGTCGTGGGAATGATCATTTATTACGTGATGCGTTATTATTTCCGCAAAAAGAATGAAATGGTTAAATTAAATCAGAAATGAATCAATACAATTATTGAGTTGATTTATAAAAGCACATCAGGAAATTAACCTAATGTGCTTTTTATTTTTCTGACTTCTTAAAATAGACATCGTGAGCCTGTTATCAGAATAGTTTTGCCCATATTTTTTGCGCCTTAGTCAGGCGACTCACGATGAGATTGTGGAAATTTATCGCGCGGCGATGTAACGCCTTTGCCCGGTGGCGCGGACGCTTACCGGGCCTGCGTAGACGATGCAGGCCGGATAAGGCGTAATACGTTAGCTTCGGTCGAGCTTTTGCTGCGCCAGCCAGACGGCGCCCAGCCTGCCCGCCTGATTTCCCAGTTGGCAGGGCTGAATCGGCACCTGGAGCGCCTCCCACATTTCAAACGTTTCAAGATGCCGCGTCAGGAGCGGGTAGAGTTTTTCCTGTTCGCTTATTCCTCCGCCGATCAGCACCACGCCCGGATCAAACATAGAGATCACGCTGTAAACGCCGCGTGACAGATAACGCGCCCAGTCATTGACCGCCTCACGCAGATGAACATCGGTCGCCATTCGTTCGAAGATCACATCCGCAGGCGGCATCTCTTCGGCAGGCAGTGCCAGCGCCTGGCGGCACGACGCCATTAATCCGCTGGTTGACGCGATTTTATGCATACTTTCGCCATTGTTCCCGACCGGCATGACGCCGAATTCACCGGCATGGAAATGTGCGCCGCGATACAGCTCTCGTCCGACGATAATACCGCCGCCAATGCCGGTTCCAATGGTGATACAGACCAGATTGTCATAATGCTGCCCGGCGCCTCGCCACATTTCGCCCAGCGCCGCGCAGTTCGCGTCGTTCTCCACGACCAGCGGCAGATCGGTCAGCCCGCTGAACAACTCCATCAGGTTGACGTCATCCAGGTAAGCCAGCGCGCCCGCTTTTGCCGCATGACCGTTATGGGGATTAATATGGCCGGGGAAACTGACCCCGATTGCCGCAATGTCATAGTCCTGTTGGCAACGCGCCACCACATCCTGCCATTTGCGGGTAAACGTGGAGGCGTCCTCTGGCGTATCGAATTGATGATGGGTTAATTCTTCGCCGTCACTGTTAATCACGCCATATTTGACGTGAGTTCCTCCCACATCAATACCGATATATTGCTGCATAGTGTTCTCCGTACGTTAAACAGGCACCTGTTTAGTATGGCTAAAACCAGACGGAGAAACGTAAAGGAAAGTAATTCGTGATTGCTGTCGTAAAGCGGAAAACCATTGGCGAAAAATTCACCAGTACCGTCTACCCTTGTGGAGTACCTTTACAATAAGGAGTTGGTCATGACGAACAATCCCCCTTCAACACGTATTCAGCCAGGTGAATACGGGTACCCACTGAAATTAAAAGCCCGCTATGACAATTTTATTGGCGGTGACTGGGTTGCGCCCGCCGACGGCGAATATTATCAAAACCTGACGCCAGTGACCGGCCAGCCGCTATGTGAAGTCGCTTCCTCCGGTAAAAAAGATATCGATTTAGCGCTCGACGCCGCGCATAAGGCGAAAGATAAGTGGGCGCATACGTCAGTACAAGACCGTGCCGCTATCTTGTTTAAGATCGCCGATCGGATGGAACAAAACCTCGAACTGTTGGCGACAGCGGAAACCTGGGATAACGGTAAACCGATTCGTGAAACCAGCGCCGCCGACGTACCGCTGGCGATCGATCATTTCCGCTATTTCGCCTCCTGTATACGTGCGCAGGAGGGTGGGATCAGCGAAGTTGATAGCGAAACCGTGGCCTACCATTTTCACGAACCGCTTGGTGTCGTGGGGCAGATAATCCCGTGGAACTTTCCGTTGTTGATGGCAAGCTGGAAAATGGCGCCAGCGCTGGCGGCGGGTAACTGCGTAGTGCTTAAACCGGCACGCCTGACGCCGCTTTCCGTTCTGCTGTTGATGGAAGTCATTGGCGATCTGTTACCGCCGGGCGTCGTCAACGTCGTGAACGGCGCGGGCGGCGAGATCGGTGAATATCTGGCGACCTCGAAACGTATCGCGAAGGTGGCGTTTACCGGTTCGACGGAAGTGGGTCAACAGATCATGCAGTACGCCACGCAGAATATTATTCCGGTGACGCTGGAGTTAGGCGGTAAATCGCCAAATATCTTCTTTGCTGACGTGATGGATGAAGAAGATGCGTTCTTTGATAAAGCGCTGGAGGGTTTTGCCCTGTTTGCCTTTAACCAGGGCGAGGTGTGTACCTGTCCAAGCCGTGCGCTGGTCCAGGAGTCCATCTATGAGCGCTTTATGGAGCGCGCTATTCGCCGGGTAGAGAGCATTCGCAGTGGGAACCCGCTAGATAGCGGTACGCAAATGGGGGCGCAGGTCTCCCACGGCCAGCTTGAGACTATCCTCAATTATATCGATATCGGTAAAAAAGAGGGGGCCGATATTCTGACCGGTGGGCGACGCAAGGAGCTGGATGGCGAACTTAAAGAGGGCTATTACCTTGAGCCCACTATCCTGTTTGGTAAGAATAATATGCGCGTCTTTCAGGAGGAGATCTTTGGCCCGGTGCTGGCGGTAACCACCTTTAAAACCATGGAGGAGGCGCTGGAAATCGCTAACGATACGCAGTATGGCCTCGGCGCAGGCGTCTGGAGCCGCAATGGCAATCTGGCTTATAAGATGGGTCGCGGCATTCAGGCCGGGCGCGTATGGACCAACTGCTATCACGCCTATCCGGCACACGCGGCGTTTGGCGGCTATAAGCAGTCGGGCATCGGGCGCGAAACGCATAAGATGATGCTGGAACACTACCAGCAAACCAAGTGTCTGCTGGTGAGCTATTCCGATAAGCCGCTGGGGCTGTTCTGACGCAAGAGGTAATGCCCGATGGCGCTGCGCTTATCGGGCCTACCGCATTGTTATCAGCCTGGTGGTAATGCCCGATGGCGCTGCGCTTATCGGGCCTACCGCATTGATATCAGCCTGGTGGTAATGCCCGATGGCGCTTCGCTTATCGGGCCTACCGAATTGATATCAGCCTGGTGGTAATGCCCGATGGCGCTTCGCTTATCGGGCCTACAAAAATTCATCGCAATATACTGATATTGCAAATCTTGTAGGCCGGATAAGGCGCAGCCGCCATCCGGCACAGTATTACCGCTCGTTGACCCAAATCCGCATTTCGCCCTCGCCGCGGTTGGCCCAGCTAAACCACGGAATGAACGTTAGCGTCTGCGGCTGGCGCGATGACGGCGCGTTATCGTAGTGCCACAACGCCTGATGCTGCGCATCTGGGGCGCTTTGCTTCTCGCCTTCAGCCTGAATCAGCATCTTATGCGCAAAAAGCCCTTTGCCCTCAAAGACCCGGAACTCACTCTCTTTCGGTAACCACAGATTATGCAGTTCTTCGCCGTTATCGGCCTGCTCAAGGCAATAGACCAGCGGCCCGCGCTGAATGGCGACCTTACCGGCGACGTGACGCGCCAGCGGATTGCCATACACGCGGCGAACCGGCATCGGCAGCGTCAGGGTTATCGTATCGCCCTCCTGCCAGGTTCGACGGATATGCAGATAACCTTTGCGAATATCCTGCTCCACTTCCAGCCCGTTGAGCGTCACTTTTGCCTCAGGGCACCAGTCCGGCAGGCGTAGCGCCAGCGTGTGATGTACCGGCTGCACAGAGTCGATGGCAATCTTCACCTGCTCATGCCACGGGTAGTTCCCGCTGATTCGCAGTTTGAGCGCGCCATTTTCAACGGGTACTTCCAGGCTGTTACCCACGTACATATTGATGTACAGCGCATCCGCACGCGGCGTGTAGATGTAGTGACCAAGGGAGGTGAGCACGCGGGCGATGTTCGGCGGGCAGCAGGCGCAGCCAAACCAGCGCTGGCGAATGGGCTTAACGTGATCGTAAATATGGTTGAATTTTAACGATTTTGGATGCACTTCCAGCGGGTTGACGTAGAAGAAATGCTTGCCATCCAGCGCCATACCGCCGAGGACGGTATTGTACAGCGCGCGCTCCATCACGTCGGCGTACTGGCTATCGGCTTCCATTTCCAGCATCCGGCGGGCGAACATCATCAGGCCGATTGAAGCGCAGCTTTCCGCATAGACCGAATCATTCGGTAAATCGTAATCGCAGCTAAAGGCTTCGCCGCTGCTCTGCGAGCCAATCCCGCCAGTGATATACAGCTGACGTTGCGCCATATTTTTCCACAGGCGCAGGCAGTCCTGGCGTTTGCCTTCATCGTTGCTCAGGCGAGCGAGATGCGCCACGCCAGTCATCAGATAGACAAAACGTACCGCGTGGCCAATGGCCGTCTGCTGCTGCGAAATTGGCAGATGCGCCTGGCTGTAGGCTTTATCTTTGACCATCCACGCCGGGCCGTAGGTATGCCAGTAAGAGGTTTGGCCGCGTTTTTCGTACTCTTCGTCGTAGAAGTGCGGTTGGGTGCCGCGCTGTTCGATAAAGTAGCTTGCCAGCGCCATATAGCGCGGCTGCTCTGTTACCTCATACAGACGCATCAGCGCCAGCTCAATTTCCGGGTGGCCCGGATAGCCGTGCAGCTGATTTTCGCCAGGGCCGAAAGTGCTGTCGATATGATCGGCCAGGCGACAAACGACGTCTAGCAGCCGACGCTTGCCGGTGGCCTGAAAGAAGGCGACGCCCGCTTCAATCAGGTGCCCGGCGCAATAAAGCTCGTGGCACTCCGCCAGGTTGCTCCAGCGTTCTTGCGGGGCTTTTGCCGTAAAGTACGTATTGAGATAGCCATCGTCACACTGCGCGGCGGCCACCAGTTCAATCACCTCATCGGCGGTTTTCTCAAGCGCGGGATCGGGCTTCTGGCACAGTGACCAGGCAACCGCTTCCAGCCATTTCGCCACGTCGCTGTCCTGAAAGACCATGCCGTAAAAGTCGCCCGTCTGCTGTCCTGCGGCAATGCGGAAATTCTCAATGGCATGGCTGGGTTCAGCCTCTGGAATACGATCGTTTAACGCATCCCACTGGTAAGGAATAACCACATCGCGAACCAGTTGTTGATACTGTCCAAGGAACGGATCGCTGACCGTCAGTTTATGCAGATCGACTTCCAGTACGTTCATTTCGTGCTCCTTAAGGCTATAGAGGTCATAGATATTCCTCGCTGACGGGGTATTTTATGGCAGTAATTTTTATTTTCGCGTTATGACCTGATTCATTTTGCCCAGATAGCGGTGAGCGACAAGGCGATAAAAGAGTAAAAAAAGATGACGATTCCGACCCGTATTTAAAAATGTGAGATGGATCGAGTGAAATGACTATTTTTAGTTAATAATCAAAGGCTAATATGAAATACGGTGCTGAATGAGCGGGAAATGACATATTAATGCTCGAATTATCCATAACATTACCGATTAAAGTCCAAAACGGCGGATTATTTATTTCTCGCGGCATTGGGCGTCATCCTGCCAGGCGTCTGCAATCGTGGGAAATTATATTTGTGGAAAAAGGCTGCCTGAAAATTCAGGAAGAAGAATGTGTTTTCTGTGTTGAAGCCGGGGAAAGCCTGTTGCTTTGGCCGCATCGCCGCCATATTGGCGTTGAGGAGTTTCCCGCCGATCTTAAATTTTACTGGCTCCATTTTGAGGTCAAAGCGCCGGACAGCGACCCGCGCTGGCTGACGCATCTTTCCGTGCCGCAGCATACCCAGGTTGCCGATCCGCAGGCGCTGATTGCGCTTTTTCGCCAGTTTATGAACGAGCAGGAAAAGCACCAGCGCAGCCCGGCGCTGGAGTTCATCGTGCTGCTGATTTTGCAGCAGCTTACCGTTGACGCCCGGCAGAATGAAAACGCCGAGGCCGCTGGCGTGTCGCTGGCCTGGAAAGTACAGCAACTGATTCGAACGCACTATCACCTGCCGCTTTCCAGCTCGGTTCTGGCGAAAGAACTGCATTGCAATGTGGATTATCTGGGACGCGTTTATCGGCGGGTATTTCAGCTTACGCTAACGGAAGCCATCCACCGCCAGCGGGTGCGCGAGGCGGAAAAGTTGCTGATTAGCGACGCGCGTTCGTTAAAAGAGGTGGCGGAGCGGTGCGGTTTTAATGACGTTGGTTACTTTCGCCAGATCTTCCGCAAGCACACCGGCCTGACGCCTACCGCCTGGAAGCGGCGCTACAGTAAGGAACACGTTAATTCTTGAGTATAATCTTTGGCCCTCTGACAACGCGGTTGCAAACTGAATGCCCGATGGCGCTTTGCTTATCGGGCCTACAAGAGTTCATCGCAACGTATTGATATTGCAAATCTTGTAGGTCGGATAAGGCGCAGCCGCCATCTGACATAGGCTGTTACTGCCCGTAATAGGCATTCGCGCCATGTTTACGCAGATAGTGTTTATCGAGCAGTTCAGATTGCATATCCGGTAGCTGCGGGGCCAGCTGGCGCGAGAACAGCCCCATATAGGCGCACTCCTCAAGCACCACGGCGTTGTGGACGGCATCGGCGGCATTTTTACCCCAGGCAAACGGGCCGTGTGAATGAACCAATACCGCCGGGATTTGCGCCGGATCCAGACCGCGCTCTTCAAAGGTTTTAATAATCACCTCGCCGGTCTGATACTCGTACTCGCCGTTAATTTCCTCAACGGTCATCAGTCGGGTACAGGGGATCGCGCCATAGAAATGGTCGGCGTGGGTGGTGCCCCAGGCGGGCAGATCGAGCCCGGCCTGCGACCAGATCGTCGCATGGCGGGAATGGGTATGCACGATCCCGCCGATCTGCGGATAGCGGCGATAGAGCGCCAGATGGGTCGCGGTATCGGACGACGGTTTTTTGTTGCCTTCAACGACCTTGCCGTTGGCGATCTCTACCACCACCATATCGTCGGCGGTCATTACCTCATATTCAACGCCGGAAGGCTTAATGACCATCAGTTTACGCGTCTCATCGACCGCGCTGACGTTGCCCCAGGTAAAGGTGACCAGCCCGTGCGCCGGGAGGGCCAGGTTGGCCGCCAGCACCTCGGCTTTCAGTTGCTCTAACATGTGAAACCTCCTTCCTTCATCCGTGATTCAATCCAGCGTCGCGCCTGGATAATTTCCAGCACCGGCTCACTGGCTTTCTCTGTCCACATCTCAATCAGAAATGAACCGCGATAATTCAGCTCATGCAGCGTTTTGAAGATGCCAACAAAATCAACGCACCCTTCGCCAAACGGCACGTCGCGGAACTGGCCGGGGCTGTCACCGGTCACTGGCAGCGTGTCTTTCAGGTGGATAGCGGCGATACGGTCGATACCCAGCTTCAGCTCGGCGGTCACGTCGTTCCCCCAGGCGCTGAGGTTGCCGACGTCTGGATAAACGGTGAACCACGGTGACGAAAGCATCTCGTCCCACTTTTTCCACTTGCTGATGGAGTTCATAAACGCGGTATCCATGATCTCCACCGCCAGCATCACCTGCGCAGCCGCAGCCTGTTCTACCGCCCACGCCAGCCCTTCGGCGAAACGTTGCCGGGTGCCTTCGTCGTGCTCTTCGTAATAGACGTCGTAACCCGCTAACTGGATGGTGCGTATCCCCAGATCGCGCGCCAGACGGATGGCTTTGGTCATGATTTCACGCGCCCGCTGGCGCACCGCCTCGTCGCGGCTGCCAAAAGGGAAGCGACGATGGGCGGAGAGGCACATCGACGGGATGGCGACGCCGCTTTCCAGCATCGCGCTCACCAGAGATGCGCGCTGAGCCGAGGTCCATTCGAGGCGCGAAAGGCGTTCATCCGTTTCGTCCACCGACATCTCGACAAAATCAAAACCGCAGCTTTTTGCCAGCACCAGCCGCTCTGGCCAACTGAGATCTTTCGCCAGTGCTTTCTCGTAAATACCTAATGGATGATTACGCATGTTGTTATCCCCAGATGGCGTCAATTTGGGCGTGGAATTCGGCGGCGACCTGCGCCGGATGGGCGGCACCTGCCAGCGCACGTCCGGCGATAAATGCCTTAACGTTAATGTCGCGGAACAGCGGCAGATCGGCCGGGGTAATGCCACCGGTAATTGACAGTTCAAGGCCAATGTCGGACAGCGCCTTCATGCGCGCCAGATCCGCTTCTCCCCACTGCTGCCCGCTGGCCTGCGCATCGCGTCCGCGGTGGTAAATCGCCTGGCGAACCCCGACGCGATACCAGTCTCGGGCGTCGTCCAGCGTCCAGTTGCCGAACAGTTCCATTTGAATTTCACCGCCGCAGGACTGGGCAACGGCATGGCCTTTCTCGACGGTTGCGAGCGGCGCAGCGCAGATGATAGTCATCCAGTTGGCGCCAGCGCTAAAAGCCTGCTGCGCCAGGGTTTCACCGGCATCGGCCACTTTCCAGTCGGCGACGATGATTTTTTCCGGGCACTGCGCTCGCAGGGCTTTCACCGCGCTAAGGCCTTCGGTTAAACAGAGGATGGTGCCAGCCTCAACGATATCGACATGATCCTGTAGCAGGGCAACATCGCGCTGCGCGGCCTGAAGTTGGGTATGGTCGAGCGCCAGTTGCAGTAATGGTCGGCTCATAATGCGTGCTCCTTAATACGGGCGTGATAGCCCTGTAGTGCTTCAATCAAATCCTGGTATTGGCGGTATTTGCGCTGGTAGAGGGCGTGTGCGGTCATGTCCGGCAGCAGCGTGCGCACCGGGTGCTGCAGGTCGCGTTGGGCCTCGCGGAAATCGCGATATACGCCGGTGCCGACGCGGGCAGCCAGCGCCGCGCCGAAGCAGCCGGTCTCCTCCACCTGCGGCAGCTCAATGCGTAAACCGCTGACGTCCGCCAGCATCTGCATCCAGACGTCGGAGTGGGCCGGTCCGCCGGTAACGCGCAGGGCGCAAACGTCGGTAAAACGTTCACGCATCCGGTTGAGGTGGGTCATATGGCTGAAGACCACGCCTTCATAGAGCGCCTGTAGCAGGTGCGCGCGATTGTGCAGCGCCTGCATGCCGTAAAAGCCGCAGGTCATCTCCAGTCCAGCATTGCTGCCGTAGAGAAACGGCAGAAAAAAAAGGTCGCTACCGGCTTTCGGCAGGCTGGCAACCGCCTGGTTGATCTCATCAAAAGAGAGGTCGCCCCACTGGGCGGTGAACCATTCAAGGTTGCCGGAGGAGGTCGGGCTGGCTTCGTGAACGATATACTGCCCGTCATTGACGTAGCGGCCATAGACGTAAGGGTGGGCCTCATGGTCGCGCAGACCGTGAGCGATGCCGCTGGTGACGGCCCAGGTACCCATCACCGCATTGAGCGTTGATTCATCCTCAATACCGGCGCAAAGGGCGGTGGAAACCACGTCAAACAGGCCGCCGACGACGGGGGTGCCCACCGTCAGACCGGTGATGGCGGCCGCCTGAGCGGTGATCTCCCCGCATATTTCGGCTGAACCCACCACGGGGGGCAGCGCGCTGTCGATTTCACTGATGCCCAGCCACTCGGTCAGGCGCGGGTCGTACTGGCCCGTCGCCATGTTGTAGAGGTTGGACTCGGAGATGTTGCTCTCCTCACAGCCTTTAACGCCGGTTAAGCACCAGCGCAGATAGTCATGCGTCATCATGACGCTGCCTATCTGCGCGTAGCGCTGCGGCTCATTCTCTTTTACCCAGCGTAAAAGGGAGACCGGATGCCCGGTCCACAGGGTTTGTCGGGTCAGCGGGTAGAGTTTTTGCGGAACCGCCTCTTTTTGCCAGCGCTGGACAATTTCCATGGCGCGACGGTCGGAAGAGAGTATCGCTTTACCTAATGGCCGATCGCTTTTATCTAACAGGAACAGGCCCTTACCCTGAGCTGAAATACCCAAACCGCGGATTTGTGAGCCGCTCACCCCTGTGTGCGCCAGTAGTTTGCTGATGACCGAGGCGCACTGTTGCCACAGTTCGGTCATATCGCGTTCAACCCAGCCCGGCTGCGGGCTTAAAGCATGCAGCGGCAGGCGTTGCACAGCTACTTCCCGGCCTGCGCCATCGTACAATCCGGCTTTTAGCCAACTCCCACCACAATCTAACCCCAGCCAGTAATTGCTCATGGCTTATTGCACCTCATCCACGGCTTTCAGGAGGTCGGCGCCCTGTGGGTTGTCTTTCAGGAACATATCGCGTACCTGGCTGCCCAGCGCATCGCTGAAGGCTTTACGGTCGATGTCGGTCAGGACTTCAACTCCGGCTTCTTTCATGCCATCGATAATTTTTTGCTGATCTTCGGCGACCAGTTTGCGCTGATAGTCACCCGCTTCTTTGGCGGAACTCAGCAGTGCCTCCTGGAACTGCGGGCTTAAAGCGTCGAATTTGGCTTTATTGATCACCAGCAGCAGAGGCGAATAGGCGTGATGAGTGAGGGAGAGGTATTTCTGTACCTCATAGAATTTCGCTGACCACACGACGTTGATAGGGTGTTCCTGGGCATCAATCGTACGGGTTTCGAGGCCGGTATAGACTTCGGAGAACGGCATCGGAATAGGGTTGGCACCGAAGATTTTAAAGGCCGCGATATTCGTTGGGCTGTTGTTAGTGCGGATTTTTAAGCCTTTCAAATCGCCCGGCGTTTTTACCGGCGCGCGGGAGTTGGTGACGTCGCGCCAGCCGTTTTCCCAGTAGGCGAGGACTTTTAACCCTTTTGAATCGAGTGATTTTTTCAGTTCATCGCCGACTTTACCGTCGAGCGTTTTATGCGCATGCGCGGTATCGCGAAACAGGAAGGGGACATCAAGTAAGTTGAATACAGGGGCCAGGCCGGTGAAATTGTTCGAACCGGACATTTCCATATCAATGGTTCCGCCGCGCACCCCGCTGATCATTGCCTGGGCGTTACCTAATGTGCTGTCAGGAAAGAGTTTTAGCGTTAATTCGCCGTTGGTTTTTTCTTTTAATAATTCGTTAAATTTTTTCGCGGCAATATGTTGGGAGTCAGTTTGCGGTGTTTCATAACCAAAACGTAAAGATTGTGCCGCCAGAGACGACACGCTGAAAACTGTCAGACCTGCTATCAATAATGAACGAGCAATAACGTGTAATTTCATAATATTATCCTTTAATTAATCCATTTAATCGGTGTGATAATTAGCTCGGGAATAAAAATAAATAAAACCAGCAACGACATCAGTACGACAACGTAAGGGAATACGCCTCTTACCGCGTCATCAAATTTCAATTTTGCTACCCCGGAAATAACGTTGAGGACGTTGCCAACGGGCGGTGTGATTAATCCAATAGAGCAGTTAATAATGAACATGACGCCGAAATAAATCGGGTCAATATTGGCTTCTTTAACTAATGGCAATAATACAGGGGTAAGAATTAACACCGTTGGCGTTAAGTCCATCACCATACCGACGACCATAATTGAGATCATAATGACGATAAATAAGAGTCGCGGAGAGTCGACCAGCGGCTGCAGCAAATCTGACACCATCATGGGTAATTCCGCGATCGTAATCAGCCAGGCGGATACCTGAGCTGCGGCCACCAGAAACATGACGACTGACGTCGTTTTGGCGGCATTGACCAGCACGTGGTAGAGACTGGAAAACGTTAATTCCCGATAGATAACCACGGCGACAAAGAGGGCGTAAAACGCGGCAACCGCTCCTGCTTCCGTTGGCGTGAAAAGTCCGGAACGGAAGCCGCCGATAATAATCACCGGTAAAAACAGCGCCCAGATACCTGAAACCAATGATTGCCAGATTTCACGCGGTGTTGCTTTAGGCTGAGAAGGGAGATTTAATCGCCCGGCCTGCCACCACCAGGTGAGCATAAGCGCCGCGCCCATCATGATGCCCGGTGCGATCCCGGCCATAAACAGCTTGCTGATCGACAAGCCGCTGGAAACGCCGAAGATAATAAAAGGAATCGAGGGCGGAATAATTGGCGCAATGATCCCGCCGGAAGCGATTAACCCAACGGAGCGGTTGATCGGATAGTTTGCGGAGCGCATCATCGGCACCAGCAGCGCGGCGACCGCAGCGGTATCTGCTACCGCAGAGCCGGAAAGGCTGGCCATAATCATTGCCGCAATAACGCCCACGTAGCCCAGGCCGCCGGGCTTATGGCCGACCAGCTTCATCGGCAGGTCGACGATTCGCTTTGACAGGCCGCCCGCGTTCATGATTTCACCGGCCAAAACAAAAAAGGGAATGGCCAGCAGGGAGAAGCTGTCCGCGCCGTTAACCAAAGTTTGCGCCATAATCTGCACGTCAAACATATCCAGGTATGCCATCAGAGCAGCGCCGCAAAGCAGCAGCGACCAGGCGATGGGTAAACCTATCGCGATCCCGCCGAGCAGGCAGCAGAGAAATATCACCACGGCCATGATTAGGCTCCTTGCTGTGGTTGTTGAAAGGAATCGTTACGCGTTATTAAGTGATAAAGCCGACGCAGCTCGATTAACGCGATGGCAACGCTTGTGGGCAGACAGGCGATATACATCAGGCCGATCGGTAAACCGAGGATTGGCGAGTGATCGCTCCAGTCCTGCAACGCTTTTTGCAGGCTGCCCCAGCCTAATGCGATGCATAACAATAAAATCAGCGAATGTGTCAGCAGCGAGAGTCGACGCTGATTCGCTGGCGAAAGTTTTTCCACCACAAAAGTGACCTGAACGTGAGCGTTATCCATAAATGCAACGATGGCGCCAATAAACGTCAGCCATACAAATAGATAACGTGATAGTTCATCTACCGACAAAATACTGCTCTCAAAACCGTAACGTAAAATAACGTTAATAAATACAATGCAGGAAAGTACGGCAATTAATACCGCAAGTATGCCCTCAAGTACCCGTTTCATAACGACTCCATCAGGTTATAGAAACTTATTTCTTTCGATGCTGAATAGTGGAACTTAATTTCTTATGTTTGGTTTATATTAGGTCGGCGCAACGTTGAGTTGCAGGCCGAGAATTAAGGTGATGATGTTTAATTCAGGTTAGCGGCGTGTGGCCTTTTTCATCATGTTAATACCATCGCGTAATATATTGATGCGGTGATTAATATCGGCGCTGGCATTGATTTCCAACAATTTAATACCGGTAAACTGCAACAGTTCGGGAGCGGCGGAGGTAATGAGTTCTTTAACATGTTTCTCCGTCATCAGACTTTGTGGACAGAAAGGTGCAAACGGAGCATGGAGGTCCTGCCATTCGCCGTATTCTCCATCCAGCGTTGTACCGGAGAACATCAGCGCCCCGAGTTTTCCAGCCTGTTTGGCCTGCTGCGTGTGGATCAGTGGTAGAGAGGTATCCCGCCCTTCAATAGCCGAGCGCGCCCAGTTAATGCAGACGCTTATGTCATAGTCGGCAATAGTTTCCAGTACGTTTACCAACGGTAAGAATCCTTTGCGCGGTGCGGGGCCGGTCACCGCGTCGCAGTGTTCAAGCACCAGGTCGCAGGACCAGTCCCAGTTGGCAATCTCTTTTAATGAGCGCGCAAAGGCGTCGGTTGCCTGCGCCACGTTCGGATTGCCCGCCAGAGGAGCGGCATGAAGCTCAAGGGCTATGACTTTGCCGGTATTGTTCCCATTGATTTTATTGATCTTCTGATGCAGATGACGATAGTACTCCACGCAGGCTTTACGCTGTTCCTCGTCACTGGACGCTAATCCAAAACCGCCGTTTTCGCTACGGCGGCGCATGGTTTCCATTATCGCGGTGACCACGATTTGCCAGTTTCCCGGTGTATGGCGCAATAACCACTCGTCGCCGAGCGGGTGAAGATGTTCAAGACAAGGCTGCTCCAGCCCCCGGATATCCGGAGTATCAGAGAGTTGCCGCCAGAATTCCGTCTCTTCCTCTTCACTCTTCTGGTGAAATGAGGGTGCACAAGGGTACGCACCGATAATATAACCGGTATTATTTTTCATTTTGTGCTCCAGTAAACTCTATTTTATAAAACGTCTATGGCGACTTTTACGACTATTTTCCGTATCGGCGTAGCAATGCTTTTATTACAACCTGGACGATGAACATCCTGCGGGAAAAACAGGGCATAATTTCCCGGTATCATTTCAATGAATGATTCATGTTCACTGTCGTGATAAAAAATAATATCGCGCTGTTCTAATAATGACTCGCTGATTTGATTATTACCGGTATCAATGGCAACCCCAATTTTCTCTTCGCCCCATGCCAGAAACTGAATATCCAGATAGCGGCGATGGACTTCCGGACGATTTTCAGCAGCATCGCGGGTGGTCATATCGATAATCTGCGCGAAGATATTTTTGCCGTCGATTTCCACTACGCCAGGTTCCAGCGTGCGAAAGTCCGTATTGCGCAGGAAATCGAGCGCCTGCTCTATGGCCGACGGTAGCCGGCACGGATTAGGCTGCGCAATATGTCCAAAAATCATGATGTGGCTCCTTACAGCGCCTGAATTTTGGCCCAGACGCTGTCGTCAATGGTGATACCGTGACGGCGGTTGTCATCCAGCAATTTGGTAAATTCGTGGCCGGGCAGCCGAATCGCGACGTTGTCGTCGGCGCGTTCAGCAGTGGTGATGAAATCCATAATCCGCTGCAGTTTGGCATCGCGGGTTGCGCCATCGATCAGCTTATCCACTTCTATGGCGATGAAAATCTGTGAGACGCCATACTCATCGCTGTTTTCCTGGGTCACTTCGGCAACGGAAGAGCCGTTGGAAAGCAGGGTGGCAATCATGTCCAGCACAATCGACAGACCAGATCCTTTCCAGTAACCCATCGGTAAAATGCGGCGATTTTTCTCGATCACACCCGGTTCTTTGGTCAACTGACCGTTATCGTCGAAACCGCCGTCCACCGGCAGTTCGCGGCCCGCCAGACGGTTAACTTCTAACATCCCGTAGGAGAACATCGACATCGACATATCTACCATCGTGATCGGCGTAGACGGGATGGCGACGATCAGCGGATTGGTACCGATACGGCACTCTTTCGCGCCCCACGGCGGCATGACGGCGATGGAGTTGGTCCAGCAAATGCCGATATAGCCTTTTTCCGCCGCCTGCCAGCCGTAGCTGCCGCCGCGCATCCAGTGGTTAGCATTACGTAACGCCACCAGGCCAATACCATGATCGGAAGCCAGCTCGATGGCCCGGTCCATCATCTTTTTCGCCGTCAGGTTGCCGATAGCGCGCTGAGCATCCCACTGTTCGATGGCGCCGAGGCTGGTAACCCGCTGCGGTTTAGCATCAGGAATAATGTCGCCGTTATCCAGTTGCTGGATGAAGCGGGGAAAGCGGTTCACGCCGTGGGAATAGACACCGGACTCGGTGGTGCGAGCGAACATTTCCGCGCAGGCGTCGGCGGTATCTTCCGCAATATTCCGCGACCGCAAGACGCGGTAGAAGGCCCCTTTTAACTCTTCGAAAGTTACTTTCATCCCTGTTCTCCTGGTCGATTGTTAGAAATTTTAGTATGTTTTTTTGTCTATAAATTTCATAATGCGAAATTCAGTTCCAAATATATAGATCAAAAATTGACATGGCAACGCCAGAGAAGCTTTTTAAAAACGATTAAAATCATCGGGTTATGTTTTTTATGCTGATATCGTGAACTGCAACACACTTTGAGCTACCATCTGATCGCCCAAGAAAGGAGAGAGTTTTCTGATGAGCCAGAACAACGATAAAGAGAAGCCTGCGGGGAGTCAGAGCCTGTTTCGTGGCCTGATGTTGATAGAAATTTTGAGTAACTACCCGAACGGTTGCCCACTGGCGCACCTGTCGGAGCTGGCGGGGTTGAACAAGAGTACCGTCCATCGTTTGTTGCAGGGGCTTCAATCCTGCGGATACGTGACGCCAGCGCCGGCGGCCGGAAGCTACCGTCTGACGACAAAGTTTATTGCCGTCGGCCAAAAAGCCCTGTCATCGCTGAATATCATCCACGTTGCGGCACCGCACCTTGAGGCGCTCAACCTGGCCACCGGCGAGACGGTGAATTTTTCCAGCCGTGAAGATGATCACGCTATCCTGATTTATAAGCTGGAACCGACCACCGGTATGCTGCGCACGCGAGCCTACATTGGCCAGCATATGCCGCTGTACTGCTCGGCGATGGGGAAAATTTATATGGCGTTTGGTCAGCCGGATTATGTGGCGTCTTACTGGGAAAGCCATAAAGATCAGATCCAGCCGCTGACTCGTAATACCATTACCGATTTACCAGCAATGTACGATGAGCTGGCGCAAATTCGTGAAACCAGCATGGCGATGGATCGCGAAGAAAATGAACTGGGCGTTTCCTGTATTGCTGTGCCTGTGTTTGATATTCACCATCGAGTGCCTTACGCCATTTCTATTTCACTGTCGACGTCACGGCTAAAACAGATCGGCGAGAAAAATCTGCTCAAACCGTTGCGTGAAACCGCACAGGCTATCTCTAATGAGCTGGGATTTACCGTTCGCGAATAAGACAGCTCGCCAGGTTTTATCAGGCATCTGACAAAATTTGTCCGTTTGCGTAGTGGGATCAAAGCGGCGGGGAATGGCTCTCTGGCATTCTGGCGTTTTAACGCAGGGGGAGAACAATGAACCGGTTTATTATGGCGGATGCGTCGGCGTGTATCGGGTGTCGTACCTGCGAGGTCGCCTGCGTGGTGTCGCACCAGGAACAGCAGAATAGCGCGGCGGTGACGACGGCGGACTTTGTGCCGCGTATCCGGGTGATAAAAGAGGATAGCTTCACCACGGCCACGGTCTGCCATCAGTGTGAGGACGCGCCGTGCGCGAATGTCTGCCCGGTACAGGCGATTCGCCGTGACCGGGGGCATATCTTCGTGACGCCATCGCGCTGCATTGGTTGTAAAAGCTGTATGCTGGCTTGCCCGTTTGGTGCGATGACCGTGGTGGCGTCCGCGTCAGGCGCGCAGGCGATTAAATGCGATCTTTGCTGGCATCGGGAAGCGGGGCCGGCGTGCGTGGAAGCCTGCCCGACCAGTGCGTTACAGTGCGTTGACGCAGCACACGTGCAGCGCCAGCGCCTCTATTCTCAACCTTTCTGAACGTCGTTCCGGCCTGCATGATGGCCGGAATAACCGTCAGCCTTCACGCCAGGCGCGTTCAATCTCTTCTGCCAGAATTTTTACGCCCGCCTCGATTTTATCCGGTTCAGGCACGTAGTTCATCCGCATACACTGGTGTGTGTGCGGCCAGGGTTTATCCAGTCCGGGAAAGAAATAGTGGCCCGGCACCATCAGCACGCCGCGCGCTTTCAAGCGTTGATAGAGTAGCTCGGTGGTAATCGGCAGATCTTTAAACCACAGCCACAAAAATATTGCGCCTTCCGGTTTATGAATCAGGCAGCGTTCTTCGGATAAATAGCGACGAATGATCGCGATCGTCTGTTGAACGCGCTGATAGTAGAAAGGTTTGATAACCGTTTCCGACAGCCGCAGCAGATCGTTACGCTTAATCATTTCGCACATCATCGCCGGACCCATGCCGCCGGGCGCAAGGCTGATAATGCCGTTCATGTTGGCAATGGCGGTAATCGTCTTATCATTGGCGATGATAATCCCGCAGCGGGAACCGGGCAGCCCCAGCTTTGAGAGGCTCATGCATAGGATAATATTAGGGTTCCACAGCGGGCGCGCCTTGCTAAAGATAATGCCCGGAAACGGTACGCCATAAGCGTTATCAATCACCAGTGGGATGTTGTGCTGATTCGCCAGTCTGTCCAGCTTCATCAGCTCTTCGTCGGTGATAACGTTACCGGTTGGGTTGGTCGGGCGCGAGACGCAAATCATCCCCGTTTCTTCGCCGATGTGCAGATGCTCAAAATCGACGTGATACTTAAACTGGCCTTCCGGCAGCAGTTCAATATTCGGGCGCGCCGAAACGAAGAGGTCGTCTTCCAGACCGGAATCTGCATAGCCGATGTATTCCGGCGCAAGCGGGAATAGTACCTTTTTCGTACTGCCGTCGGCGCGACGTCCGGCGAAGAGATTAAATAAGTAGAAAAACGCGCTCTGACTGCCATTTGTCAGCGCAATATTCTGTGGTTCGATATCCCATCCCAGCGTTTCACGTAGCAGTACGGCCAGTGCATTCAGTAGCGCCGTTTTTCCCTGGGGACCGTCATAATTACAAAGCGCATCAGCGGCTTTGCCGCTTTCTACCATCTCTGTCAGTAGCGTCTGGAAATAATCCTGCATTGCAGGGATGTGTGCCGGGTTACCGCCGCCAAGCATGATGGCGCCTGGCGTGCGTAAGCCGTCGTTGAGATCCTCCATCAGGCGGGTAATGCCTGAATGGCGGGTAAATTTATCGCCGAAAAGTGAAAATGTCATAACGGGTGATCTATCGAACTGTCTGTCAAAGTGGATAACCATAACGCTACAAATGGCGGGGCGCAAATGGGGGTCAGGCGGTGGTATTGATGTTTTATGCTACAAATTTTTATCAGGTTAGTTTTTTATTTTGAAGGGGCTACCGGTACGCGAGGGGACCGGTAGCGCCATGATTAGCGGCGGCCTGCCCAGACGACCATCACCGTATCGTCGCCGTACTGGCGTACAAAACCGTACCCGTGTTTTAGCGTCAGCGTGGTTTGTTGGCCTGCGCCGATGGCGGGATGTCTGGCGCGGAACTGGCTAATACGCTGCCAGTGCGCGACGGCTGCGGCTGACTTTCCGCTCACGTCCTGCCAGTTCATATCTGAACGGGTGCCTTGCAGGGGGTCGGAGCCGGTGGGGCCGAAGGGACGAGCGGATTCATCGCCGTAAAAGATCTGCACCGCGCCCGGCGAAAGCAGCAGCAGTTCCGCCGCCTTATCACCGCCCTCACGGAAAAGGCGCGTATCATGCGAGGAGAGGTAACTTAATACGTTGAAATCCTGCATTTTATCCGCCATCTGCTGCCAGACTGGCCCCATTTCCGCCAGGCAATCGACCGCTTTCGCGGCCTGCTCCTGATAATCAAAATTGATCATCGCGTCGAAACCATAGCGATAATAGTCACTTTTCATGACGCCGTGGCCCCACGCTTCGCCAGTCATCCAGAACGGGCTATCATCCAGCGCTTTGTCCGGATTGGCCTGCTTCCATTCGCGTAATGCCGCGCTGGCCTGGGTTTTTAGCTGTTGCCAGGCAGGAAGCTCAACATTTTTGGCAGTATCGACCCGGAACCCGTCAATGCCGTAATCATGCACCCACTGGCTTAACCAGTGAGTCAGATAATCCCGTGGCGTATAGCCTTCAATGAACTTTGCTTTAGTATCAGGCTTGTTGGCATAGAACGCGGGTAGGCCGGAAGGCGTGGTAGATTCCGTTTTTATATCCGGCAGGAAGGCCAGCGACAGGGTTAAATCGTCAAATCCCGGACTGTCGTAGTCGCCAATATCGGTACGAATCCACTTTTTCCCCCACCATTTTTCCCAGGCGGCGCTGTCGCTGAAGTTGATGTAGTCGTTAAAGCTGTGCCAGCTTTGTCCGGCGGCGGGTCGCCAGTTTGTCCAGCGATCGCCGAGAATTTTTTGCCGTTCCGCGCCGGATAAATAGAGCGCGCCGAACTGATACTCCTGCATATCCGCCAGCGTGGCGTAACCGGCATGATTCATTACTACGTCAAATAAAATACGGATGCCGCGCTGGTGCGCGCCGTCGACCAGCGCGCGGAGATCGGCTTCGCTGCCCATATTGGCATCCAGCGTCGTCCAGTCCTGAGTGTAATAGCCGTGATAGGCGTAATGAGGAAAATCGCCTTTTGTTCCGCCGCCGACCCAGCCGTGGATCTGTTCAAACGGCGAGCTTATCCACAAGGCGTTCACGCCTAATTGCTGTAGATAGTCCAGCTGACTCGTCAACCCGCGCAAATCGCCGCCGTGGAAAGTGCCAATCTCTTGCATACCATCCTTATGGCGACCATAGCTGTGGTCGTTGGTTGGATCGCCATTGCGAAAGCGATCCGTAAGCACAAAATAAACGGTGGCGTTGCGCCAGTTAAAAGGCGCTGATGCATGGGTTTCCGCGCGTTCCAGCAATAAAAGCCCGTGGCTGTCGGCAGGTCGCAGCGTGATTTGCCCGTTTTGGACGGTATCGGTTTGACCACTGTAATAATCGCGCACTACTGTCCCTTCCGGAAAGGTTTGGCGAACATCCAGCGTGAGCGGCGAACCATCCCAGACGGGACACTGGCGGGCGAGCTGCGCGGTGCGTTCAGGTTCAGTTTTTATCGATAACAACAGGGTCGGCGTACCGGAGCGGGTATCTACCGTTATTGTATAGTCGCCATCTTTAAACAAACGCCATTGCGGTGGCGCGCCTTCGCAGGGTTTTAACGACAACATTTGGTTGAGTTTTATAGCGCCGGAGGGCTGCCAGCACTGCTGGTCAATATGGAGCGTTAACGCGCGTGTACCTTTTGTTAATGCAGCATGGCTGGTAAAGCGTCCGGTTTCCTGCGTCGAGAACGTTGGAAAACCGGGCGAGGTCCATGATGAGGCGATCGCGATACCGGGTATCAGCGTCAGAGCGAAGGCGGCAAGTTTCATCACGCTATCCTTTGTGGGCAATATTCATCAGCTTGCCTGGTTTTTAGGCGAATGAACTCCTCCCCCGCAGAGAGTCGCGCAGGAGGAGGCGCGAGGGTGAGCGACGAGGCGCAAAAAAACGCCTCTATTTGCGATAAGCACCACATTTTATTGGCATTATTGCTGTCTGTTATCGTTAATGGTTGACATAGTTTCGGATTAAGACTATTCCCTGAGGTGCTTTTTAAGCCTATTTTTGCTAGAATTTGGGGTTCAAACCTTAACTTCGTGAAAAATAAAAGGTGTTGGAATGTATCAATCCGACCAGGAGACCTAATGATATTGACTCCCATGCGACGATATGGGGCAATGATTCTTATGTTACTCACCATCGCATTTTCGGGTGAGGTGCTGGCAAAGACGCACGCAACGCAAACGAGTCAAAAGTCCCACATAACCGAGAAAAGTTATAAACAGGTTAGCAGTAAACAAGAGTATTCTCGCAATAGTGCAAAGAGCAGTTCACTTCCTGATTTGCGAAAATACCCTTCCGGAACCCCCAGAAAAAAAGCGTTTCTCCGGACCGTTATGCCTTACATCACCAGCCAAAATGCCGCGATTACCGCGGACCGTAATTGGCTGATCTCAAAACAGTACCAGAACCGCTGGTCGCCGTCTGAACGCGCGCGTATGAAAGATATCGCGAAGCGCTATAAAGTGAGCTGGTCCGGCAACACGCGTCGTATTCCGTGGAATACGTTGCTGGAGCGCGTCGACATTATCCCAACCAGCATGGTGGCGACGATGGCGGCGGCGGAAAGCGGCTGGGGAACCTCTAAACTGGCGCGTAGCAACAATAACCTGTTCGGCATGAAGTGCACGAAAGGGCGTTGTACCAATACGCCGGGTAAGGTGAAAGGTTACTCACAATTCGCGTCGGTTGAGGAGTCGGTGAGCGCGTATGTCGCCAACCTGAACACGCATCCGGCTTATTCTTCTTTCCGCAAGTCGCGCGCCCAACTGCGTAAGGCGGATCAGGAAGTCACCGCCACGGCGATGATTCATAAGCTGAAGGGTTACTCTACCCAGGGGTCGCGCTATAACAACTACTTGTTCGCGATGTACCAGGACAACCAGCGTCTGATCGCCGCGCATATGTAATTCTGTGTGCCGGATGGCGCTACGCTATCCGGCTTACAAGGCATCTGTAGGCTGGATAAACTACAACAACGCTTCACTATGCTGGTCGCGATACTCCTTAGGCGTAGTGACGTACTCCTTTTTAAACACCGAATAGAAATATTGCAGTGACGGGTAGCCGCACATTTGCGAAATTTCGTTTATCGCCAACGTGGTAGAAATCAACAAACTACGCGCTTTTTCCAGCTTTTCGGCGTGGATCAGCGCATGTATCGTCTCGCCAACTTCTTCCTTAAAACGTTTTTCCAGGTTTGAACGTGAAATCCCAACCGCATCCAGCACCTGCTCGACTTTAATGCCCTTACAGGCATGGTTACGAATAAAGTGCATCGCCTGGATAACCGCCGGATCGGTCAGGGAGCGATAGTCTGTCGAGCGGCGCGCAATGACGCGCACCGGCGGCACCAGAATGCGCTGTAACGGCATCTCTTCGCGCGCCAGCAAACGGTGCAGCAGCTTCGCCGCCTGATAGCCCATTTGCCGCGCCCCCTGCGCGACGGAGGAAAGCGCGACGCGCGACAGATAACGGGTTAACTCTTCGTTATCAATACCGATAACGCAAAGTTTTTCCGGCACCGGAATATGCAGGTGTTCACAGGCCTGCAATACGTGGCGGGCGCGGGCATCCGTTACGGCAATGATGCCGGTTTGCGGCGGCAGCGTCTGAAGCCAGTCGGCGAGGCGATTTTGCGCGTGCTGCCAGTTTTCCGGCGCGGTTTCTAGCCCCTGATAGACTACGCCGCGGTATTTTTCCTCGGCGACCAGCTGGCGAAAGGCGTATTCCCGTTCCGCCGCCCAATGTTTACGGCTGGAGTCGGGCAAACCGTAAAACGCGAAGCGGTTAACGCCTTTTTCTTTTAAGTGCAGGAAAGCGCTTTCAACGAGCGCATGATTATCGGTGGCGATGTAATGAACGGCGGGATAATTTTCAGCAAGATGGTAAGAACCGCCGACCCCGACAATGGGTACGTCGACATCGGCCAATAATTGCGCGATATCGTCATCATCGTAATCGGCAATAACGCCGTCGCCTAACCACTCTTTAATGTTATCGATACGGGCACGGAAATCTTCCTCAATAAATATATCCCATTCGGATTGCGAGGCTTGTAAATATTCACCCACCCCCTCCACTACCTGACGGTCATAGGCTTTATTCGCGTTAAATAACAGAGTGATGCGGTGACGTTTATCAAACATGAGGATATATCCTGCAAAAGTGAACCTGGACTCATGGATACTATCAAAACGGCTGACATAACGGTCTGGCGAATGATGACAAATTATTTTGCGCCTGAAACGTTATGCGAAATTCATCACAGCAAACGGCGGATGACAATTGTCATTTCTTATCTATATATTACGGTTTTTTGTTTATTTGCCAGGATTCGATCGCGATCGCTTTTTTCTTCTGTGGTTTTCAGCGTTTTTTTGAGAGCCAGAGCACATTTGGGGATTCTCTTAATAGCGGTGTGAAATAACGTAATTGAGCAATAAATCAGGAAATTCCAGTATGACGTTATGTCGTTTACTTGCCGTCTTATCTGATTATGGAGCTCACTATGCAGGCTTATTTTGACCAACTCGATCGTGTTCGCTATGAAGGCCCTCAATCGACTAACCCGCTGGCATTTCGTCATTACAATCCCGACGAGCTGGTTTTAGGTAAACGTATGGAAGATCACCTGCGTTTCGCGGCCTGTTACTGGCATACCTTCTGCTGGAACGGCGCGGATATGTTTGGCGTAGGCGCGTTTAATCGTCCATGGCAGCAACCGGGCGAAGCGCTGGAGCTGGCGAAACGCAAAGCGGACGTGGCGTTTGAATTTTTCCACAAACTGAATGTGCCTTTTTATTGCTTCCATGACGTGGATGTGTCGCCGGAAGGCGCGTCGTTGAAAGAATATAAAAACAACTTCGCGCAGATGGTGGATGTGCTGGCGGCGAAACAGGAGCAGAGCGGCGTAAAACTGCTGTGGGGAACGGCGAACTGCTTTACCAACCCGCGCTATGGCGCAGGCGCCGCCACTAACCCGGACCCGGAGGTCTTTAGCTGGGCAGCGACGCAAGTGGTTACGGCAATGAACGCCACGCATAAACTGGGCGGCGAAAATTACGTCCTGTGGGGCGGGCGCGAAGGTTATGAAACGTTGCTGAATACCGATCTGCGCCAGGAACGCGAACAGATTGGCCGCTTTATGCAAATGGTGGTCGAGCACAAACATAAAATGGGTTTCCAGGGCACGCTGCTGATTGAACCGAAACCGCAGGAACCGACAAAACATCAGTATGATTATGACGTTGCAACGGTCTATGGTTTCCTCAAACAGTTCGGCCTGGAAAAAGAGATCAAAGTGAATATTGAGGCGAACCACGCGACGCTGGCGGGCCATTCGTTCCACCATGAAATCGCGACCGCTATCGCGCTGGGTATTTTTGGCTCCGTTGACGCCAACCGCGGCGATGCGCAACTGGGCTGGGATACCGATCAGTTCCCGATTAGCGTTGAAGAGAACGCGCTGGTGATGTACGAAATCCTGAAAGCGGGCGGATTCACGACGGGCGGTCTCAACTTCGACGCCAAAGTTCGTCGCCAGAGCACCGATAAATACGATCTGTTCTACGGTCATATCGGCGCAATGGATACGATGGCGTTGTCGCTGAAAATCGCCGCGCGTATGGTTGAAGACGGCGAGCTGGATAAACGCGTGGCGAAGCGCTATGCCGGCTGGAATGGCGAGCTGGGGCAGCAGATTCTGAAAGGACAACTCTCCTTAGGCGAACTGGCGCAGTATGCGGAGCAGCATAATCTGGCGCCAGTACATCAAAGCGGTCATCAGGAGCTGTTAGAAAATCTGGTTAACCGTTATCTGTTTGATAAATAACCCTATCTACCGGGCGACTCCGCGTTAGCCCGGCCTGTAGTCGTGATTAGCCCGGTAAGCGTAGCGCTGCCGGGCGCTTTCAGTAAAGGAACCCACACTATGTATATCGGGATCGATCTTGGTACATCGGGTGTAAAAGCTATCCTGTTGAATGAGCAGGGCGATGTGCTGGCTACGCATACTGAAAAACTGACCGTATCGCGTCCGCATCCCTTATGGTCGGAACAGGAACCAGAGCAGTGGTGGCAGGCGACGGATCGTGCGGTTAAAGGTTTAGGTCGGCAACAGTCGTTAAGTGGCGTTCGGGCTTTGGGCATCGCCGGACAAATGCATGGCGCGACATTGCTTGATAGCCGTCAGCAGGTCCTGCGACCAGCGATTTTATGGAATGACGGACGCTGTAGCGAAGAGTGCGCCTGGCTGGAAAAACAGGTGCCGCAGTCGCGTGCGATAACCGGTAATCTGATGATGCCCGGTTTTACCGCGCCCAAATTAGTCTGGGTGCAGCGCCACGAACCGGATATTTTCCGCCAGATAGACAAAGTTCTGCTGCCGAAAGATTTTCTGCGGCTGCGAATGACGGGCGTCTTTGCCAGCGATATGTCGGATGCGGCAGGAACGATGTGGCTGGACGTGAAAAAGCGCGACTGGAGCGACGTTATGCTCAACGCCTGTCATTTAACCCGACAGCAGATGCCAGCGTTATTTGAAGGTAGTGACATTACCGGAATGTTGCTGCCAGAGGTAGCCTGCGCATGGGGCATGCCAGCAGTACCTGTGGTGGCGGGCGGCGGCGACAATGCGGCTGGCGCGGTCGGCGTAGGAATGATCGATGCCGGACAGGCGATGCTCTCACTCGGAACATCGGGCGTCTATTTTGCCGTCAGCGACGGCTTTCTGAGTAAACCGGAGAGCGCAGTACACAGTTTTTGCCATGCGCTGCCGGAACGCTGGCATTTAATGTCTGTAATGTTGAGCGCCGCCTCTTGTCTGGACTGGGCGGCTAAACTCACCGGGCAGGAGAACGTCCCGGCGCTGATTGCCGCCGCACAGCAGGCGGATGAGCATACCGATCCGATCTGGTTTTTGCCGTACCTGTCCGGCGAGCGCACGCCGCATAATAATCCGCAGGCAAAAGGCGTTTTCTTTGGTTTAACCCATCAGCATGGCCCGGCGGAACTGGCGCGGGCGGTACTGGAAGGCGTGGGATATGCTCTGGCGGATGGCATGGATGTGGTTCACGCCTGCGGCGTCAAGCCCGCCAGCGTGACGCTTATCGGCGGCGGGGCGCGCAGCGAATACTGGCGTCAGATGCTATCTGATATTAGCGGGCTACAGCTTGATTATCGTACTGGCGGCGATGTGGGACCAGCGCTGGGCGCGGCGCGTCTGGCGCAAATTGCGGTGAATAAACAGACTCCGCTCGCCGATGTATTGCCGCAGTTGCCGCTGGAGCAGGCGCATTATCCTGATGCGCAGCGTCATGCGGTTTATCAACAACGTCGTGAAACCTTCCGTCGACTCTATCAGCAGCTGTTGCCGTTGATGTCATAAGTCAGAATGCCTTTCGGTTTTGGCTGAAAGGCATTTCCCGTAAATATTGATTCTATTGAATTATATCGAAGTAAGTATGTGTGTTTTCTGATTTTTATATTATTGCTAAGCAGGCGCCTTTTTCATCGCTATTTCTTCGCTTAATGTGTCTCACTCAACCACAAGGAGAGTGAGATGGACGATCACGTTGCGCGCAGGAAACGGATATTCGGCCTGGGAATGTTAGTCGTCGGTGCAGTGGTATACCTGGTGGGACTGTGGCCAGGCTGTCATACATTAAGCGAAAAGGGATATTTTTTTGCGGCAATCGTCATGTGCGGTTTTCCTGTCTTAATTCGCCAGGAACACACGGGGAATGACCGCTTGCTTTCTCGTTGTAAATCTTTGCTGTTGCTTGGCATCGGCATGGTCGTGGTCGGCGTATTTAACCTGGCGCTGGCGGGCGCGCTGAAAATACTGTGCCTGGTGGCGCTGGGGGTCAGTATATATGGAACCGATCTTTACGCTTCCTACAGTGATGATGAATGATGGCCGGAGCCATCATTGTCGTTTAGCTAACCCATTTCCGTTTATCAATACGCTGTAACAGCATGGAAAGTAGCAGGCTTCCTGTCACCGTCGCGGCAAAAACCCACACGATATCTAACGGCGGCCAACGTTTTAACTCCAGACCATTAGTACGTAGCGCATGGATAATCAGCGCGTGGAAACCATAAATACCCAGCGAGTGGCGGGAGATAAGCCCCAGTCCAGGTAACGTCCGCGCATTCAGCTTATTTTTAACTACCGTGAACAGTGAGACGGCGCAAATAAACACCATGGGACCGCAATACAGATACCAGGTATCGGCAAAATTTCCGCGCCAGCGTAATTCATGCAATGTGCCGCGAGAAATAACAAATACCGCGATGATGAACAGGGCAGTGCAGATAAGCGTCAGCGATGACTTTTGCGTCTCCATCATTCCAATGGCGCGGCCCAGGATACCGTAGAGAATGTAGTAGAACGTGTCGCCGCTGATATACAGATTGATGGGCAACCATTCAACGCCGCCGATTTTTTGCGGCACAGTATTTGGGTTGGCAATAATACCAATGACCACCATCAGCGTCAGGAGCATTTTGCCGCTCACGTTTTTTACCTGGATTAATGGCGATACCAGGTAGATCACCGCAATCGCAAAGAAAAACCACAGGTGGTAAAACACGGGTTTTTGCAGCGCATTTTTTAGCGAAAGCTCGACGTTGATCGAAGTAAAAAGTGAAATGTAAGCCAGGGCGACAACGCTGTAAAAGATAAGGCAGAGGGCGATACGTAAAAAATGCCGCGGTTGCGCGCAGCGCTCGCCAAAAAAAAGATAGCCTGAAATCATAAAAAACAGGGGAACGCTAACGCGCGAAGCCGAATTCAGGACATTCGCAATATCCCAGTTTAGCGGGCTGACGCTGTGGGCGTTGGTGATGTACCACGTTGTAGTATGGATCATCACTACCATTAAACAGGCGATCCCTCGCAGGTTATCAATCCAGTTAATTTTAGGCTGCATCAGTTCCTCAGCTTCCGTTTCAATAGAGTTCCAGCGCGGTGGCTCACTGGAAAAATCTGACTTTCTACGCTACATCTTGTGATGGCGTAAGGAGATTCGCACAATGTGTCTGTTACCCACAAACCTTAATAATAAGACTGACCAGCAAACCAGACGGTAATAAAAATGATAATGAAGTATTTCTGTACTGTGATGATAGCCATCGCTCTGGTGGGATGCACAGCGACACCGCCACCGACGCAAAAAGCCCAGCAGAGTAAAGTGAGCCCAACACGCACGCTGGATATGGAAGCATTGTGTAAAGCCCAGGCGGCGCAGCGTTACAACACTGGCGCACAGAAAATTGCTGTTACCGGCTTCGAGCAGTTTCAGGGGAGCTATGAGATGCGTGGTAATACCTTCCGTAAAGAGAGTTTTGTCTGCTCTTTTGATGCAGATGGGCAGTTTTTACATCTTTCTATGCGGTAAAAGCCGCGCCTGGTGAGGTGTGATGCCGCGAAATCCGGCAATTTTCGCTAAACAAACCGGTTTCATACTGTATATCTCGCATCCAGCGGGTATACTGGCTCCTTCCTTTAAATCCACACGTATCCAGCACGAAATAATATGCAAAAGTTTGATACCAGGACCTTCCAGGGCTTGATCCTGACCTTACAGGATTACTGGGCTCGCCAGGGCTGCACCATTGTTCAACCATTGGACATGGAAGTTGGCGCGGGAACTTCTCATCCAATGACCTGCCTGCGCGCGCTGGGGCCAGAGCCGATGGCGACTGCCTATGTGCAGCCTTCTCGTCGTCCGACCGATGGCCGCTACGGCGAAAACCCGAACCGCTTACAGCACTACTATCAGTTTCAGGTGGTGATTAAGCCATCTCCGGAGAATATTCAGGAGCTGTATCTCGGTTCTCTGAAAGAGCTGGGTATGGACCCGACCATTCACGATATCCGTTTCGTGGAAGATAACTGGGAGAACCCGACGCTGGGCGCCTGGGGACTCGGCTGGGAAGTGTGGCTGAATGGCATGGAGGTGACGCAGTTCACCTACTTCCAGCAGGTCGGCGGCCTGGAGTGCAAGCCGGTGACCGGTGAAATCACCTACGGTCTGGAACGTCTGGCGATGTATATCCAGGGCGTGGACAGCGTTTACGACCTGGTCTGGAGCGATGGCCCGCTGGGTAAAACCACCTACGGCGACGTGTTCCATCAGAACGAAGTGGAGCAGTCCACCTATAACTTTGAATACGCCGATGTGGATTTCTTATTCACCTGCTTCGAGCAGTATGAAAAAGAAGCCCAGCAGCTGCTGGCACTGGAAAACCCGCTGCCGCTGCCGGCCTACGAGCGTATTCTGAAAGCCGCCCATAGCTTCAACCTGCTGGATGCGCGTAAAGCTATCTCCGTCACCGAACGTCAGCGCTACATTTTGCGTATTCGCACCCTGACCAAAGCAGTGGCAGAGGCTTATTATGCTTCCCGTGAAGCCCTCGGCTTCCCGATGTGCAACAAAGACAAGTAAGAGGCGGCCATGTCTGAGAAAACTTTTCTGGTGGAAATCGGCACTGAAGAGCTGCCACCAAAAGCACTGCGCAGTTTGGCTGAGTCCTTTGCTGCGAACTTCACTGCGGAGCTGGATAACGCCGGCCTCGCGCACGGTAACGTTGAATGGTTTGCCGCCCCGCGCCGTCTGGCGCTGAAAGTGGCGAATCTTGCTGAATCTCAGCCCGATCGCGAAGTCGAAAAACGTGGTCCGGCGATTGCCCAGGCGTTCGACGCCGAAGGCAAACCGAGCAAAGCGGCAGAAGGCTGGGCGCGCGGCTGCGGGATCACCGTTGATCAGGCCGAGCGTCTGAAGACCGACAAAGGCGAATGGCTGCTGTATCGCGCCCACGTGAAGGGCGAAAGTACCGAAGCGCTGGTGCCGAACATGGTAGCCACCTCGCTGGCGAAACTACCGATCCCGAAACTGATGCGCTGGGGCGCGTCTGACGTCCACTTCGTGCGTCCGGTACACACTGTGACTCTGCTGCTGGGCGATAAAGTGATTCCGGCGACTATTCTGGGTATTCAGTCTGACCGCGTCATTCGCGGCCATCGCTTTATGGGTCAGCCTGAGTTCACTATCGACAATGCTGACCAGTACCCGCAAATTCTGCTGGAGCGCGGTAAAGTCATTGCGGACTACGAAGCGCGTAAAGCCAAAATCAAAGCGGACGCTGAAGAAGCAGCACGCAAGATTGGCGGTAATGCCGACCTGAGCGAAAGCCTGCTGGAAGAAGTCGCCTCGCTGGTGGAATGGCCGGTGGTATTGACGGCGAAATTCGAAGAGAAATTCCTCGCCGTGCCTGCCGAAGCGCTGGTGTACACCATGAAGGGCGACCAGAAGTATTTCCCGGTTTATGACAACGCGGGCAAGCTGCTGCCGAACTTTATCTTCGTCGCGAATATCGAATCGAAAGATCCGACCCAGATTATCTCCGGTAACGAGAAAGTGGTGCGTCCGCGTCTGGCGGATGCTGAATTCTTCTTCAATACCGACCGTAAAAAACGTCTGGAAGATCATCTGCCGCGTCTGCAAACCGTGCTGTTCCAGCAACAGCTGGGCACGCTGCGCGACAAGACCGACCGTATTCAGGCGCTGGCGGGCTGGATTGCCGGTCAGATTGGCGCTGACGTTAACCACGCCACTCGTGCGGGCCTGCTCTCCAAGTGCGACCTGATGACCAACATGGTCTTCGAGTTCACCGACACCCAGGGTGTGATGGGGATGTACTACGCGCGTCACGATGGTGAAGCGGAAGATGTCTCTGTGGCGCTTAACGAGCAGTATCAGCCGCGCTTTGCCGGTGATGACCTGCCGTCTAACCCGGTGGCCTGTGCGTTGGCGATCGCCGATAAGATGGATACTCTGGCGGGTATCTTCGGTATCGGTCAGCATCCGAAAGGCGACAAAGACCCGTTTGCGCTGCGTCGTGCCGCGCTGGGCGTGCTGCGCATCATCGTTGAGAAGAACCTCGCTCTTGATCTGCAAACGCTGACCGAAGAAGCGGCGCGTCTGTATGGCGACAAGCTGACCAATGCTAACGTAGTCGATGATGTGATCGATTTTATGCTGGGTCGCTTCCGCGCCTGGTATCAGGACGAAGGTTACACCGTCGACACCATCCAGGCGGTACTGGCGCGTCGTCCGACCCGTCCGGCAGATTTCGATGCTCGTATGAAAGCGGTATCGCACTTCCGCACCCTGGAAGAAGCCTCTGCGCTGGCGGCGGCGAACAAGCGCGTCTCCAACATCCTGGCGAAAGCCACTGAGCCGCTGAACGATATCGTCCACGCCTCCGTACTGAAAGAAGCGGCGGAAATTGAGTTGGCCAGACATCTGGTTGTGCTGCGTGATAAGCTTCAGCCGTACTTTGCCGATGGTCGTTATCAGGAAGCGTTGATTGAGCTGGCTGCTCTGCGCGCGCCGGTGGATGAATTCTTCGAAAATGTCATGGTTAACGCGGAAGAGAAAGATATCCGTATCAACCGCCTGACGCTGTTGTCGAAACTACGCGAACTGTTCCTGCAGGTTGCGGATATTTCGTTACTGCAATAAGCGTTCAGTTAATTAAACAAAAACCTGCTCTCGGGCAGGTTTTTTTATTTTTAACGTAATGGTAATTCCGTCAGACAGGTCTGGCTGTCATCTCTGGTGGCAATGGCATGTGACGCCGTTTTACCGTTGTAGCTTACTTCCAGCGTCCCTTCCATATTGCGCGGTAGCCAAACACCGATAAATCCGTTTCGATAGCTTTGCATCTCTTTTTGTACGATGACAGCGCCTTTACTGTCTGTCACTTTTACAGTGAACGGTTTATTCGGCATTTCTCCCTGACAGCCGGAAAGGCTGTGGTTAAAACAGGGGTGTGTCCGCCATTCATAGGGCGCAAAAGAGAGATAGAATTTGTCGCCTAACGGCAGCGTATAAATCTGCTCTCCGTCAGATAATTTGAGTTCGGTACTGGTAATCGACGCGGAGTAAGGCAAAGGACGGCTCTGCGGCGTCTGATCAATCGTATCCACGATCTGCTCAACCGTTTTTCCCGCCAGCCCATGTTGCGCCAGAAAAGCGGATTCTGCGGATGCCGCAAGCGCGGAGCCGCTGGCGCATAAACCCAAAAGTAATAACCATGATGATTTCGACATAACTTCAATTCCTTGTGAACAATCTCCCTGCCTACTATAGGGGTTCCCCTAAGGGAAAGGTCAAAGGAACGCAGGGTAAAGTAATGCAAAGTTATGCTGGGGGAGAGGGGGAATTGGAATAAAAAAAATCCCCGCCATCAGGCAGGGATTCAAAATTCTGAGCTTTTTAAGCTTACAGGCTGGTTACGTTACCAGCTGCCGGGCCTTTAGCGCCGCTTTCGATGGTGAAGGAAACTTTCTGACCTTCGTCCAGAGATTTGTAACCATCGTTCTGAATAGCGGAGAAGTGTACGAACACGTCTTTAGAACCGTCATCAGGAGTAATAAAGCCGAAGCCTTTATCAGCGTTGAACCATTTTACGATACCAGTCATTTTACCGGACATAGTGTATTACCTTTTAAAAAATAAGTGTGCCTTTCGGCGTTATGGCGTGCTTTACAGATTTTTTAAGCGTTAAGGAAATGCGCACTACGAGGGGTATCTAATGGATAACTCTTGAAGGGACTTGCCTTACTAAACTGCTTTAATGGTCTGTACGTCAAACCGTTGAGCACATTAACTCATGTAATGCCGGGCGATGCAACTTTTATTTTACTTTATTTCTCCAGGTCAGGAATCGGGCGGGGAAAACGGTCCTTGCGCAGGACCGTTAAAACAGAAAGGGGTAAAAATTACTCCATCAATTGCTTACTTAAGCGTGGGTTTGCCTGTATCAGGCGCATCAATTTGAGCTCTGCTGGCGTGGGTTTTTCGCGTTTCGATTCCCATTCCTGAACCATGGCAACCGTTACGCCCAGCGCTCTGGCGAATTCATCTGTTTTTAGTCCCGTCCCTCTCCGTAACTGTTCAAATTCGGTAAAAGGATTGGGTTTTTGCGTCAGGGTGATCTTTCGCGTTTCATCTTTAAAAACAATTTGTTCCAGGCTGCTCAGCAGCTCAAACATCGGATCTTTATATTCCATTGAGAACTCCTGTAAATCACACAGCGGGATCGTGAAGTGCATCGAAGCCTCTTAAGAATAGTCGGGAAACTTGCGGGTGGGGGGCGACGCGCCGCCAGGAAGCGCTATCGATTCGTTTCGATGCCTTACGCTACGCGACTTTTAGGACGCTAACAATTTGATCCAGGAAGGTATATCCGTCTTTCAGAAAATAATTGTAAAGATTAAAAAAATATTACATCCCCCGCTGGAAAGCTTTCTTGCCGCGTTTTTTATCGCAGTGTCAGGTCAAAAATTAACAATAAAATAACAAATTAAGCATTGATGCAGATAAACATAATTTTCCGCTACAAGATCGCGTGGAAAGGGTATCCTGCAAGCCTGACCTGGACTATCCTTGTAAGCCGTCAGGCACGCAGGTGTCGTTGTGCGCATTTTTGGGTGAAAGGAGTATTAACAATGGCGACAGGTAAGTCCTGCTCTCGCTGGTTTGCGCCTGTTGTGGCGTTATTAATGGTGTTTAGCCTGAGCGGGTGTTTTGATAAAGAAGGCGATCAGCGCAAAGCGTTTGTCGATTTCCTGCAGAATACAGCAATGCGTAGCGGAGAGCGTTTACCAACGCTGACGGCCGATCAGAAAAAACAGTTTGGTCCGTTCGTGTCTGATTACGCGATACTGTATGGCTACTCGCAGCAGGTAAACCAGGCGATGGATTCCGGTCTGCGCCCGGTGGTCGATAGCGTTAACGCCATCCGCGTTCCGCAGGATTATATGACGCAACGTGAGCCGCTGCGGCAGGCAAATGGTTCGTTAGGCGTGCTGGCGCAACAGTTGCAGAATGCAAAACTGCAGGCTGATGCCGCGCATGGCGCGTTAAAGCAGGCCGATGACCTGAAACCTGTGTTTGATCAGGTCTACAAAAAAGTAGTCACCGTGCCGGCAGATGCTTTGCAGCCGCTGATCCCGGCGGCGCAGATCTTTACGCAGCAGTTGGTACAAGTGGGCGATTATATTGCGCAACAGGGCGAGCAGGTGAGCTTTGTCGCGAACGGCATTCAGTTCCCGACCTCACAGCAGGCCAGCCAATATAATGCGCTGATTGGGCCGTTGGCCTCGCAGCATCAGGCGTTTAATCAGGCCTGGACGGCGGCGGTAAACGCGACCCAGTAATGACAGTCTGCCCGATAAGCGCAAGCCAGCGCTTATCGGGCCTGTAGCGTTATCCCGCCGCCTGCGGATTGACGCAGTTCTTCTCTATTTTTCCCTGCAGCGCATCAATCAAATTATCCACCGCACAGGCCATCATGTCATAGCGCGTCTCATGCGTTGCCGAGCCAATATGCGGCACCGCGACGACATTAGACATGTTCAGCAGGGGCGAATCCACGGATAGCGGTTCCTGCTCAAAGACATCCAGACCTGCCGCATATATTTCACCGTTTTGCAGCGCGGCAATCAGCGCGTTTTCATCGACCACCGGGCCGCGTCCGGCATTAATAAAAATGGCGGACGATTTCATTCTGGCAAACTGTGTTGCGCCAAACAGATGTCGCGTTTCTGCCGTTAGCGGCAGGATCACGCAGACAAAATCAGCCTCCTGCAACAACGTATCCAGATCGCAGTAGCGGGCGTTAAACCGGTCTTCCGCCTCCTGATGCCGCCGACGGGCGTGATAGAGAACCGGCATGGTAAACCCAAAGTGCGCTCGCTGCGCCAGCGCCATCCCGATACGCCCCATCCCAACGATACCGAGTGTTTTGTGATGCACATCGACGCCAAACCACGCCGGGCCAATGCTTTCTGTCCATTCACCCGCTTTAACCCGTTCTGCGACGTCCACCACGCGGCGGGCAGTGGCCAGCATCAACGCCATCACCGTATCGGCAACGGTTTCCGTCAAAACGGCAGGCGTGTGCATCAGGACTATTTTGCGGGCAGTAAGGGCGTCCACCTCGACATTATCGTATCCCACCGAGATGGTCGACGCCGCGCGTAGCGCCGGCATTTTTTCCAGCAGCGCGCGGTTAACGGTTTCGCTGGCGCCCAGAAGGCCTTGCGCGCTGGCAAATGCCTGCGCGTGTCGCGCTACCGTTTCCGGATGCAGGTTCGGTACCTGGGTGACGGTAAAATGCGCCTCCAGGCGATGCAGCAAATCATCAGGCAGGGTTTTGTAGAGAATGATGGACGGCTTCATGCGACTCTCCGTAAATCAAAAGGTAAGCGCGGCATGCGCCAACCGGAACAGGCTTATTATTAACCCGTTTAGCCATCATCGACCAGCCAATTTCCCCGCTGTCGGCAGCCGTGTCGTGGTAAATAATGAATGAATACCGAGTAATGCGCGATGTATCCGGTCTGGAGAGGGAATAATGCAGGCCGGGTAAAGCATACCGCTTTACCCGGTACGGTAGTTTACTGCAATGGACTCAAGGTAATTTCGACGCGGCGGTTTTGCGCCTTACCTTCTGCCGTACTGTTGCTGGCGATCGGGTTCGCCGGCCCCATTCCGCTGGTACGGATACGGCTGGCGTCGACGCCCTGGGTGATCAGCGAGCTGGCGACGGAGTCAGCACGCTGCTGCGACAGACGCATATTCAGATCGTGGCTACCGGTACTGTCGGTGTAGCCCACCACATTGACGGCGGTCTTGGGATACTCTTTCAGCACCATCGCCACGCCGGTCAGCGTGTTAGCGCCTGCCGGTTTCAGCGTCGCGCTGCTGCTGTCGAAGGTGACATTATTCGGCATATTCAGAATGATATTATCGCCGCTTCGCGTCACGCTAACGCCTGTGCCCCGCATTTTGTCACGCAGTTTCGCTTCCTGTACGTCCATGTAGTAACCCACGCCGCCGCCCAGCGCCGCGCCAGCCGCCGCGCCAATCAGCGCGCCTTTACCGCGATCTTTTTTGGAGGAGGAGAGCGCGCCGATGCCTGCGCCGACCAGCGATCCAATACCCGCGCCAATGCCGGATTTACCTGCTTCGCGTTCGCCGGTGTAAGGGTTTGTTGTGCAGCCAGATACTGCCAGGGCGCCGCTCACGATGGCAGCAATCACAAATACACGTTTTTTCATCTTAAATCCTTATCACTTTTTTATTTTTACCACAGCGACCGTGGCGGTTGATTATGACGTCTGCACATGAAGAAAATTCCAGGGAAAACTCTGAAATTTGTAAGTAACATTGATCGGCAAAATAAATAATCCCAATAATTCAGGAGCGAACCTTGACCCACGCACCATCGCGTCACTCGGTATTGACCGCCGCACACTGGGGGCCAGTCCGCGTTGAAACCGACGGAGAACGCATTTTTGCCTCGTATGGCGAACTCCCGACGGCACACCAGAACTCCCTGCAAACCGTTGTGCATGACCAGGTGCACAGTAAAACGCGGGTTCGCTTCCCGATGGTGCGTAAAGGGTTCCTGGCTTCTCCCGATAAGCCGCAAGGCATACGCGGGCAGGATGAGTTTGTTCGCGTAAGTTGGGATGACGCGCTGGATCTGATCCACGCTCAGCACAAACGTATTCGCGAAAGTTATGGACCATCGTCCATCTTCGCTGGCTCCTACGGTTGGCGTTCGAACGGCGTATTGCATAAAGCGGCTACGTTATTGCAGCGTTACATGGCGCTGGCGGGAGGGTATACCGGCCATCTTGGCGATTATTCCACCGGCGCGGCGCAGGCTATCATGCCTTATGTGGTGGGTGGCAACGAGGTTTACCAGCAGCAGACTAGCTGGCCGGTGGTGCTGGAACACAGCGAGGTGGTGGTGCTCTGGAGCGCGAACCCGCTGAATACTCTGAAAATTGCCTGGAATGCCTCGGATGAGCAGGGGCTCGACTATTTTGCGGCGTTGCGACAAAGCGGCAAGCGCCTGATCTGCATCGATCCGATGCGATCGGAAAGCGTCGACTTTTTTGGCGATAAGATGGAGTGGATCGCCCCGCATATGGGCACCGATGTGGCGTTAATGTTGGGGATCGCCCATACGCTGGTGGAAAACGATTGGAAGGATGAAGCGTTCCTTGCCCGCTGCACGACGGGTTATGACCGTTTCGCCGACTATCTTTTGGGCAAGACCGACGGTACGGCCAAAACAGCGGAATGGGCGGCGGAAATTTGCGGCGTTTCTGCGGTGAAAATTCGTGAACTGGCGGAAATATTTCATCATAACACCACCATGTTGATGGCCGGTTGGGGAATGCAGCGTCAGCAGTTCGGCGAGCAAAAGCACTGGATGATCGTCACGCTGGCCGCAATGCTGGGGCAAATTGGTACGCCTGGCGGCGGGTTTGGTTTTTCTTATCATTTTGCTAACGGCGGAAACCCGACGCGCCGCGCCGCCGTGTTAGCCTCGATGCAGGGAAGCATCCCTGGCGGGGTCGATGCGGTAGATAAAATACCGGTGGCGCGTATTGTCGATGCGCTGGAAAACCCCGGTGGGTTTTACCAACACAATGGGATGGATCGCCGCTTCCCGGATATTCGTTTTATCTGGTGGGCGGGCGGCGCGAACTTTACCCATCATCAGGATACCAACCGTCTGATTCGCGCGTGGCAAAAACCGGAACTGGTCGTTATCTCGGAATGTTTCTGGACGGCCGCCGCGAAACACGCGGATATTGTTCTGCCTGCGACCACCAGCTATGAGCGTAACGATTTAACCATGACCGGCGACTATAGCAATCAGCATTTGGCGCCGATGAAGCAGGTCGTGTCGCCCCGGTGGGAGGCGCGGAATGATTTTGACGTTTTTGCTGAACTGAGCGAACGGTGGGAAGTCGGCGGTTACGCTCGGTTCACCGAAGGAAAAAGTGAGCTGGCGTGGCTGGAGACTTTCTACAACATTGCCGCCCAGCGTGGCGCCAGCCAGGGGGTGACGCTGCCGCCGTTTGCCGCATTCTGGCAGGCTAACCGTTTACTGGAGATGCCGGAAAATCCCGCCAACGCGCAGTTTGTGCGCTTCGCGGATTTTCGCCGCGATCCTGATAACCATCCGCTAAAAACGGCCAGCGGCAAAATCGAAATCTATTCTGCGCGCATTGCCAGCTATGGTTACGCGGATTGTCCCGGCCATCCGATGTGGCTGGTGCCGGATGAGTGGCACGGGAACGCTGATGCGGGGCAGGTTCAGCTACTTTCCGCGCATCCGGCGCACCGTCTGCATAGCCAGCTTAACTACAGTTCGTTACGGGAGCGGTATGCGGTAGCCGGACGCGAACCGGTGACGATTCATCCGCAGGATGCGACAACGCGCGGAATCGTCGATGGCGATACGGTACGCGTCTGGAATCATCGCGGGCAGGTTCTGGCGGGCGCGGTCGTTACCGACGGAATTCGGCCTGGCGTGATCTGTATTCACGAAGGCGCATGGCCGGACCCTGAACCTACCGCAGGCGGCATATGCAAAAACGGCGCGGTAAACGTCCTGACAAAAGATCTTCCCAGTTCCCGGCTGGGGAACGGTTGTGCGGGCAACACCGCGCTGGTCTGGTTTGAGAAATATACCGGCCCGGCGCTACCGCTTACGGCGTTTGATCCGCCTGCCAACTCATAATCCAGGTGGGGTGGGCGGTATCCTCCTGCCAGGCGCTATCTTCAATACGAAAACCAAGCGCATGGTAGAAGTTTACGGCGGATTGATTTTTCTGGTAAACCTCAAGGCTCAGCAGAGGAAAACGTTGCTGGACATATTCCAGAAGCGCTTTGCCAATGCCGTGTCTTAACGCGTCGGGGGCGACAAATAGCGCCCCGACAAAACGGGCTTCCAGTACGCTGACGAAGCCTTTCAGTTGTCCATTTTCCTCCCATACCCAGGTTTGCGCGGCGGGTAAATAGACGTCGCGTACAATTGCTTCGCTCTCGTGCCAGTAACGTTCTTCGATAAAGGGATGGGCATAAATGGTACTTTGCATCCACAGCGCCAGAATAGACGCCATGTCTTCACTCTGGGATTTGCGAATCATGTTTTTCTCCCGGATGGCAAAAACAGCCGGTAATATGGTCGTTGACCAGTCCGCACGCCTGCATAAAGGAGTAACAGATAGTCGTACCGACAAACTTGAAGCCGCGTTTTTTCAATGCCTTAGCAAGCGCATCGGACGCAGGTGTTGAGGTAGGGATCTCACCCAGGCTGGCCGCCTGGGTGATCTGCGGCTGGCCATCAACGAATGACCAGACAAAATCGGCGAAAGACTCGCCGTTTTGCTCCATCGCAAGCCAGGCGCGGGCGTTACTGATAATGGCCTGAATTTTACCGCGATGTCGTATGATGCCCGTGTTCTGCAGCAGGCGTTCAACATCCTCCTCCTGCATAGCTGCGATGCGTACCGGGTTAAACTGATGAAAACAGGCGCGGTAGTTCTCCCTCTTTTTAAGCACGGTGATCCAGGATAAACCGGCCTGTTGACCTTCAAGACAGATCATTTCAAACAGCTTTCTGCTATCGGTTTCCGGTACGCCCCACTCGTTATCATGATAGGCAATATAAAGGGGGTCCTGGCTGACCCAGTCGCAACGCTGCATAGACTTCCTCGTTATTGTGGTTACCGCGAAAATTTCCTTCAACCCGCCTTGACGGGCCCGCTAAAAGGACAATAGTTAATACAGGGCTGATGCCCGACATCCTTCATTCAATGACAATAATATCGCCGAATTCGGCTCTACTCTGGAGTCGCGTTGATGATTGTAAGAAAACGCCGTGGTCGCCGGACATTGCGTTGTCTGGCGGGCCTTATGGCCTGCTCGTTTTTTATCAATACCACGTATGCCTGGCAACAAGAATATATCGCTGAAGCGGCTCCGGGGCATACGACGGAACGCTATACCTGGGACAGCGATCACCAACCGAATTACAACGACATACTGGCCGAACGTATTCAGTCTACGCAAAATACGGTGGGTCCGGTGCTTAGCCTGGCGGATGAAACCCCGCTTGATGCGACCAGCGGTATCAGTATGGGCTGGAATTTTCCGCTTTCCCGACGCGTGACCACTGGGCCGGTCGCGGCGTTGCATTACGACGGTTCGACGTCATCAATGTATAACGAATATGGCGATAGCGCGACGACATTAGCGCTTACCGATCCGTTATGGCACGCCAGCGTCAGTACGTTAGGCTGGCGGGTAAACTCGCAGTTCGGCGATGTCCGTCCCTGGGCGCAAATTAGCTATAACCAACAGTTTGGGGAAAATATCTGGAAAGCGCAGTCCGGGTTGAGTCGTATGACCGCAGGAAATCAGGCGGGAAACTGGCTGGATGTCACCGTAGGCGCGGACGTGTTACTTAACCCGCACATGGCGGCGTATGCGGCGTTTTCCCAGGCGGAAAACAGCGCTACGGATAGCGATTATTTGTATACCCTGGGGGTGAGCGCTCGCTTTTAACGAGATAAACCACCGCCTGGACTTATTAGAAGTTCATCTAATACCCTGTCTATATATTTACAAAAATATATAGGTCAATCACATTCTCTATAGACACTTTTTGCGCTTCCTGTGGTCTACTTAGCCGCGCTGGTAGACTTTCTCACATCTGCGTTAGCCGCATATTTACCTGTTTGATTAAAAAATCGTTGTACAGGTCGTTTTTATCCCGATTCCCAGGGTTTGTTTGCATGAGATACATTAAATCGATGACGCAGCAGAAACTTAGTTTCTTGCTTGCGCTCTATATCGGTCTGTTTATGAATTGCGCCGTGTTTTACCGCCGTTTCGGCAGTTATGCGCAAGAATTTACCATTTGGAAAGGCCTCTCCGCAGTTGTCGAACTTGGCGCCACGGTGCTGGTCACTTTCTTCTTACTTCGTCTTCTTTCACTGTTTGGCCGACGCGTCTGGCGTGTGCTGGCCACGCTGGTGGTGCTGTTTTCCGCTGGCGCCAGTTATTACATGACCTTCCTGAACGTGGTGATTGGCTACGGCATTATTGCGTCTGTTATGACCACCGATATCGATCTCTCGAAAGAGGTGGTGGGGCTGCACTTCGTATTGTGGCTGATTGCCGTGAGCGTGCTTCCGCTCATCTTTATCTGGAGTAACCACTGTCGCTACACGTTGTTGCGCCAGCTACGTACGCCGGGGCAGCGTTTTCGCAGCGCCGCTGTAGTGGTACTCGCAGGCGTAATGGTGTGGGCGCCTATCCGCCTGCTGGATATACAGCAAAAAAAGGTTGAACGGGCGACAGGTATCGACTTACCCAGCTATGGCGGCGTGGTGGCGAACTCCTATCTGCCTTCAAACTGGTTATCTGCGTTAGGGCTGTATGCCTGGGCGCAGGTAGATGAGTCGTCGGACAATAATTCGTTAATAAACCCGGCCAGGAAATTTACCTATGTTGCGCCGAAGGATGGGGATGACACCTACGTCGTTTTCATTATCGGTGAGACGACCCGTTGGGATCACATGGGGATTTTCGGCTACGAGCGTAATACCACGCCGAAGCTGGCGCAGGAAAAAAATCTGGCGGCGTTCCGCGGCTATTCTTGCGATACCGCGACGAAGCTTTCTTTACGCTGTATGTTTGTACGGGAAGGCGGGGCGGATAATAACCCGCAGCGTACGTTAAAAGAGCAGAATGTTTTTGCCGTACTCAAACAGCTCGGATTCAGTTCCGATCTGTATGCCATGCAAAGCGAGATGTGGTTCTATAGCAATACCATGGCGGATAATATCTCCTACCGCGAGCAGATCGGCGCCGAGCAGCGTAACCGCGGTAAAACGGTTGATGACATGTTGTTGATTGATGAGATGCAGAACTCGCTTGCCCAGAATCCGGAGGGTAAGCATCTGATTATCCTGCATACTAAGGGGTCGCATTTTAACTATACGCAACGTTATCCGCGCAGCTACGCTCAGTGGAAGCCCGAATGTATTGGGGTCGATAGCGGCTGCACGAAAGCGCAGATGATCAACTCTTACGATAACTCCGTGACCTATGTGGATCACTTTATTACCAGTGTGTTCGATCAGCTACGTGATAAAAAAGCGATTGTGTTCTACGCGGCTGACCACGGCGAGTCGATTAACGAACGCGAACATTTGCACGGTACGCCGCGCAATATGGCGCCGCCGGAGCAATTCCGTGTTCCGATGCTGGTATGGATGTCGGATAAATATCTTGCCAGTCCGCAACATGCGCAGATGTTCGCTCACCTGAAGCAGCAGGCGGAGATCAAAGTGCCGCGTCGTCATGTGGAGCTGTACGATACGATAATGGGTTGCCTGGGGTATACATCGCCGAATGGCGGCATTAACCAGAACAACAACTGGTGCCATATTCCCGATGCGCAGAAAGTCGCCGCGAAGTAGGTTGTCTGCCGACTTTCTCGCCGATTGAATTGTATTTTGCGACTAAGGGATTGACGGGCGTGCGCCTGAGCAGTAAGATGCGCCCGCATTCGGTGATTGGCGCAGCCTGGTAGCGCACTTCGTTCGGGACGAAGGGGTCGGAGGTTCGAATCCTCTATCACCGACCAAATTCAGAAACCCTGCTCAACGAGCAGGGTTTTTTGCATCTGAAGCCTGACGAGGATGA
>NZ_JAMMTO010000004.1:0-208686 GCF_051807745.1 Salmonella sp. NW38 | reverse complement strand
GAGCGCAGCGAGAGAACGTTGCGTCAGCAACGGCCCGCAGGGCGAGCCACGCAGTGGCGAGTCATCCTCTATCACCGACCAAATTCAGAAACCCTGCTCAACGAGCAGGGTTTTTTGCATCTGAAGCCTGACGAGGATGAGAACCTCCGGGGGCAAGAGGTTCGACTCGAGCGCAGCGAGAGAACGTTGCGTCAGCAACGGCCCGCAGGGCGAGCCACGCAGTGGCGAGTCATCCTCTATCACCGGCAGGTTGACGCTCGCACCACCAGTTCAGGCATGATCCCGTCGCTGTGGCTGACCTTCTTGCCCGCCAGCAAATCAAATAATAGTGTGATTGCCTGTCGCGCCACCTCATCAAGATGCATATTCACTGCCGTCAGCGGCGGCAGCGATTCGCGCGCGCGGATACCGTCATAGCGGGTAACCACTCGCATTTGTTCAGGTATGGCGATGTCTTGTTCCTGAAAAGCGCGTACCGCGCCGCTGGCAAAGGTATCGATCAGCACCAGCACCCCGTCAACGTCGGGATGCGCCTGTAATAGCTGCTGCGCGGCCTGGTAGCCGGCATTTTCACCCTCGCTTTCATTGAGAGAGTAGACGACGGGGGCCTGGCGCCCCGCGCACCAGCGCTGGTAAGCCGCTTCGCTCTCCAGAACTGATGTTCGCCGTGTGTTACCGACAAATAACGCACATTTGCTGGCGCCGGAGGCCTCCAGATGCGTTAGCAGAAGCTGTGCTGTTGCCGCCGAGTGCAGCTCAACCCACGGCACAGGCGTGTCGGTGCCCGGCGTGCGGCCAATGGTGACGCAGGGAATGCCCGCTTGCGCCAGAGCCTGGAGCTGCGGGTCGTTCTCCGCCGGCTCAATCAGGATCGCCGCGTCAAAGCTGACGGCATCCAGTGGATTTGCCCCCGGCGGCACCAGAATCAGCGCATGCTGTTTTTCCAGCGCCATCATCGCGGACGTTAACGCCACCTCCATCATAAATCCCAGTCGTGACGCGCCGGAGGCAATTGCCAGCGGCACCGAAGAGAGCAAAGCAATGGTATTGGTTTTGCCGGTTCGCAACTGGCGGGCGCGAATATTCGGCGTGTAGTTGAGCGCAACAATGGCCTCTTCAATACGCCGTCGCGTCTGCGGCTCGACAAAGCGGGTGTTGTGCAAGGCATTGGATACCGTCCCTGGCGACACGCCTGCATGGCGGGCAACATCAATCAACTTTGCGCGTTTTTTATTTTGAACAGCCATCTGCTTCCTGACCTTCGAAAGTTTGCGCACAGGGTAGCATATTTACCAGACGGTAACGTTTGCTTTTTTTCAGTGAGGATCGTAAAAAACTCTTCATTAAAACGTTTTAATGGGGTATTTTGGCGCAAATTTATTCCTCAGGAGGCGATGTGGCACACTTAACTCAGGATTCGACTTTCACCCTTGGACGCCGTCCGGCGGGCCTTATCTACGCTGATAATGCGAAGAGCTTTGGCGGCTATACGCTTTTTGCGCCGCAAACCGCCGAAGGGCGGGTTTACCTGGTGGACGAGCAGGGCGAAGTCGCGCATCAGTGGCAGCTTCCGGTTCGCGCCGGGCGTGATGCGGTGCTGCTGCCGAACGGTAATCTGGGTTATAACGGCAGCCACCGCACTTCAGCGAACCTCTATCCGGCGTGGGATCTCTGGCACGGCGGCGACTTCTACGAAGTGACGCCGGATAACGAAATCGTCTGGCATTACGAAGATATTTACCATCACCATGATGCGCAATGGTTGGCGAACGGTAATCTGCTGTATACCGCCGCGTCGCAGTTACCTGCCGATATCGCCGCCCGTGTTACCGGCGGCGACCCGCGCCGCGATGCGCCGGACGGCGTGATTCAGAGCGACGTCGTCAAAGAGGTCAATCGCGACGGTGAAGTGGTCTGGGAATGGCGTGCCTGGGAGCATTTGAATCCGGAAGATTTCCCGATTCATGATATTTTCGATCGCCGCCACTGGCCGATGATTAACGGCCTGTCCGTCACCCGTGATGGCCTGGTGCTGATGAGCCTGCGCACTACGTCTGGCGTCATTGCCGTGGATAAAGAGAGCGGGAAGGTTATCTGGCATGCAGGGCCGGAAGTGGTAGCGCAGCAGCACACGCCGGTTGAGATGGAGAACGGGTCGATTCTGGTTTTCGATAACGGCAACCTGCGTCCCGGCGTCACCTCGCCGCATTCCACGGTGCTGGAGTTCGATCCGCAGACCAAAGCGATTACCTGGCAGTATCGCGATATCTTCCCGTCGGCGTTTTTCTCGCCGTATATGGGGAGCGCGCAGCGGCTGGCGAACGGCAACACCTTTATCTGTGAATCGGCGTTTGGCCGCCTGTTTGAAGTCACCCCGGAAGGCGAAACGGTATGGGAATATATCATTCCGTTCTTTAATGAATATCCGGAGCACCTCAGTAAAGGCATTATTCCTGGAAAACAGAACAGCGCCTTCCGTGCGCATCGCTATGCCGCTGATGCCATTAGTTGGTTGAAATAATACAGACCGCCAGCCCGCGCTGGCGGTTATTTTTTTGATGTTTTATGGGAGTTAATCATGCCGCAACCTGGCCTTACTACGCCGGATAACGATGCATTACCCTGGCAAACCACCTTACTTTTGGCGCTTCAGCATGTGCTGGTCGTTGCCGCCACCCCCATTACCTCCGTCTTCCTGATCGCCAAAGCGCTCCACTTTACCGATACGGTGACCGCCTCGGTACTTAGCGCGACCTTTCTGATGTGCGGTCTGGGCGCTATTCTGCAAAGCCTGGGTGTGAAAGGGGTGGGCGCGCGTTTGCCGTTTATTATGGTACCGGGGGGCGCGCCGATTGCGATTTTCGTTGCGATCGCTTTACAGACCAATATCCAGACCGCGATTGGCGCCGTAATTCTGACCTCGCTGTTCTACTTTATCGCGTTGCCGATTTTCCGCCGCTGCCTGCACCATTTTCCCCCCTTTATCATTGGCATCATGCTGCTAATGGTGTCGATTAACCTTATTCGCCTGTACGGCGGGTTGATCATTGGCCAGCCAGGGAGCGCCGACTTCGCTCATCCAACCAGTATCATTTTATCGCTGGGGACTATCCTGATAACGCTGATTTTCGCGCTGGCGTTTAGCGGTATTTTGCGCCAGCTGGCGGTGATGTTCGGCCTTTTAGCGGGAACGTTGCTGGGAATGGCGCTGGGCAGCACCGATTTTAGCGGTGTTGGTCACGGGCCGCTGTTTAGTTTCCCACAGCTTTTGCCGTTCGGCTGGCCGATTTTTGATCTCTCCGCCTCGCTGCCGTTGCTGATTTACGCGGTCATCTCTATGGCTGAAGCAACCGGGCAAACGATTGCGACCGCGGAAATAGTCAATTCTACGCAAAATGTGCAGCAGGCGATTCCACGCACCATTCGTGGTGATGCGGTAATGTCGCTGCTGGGGGGGATTTTTGGCACCTCCTTAATTATCACCTCCGGCGAAAATATTGGGGTGGTACGCACCACTAATGTGAAATCGCGTTTCGTGACTGCGGCTGCCGGAGGGTTGTTAATCCTGATTGCCATATTCGCGCCGCTGGTACGTCTGGCGACCTGTTTGCCAGGTTCGGTGGTGTGCGGTACGGCGGTGATTGTCTTCAGCATTATCGGGGTCATCGGCATTGATATGATTGCGCGTGAGCCACTGCATACGCCGGGTAAAACCTACGCGCTGGCGATGGGGCTGGCCATGGGAATGCTACCTATACTGGTACCCGGCCTGTATCAGAATTTCCCGGCGGGCGTACAGATGGTCTTTGGCAACGGCATGGCAGCGGGGACGTTGACAGCGATTCTGGTGAACTCGTTGTTTAACTGGAGCGAAAAGCGCACGCAGGCCAGGGTCAAAAGTTAGTTTTTGTGATCGCGGTAGGCCGCACGACGGCCTACTTATTTACAATTTTGTGACATATTCGATGGTGTTTTTCAATGTCCGGATAACTCTTTTTTGCACACGGCTTATGGATAACCTCAGCATTTTCGCCTGTGCGTTTTAGCGTTAGTGGTATTAATCGCTCAGATAATCAACATATCGAAAGAAATTTTTCAATTAATGGCTAATTGTTAATCACTAACTGTTGCAAAATATTAAGTGAATAACTCTGCCTTTCTGCCCATAGCACAAATTTCCCTGCTGAAAATACCCTTCTGAACTTTTTTTAATCTTTGTTTGTTAATTCTCACCGTTGTTGTAAAAGCTGGTTACCTGTATTGACGTTTTGACATTCTATTGACAGATTGTAGGGAATGAGGGGCATTTTATGGAGAATCCGCACTGCAACTCAGTCGATTATGCGAACGGAATCCCCACCTCTCACTACTGACCTGACCAGGTAAAAAACAAAAAAGGCCGGGCGGTAAAAGCCTTTGCAAAGGGCAAAACAACATACATCACAATTATTGGAGCAGAAGAATGAGTATTTCCTTGAAGAAGTCAGGGATGCTGAAGCTTGGTTTGAGCCTGGTGGCCATGACCGTTGCAGCCAGCGTGCAGGCCAAAACCCTGGTTTATTGTTCAGAAGGCTCGCCGGAAGGCTTTAACCCACAGCTCTTTACGTCTGGCACCACCTATGATGCCAGCTCCGTACCTATCTATAACCGTCTGGTTGAATTCAAAACCGGCACCACGGAAGTGATCCCGGGTCTTGCTGAGAAGTGGGATATCAGCGAAGACGGTAAAACCTATACGTTCCACCTACGTAAAGGGGTGAAATGGCAATCCAGCAAGGATTTCAAACCCACGCGCGAGCTGAACGCCGATGATGTCGTGTTCTCTTTTGACCGGCAGAAAAACGAGCAGAACCCGTACCATAAAGTGTCTGGCGGCAGCTATGAATACTTTGAAGGCATGGGGCTGCCGGATCTGATTAGCGAAGTGAAGAAGGTAGACGATCACACGGTGCAGTTTGTGCTGACGCGTCCGGAAGCGCCGTTCCTTGCCGATTTAGCCATGGACTTCGCCTCTATTCTTTCTAAAGAATATGCTGACAACATGCTGAAAGCCGGTACGCCGGAAAAAGTGGATCTGAACCCGGTCGGCACTGGCCCGTTCCAACTGGTGCAATATCAGAAAGATTCCCGCATTCTCTACAAAGCTTTTGACGGCTACTGGGGCACGAAGCCGCAGATCGACCGTCTGGTCTTCTCCATCACCCCTGACGCCTCTGTGCGTTACGCCAAACTGCAGAAGAACGAATGTCAGGTGATGCCGTATCCGAACCCGGCGGATATTGCGCGCATGAAAGAAGATAAAAACATCAACCTGATGGAGCAGGCCGGTCTGAACGTGGGTTATCTCTCCTACAACGTACAGAAAAAACCGCTGGATAACGTCAAAGTTCGCCAGGCGTTGACCTATGCCGTGAATAAAGAGGCCATCATCAAAGCCGTTTATCAGGGCGCGGGCGTTGCGGCGAAAAACCTGATCCCGCCGACAATGTGGGGCTACAACGACGATATTAAAGACTACGGCTACGATCCGGAAAAAGCGAAGGCGCTGCTGAAAGAAGCCGGTCTGGAAAAAGGCTTCACCATCGATCTGTGGGCGATGCCGGTACAGCGTCCCTATAACCCGAATGCGCGTCGTATGGCGGAAATGATCCAGGCGGACTGGGCGAAGATTGGCGTTCAGGCCAAAATTGTCACCTATGAATGGGGCGAATACCTCAAGCGCGCTAAAGATGGCGAGCACCAGACGGTGATGATGGGCTGGACCGGCGATAATGGCGATCCGGATAACTTCTTCGCCACGCTGTTCAGCTGCGATGCCGCCCAGCAAGGCTCCAACTATTCAAAATGGTGCTACAAGCCGTTTGAAGACCTGATTCAGCCTGCGCGTGCGACCGATGACCACAACAAGCGTATTGAACTCTATAAACAGGCCCAGGTCGTGATGCATGACCAGGCGCCAGCGCTGATCATCGCTCACTCCACGGTTTATGAGCCAGTGCGTAAAGAAGTTAAAGGCTATGTGGTTGATCCATTAGGCAAACATCACTTCGAAAACGTCTCTGTCGAATAATTAAAAGAGCGCTGCGCCCCGGTGTTGTGTAGGCCGGATAAGCGCAGCGCCATCCGGCGTAATGCTTTATCCGCGATGCAGTTTGCGTGGGATAAGATTTGTGAGCAATACAGACTCACGGTTCCAGGCCGTGGGTCATGAGAGAGAATTCGGGTTATGTTGCAGTTCATTCTCCGACGTTTGGGACTCGTTATCCCGACGTTTATCGGTATTACCCTTCTCACCTTTGCCTTTGTCCACATGATCCCCGGCGATCCGGTGATGATCATGGCGGGTGAGCGAGGTATTTCCCCTGAGCGCCATGCTCAACTGCTGGCTGAACTCGGTCTTGATAAACCGATGTGGCAGCAGTACCTCCATTATATCTGGGGGGTGATGCATGGCGATTTAGGCATCTCGCTGAAAAGCCGAATCCCTGTGTGGGACGAGTTTGTGCCTCGCTTTAAAGCGACGCTGGAACTTGGCGTCTGCGCCATGATTTTTGCCGTCGCCGTGGGGATTCCGGTGGGCGTGCTGGCCGCAGTGAAGCGCGGTTCTATCTTCGATCACACTGCCGTTGGCCTGGCGCTGACCGGTTACTCTATGCCTATCTTCTGGTGGGGCATGATGCTGATCATGCTGGTCTCCGTCCACTGGAACCTGACGCCGGTTTCCGGGCGCGTGAGCGATATGGTGTTCCTTGATGATACCAATCCGTTGACGGGCTTTATGCTGATCGACACCGCTATCTGGGGCGAAGAGGGTAACTTTATTGATGCGCTGGCGCATATGATCCTGCCTGCGATGGTGCTCGGCACAATCCCGCTGGCCGTCATTGTGCGTATGACCCGTTCGTCGATGCTGGAAGTGCTGGGGGAGGATTACATCCGTACCGCACGCGCCAAAGGGTTGACCAGGATGCGCGTCATTATCGTCCATGCTCTGCGTAACGCCATGCTGCCAGTCGTTACCGTGATCGGCCTGCAGGTCGGGACGCTGCTGGCGGGCGCGATTCTGACAGAAACTATCTTCTCGTGGCCCGGTCTGGGGCGCTGGCTGATCGATGCGCTGCAACGCCGCGATTATCCGGTAGTGCAGGGCGGCGTGTTACTGGTAGCGACGATGATTATTCTCGTCAACCTGCTGGTAGACCTGCTGTACGGCGTGGTGAACCCGCGTATTCGGCATAAGAAGTAAGGGGCCATCATGTCACAGGTTACTGAAAATAATGTTAATGCCGCACCGGCGCCCATGACGCCATTGCGGGAGTTCTGGCACTATTTTAAACGCAACAAAGGCGCGGTCGTCGGGCTGGCGTATGTTCTCATCGTGATCCTGATTGCGGTGTTTGCCAACTTTATTGCGCCGTACAACCCGGCAGAGCAGTTCCGCGATGCGCTGCTGGCGCCGCCGGTCTGGCAGGAAGGCGGCAGTTGGGCGCATATTCTGGGAACGGATGATGTTGGTCGCGATGTCCTCTCGCGCCTGATGTATGGCGCGCGTTTGTCACTGCTGGTCGGCTGTCTGGTGGTCGTCCTGTCGCTGGTAATGGGGATTATTCTCGGCCTGGTCGCGGGCTACTTCGGCGGTCTGGTCGATAACATCATCATGCGCGTGGTCGATATTATGCTGGCCCTGCCGAGCCTGCTGCTGGCGCTGGTGCTGGTGGCGATCTTCGGCCCCTCCATCGGCAACGCTGCGCTGGCGTTGACGTTTGTGGCGCTGCCGCACTATGTCCGCTTAACCCGCGCGGCGGTTCTGGTAGAGGTGAACCGCGATTATGTGACTGCCTCCCGCGTGGCGGGCGCAGGCGCGATGCGTCAGATGTTCGTCAATATTTTCCCGAACTGCCTTGCGCCGCTGATTGTTCAGGCATCGCTCGGTTTCTCTAACGCCATTCTCGATATGGCCGCCCTCGGCTTTCTTGGCATGGGCGCACAGCCGCCAACGCCGGAGTGGGGCACCATGCTCTCTGACGTATTGCAGTTCGCGCAAAGCGCCTGGTGGGTCGTGACCTTCCCGGGGCTGGCGATTCTGCTGACGGTACTGGCATTTAACCTGATGGGTGACGGTCTGCGTGACGCGCTCGATCCCAAACTGAAGCAGTAAGAGGTTCGAGATGGCGTTATTAAATGTAGATCAATTATCGGTGCACTTCGGCGATGAAGGGACACCGTTCAAAGCCGTCGACCGCATTAGCTACAGCGTGAAGCAGGGTGAGGTGGTCGGTATTGTCGGCGAGTCTGGCTCCGGCAAATCCGTCAGCTCGCTGGCGATTATGGGGCTTATCGATTACCCAGGCCGCGTGATGGCGGAAAACCTGCTCTTTAACGGACAGGATCTGAAGCGCATTTCCGAGAAGGAACGTCGCAACCTGGTGGGCGCTGAAGTGGCGATGATTTTCCAGGACCCGATGACCAGCCTCAATCCTTGCTATACCGTTGGCTTTCAGATTATGGAAGCCATCAAGGTACATCAGGGCGGGAACAAGAAAACCCGTCGTCAGCGAGCGATTGACCTGTTGAACCAGGTGGGTATTCCCGATCCGGCTTCTCGTCTGGATGTCTATCCGCACCAGCTTTCTGGCGGCATGAGTCAGCGCGTGATGATTGCGATGGCAATAGCCTGTCGACCAAAGCTGTTAATTGCCGATGAACCGACCACGGCGCTGGATGTGACCATTCAGGCGCAAATCATTGAGCTGCTGCTGGAGTTGCAGCAAAAAGAGAACATGGCGCTGGTGCTGATTACCCATGACCTGGCGCTGGTGGCGGAAGCGGCGCACAAAATTATCGTCATGTACGCCGGGCAGGTCGTCGAAACAGGCGCTGCGCAGGATATTTTCCGCGCGCCGCGTCATCCGTATACCCAGGCATTGCTACGTGCGTTACCAGAGTTTGCGCAAGATAAAGCGCGTCTGGCGTCGCTGCCGGGCGTGGTGCCGGGGAAATATGACCGACCGACGGGCTGTCTGCTTAACCCGCGCTGCCCCTACGCCACGGACAGATGCCGTGCGGAAGAACCTGCTCTCAACCAACTGGACGATGGACGTCAGTCAAAATGTCATTACCCACTTGATGATGCCGGGAGGCCCACACTATGAGCACGCATGAGGCCACCTTGCAACAGCCGCTGTTGCGGGCTATCGACCTGAAAAAACACTATCCGGTGAAGAAGGGGATCTTTTCTCCGGAACGGCTGGTAAAAGCGCTGGACGGCGTGTCGTTTAATCTCGAACGCGGTAAAACGCTGGCCGTAGTGGGGGAGTCCGGTTGTGGAAAATCCACACTGGGCCGCCTGCTGACGATGATTGAAACGCCAACCGGCGGCGAGCTTTATTACCAGGGGCAGGATCTGCTCAAACACGATCCGCACGCGCAGAAACTGCGGCGGCAGAAAATTCAGATTGTGTTTCAGAACCCCTACGGTTCCCTGAACCCACGCAAGAAAGTGGGGCAAATTCTGGAAGAGCCGTTGCTGATCAATACCAGCCTGAGTAAAGCGCAGCGTCGTGAAAAAGCGCTGGCGATGATGGCGAAGGTGGGGCTGAAAACCGAGCACTACGACCGCTATCCGCATATGTTCTCCGGCGGCCAGCGTCAGCGTATCGCTATCGCCCGCGGTCTGATGCTTGATCCGGACGTAGTGATTGCCGACGAACCGGTCTCCGCGCTCGACGTGTCGGTGCGCGCCCAGGTGCTGAACCTGATGATGGATTTGCAACAGGATATGGGGCTGTCTTATGTCTTTATCTCGCACGACCTGTCGGTGGTGGAACACATCGCCGATGAAGTGATGGTCATGTACTTAGGCCGCTGCGTGGAGAAAGGGACCAAAGAGCAGATTTTTAACAATCCACGTCATCCCTATACCCAGGCGTTGCTCTCCGCCACGCCGCGGCTGAATCCGGACGATCGCCGTGAGCGGATTAAGCTGACCGGCGAGTTGCCGAGCCCGCTGAACCCGCCGCCGGGCTGCGCCTTCAACGCCCGCTGCAGCCGTCGCTTCGGACCCTGTACGCAGTTACAGCCGCAGCTTAAAGAGTACGACGGCCAGTTGGTGGCCTGCTTTGCCGTCGATCAGGATGAAAATCCGCAGAAACCGCTGAGTTAATTGCGTTTTATGCCGGATGGCGGCTGCGCCTTATCAAGCCTACACCGTACCTGTAGGCCTGGTAAGCGTAGCGCCACCGGGCATGGCTCTCCGGTACGACTTATTCAATCAATTTTAATAACGGCGACAGGCACAACAATATTCCATATAACAGAATAAGCCAGGTTTTCAGGCCGCGTAATTTTTCCAGTTGCGCTACTTTATAAATCAGGAAAAAGGGAATAATACACGCGACAATGCCATAAAGCGGACTGCCTAACTGGAAAAAGACCAATACTGAGACGCGAAACGAAACCCAAATAACCAGAGTCACCACGATAAAGACACAGATTCCAGATGTCAGTAACAGTGGGTTGACATTTTTGACATCCATAATACGACTCAATACATTCAGTACAATACCTTTAAGCGCTTCGTGAAAACCTAAATAAATACCAAAGAACGCGGTAAGTACGGCAAAAATATTGAGGATGGTAGAGGTAATGTGGATGATATGGCCAGGGATTACCTGAGCTGCCAGCGCAAGGGCGGAAATATTCTGCTCGAACGCTGATACCGCCTCTTCATGGCTAATCGAAAAGGTAAACGAGAACGAGAAAAAGAGAATAATGGCAATCAGCGTAATATAGCTAATGCGATGCGTGCGAATCGCCATCCGGGTGGCCAGCACACGGTCAGGTTCGCGCTTACGATAGGCGATGTTCATTGGGTTTAGTACCTGAATGAAGACCGCAGAAAAGAAGCAAAATGGGATAGTGAGCAGTACGTCGCGAAAGAAAACCGATGCGGCGGGAAAGGCGGAAATATTATCAAGATTCCAGTGTGGGATCATCGCAAAACCGAATATCAGAATGATCCCGACTTTTACCACCACCATCGGGCCGGAAATTTTAAATAATAATTTTTCCCCGCCGGAGGCAATCGCCACCAGCACGGCGAAAATCGCGACTTTATAGATAATAGACTGCGAAAGATCGGCCTCAGTAAGGCCGAAGGTTTTGATATAGGAGGCGCTATCAAACACCACCGACAGGGAGTAAATAAACACCCCGTGGATAATCATAAGAAAATAGATTACACCGAGGAAAACGCCCCAGTTTTTGCCAAGATAGTGACTGATAATATCCGTATAATCGTCACAGGTTTCGCTTTCAGATAACGTTTTTAGATAAATATCCTGCACAATATAGGTAGCGGGATAGGCGATGATAAAAGCGGTAATAAATACCCAGATCCCCTTGAGACCGATTTGCACTGGCATTAAGACGGTACCGGCGCCGATCGCCATACCGATACACAAGAGCACCCAGCCAAAATCATATTTTGTAAACGGTAATCTCGTTGAAAGCGGTGTGGTCGTAGCGTTACTGTTATTTAATGGTAATGTGTCGTCCTGCATAGAGCCCCCTGCCCAAAATATAGGCAGCTCTCTCATAAAGAATGCTGCCTATAACCAGGCTATAGTGCCTTGATACCCGATGCGGCAAACCGGTGACAGCGGTTCGCCGAGCAATCGTCAGAATGCTGCTTTTCTGCTGGCGCGTTCAAGGTCATGAATAATATCGTCGGGATCTTCAGGTCCCGCTGAAAGACGGATAAGTTCGTCGGTAATACCTGCTTTTAGCCATTCCTCTGGCGCAACAGGCGAATATGTCATAGACGCAGGATGCTGAACGAGGGTTTCGGTATCACCGGGACTGGCCGCGAGGAGGCATAATTTACAGAATTGAGCGGCTGACTGCCAGCCTCAGAAATGCTGAATGTATTCTGGCAAATAAAAGTAATCGTCTGCGAAGCGTCACGCAGATTGTACGTTAGCGCCGTGCCGGGACGGGGATTTTGCCGTAATATCAGCAGCAAGCCGGGTTTACCCGGTGAGGCGCAATGTTGCGGGGGCTTGATCCCCGGCGGCATTGGTTGCTGGAAAGAGAAAACCTCCGCACGTTGACTGGTATAAACCTGGCAACCTGACGGAGGCTAAACTTGATCCTCAACACATCAAGGATAGCCGCGAACGGTTGCCATTGCAACAAGGCGGCTATATGACGCTTACGCAGTTGGGCGTGGCCTTCTGGCACGATCTGGCGGCGCCGATCATTGCTGGCATTATCGCCAGTGTGATCGTCAACTGGCTACGTGACAGGAAGTAACGCGTTTTGAGCGTCTGTCCGCCGTAATGGCAACATGCGCCCGAACCAGGCCGCAGGGGAAACCTTGCGGCCTTTTTCGGTTACTGCGGGTAAGGCACCCAGTCGCCGCCATTCAGACGAACGTAGGGCTTACCCTGATACTGAATCACCACCGCATTAGCGTTTTCTGAAACCGGCGCGGTTTGCGGCAGATTGCTGGTCAGCTTGTTCCAGTTCACACTGTCTTCGGTAAAGAGCTTACCGTCCACGGCGCGTACGACCAGTTCGGAAATCGCCAGGTAGCTGCTCGGCTGGTTAATATCAATCGGCGCGCCCTCATGCGGGGCTTTCATGCCAAAAAATTTCACGCCCGCCGGGACGTTGGTGATGGAGGGGCTGGGAATATCGCGCAGGCCAGAGATCTGCATTCTGTCGCCCTTCAGCGCACCGCCGTGCTCCGGTACGACCACCACCATCACCTTACGCCCGGATTTCTCCAGTTCGGTAAAGAAGGCGTCCAGTTCATCGAACAGTTTCTGCGCGCGGATTTTATAATCCGCCGTTTTGCTGACGCCGGGGAAGTGGTTGCCATCGTGCAGCGGCAGCAGGTTAAAGAAAGTCGCGGAGCGGGAATTGGCTTCACGTTCTTCCCCTGTCAACCAGCGGTTCAGGACCGCCAGATCGTCATATACCGGCGAGCCGTCGAATGACAGCAGGGCGGTTGGCAGGCCGGACTGGTTCATCAGTTCGCTCTGCATACCGCCGTTTTCGCGAACTTCTTTCAGGAAGCCGCCAAATTCACCGTTATGATCCATCATCAGATGCTGAGTAAAGCCCAGTTTCGCCAGATTATCAAACAGATAACATTCGTTATCGGCTGGTTGATAAAGTCGGGTGTGCGAAGGTTGACCACAGCTGGCGCGCAGCAGACGAATGGCCGCCGGGCCGCTGTAAGACGTGCCGGAATTAAAGTGTTTAAACAAAATGTCAAAGTGCGACCATAGCGGATGTGACATCAGGCCTGCCGCTTCGACATCCGACCAGGAGAGCGAACAAATATTGATGACCAATAGGTCGAACGGCTGCGCATCAGGCGGAAGCTGCGCCGGGAACGTCGTTTTCCGCTTTTCTTCCGCGGCATAGAAGGTGTTCAACCAGGCGTTCAGATTCGCGGTCGTCGGCGGCGCGGTTTGCGCAGGCATATCGCCGATGACCGGCTTATCGCCCGCTGTCGCGACGGTAGCGGCTGCATTACCGCCAGTCGTCACCGTATCGGTTGGCTGGCCTGCCGGCCACAGCGTAAAAACCGGGCCGGTTAATGTCAGGACATTCAGCCATACCATGATGGCGACCACAAACACCGTGACCCGAATCCACTGTGATAAAAATAGCCAGGCAACCAGCAGTACGAAGATGGCGCCGATCATTTGCCAGTTAATAAAACGGGCGATCAGATCGAGCAGATAACCGGAGCTGAATTCCGCCACCTGCGTCCCCTGGCTCATAATGCTTTGCGGGCCGGGCAGCCAGGTATCGTGCCAGAACAGCGCGAAGCCGACGGGAATGGCAATCCAGTGGCGCAACTGGTGAAGGCGATACTTTGGTATTGGCATGAGCAGAAACGCCATGAATACCAGATTCAGTAAAGGATGAAAATTCAGATAGCCTGCCCACAGCAGGCCAAACTTGACCAGAAAATAGAAGTTCCAGCCGGAAAGACCGCGCCAGTATTGCCAGAGCGGAGAAGGCATTGATGGAGTTTGAGTATGCTGAGTCATTTTTTGTCTGCCTTGACTTTCGTAGCGCGGCGCAGAGTTCCGGCTGGTTTTACATAACGAGGTTTGGCAAATAGCAGCCGGGTTGTATCACTGATACGGCGTAGCGAATGACGCGCCAGATACCCCAGCGGAAAGAAAATCAGCGCGCAAAAAAGAATAATTTGCACGATATCGCTGATGGTCATCATGATGCACGCTCCGCGGTGTCGTCGAGCAATCGCAGGGGTTCAGGAATACGACGCCAGATGCGGCCATCGTGTTCGGCATTTATTACCGGGTCGGCGCGTTTTGCCAGCGGTAGCGGCGTTCCCCACAGTTCCGGCGACAATAAGCGCATCTGCACCAGCTCGGCGCTGATTTGTTTATCTTCGAACCAGACCATACGATTAGAGAAAATATCGCCCGTCGGCAAAGGGAAAATATGGTTTAACGCGGTATCCAGATCGTTGACCCGGCAGAATGATAAAAACAGCACCAGACGGTTGCCGCCGATGGTCATAATATCGCCGGTTCGGTTTGGTCGACATAATGTCAACGCCTGCTCAACCCGAATGCCCGGCACCGGGCGCAGCGCGACCAGAACGCCTTTCCCGTCGGCGGGGAGCAGGGTGTTGCTCATCATCGTATGGATGGCATCGCAGAAGGTATCCCACGGCTGAAAACCGCGCAGTTTCAACGGCTGCGTCATCGACAGTAGCGTGGTGATGTCTTCCGGTACGTAACGGCTGAACTGCTGCCCCTGCACGCTTTCAATAAGCGTCAGGCAGCGTGAAAGCGGGGCGTTCCAGGGAATGATCATATTCGCGCCGCAGCCCAGCAGCAGGCGCTCATCGGTGGCGCGCAAACTGGCGATATTTTCGCGCACGACAATTTTCAGCGCGCTTCCCCGCTGGCGCCGCAAAGTATGAATGCGACGAGCAAGCGGCTCGATTTGGTTGTTCTGTGTAAGCGAAAAAATAATTGTCGCGGCCTGCGCCGTGCGCGCGTCGTTGAATAGCGCTTCGTTATTGTCGAAAAGCGTCCAGTGTTCCGAGAGCGGCGGCGCGCCTTCAAGGACGGCGACGTGGCTAAGAATGCGTTTTTCGTCGCTACGCGGCTGAATTGCCGTCTCCTCCTGATGGGATAGCGTCCAGCGTTCGTCCTGCTGACACAGCAATAACTGCTGTCGGGCGCTGACGCCTTTTTCGTTACACCAGAAGGCAATATCGAACAAATGTTGGTCGCCCTGAAAACGTAAACTGGCGAGGCCGAAAAGTGAGCGATACTCGCCCATCAACAACGAGGACTGTTTATCGCTATTATTACAAGGGTTAATAACCAACAATGAACAGTGATGAAAACGAGTCCATTTATTCATTTTTTCCAGCCATTTATGCAGGCTTTCTGACGTTATATTCCGCCACGTGTTATTTGCACAAATAAGAATGAAAAAGTAATGCGTCGGGTTAACAGAACAAAGCAAATCGTGGGGCAAAAAGTATAGCCCTTTTTCTGAATCCGGCATGGTAAATAAGCGGATTTTCTCCGGACCGTGAGATTCATCTAATTTGATTACTTTGCCAGGATCGCCTTCCATGCCGATGACGGCGACATTTGCATTCTCCGTTTGTGACGCAATCGTTTGATTCACCAGGCTGATGGCATCTTGCTGGCGATCGGCGTTAACCCACCAGACGCCGCCGGTTGGCATATGGCGCAGTTCATCCCATAATGATGAGATGCCGAGAGAAAATACGGGGTCCACAGTGTCCCTCATGTCACTATTTTAACTGTTTATCAGTTTACTAGCGAAAGCACAGAAATAAACCTAACATTGAAATTAAAACGCATCAGATTTAGCATGTGAATCAATTTGTCCGGCAGGATGCCCTGTAACTCTGCGCTTTGCATTTTTACACATTATAAATGAAGTCACGGAAAGATGAAAAATGCGCGTTCTCCCGTATTGACGACGGGGCGTAATGCTGCCAGTGAGAAATATTTAAAAAGGAGCAACCAGAATGTATAACAATGAACCTGGCGCTCAGTCCGATCCAACGTTGGGCTACACTTTTCAAAATGATTTTCTGGCATTAAGCCAGGCGTTTTCACTACCCGAAATAGATTATACCGATATTTCCCAACGCGAACAGTTGGCGGCGGCGGTTAAAAGATGGCCACTCCTGGCTGAATTTGCGCAACCACATTCATTAAGGAAGCCATGAATGGCGATTCTGGGACTGCAGGGCGTGCGCGGCGGGGTGGGAACCACATCTCTCACCGCAGCACTCGCCTGGGCGTTACAAATCTTAGGGGAAAATGTCCTGGTGATTGACGCCAGCCCCGATAACCTGCTGCGCATGTCGTTTAACGTCGACTTTGTCCATCAGGGCGGCTGGGCGCGATCGTTGCTGGACGGCCAGGACTGGCGCGATGCCGGATTACGTTATACCTCACAGCTTGATCTACTGCCGTTTGGACAGCTCACCGCGCAAGAGCGAGAAAATCCGCAGGCCTGGCAGGAGACGCTGGGAGAGATCGGATCGGCTATCCAGGCGCTGAAAGCGAGCGGACGTTATAGCTGGATTTTACTGGACTTGCCCTACGGCGCGTCACCGCTGACACGGCAACTGGTGAGCCTCTGCGACCATACGCTGGCGGTAGCCCGGGTTGACGCTAACTGCCATATTCGCCTTCATCAGCAGGCGTTGCCTGCCGGAGCGCATATTCTGATCAATGACTTACGCATTGGCAGTCAGTTACAGGACGATCTGTACCAGGTCTGGCTGCAAAGCCAGCGCCGATTGCTGCCCATTGTGATCCATCGCGATGAGGCGATGGCGGAGTGCATGGCGTCGAAACAGCCGTTAGGCGAATATCGCAGCGATTCGTTAGCCGCCGAAGAGGTGTTAACGCTGGCGAACTGGTGCCTGCTGCATGATGCGGGCGACAAAACGTCCGCCGGGAGCCTGCGATGAGCGCCCTTTCCCGGTGGCTGCTTATCCCGCCGGTTAGCGCGCGTTTGAGCGAGCGCTATCAGGGTTACCGCCGCCACGGCGCGTCGCCGTTTAGCGCAGCGCTCGGCTGCCTGTGGATGATTCTGGCGTGGATAGTGTTTCCGCTTGAGCATCCGCGCTGGCAGCGTATTCGCGACGGGCATAAAGCGCTTTACCCGCATATTAACGCCGCCCGCCCGCGCCCGCTGGACCCGGCCCGTTACCTCATTCAGACCCTCTGGCTGGTGATGATCTCGTCGACTAAAGAACGTCATGAACCGCGCTGGCGGTCATTTGCGCGCCTGAAGGACGTTCGTGGACGTTACCATCAATGGATGGATACCTTACCGGAACGGGTGCGTCAAAAGACAACGCATCTGGAAAAGGAAAAAGAGCTGGGACATCTTAGCAACGGCGCCCGGCGTTTTATTCTGGGCGTTATCGTGACCTTTTCACTGATACTGGCGCTGATCTGTATTACGCAGCCATTTAACCCGCTATCGCAATTTATCTTTCTGCTATTGCTGTGGGGCGTTGCGCTGTTGGTACGACGTATGCCGGGACGCTTTTCCGCGCTGATGCTCATCGTGCTGTCGCTAACGGTCTCCTGTCGTTATATCTGGTGGCGCTATACCTCGACGCTAAATTGGGACGACCCGGTCAGTCTGGTGTGCGGGATGATCCTACTGTTTGCGGAAACCTACGCCTGGATTGTGCTGGTGCTGGGGTACTTCCAGGTGGTGTGGCCGTTAAATCGTCAACCGGTGCCGTTGCCGAAAGAGATGTCGCAGTGGCCGACGGTGGATATTTTTGTACCGACCTATAACGAAGACCTTAACGTGGTCAAAAATACCATTTACGCTTCGCTTGGCATTGACTGGCCGAAGGACAAGCTGAATATCTGGATCCTTGATGACGGCGGACGCGAATCATTTCGTCAGTTTGCCCGGCATGTCGGCGTGCATTACATTGCCCGCGCCACGCATGAACACGCCAAAGCCGGCAACATCAACAATGCGCTAAAACACGCGAAAGGCGAGTTTGTGGCGATCTTCGATTGCGACCATGTGCCGACACGCTCGTTTCTGCAAATGACAATGGGCTGGTTCCTGAAAGAAAAACAGCTGGCGATGATGCAGACGCCGCATCATTTCTTCTCCCCGGACCCGTTTGAGCGCAACCTGGGACGTTTTCGTAAAACGCCTAACGAAGGCACGCTGTTTTATGGACTGGTGCAGGACGGTAACGATATGTGGGACGCCACTTTCTTTTGCGGATCGTGCGCGGTGATTCGCCGTAAGCCGCTGGATGAGATTGGCGGTATCGCCGTTGAGACGGTGACGGAAGATGCGCATACTTCGCTCCGGCTGCACCGGCGAGGTTATACCTCAGCGTATATGCGCATTCCGCAGGCGGCGGGGCTGGCGACGGAAAGCCTGTCGGCGCATATCGGGCAGCGTATTCGTTGGGCGCGGGGCATGGTGCAAATTTTCCGCCTCGATAACCCTCTGTTTGGTAAAGGCTTAAAACTGGCACAGCGGCTGTGCTACCTCAACGCGATGTTCCATTTCTTGTCCGGCATTCCGCGTCTGATCTTTCTGACCGCGCCGCTGGCTTTTCTGCTGCTGCACGCCTATATCATTTATGCGCCTGCGTTGATGATTGCGCTATTTGTGATACCGCACATGGTCCACGCCAGCCTGACTAACTCGAAGATTCAGGGCAAGTATCGTCACTCTTTCTGGAGTGAAATCTATGAAACGGTACTGGCATGGTATATCGCACCGCCGACTCTGGTCGCGTTGATCAATCCGCACAAAGGGAAATTTAACGTCACGGCGAAAGGCGGGCTGGTGGAAGAGAAGTACGTCGACTGGGTAATCTCGCGTCCGTATATCTTCCTTGTCTTGCTTAACCTGCTCGGCGTGGCGGCGGGCGTATGGCGATACTATTACGGGCCGGAAAATGAAACGCTGACCGTCATCGTTAGCCTGGTGTGGGTCTTCTACAACCTGGTCATTCTCGGCGGCGCGGTTGCGGTTTCGGTAGAGAGTAAACAGGTCAGGCGCGCGCATCGGGTCGAGATTGCCATGCCGGGGGCCATCGCCCGCGAAGATGGACATTTGTTCTCCTGTACCGTACATGACTTCTCCGACGGCGGGTTAGGCATCAAGATCAACGGTCAGGCGCAGGTGCTGGAAGGGCAGAAAGTGAATCTGTTGCTTAAACGCGGGCAGCAGGAATATGTCTTTCCAACGCAGGTGGTGCGCGTAACGGGCAATGAGGTCGGACTACAACTGATGCCGCTCACCACCAAACAACATATTGATTTTGTGCAGTGTACCTTCGCGCGCGCCGATACGTGGGCGCTTTGGCAAGATAGCTTCCCGGAAGATAAACCGCTGGAAAGCTTGCTGGATATTCTGAAGCTGGGCTTCCGCGGATATCGCCACCTCGCGGAATTCGCGCCGCCTTCAGTAAAAGTAATTTTCCGATCGTTGACGGCGTTAATTGCCTGGATTGTATCGTTTATTCCGCGTCGCCCGGAGCGGCAAGCGGCGATACAGCCGTCGGATCGGGTTATGGCTCAGGCTCAACAATGATGATAATGCGATGAAAAGAAAATTGTCCTGGATGTGTGCGGCGGTAATAGGATTAAGCGCGTTTCCTGCTTTCATGACGGCGGCGGCGCCTGCTACGCCGCCATTGATAAATGCTGAACCCACCGAGCCTGCGCAGTCGCCCGCAACTGAGGCGCCCGTCGTGGCGCAGACCGCGCCTTCGCGCGAGGTCAAGCTGACCTTTGCGCAAATCGCGCCGCCGCCGGGTAGTATGGCGCTGCGTGGCGTTAACCCTAACGGCGGCATTGAATTTGGTATGCGCAGCGATGAAGTGGCGTCGAAAGCGGTGCTGAATCTGGAATATACGCCCTCGCCGTCGCTCCTGCCGGTTCAGTCGCAGCTCAAGGTTTATCTCAATGACGAACTGATGGGCGTACTGCCGGTGACAAAAGAGCAGTTGGGGAAAAAGACGCTGGCGCAGGTACCTATCAATCCGCTATTTATCACCGACTTTAACCGGGTGCGGCTGGAGTTTGTCGGCCACTATCGCGACGTGTGTGAAAACCCGGCCAGCAGTACTCTGTGGTTAGACATCGGGCGAAATAGCGCCCTGGATCTGACCTATAACATGCTGGCGGTGAATAACGATCTGTCCCACTTTCCGGTGCCGTTTTTCGATCCGCGGGATAACCGTCCGGTGACGTTGCCGATAGTGTTTGCTGACATGCCGGATCTGACGCAGCAGCAGGCGGCTTCTATTGTCGCGTCCTGGTTTGGCTCGCGGGCGGGCTGGCGCGGTCAGCGCTTCCCGGTGTTGTATAATCACCTGCCGGATCGCAATGCGATCGTGTTCGCCACCAACGATCGACGCCCCGATTTCCTACGCGATCATCCTGCGGTTAACGCGCCGGTTATCGAGATGATGAGCCATCCGGATAATCCGTATGTGAAGTTGCTGGTTGTGTTTGGTCGAGATGATAAAGACCTGTTGCAGGCGGCAAAAGGTATCGCGCAAGGGAATATTCTCTTCCGTGGTTCCAGAGTGGTGGTCAACGATGTAAAACCGCTGCTGGCGCGCAAACCGTATGATGCGCCGAACTGGGTGCGTACCGATCGCCCGGTCACTTTTGGCGAGCTGAAAACCTATGAAGAGCAGCTCCAGTCGAGTGGGCTGGAGCCGGCGCCCATCAACGTTTCTTTGAATCTGCCGCCGGACCTCTATTTGCTGCGTAGCAACGGTATTGATATGGATCTCAACTACCGTTATACCTCGCCGCCGACCAAAGACAGTTCACGGCTGGATATCAGTCTGAATAACCAGTTCCTGCAAGCCTTTAGCCTTAATAGCACGCAGGAAACTAATCGACTCCTGTTGCGCTTGCCGGTACTTCAGGGACTGCTGGATGGTAAAACGGATGTGTCTATTCCGGCGCTCAAACTGGGGGCGATGAACCAACTACGTTTTGACTTCCGCTACATGAACCCGATGCCGGGCGGGTCGGTGGACAACTGTATTACCTTCCAGCCGGTACCGAATCATGTGGTGATAGGGGATGACTCCACTATCGATTTTTCGAAATATTACCACTTTATCGCGATGCCGGATTTACGCGCGTTCGCCAATGCGGGTTTCCCGTTCAGCCGGATGGCCGACCTGTCTGACACGCTGGCGGTGATGCCGAAGACCCCAACCGAAGCGCAAATGGAAACGCTGCTGAATACGGTCGGCGCCATTGGCGGGCAGACCGGTTTCCCGGCAATTAATCTGACCATCACCGATGATAGCGCTCAGATAGCCGACAAAGACGCCGATCTGCTGATTATTGGCGCTATTCCGGGCAAGCTAAAAGATGATAAGCGTATCGATCTGTTGGTGCAGGCGACACAAAGCTGGGTAAAAACCCCGATGCGGCAGACCGCTTTCCCGTCGATTATGCCGGATGAGGCCGATCGTGCGGCGGATGCGCAGTCCACCGTCACCGCCAGCGGCCCGATGGCGGCGGTGGTGGGCTTCCAGTCGCCGTTTAATGATCAGCGCAGCGTGATTGCTCTGCTGGCTGACAGCCCGCGCGGCTACCAGCTACTGAACGACGCCGTGAACGACAGCGGTAAACGTGCCGCGATGTTTGGTTCCGTGGCGGTGATCCGCGAGTCCGGCGTTCACAGTCTGCGCGTTGGCGATATCTATTACGTCGGACATCTGCCGTGGTTTGAGCGGCTGTGGTATGCGCTGGCGAATCACCCGGTGCTGCTGGCGGTACTGGCGGCCCTCAGTGTGGTATTACTGGCGTGGGTATTGTGGCGTCTGCTACGTATTCTCAGTCGCCGTCGTCTCGACCCTGACCATGAGTAACGCATGATGACTATGCTGCGCGGATGGATAACGATGATCGTCATGCTGACGGCAATAAATGCGCAGGCGGCCTGTAGCTGGCCTGCGTGGGAACAGTTCAAGAAAGATTACATTAGCCAGCAGGGACGCGTTATCGATCCGGGCGATGCGCGAAAAATTACCACCTCCGAAGGGCAAAGCTACGCCATGTTCTTTGCCCTGGCAGCGAACGATCGACCGGCGTTCGCGCAACTGTTTAACTGGACGCAAAACAATCTGGCGCAGGGATCGCTGCGTGAACATCTGCCCGCCTGGTTGTGGGGGCAAAAAGATCCCGACACCTGGTCGGTGCTGGACAGCAACTCCGCGTCCGACGGCGATATCTGGATGGCATGGTCGCTGCTGGAGGCCGGTCGTCTGTGGAAAGAGACGCGTTATACCGAGGTGGGCACGGCGTTGCTAAAACGCATCGCCCGCGAAGAGGTCGTGAATGTGCCGGGGCTGGGCTCAATGCTGCTACCTGGCAAAATCGGCTTTGCCGAGGCGAATAGCTGGCGTTTTAACCCAAGCTATCTGCCGCCGCAGTTGGCGCAATACTTTAGCCGTTTTGGCGCGCCGTGGTCGACGCTACGGGAAACCAATTTGCGGCTTTTGCTGGAAACCGCGCCGAAAGGTTTCTCGCCGGACTGGGTGCGTTATGAAAGCAAGCAAGGCTGGCAGTTGAAAGCGGAAAAGACGCTGATCAGTAGCTACGATGCGATTCGCGTCTATTTATGGACGGGAATGATGCATGATGGCGATCCGCAAAAAGCGCGTTTACTGGCGCGATTTAAACCGATGGCGACGTTAACGATGAAAAACGGCGTTCCACCGGAGAAAGTGGATGTCGTCAGCGGGAACGCGCAAGGGACGGGGCCGGTCGGGTTTTCCGCCGCCTTACTGCCTTTCCTGCAAAATCGCGACGCCCAGGCCGTGCAGCGACAGCGGGTCGCAGACCATTTTCCTGGCAGCGATGCCTATTACAACTATGTGCTGACTCTCTTTGGACAAGGCTGGGATCAGCACCGTTTTCGCTTCACCGTCAAAGGTGAATTATTACCTGACTGGGGCCAGGAATGCGTAAGTTCACGTTAAGTCTCATGCACGCTTTTTTGCCGGCTGGCGGTCGAAATGCCTTACCTGGCAAAAGGGGCGTTTCTCGGGCATTGTTGGGTTTATCGCTTGGTATGGCGCTAACACCGCTTGCCGGCGCAGCGACCTCCGCGCAGCAACAGTTGCTGGAGCAGGTTCGGCTGGGCGAGGCCACGCACCGTGAGGACTTAGTCCGTCAGTCGCTCTATCGCCTGGAGCTGATCGACCCCAATGATCCACAGGTTATCGCCGCCCGTTTCCGCTATCTGTTGCGTCAGGGGGATAGCGACGGGGCGCAGAAGCTACTTGACCGGCTGGCGCAACTGGCGCCGGAGTCGACGGCGTATCAATCTTCCCGCACCGCGATGCTGCTCTCCACGCCGCAAGGACGCCAGTCTTTGCAGGAGGCGCGTTTACTGGCGACGACCGGCCATACTGAACAAGCGATCGCCAGCTACGACAAGCTGTTTAAAGGTTATCCGCCGGAGGGCGAACTGGCGGTCGAATACTGGACGACCGTGGCGAAATTGCCCGCCCGCCGTCACGAAGCGATTAACCAGCTACAGAAAATCAATGCCGTCAGTCCGGGTAATAACGCTCTGCAAAATGCGCTGGCGCAACTGTTGTTCGCCAGCGGGCGGCGCGATGAGGGATTCGCGGTGCTAAAACAGATGGCGAAATCCAGTACGGGACGCAGCGCGGCCTCCGCCATCTGGTACCAGCAGATAAAAGATCTCCCGGTGAGCGACGCCAGCGTAAAAGCGTTGCAAGACTATCTGACGCAGTTTAGCGAAGGCGATAGCGTGTCTGCCGCCCGCGCCCAGCTTAGCGAGCAGCAAAAACAGTTAGCCGATCCGGCGTTCCGCGCGCGCTCGCAGGGCATCGCGGCGGTTAATGCCGGAGAAGGCGGCAACGCTATTGCGCAATTGCAGCAGGCGGTAAGCGCCCGGCAGGACGACAGCGAGGCGGTCGGCGCGCTGGGGCAGGCATACTCACAGCGTGGCGATCGCGCCCGCGCCGTCGCGCAGTTTGAAAAAGCGCTGGCGATGGCGCCGCACAGCAGCAGCCGCGATAAGTGGGAGAGTCTGCTGAAGGTCAATCGCTACTGGCTGTTAATTCAGCAGGGCGACGCGGCCTTAAAAGCGAATAATCTGGCCCAGGCGGAGCGTTTCTATCAGCAGGCGCGAGCAGTGGATAACACCGACAGCTACGCGGTGCTGGGGCTGGGGGATGTGGCGATGGCGCGCAAAGATAATGCCGCCGCCGAACGTTATTATCAGCAGACGCTGCGTATGGATAGCGGTAATACAAATGCTGTACGCGGGCTGGCGAATCTTTATCGCCAGCAGTCGCCGCAAAAAGCCGCCGCGTTTATCGCTTCTCTTTCCGCCAGCCAGCGGCGCAGTATCGACGATATCGAACGCAGTCTGGAAAATGACCGTCTGGCGCAGCAGGCGGAAACGCTGGAAAGCGAGGGCAAATGGGCGCAGGCCGCAGAACTGCACCGTCGTCGGCTGGCATTAGATCCGGGGAGCGTGTGGGTGACGTACCGACTGTCACGCGATCTGTGGCAGGCCGGGCAGCACGCCCAGGCCGATGCGCAAATGCGCTCTCTGGCGCAGCAGAAGCCAAACGATCCGGAACAGGTCTATGCTTATGGGCTTTATCTTTCCGGCAGCGATCGGGACCGGGCGGCGCTGGCGCATCTCAATACCCTGCCGACCAGCCAGTGGAACAGCAATATTCAGGAACTGGCGGGCCGATTGCAAAGTAACCAGGTGCTGGAAAGCGCTAACCGCTTGCGCGATAGCGGCAAAGAACGCGAAGCGGAAGCGTTGTTACGTCAGCAGCCTCCCTCTACGCGCATTGAGTTAACGTTGGCGGACTGGGCGCAGCAGCGTGGCGATAATGCGGCGGCCCGCGCCGCTTATGACGCCGTTCTGGCGCGGGAACCGGGTAATGTCGATGCCATGCTGGGGCGGGTGGAAATCGACATCGCACAGGGCGATAACGCCGCGGCGCGCGCTCAACTGGCGGCGCTGCCTGCGTCGCAAATCACCTCTCTTAACATGCAGCGCCGCGTCGCGCTGGCGCAGCTCCAGCTTGGCGATATCACGGCGGCGGCGCGGACCTTCAACCGCATTACGCCGCAGGCAAAAGCACAGCCGCCATCAATGGAAAGCGCGATGGTATTGCGTGACGCCGCCGCTTTTCAGGCGCAAACGGGCGAGCCGCAGTGGGCGCTGGAGACCTACAAAGAGGCAATGGTCGCCGCGGCGATTACTCCGGTTCGTCCCCAGGATAACGATACCTTTACCCGCCTGACGCGCAATGATGAAAAAGATGACTGGCTAAAACGCGGCGTGCGTAGCGATGCGGCGGAGTTGTACCGTCAGCAGGATCTCAATGTCACGTTGGAGCACGATTATTGGGGGTCGAGCGGGACTGGCGGCTACTCCGATCTGAAGGCGCATACCACGATGCTTCAGGTGGATGCGCCCTGGTCGGACGGACGGGCGTTCTTTCGTACTGATATGGTGAATATGGATGTTGGCCGCTTCTCTACGGATGCGGATGGAAAATACGATAATAACTGGGGTACCTGTACGCTGGAGAAATGCAGCGGACATCGTAGCCAGGCCGATACGGGCGCGAGCGTGGCGGTCGGCTGGCAGAATGAGACCTGGCGCTGGGATATCGGCACGACGCCGATGGGCTTTAATGTCGTTGATGTGGTCGGCGGCGTCAGCTATAGCGACGATATCGGGCCGTTGGGTTATACCCTGAATGCGCATCGTCGCCCGATCTCCAGTTCGCTGCTGGCGTTTGGTGGGCAAAAGGACGCCAGCAGCAATACCGGCACCAAATGGGGCGGCGTGCGGGCCAACGGCGGCGGCGTCAGTCTCAGCTATGATAAAGGCGAAGCAAACGGTGTCTGGGCGTCGCTCAGCGGCGACCAGTTGAGCGGTAAAAATGTGGAAGATAACTGGCGCGTGCGCTGGATGACCGGTTATTACTATAAGGTGATTAACGAGAATAACCGCCGCGTTACCGTCGGGCTGAATAACATGATCTGGCATTACGACAAGGATTTGAGCGGTTATTCACTGGGTCAGGGCGGTTATTATAGCCCGCAGGAATACCTGTCGTTTGCGGTGCCGGTGATGTGGCGGCAGCGTACGGAAAACTGGTCGTGGGAGCTAGGCGGCTCGGTATCCTGGTCGCACTCCCGCAACCGTACCATGCCGCGTTATCCGCTGATGAATTTGATCCCGGCGGATTATCAGGAGGATGCGCGTGACCAGACCAACGGCGGCGGTAGCAGCCAAGGATTTGGCTATACCGCACGGGCGCTCATTGAACGCCGGGTCACTGCCAACTGGTTTGTGGGTACGGCTGTCGATATTCAGCAGGCGAAAGACTATACCCCCAGTCATCTGCTGCTGTATGTCCGTTATTCCGCGGCGGGCTGGCAGGGGGATATGGATTTACCGCCGCAGCCTCTGGTGCCTTACGCTGACTGGTAATCATTGCGTCAGGCCTACGAATTGACAGGCATCGTAGGCCTGAGAAGCGCAGCGCCATCAGACGCTATCATTAACCGTTATTCAGAAAAGTCCTTTTCAGATACAGCCTCTCTTAATGCCGCTGCAATCGGGTATACTCAGGCGGCAGTCCGGGATATCCAGGGAGAGTCAATTTGCGCGTCAGCCGCTCGTTAACAATTAAACAGATGGCAATGGTTGCGGCCGTTGTCATGGTGTTTGTTTTTGTCTTTTGCACCGTTTTGTTGTTCCATCTGGTACAGCAGAACCGCTACAACACGGCTACGCAACTGGAAAGCATCGCGCGATCTGTTCGGGAACCTCTTTCTTCCGCGATTTTAAAAGCGGATCTCCCCGGCGCGGAAACCATTCTGGAAAGTATTAAACCTGCGGGCGTGGTGAGTCGCGCCGATGTGGTATTGCCGAATCAGTTCCAGGCGTTGCGTAAGCGCTTCATTCCTGAACGCCCCGTCCCGGTTATGGTGACGCGTCTCTTCGAACTGCCGGTACAAATTTCTTTGCCGGTTTATTCGCTGGAGCGTCCCGCCAATCCGCAACCGCTGGCCTACCTTGTATTGCAGGCGGATTCGTACCGTATGTACAAATTCGTCATGAGCGCGCTCTCTACGTTAGTGACCATTTACTTACTTTTATCGCTGATCCTGACGGTGGCCATCGCCTGGTGCGTAAACCGCCTGATTGTGCATCCGCTGCGCAAAATCGCCCGCGAGCTGAACGACATTCCGCAGCAGGAGCTGATCGGACATCAGCTGGCGTTGCCGCGTCTGCATCAGGATGATGAAATTGGGATGCTGGTGCGCAGCTATAACCTCAACCAGCAGCTTATGCAGCGTCAACGCGAGGAGCAAACGGACAACGCGATGCGTTTTCCGGTTTCCGAGCTGCCCAATAAAGCCTTTTTAATGGCGCTGCTGGAACAGGTTATCACCCGCCAACAGACCACCGCGCTTATTATCGTGACGTGCGAAACGTTGCGTGACACGGCAGGCGTGCTGCAAGAAACGCAGCGGGAGATTCTATTACTGACGTTGGTTGAGAAGCTGAAGTCGGTGCTGGCGCCGCGCATGGTGCTTACGCAGGTCAGCGGCTATGACTTTGCCATTATCGCCCACGGCGTCAAAGAGCCGTGGCACGCCATCACATTAGGTCAGCAAATACTCACTATCATTAATGAACGACTACCCATTCAGGGTATTCAACTGCGCCCAAGCTGCAGTATTGGCATTGCGATGTATTATGGCGATCTGACCGCCGAAGAGCTCTATGGTCGCGCCGTCTCCGCCGCGTTTACCGCGCGCCGAAAAGGTAAAAATCAGATCCAGTTCTTTGACCCGGCGCAGATGGAGGCCGCTCAACAGCGCCTTACCGAAGAGAGCGATATCCTTACCGCGCTGGATAACCATCAGTTTGCCATTTGGCTGCAGCCGCAGGTCGAGATGCGCAGCGGCAACGTATTAAGCGCCGAAGCCTTGTTACGTATGCAGCAGCCGGACGGTAGCTGGGAATTGCCGGAGGGGCTGATTGAGCGCATTGAATCCTGCGGCCTGATGGTCACGGTGGGCCATTGGGTGCTGGAAGAGTCCTGCCGCCAGCTTGCCGCCTGGCAGGAGCGCGGCGTGACATTGCCGCTCTCCGTCAATCTTTCCGCGTTACAGCTCATGCACCCTGGCATGGTATCGGAGCTGCTGGAATTGTTAAACCGCTATCGTATTCAACCAGGTACGCTGATTCTTGAGGTCACTGAAAGCCGCCGTATCGACGATCCGCACGCTGCCGTCGCCATCTTACGTCCGTTACGTAATGCTGGCGTGCGTATCGCACTGGATGATTTTGGCATGGGTTACGCGGGGCTGCGCCAGTTACAGCATATGAAGTCGCTACCGGTCGATATCCTTAAAATTGATAAAATGTTTGTCGATGGGTTACCAGATGATCACAGTATGGTGACGGCGATTATCCTGATGGCCCGCAGTCTTAATTTACAATTGATTGCCGAGGGCGTGGAGAACGAGGCACAACGCGCGTGGCTGGAACAGGCTGGAGTCAACGTCGCGCAAGGCTTCCTGTTTGCTCGGCCCGTTCCCGCGGATATCTTTGAAGAACGGTATCTGTCGCACGAAAATCCTGATTACAAAAGTTAAAAAAGGTCGCGCTTGTGCGAGCCAGCTCAAACTTTTTAACATTTTTGTTTCAATTATGATCCTGGCGCATTTCTGTCATGTTGTGTGGGTGTTATTTTAAGGCCGCAGGTTACTCATAACCTTACAAGACCTGTGGTTTTTACTTCAAGGACACCCTATGAAAACCTCTCTGTTCAAAAGTCTTTATTTTCAGGTCCTGACAGCAATCGCCATTGGTATTCTCCTTGGCCATTACTATCCTGAACTGGGCGCACAAATGAAACCGCTTGGCGACGCGTTCGTTAAGCTCATTAAGATGATCATCGCTCCTGTCATTTTCTGTACTGTCGTGACGGGCATCGCAGGCATGGAAAGCATGAAGGCGGTGGGCCGTACCGGCGCGGTCGCGCTGCTTTACTTTGAAATTGTCAGTACGATTGCGCTGATTATCGGTCTTATCATCGTCAACGTTGTGCAGCCTGGCGCCGGGATGAACGTCGATCCGGCAACGCTGGATGCGCAGGCGGTGGCCGTTTATGCCGCACAAGCCAAGGAGCAGGGCATTATTGCCTTCCTGATGGATGTCATTCCGGGCAGCGTGATCGGCGCGTTTGCCAGCGGCAACATTCTGCAGGTCTTACTGTTTGCGGTGTTGTTTGGTTTTGCGCTGCACCGTTTGGGCAGCAAAGGCCAGCTCATTTTCAATGTGATTGAGAGTTTTTCACAGGTCATTTTCGGCATCATCAATATGATCATGCGCCTGGCGCCGATTGGCGCATTCGGCGCGATGGCCTTCACCATCGGTAAATACGGCGTCGGTTCTCTGGTGCAACTGGGGCAGCTCATTATCTGCTTCTATATCACCTGTATTCTCTTCGTGGTGGTGGTGCTGGGGACGATTGCACGGGTAACGGGCTTTAGCATTTTTAAATTTATTCGCTATATCCGGGAAGAATTACTCATTGTGCTCGGCACCTCCTCTTCCGAGTCAGCGTTGCCGCGTATGCTCGATAAGATGGAAAAACTGGGGTGCCGTAAGTCGGTGGTAGGGCTGGTGATCCCGACGGGGTATTCGTTCAACCTCGATGGCACCTCTATCTACCTGACGATGGCGGCGGTGTTTATCGCCCAGGCGACCAACAGCCATATGGATATCTTCCACCAGATAACGCTGCTGGTCGTGCTGCTGCTATCGTCAAAAGGCGCCGCGGGCGTGACCGGAAGCGGCTTTATTGTGCTGGCGGCCACTATCTCCGCCGTAGGCCATTTACCGGTTGCGGGACTGGCGTTAATCCTCGGTATCGACCGCTTTATGTCCGAAGCGCGCGCGCTGACTAACCTGGTGGGTAACGGCGTGGCGACGGTGGTGGTTGCCAAATGGGTGAAAGAGTTAGATCACCAAAAGCTGGACGATGTGCTTAATAATCGTGCGCCGGATGGCAAAACGCACGAAATTTCCTCCTAATCTCGCCACTTATGCCCGTAGTCCCTTCCAGGACTGCGGGTGTTTGCGCATAATTGACCCCTGCGCCCAAAGCATACAGCATGATGCTTAGGGATTATTTCACTTCTTCCGTGACATTTTTAGGTTCTCGCGGTCTAACACGAAGTGTTTTTACGTCATATTCAGGCATCCCTGCCGGGGCTGTCTTTTTATTACCAGGATTGTTGATCAGGGGTTCACATGCAGGGCACAAAAATTCGACTCTTAGCGGGCAGTCTGTTGATGCTGGCCTCTGCCGGCTATGTGCAGGCAGATGCGCTCCAGCCCGATCCGGCATGGCAACAGGGGACGCTGGCTAATGGGTTACAGTGGCAAGTGTTGGCTACGCCTCAGCGCCCCAGCGATCGTATTGAAGTTCGTCTCCAGGTTAATACCGGTTCGCTCACCGAAAGTACGCAACAGAGCGGGTTCAGCCATGCGATTCCCCGTATCGCGCTGACGCAAAGCGGTGGTCTGGATGCCGCACAGGCACGTTCTTTATGGCAGCAAGGGTTTGATCCGAAACGTCCCATGCCGCCCGTTATTGTTTCTTATGATTCCACGCTCTATAACCTCAGTTTACCCAATAACCGTAACGATCTGCTGAAAGAAGCGCTGACCTATCTGGCTAACGTCTCCGGTAAATTAACCATTACGCCAGAGACGGTGAATCATGCGTTAAGCAGCGAAGATATGGTTGCGACGTGGCCAGCAGATACTAAAGAGGGCTGGTGGCGTTATCGGCTGAAAGGGTCAGCGTTATTGGGGCACGATCCCGCGGAACCGTTAAAGCAACCGGTAGACGCAGCCAAAATTCAGGCTTTCTATGAAAAATGGTACACCCCGGATGCCATGACGCTGATTGTTGTCGGCAACATTGATGCGCGCTCCGTCGCCGAGCAGATCAATAAAACGTTCGGTACGCTGAAAGGTAAACGCGAAACGCCCGCCCCGGTGCCGACGCTTTCGCCGCTGCGGGCGGAATCAGTGAGCATTATGACCGATGCGGTGCGCCAGGATCGTCTCTCCATTATGTGGGATACGCCGTGGCAACCGATTCGCGAATCGGCGGCGCTGTTGCGCTACTGGCAGGCGGATCTGGCGCGTGAAGCGCTGTTCTGGCATATCCAGCAAGAGCTTACTAAAAATAACGCGAAAGATATTGGCCTGGGGTTTGACTGCCGGGTTCTGTTCCTGCGCGCGCAGTGCGCCATCAACATTGAATCACCTAATGATAAGCTCAATACCAATTTGAGCCTGGTGGCGAATGAACTGGCGAAAGTACGCGATAAAGGTTTGTCGGAAGAGGAGTTTACTGCTCTGGTGGCGCAGAAAAATCTCGAATTGCAAAAGCTGTTCGCGACCTACGCGCGTACCGATACTGACATTTTGACTGGACAGCGTATGCGCTCGCTGCAGAATCAGGTGGTGGATATCGCGCCGGAGCAGTATCAGAAGCTGCGTCAGAATTTCCTCAACAGCCTGACCGTTGATATGCTCAATCAGAATTTACGTCAGCAGCTATCGCAGGAGATGGCATTAATTTTGCTGCAACCGCAAGGCGAGCCGGAATTTAATATGAAGGCGTTAAAGGCGACGTGGGATGAAATCATGGTCCCGACTACTGCCGCCGCTGTTGAAGCAGATGAGGCGCATCCGGAAGTGACGGAGACACCGGCGGCACAGTAAGCTGCCGCCTGTCGGCCCGGTAAGCGCAGCGCCACCGGGCAAGAGCGAATGACTTACTGCGGCATCGCGTCGTGCGGAATAATGGCCCCACGGTACTGAATCACCGTGCTGGCCGTCAGGTGTCCGCGCTTCGCGGCATCCGTCGCGCTGCCGCCCGTCAAACGAACGGCCAGATAACCGGCGCTGAAGGAGTCGCCTGCGGCAGTGGTGTCTATCACTTTCTCTTTCGGCAGTTTCACTGCCGGAACGTCAATGAGCGCCTCGCCCTGAATCGAGACCAGGCAAGAGTCCGCCCCGCGTTTTACCACCACTTCCTGTACGCCTGCCGCATGGGTGCGGGCAATGACCTCTTCCACCGGTTGCTGGCCCCATAGCGCGTCTTCATCGTCCAGTGTCAGGAAGGCGATATCAGTACATTCCAGCATCTTTTGATAGACCTGCTGCGTTTCTTCGCGACTTGTCCATAAACGCGGGCGATAGTTATTATCAAAAATGACTTTCCCGCCGTTGGCCCGACATTCACGCAATAAAGACAGCAGCTTATCACGGCTGGTCGGGCTTAAAATCGCGAGGCTAATGCCGCTCAGGTAGAGATAATCGAAGGTCGCCAGCGCCTCGCAGATAGCCGCTGACTGCTCGCTCTCCAGCCAGAATTTCGCTGCCGCTTCGTTACGCCAGTAGTAGAAGGTACGCTCGCCAGTATCATCGGTTTCGATGTAATAGAGGCCTGGCAGGCGATTTTCCATCCGCTGCGTTAGCGAGGTATCCACATTTTCATGCTGCCACGCCTCCAGCATCTGTTGGCTGAAACTGTCAGTACCCAGCGCCGTCACATAGTGAACGGCCAGAGCGGCAGAATCGGCCTGACGGGCAATATAAACGGAGGTATTCAGCGTGTCGCCGCCGAAGCCGCGCTGAACATCAGCGCCTTTCTGCGACAGCTCAATCATGCATTCGCCAATCACGGCAATCTTTTTAGACATAGTCGTGAACCTGATCTGTAAAAATTAGCGTTAGTGTGCGCTGTGGATGTTTAGTGGTCAATAATATTAAAACATCGGTCCATTATTTTTTTGAGCAAGTGCGTATTTTTGACAAGTTTCGTGGTCTGTTTTTATTTTGCCAGGGACCGAGGGTAAAGTTCTCTGCCTGAACGCCGATAACCTTTGACGAGTCCGGACAGTCACACTCCCATTAACAGGACAACTGAGATGATAAAGCAGGTTATCCAGCAGCTACGCGTTCCTGATGCAGGTATAGAGAATTTGCAGGAACGGCGCTATTGGCTGCAATGCGAGCGTGCCTATACTTACCAGCCGATATACCAGACGGATGGCCGTCTGATGGCGGTTGAACTTCTCACTGTCGTCACCCATCCTGATAACCCTTCCAGACGTATTGCCCCGGATCGTTATTTCGCGGAGTTAGCGGTTCGACACCGCATTGACGTAGTGAAAGAACAACTTCATCAGCTTGAACAAAAAGCGGATTTTTTCACTCGCCATCACTTATTGGCATCGGTCAATGTCGACGGCCCTACGCTGATTGCCATGCGACGACAGCCGGACATTCTGGCAGCGATGGAGCGCTTACCCTGGCTGCGTTTCGAACTGGTGGAACATATTCGTTTGCCGAAAGACTCCTCTTTCGCCTCGATGTGTGAGTTCGGCCCGCTGTGGCTGGATGATTTTGGTACCGGTATGGCCAATTTTTCAGCGCTGAGCGAAGTGCGTTATGACTACATTAAAGTGGCGCGCGAGCTGTTCGTCATGCTGCGTCAGTCCCCGGAGGGGCGCAACCTGTTCATTCTGCTGCTGCAACTGATGAACCGCTACTGCCGCGGCGTTATTGTCGAGGGCGTGGAGACGCTGGAAGAGTGGCGCGATGTGCAGCGTTCGCCCGCCTTTGCCGCCCAGGGCTATTTTCTTTCTCGACCCGTGCCGCTGATATCGCTCGAAGAGGTGATTCTGACCCTGTAATGCCAGACTGTTCCCGTAATACGTGGTATTACGAGGCGCGGTCATCCTCCTTTTTCGTCTGGCTGAACTATCTTTAGGACAGGCAAGGGAAGAAGTGAGGAAATAACACATGACTAAAGCAGGCAAAATAACCGCCGCCATCACAGGGACTTTCTTGTTGTTGATCGCCATAGTGATTTTGTTGATCGCAACATTTGACTGGAACCGCCTCAAACCGACCATCAACCAGAAAGTCTCTACTGAATTGAACCGGCCTTTCGCTATTCGCGGCGATTTAGGCGTGGTGTGGGAACGCCAAAAACAGGAGACCGGCTGGCGAAGCTGGGTACCGTGGCCGCATGTTCACGCGGAAGACGTCATTCTCGGCAATCCGCCGGATATTCCGAAAGTCACGATGGTACATCTGCCACGCGTTGAGGCGACGCTTGCCCCACTGGCGCTCCTGACCAAAACCGTCTGGCTGCCGTGGATCAAACTGGTGAAACCCGACGCGCGTCTTATTCGCCTGTCTGAGAAAACCAATAACTGGACCTTTAACCTCGCGCAAGACAAGAATATGGACCCCAATGCTAAACCTTCCGCCTGGTCCTTCCGGCTGGATAATATTCTCTTCGACCAGGGGCGAATCGCGCTCGATGATAAGGTCAGTAAAGCGGATATCACTATTCTGATCGATCCGTTAGGCAAACCGTTGCCGTTCAGCGAAGTGACGGGAACGAAAGGCAAAGCAGACAAATCCACCGTGGGCGACTATGTCTTCGGCCTGAAGGCGCAGGGGCGTTATAACGGGGAACCGTTGACCGGTACGGGCAAAATAGGCGGTATGCTGGCGCTACGCAGCGAAAGTACGCCTTTTCCTGTGCAGGCCGATTTCCGCTCTGGCAATACGCGGGTGGCTTTTAGCGGCGTGGTGAACGAGCCGATGAAAATGGGCGGCGTCGATCTGCGGCTTAAATTCTCTGGCGATTCACTGGGCGATTTATATGATTTAACCGGCGTGCTGCTGCCGGATACGCCGCCGTTTGAGACCGATGGGCGATTGGTGGCGAAAATTGACGCCGAAAAGTCATCGGTATTTGATTATCGCGGTTTTAACGGGCGCATTGGCGACAGTGATATCCACGGCTCCCTCACTTATACCACCGGTAAACCGCGCCCTAAACTGGAAGGCGATGTCGAATCGCGCCAGTTACGACTGGCCGATCTTGGGCCGCTGATTGGCGTGGATTCCGGGAAAGACGCTGAGCAGTCGAAACGGTCTGAACAGCGCAAAGGCGAGAAGAATGTTCAGCCGGCGGATAAAGTGTTGCCTTACGATCGCTTTGAAACCGACAAATGGGACGTTATGGACGCCGATGTCCGGTTTAAAGGCCGACGTATTGAGCATGGCGGCAGTCTACCGATTAGCGATCTTTCGACCCATATCATCCTGAAAAACGCCGACTTACGTCTACAGCCGCTGAAGTTTGGTCTGGCAGGCGGCAGTATTGTCTCCAACATCCATCTGGAAGGGGATAAAAAGCCAATGCAGGGGCGGGCGGATATACAGGCGCGTCGGCTGAAGCTTAAAGAACTGATGCCGGATGTGGAGCTGATGCAGAAAACGCTGGGCGAGCTGAACGGCGATGCGGATATTCGCGGGACGGGCAACTCGGTCGCCGCGCTGCTTGGCAACAGTAACGGCAATCTAAAATTATTGATGAATGATGGATTGATTAGCCGCAACCTGATGGAAATCGTGGGACTGAACGTCGGCAACTATATTGTCGGGCAGATTTTTGGCGATGACGAAGTGCGGGTTAACTGCGCGGCGGCGAATCTCAATATTGCGAACGGCGTGGCGCGACCGCAAATTTTTGCTTTTGATACAGAAAATGCGCTGATTAACGTGACCGGTACGGCGAGCTTCGCCTCTGAACAGCTCGATTTAACCATTGATCCGGAAAGTAAAGGGATTCGTATTATTACGCTGCGATCGCCGCTGTACGTGCGCGGGACATTTAAAAATCCGCAGGCGGGCGTCAAGCCCGGCCCGCTGATTGCGCGCGGCGCGGTTGCGGCAGCGCTGGCGACGTTGGTAACGCCCGCCGCCGCGCTATTGGCGCTCATTTCGCCCTCTGAAGGCGAAGCCAATCAGTGCCGGACGATTTTAACGCAGATGAAGCAGTAACGTGAAACGTAGCGCCGGATGATGCCATCCGGCGTCCTATTACAACGCCTGATGACGCGTCTCATGGGTTAACAGCAGTGCAATCAGCGTCAGCGCCGCCATTGACGCCAGGTAAACCCCTACCGCCGCCAGCCCGTAGTGGCTTTGCAGCCATGCGGCAATATATGGCGCGACGGAAGCGCCCAGAATTGATGACACATTGTAGGAAAACGATGCGCCGGTATAGCGCACTTCCGTCGGAAATAGCTCCGGCAGCAGCGCTCCCATTGGGCCGAAGGTCAGTCCCATCAGGCTCAGGCCTAACAACAGGAATACGAATACCAGCGCTGGATTGCCTGAACCCAGCAGCGGGGTAAAGGCGAACAACGCGAAGAGAATGATGAGCGTGGTAATGATGACCATGCTTTTCCGACGGCCAAATGCGTCCGCCAGCAGGCCGGCGACGGGCACCATCACGCCGAAACCAATCACCGCCATCATCAGCATCCACAGTATTTCATTGCGCGGCAAGCCAAGCCCTACCGGCGCGGCGGCAGTGCTGTAAGTCATGGAATAGACGGTCATGATATAGAACAGCGTGTAGGTCGCCAGCATGATAAACGTGCCGAGAATGGTTACGCGGACATGCTTCGTCAGCAACGTGCCCAGCGGTATTTTTACCTGTTTTTTCGCTGCAGCGACTTTCGCAAACACCGGCGTTTCATGCAGCGACACGCGCACATACAGGCCAATAATCACCAGCACCGCCGAGAAGATAAACGGCACGCGCCAGCCCCAGCTCATAAACTGCTCGTCGGTCAGCAGCCAGGAGAGCAACAGGAAGGTGCCATTGGCAAAAAAGAAGCCGATCGGCGCGCCCAACTGTGGGAAGGAGCCATACAGCGCGCGTTTGCGCGGCGGCGCATTCTCCGTCGCTAATAACGCTGCGCCGCCCCATTCGCCGCCCAGCCCCAGTCCCTGACCGAAACGCGCCAGCGCCAGCAGCAGCGGCGCGAAAATACCTATCGTCGCGTAGCCCGGTAACAGACCGATAATGACCGTGGAGATCCCCATCGTTAGCAGCGAAGCCACCAGCGTGACTTTGCGGCCTACCCGGTCGCCGAAGTGGCCGAATAGCGCAGAGCCGATCGGACGCGCCACAAATGCGATAGCGAAGGTGGCGAGCGATTGTAGCGTTGCCGCAGTGGGATCGCCCTGGGGGAAGAAGATAAGGGGGAACACGATCACCGCTGCGGTGGCGTAAATATAGAAGTCGAAGAACTCAATCGCGGTGCCGATAAGCGAGGCAATAACGACTTTATTGCGTGAGTTTACCGGAACATGTTCCTGCTCATGGTCGAGTGTTGTGGCGGTTGCTTGCATACTATTTTCTTATTTTTAGCGAACGAATAGCCATATTACGCACAGCAAAAGTTATATTTCAATGTGTAACAAAAGCCAAAAATGGTCAAAAAAAGCGCAAAAAGGGGATAATGTTTAAGCCAGCCATTTTGCGTCTATGAAATGCTTCACATAATTTTAGAATTGGTGGATAAAACTGGTTTCGGGTTAAATAAAAGTTAATTACTGGATTTATATGCTGAAACAATGAGATGAGGCGGAAGGACGTGCCTGATTGTACCGCCGGGTACGCTTTGCTTGCCCGGCTTGGGTACACACAGCAGTAGGCCGAATGACGACGCCGTGCGTGCCATTCGGCAGCAAGCCGCAGACTAGCGTTGTGTTTTACCCGGCATTCGCGGGTCGTCCTTATATTCGGCGGTGGCTATCCAGGCCGCGCAGAATAACGTCAGGCGGGCAAAAAAGTAGAAGAATGCCATCAGACCGAGTACGGAGCCAAACGCCGCGCCGGAAGGCGATTTCACCAGTGACGGCAGCGTATAAGTCATAATGATTTTAATCACCTCAAAACCGATAGCGGCAATAAATGTCCCGCGAATCAACGCTTTTTTACGGGGACGATGGCGAGGCAGTCGCCAGAAAATCCAGAAGAAAAGCAGATAGTTGGCAAAAATAGAGATGGCCAGACCGATCAAATGCCAGGCCGGTTTTAACCATTCGATGCTGTCGAGATACAAGGCGGAGATGATCATCTGCTGGGCGGAACCGGCGATGGAAGTAATGGACAGCGTAATGATTAAAGCGATTAATAATCCAATCAGCGAGATAAAATCGCGCAGATATTTGAGCCAGATTTTCTCCTGATCCTGCGGCTTGCGCTCCCAGACGTCCCGTGACTGGGCGCGAATCGCTTCCCGCAGGTTGCCCATCCAGTTAACGCCGGAATAGAGCGCGATACCCAGTCCGACCAGCCCTACCGTGGTACGCTGTTGAACCGCCGTATTAATCGTATTTTTAAGCGTGGACGCCAGCGTAGGATCGCTCACATTCATCAATATCTTGCTGAAAATATCTTCCAGTAGATTAGGGTGCGAGGCGAGGATAAAACCTGCTGCGGCAAAGGACACCATCATTATCGGGATCATCGACAGAAACGAAAAGTAGGTGATAGCCGCGCCAAACTGATTACCCAGTCGATCGTTAAAACGTTCGGTCGCGCGAATGAGGTGGGCCACCATTGGTTGACGCTGAATTTTTTGCACCAGGGAGGTGACGGAATGCAACGCCTGATTTGCCTTTTCGTTTTTTTCCGGGGCGTCATGCGGCTGCGTTTCTATTTTTTGTATCGGGTCGTGCTCCAGTTCCTGAATAGGGCGTTTTACGTCATTTTCCTGCATCATCAGGTCGGTAGTCCTTCATCATTAATAGAATATGTCAGTATAGCTTCTCCCCGGTGGATACTGAAAATGCGGCTACTCTGCGGCCTCTTTAATGGTTTCAGTCAGCCATACCATAAACAGGTGTACCCGGCGGGAAAGATTACGGCGATGGGGATAATGCAGCGTCACCGGCAGTGGAGCGGCGCGATATTGCGGTAAAATTTCAATGAGCGTTCCGGCGCGTAACGCCTCCCGTACAGCAATGCGCGGCGTCTGAATGATTCCTAATCCTGCCAGACAGGCCGTATGCCAGGTCTCCGTACTGTTTACCGTTAGCATTCCGCCGGTTTTTACCCACTGCATACCGTGGGGAGTTTCAAAGGCAAAACCCGGTGAAGAGACTCCCGGCGTCAATGAATAATGCACCACCGCATGTGAGGCGAGGTCGTCAAGGTTTTCTGGATACCCAAAGCGCGCCAGGTATTGTGGGCTGGCGCAGTTCACCCTTCTCAGTTTGCCAAGCGGGCGCGTCAGTATCCCTGGCGCATGTAGCGGATCTGTACGCACCACGCAGTCGAAATCTTCCCGTAGTAAATCGACCTGTCGATCGCTACTACAAAGTTCCAGCGCAATGCCGGGATATTGATGCAAAAAAGTGGGCAGGCGCGGCATGATGAGGCTGTTTGCGAGACCTGGCGGTATATCTACCCGTATTTTGCCGCTGATACTGGCGGGATCAGGCTGGAAAAGACCTTCCAGTTCATCCAGGTTACTCAACAGATCTTTTGCCCGTTCGTAGTAAACCATTCCGTCCTGAGTAAGTTGTACCCGCCGGGTGGTGCGGTGGAGCAGGCGGATGCCCAGTTGATGTTCTAACGCTTGTATTTGCCGTGAGACGCTGCCTTTGGGAAGGCCGATATCCTCTGCTGCGCGGGAAAAACTTTCCCGTTCCGCCACGCGTACAAACAATTTCATTGCATATATTTTATCCATCATCAGGCTCTATTATTGTTTTTATTGAAACAGTGACGCTGAAGCGGCTGGTTTTATTGATTTTCTAGCATCTAATAAGCCCTTTCGCAATCATTGCTCGCGTGACGAATACGTCTGATCGCGTTGCGCGGCGGATTTATCGCCTTCCGGCCAGGCTTTTTAGCGCCAAAAAGCCGATAAACGGGACGAGAGCGGTAAAACACGCTGATAGCCGCGGGTGTAGTGGGAGAGAGAAATGCATGTACATACACGGTATTGTCATTGACCCATCGTCGCGGTTTTCAGGCGGATTGATTAATTTTTTTAACAAAATGTGCTACTTTATTTTTTGTAACACATCAGGTGAAAAGCAGATATTTCCTTTGTGACGCGCCAGGCGTACTCTTCATTAAATTAATATTCAAATTAGCCTTGTCTGTTTGTACTAATAAGATATTCCTTACTTTAAAACGCTAATTTTAGTGAATTCTGTAATCCCGATGTTGAAGCTGTAAATATTCATAACCTTTCCCTTCCTCAACCAATGACTATCGGTAAAATGGCCTATACCAAATGGCGACTTCTTATTTTACCCTACGGGTAATACCCTTCCTCATCTTGAGACTATTATCTTACCCAGGTGGAGAAAAGTAATGCAGGTAATCATGTTTGACAGGCAGTCAATATTTATTCATGGAATGAAAATCAGTTTGCAGCAGCACATTCCAGGAATAAGTATCCAGAGTGTCGGTCAGGCAGAAGAACTCTGGCAAAAAATAGAAAGCGCGCCGGATGCGCTGGTCATGCTGGATAGCGGCCTGGATGCTGAATTTTGCCGCGAGGTGTTACAAAGAATCGCGCAGCAATTTCCGGAGGTGAAGATTATTATCACGGCGATGGATGGCAGTCAAAAGTGGCTGCATGAAGTCATGCAATTTAACGTTCAGGCCGTGGTGCCACGCGATTCTGATGCCGAAACCTTTGTCCTTGCGCTCAATGCTGTCGCTCGCGGGATGATGTTTTTACCGGGGGATTGGTTAAATTCAACGGAGCTGGAGTCCCGTGATATAAAAGCGTTAAGCGCCCGCCAGCGGGAAATTTTACAGATGCTTGCCGCAGGAGAATCAAATAAACAAATTGGGCGGGCGTTAAATATTAGTACCGGGACGGTTAAAGCGCATCTGGAGTCGCTTTACCGGCGGCTGGATGTAAAAAATCGTACCCAGGCCGCCATGATGTTAAATGAATCGAATTAACGACGTTAAATTCGCAGTCCGCTTATTTCTGGCTGTGAAATATCACCCGTATTGATTAATGATAAAAAACGCTGATGTCCGATGCTGAACATCAGCGCAATAAGCGTTTCACGTTGAAACCGATCATTAAGTTCCGGCGAACAATTCTGTAGCAGCATATCGCAGCTATTGAGGTCATCCAGCAAGAATGCCTCCGCCTGGTCGGGCGTAATGAACGTCAGCGTCTCATCCGGCGTCAACACATGCCCGTAACCAATCACCCAGTTACCCTGCCGATCGCGATACTTTTCCAGCGACAGACCCTGCCACTGTTTAATAAACGCGATGCAGGCGGAGCTAAAGCGAGATGAAATGTGCGGCATGGCATCTTTCTCATAAAAATCGCGATTATAAAGTGTGCTGCACGCGTGGCTAGCGGTCAGACGGCCAAACGCAGGCAGGGAAAAGGTCTATGCCGTTCAGCGTCACGCCGCGTTGACAGAATGAAAAACTGATGTTTTTGGTTAGTAACCGATCTTCTTATAAATTTGCAATCATTAAGATTAAGTCACTGAAATGTGGCTAAATCTGTTATATCTATGAAAAAACATAATTAAAAGAAAACGAAGATCTCGTCGCGGGATCGTCTTTTTAGGGAAGATAATGACGAATAGCGCTTCGCAGGCGACACGCGCGCCTTTTGAACATAGCCTGGGGATTATCCGCCAGGCATCAATAGAAATCCTGCTGCTGCTGGGTATTCATACCACAGAGGGAAAAGAGCCCCGGTGGTTCATGGAACAACTTGAGCAGGCGCGTCTTAACCTGGGCGGTTGGGGCGCGGTGGCGAAAAAATTGCGGATAAATGACGCGCAGTTGAGCCAGTTTATGCTGCAACTGCGTCACCTTCAGCAGCATGTTCCCCAGTATGACAGCGGGCAAGAGGTGAGCGAAAATCAACTCCTTGCCGCGTTGCGTTTTGTCACCTCGCTGGAACATCTACGTCAGCAGCAGCCGCTACTGACGTATCAAACTGAGCTGGAAGAACCCGACCAGGAGGCGCATCTTGAGGCGCAGCGTCAGCTTCGGGCGATAGAACTGACGTTAAAAGCGCTTATTGCGCGCGCATGGCCGGATCGGGCGTCGCTGAATCACTACCTCAAGCAACATTTTGGCCCGGACCGTTTGCGCCAGTGGTTAAAACAGGGAGAAGATCAACATGCGCTGGAGGGCATGTTGTTCAGCGAACTGGCGCTTATGGTGGTCGATAAAAAATTGTTTGCCCGTCATTACGTCAGAATTTTTAATGACGCCTCAGCGTTAACGCTGTTCGCCGAGTCGCGCACCACCCTGCGTATGTTTCTGGATGATTGCCGCCTCGCGCGAAACGAGGTTATCGCCAGGCAGCCGCTCACCTCAGCGCAGCTTATGCTGCTAAACGTTCAGTATCAGCAAATCGTTCGGCCCATCCAGCGCGCCTATGCCGAAAAACGTACCCGCGTGAATCCCGCTTCGTTTCTGCTGGCGGATGAACGTGAATTGCGCCAGTTCTGGGAAACCGCGCGGCTTAAAGATCTGCAGGCCGGGGGAGATAAGCATGAGATTAGCGAGAGCATAGAACCACCGCGTAAGCGGCCTCCGCGTACGCCTGAAGAGCGTGAGCAACTTATTTCCGGCGCTTTGTGGGGCGCGGTTGGCGTCATGACGCTGGCGATACTGGCGGGCGCGTTCTGGCTATTTAGTTCGTCGTCGCCAGGCTCCGATAACGGGCAAGCTCCCGCAATGGCGCAGGATGAACCGCCGCGCGAGGCGCCTTCCGCGCGGGAAACGCTCAATCATATGGGGATTACCTGGGATGCGTTTACCATGCGGGCGGCGATAGAGCGCAATGATACGCGGGTGACGGCGCTGTTCCTCCAGGGCGGAATGAACTGGCAGCTCGCGTGGACGGAGCAGGCGTTTGCGGCAGGACATACCGAGGTGCTGCAACTGTTGTTGCGTTATCCCGCGCTGATGGATGAGGTCAAACCCTGCCGACGATTTATCACAACGTTAAGTCATGACATGTCGAGCGGCGCGCCGCTGACCGCGATGCATAAAACCTATTTGCAAACGTTTTGCACCGTTCCGGCTGTTGTGACGCGCCAGCAGCACGATACGGAGCAGGCCCGACTGCGCGCTCAGGCCCGGCCCAGCGCAGACAATAAAAAATGGCTGAAAATTCAGTCAGCCATTTATGATGCGATTCACTGAGGCCGGAGCAGGTTAAGGCTCTCCGTAAAGGCCAATCAGGCGGCGCACCACGCCATTGGTCCAGCCGAATCCATCCTGTAGCGGATACTCGCCCCCGCCGCCTTCGCGTGGCGTACCGCCGGAAATATGGTATTTCTCGATCAGTTTATGGTGCTCCTGATAAAAATGGTTCACCGTTTTTAACCAGTTATGGGCGATTTCATCGCCCAGCATATCGTCGCCATACAGTTTGAAGCCCTGAATCGCCATCCATTGCAGCGGTGCCCAGCCGTTCGGTTTATCCCACTGTTCGCCGGTTTCGTATTCGGTCGCCATAATCCCGCCGGGCGTTAACAGACGGCTGCGCACCACATTTGCCAGACGGTCGGCCTGCTCGTGGTTCGCCATACCGACATACAGCGGCACGATACTGGCGGCGGAAAAGAGCGCCATTTCTTCGCGTCGCCAGTCATAGTCCCGATAACAGCCGTTTTCATCATCCCACAGATAATGGTTTACGGCGGCGCGTCGGTCGCTGGCTTTCTGGCGAAATAGCGCCTCGGTGTCACGTTCGCCTTTCAGTGCTGAAATATTGGCGATAGCGCTCTCCAGTTTATACAGAAAAGCGTTCAAATCGATAGGGATAAACTGGGTCGTACGTATGCTGGCAAGCCGGCCCGCATCGCGTAGCCAGCGTGAAGAATAGTCCCAGCCGGACGCCGCCCCGGCGCGCAAATCCCGGTAGACTTCATTGGGTGGACGACCGGAATGTTTTGCGGTTTCGACATCTTCCAGCCAGGACTCGTCGCGCGGCGTGTCGCGATCGTCCCAGTAGCGGTTCAGCAGGGAACCGTCCGGCATCCGCACAACGTGCCGATAAGCCTGGTTGAGTGCCAGCGATTCGGCGCCGTCCATCCAGAAGGCGTATTCCATTTTGAGATGGTCGAGATAACGCCGTGCGCCGCGCACGCCATCTTCTTCGAACAGTTCAACCATCAGGGCGAAAACCGGCGGCTGCGAGCGGCTCAGATAATAGGTCCGGTTGCCGTTGGGAATATGGCCATAGTTTTCAATCATCCAGGCGAAATTATCCGCCATACATTTAAGTAAGTCTTCGCGCCCGCTTTCCGCCAGACCCAGCATGGTAAAATAAGAGTCCCAATAATAGGTTTCGCTAAAACGGCCTCCCGGCACGATATAGGATTGCGGCAGCGCCAGCAGCGAAGACCACGGAATATGATCCTGCGGTTCGCGCGTCAGTATCGGCCAAAGCTGGTCAATATGTTCTTTGAGCGAGTTTTCGGGGTTAGAGACATACTCGCTGGATAAGGTTTCCGGTAGCCAGAAATGGTTCTCGACGAAGCGGCGTAAGTCAAAATCACGGTGGCGTCTGACCTTACGGTAGCGGATCAGGATATCAAGCGGGTCCATCTTCGGCGCGCAGTCCGGGAACGTTTTACTGTCTGGAAACAGTTTTGTTGACTGTACATGCTCGAACAGTTCGAGATACCGATCGGCAGGGGTCAGGGCGTCAGAGGCGGGAAGCCCCTCGATCATCTCCGGCTCCGGTTCCGCCTCGATCATTTCATCCAGCTTTAACTCGCACGGGTCTGTTTCATAAAGCAGATCGACATCAATAGTCAGATCTTCAGAAGGCGTGGGGTTTAATTTCTGGTTGAGCATAATGACAAGGACCTCCGGCTTGCGTCGTAAAAGATACGGGTGTTGCCCGGCTGTCTATTAAGCGTAGACATTCGCTTCGATACCTGAGTGGCAAAGTGTGCGGTAGATCACATTTTGCAATTTACCCCCTCAAGAAAAACACTTCATAAATTACTGAATGATATTGCGAAAATCCTATTTTCATGGCGCCCGTCCCAGACCTAAAATCAGAACATTCGTTTCATAGCGGTATCACTACATCGCCGCATGGCGTGGATTCACAAGCAAAGGTAACGTAAATAGTTATAATACAAGCTATGGCACCATGATAATACAAATGGATACAAATGATCGAGCAACCCGACAGTAAAAGCGCCAAACCGCTTTATAAGCAGCTTGAAGCCGCCTTAAAAGAGGCCATTGCGCGTGGAGAGTATAAACCAGGCCAGCAGATCCCGACGGAAAATGAACTGAGCGCGCGCTGGCAGGTGAGCAGGGTCACGGTCCGTAAGGCGCTGGATGCGCTGACGCGTGAAAATTTGCTGACCCGTGTCTCCGGCAAAGGCACCTTTGTCTCTGGTGAGAAATTTCAGCGCAGCATGACCGGCATCATGAGTTTCAGCGAGTTATGCCAGTCTCAGGGACGTCGCCCGGGGTCACGCACCATCAAATCCGTTTTTGAATCGGTAGACGATGAGACAAAAGCGTTACTGAATATGAACGATGGCGAAAAAGCGGTCGTCATTGAACGTATCCGCTATGCCGACGATGTGGCGGTATCGCTGGAAACCGTACATCTTCCCCCACGTTTTGCGTTTTTGCTGGACGAAGATCTTAATAATCACTCTTTGTATGAATGCTTACGCGAGAAATACCATTTATGGTTTACCCACTCCCGTAAGATGATCGAACTGGTTTATGCCAGCTTTGAAGTCGCCCATTATCTTGGCGTCAACGAGGGTTATCCGCTGATCCTGATAAAAAGTGAAATGATTGATAACAAAGGAGAACTCTCCTGCGTTTCGCAACAGTTGATTGTCGGCGATAAAATACGGTTTACCGTATGATGTCAGCATTACGCTAACGAAGAGCAGGCTGAATCGGGATCCAGATCGCGGATCCCGATTTTTTTTGGTTTCCATCTTGATCAAATGTCTTTAAATGTCATATAAAAATAATAATACATTATGAGTCATTTATGGCGAATCCTCGCCTGTATCATTGATGGAACCAGAGGAAAGCATGATGGGTATGAAAGAGACAGTTAGCAATATTGTGACCAGCCAGGCAGAGAAAGGAGGCGTTAAACACGTCTATTATGTGGCGTGCGGCGGTTCTTATGCGGCGTTCTATCCGGCGAAAGCATTTTTAGAAAAAGAAGCGAAAGCGTTGACTGTCGGTCTGTATAACAGCGGAGAATTTATTAACAACCCGCCGGTAGCGCTGGGAGAAAATGCCGTTGTGGTTGTCGCCTCCCACAAAGGTAATACGCCAGAGACAATTAAAGCGGCTGAAATCGCCCGTCAACACGGCGCGCCGGTCATTGGTTTAACCTGGGTAATGGATTCACCGTTGGTGGCGCATTGCGACTATGTGGAAACGTACACGTTTGGCGACGGTAAAGATATTGCCGGAGAGAAAACGATGAAAGGCCTGCTGAGTGCGGTCGAACTGCTCCAGCAGACGGAAGGGTATGCGCACTACGACGATTTTCAGGATGGCGTCAGCAAAATCAACCGTATCGTCTGGCGCGCTTGCGAGCAGGTTGCGGAGCGTGCGCAGGCGTTCGCGCAGGAATATAAAGACGATAAAGTCATTTACACCGTCGCCAGCGGCGCGGGCTATGGCGCAGCCTACCTACAGAGCATCTGTATCTTTATGGAAATGCAATGGATACATTCCGCCTGTATTCATAGCGGTGAGTTTTTCCACGGGCCGTTTGAAATTACCGATGCGAATACGCCTTTCTTCTTCCAGTTTTCCGAGGGCAATACGCGGGCGGTGGATGAACGCGCGTTAAACTTCCTGAAAAAATATGGCCGCCGGATTGAAGTTGTCGATGCGAAAGAGCTGGGGCTATCGACCATTAAAACCACGGTTATTGATTACTTTAACCACTCTCTCTTTAATAACGTTTATCCCGTTTACAATCGGGCGTTAGCTGAGGCGCGCCAGCATCCGTTAACGACGCGCCGCTATATGTGGAAAGTGGAATATTAATTACATCAGGATGGATAAAAAAGCAGGGACGCTTTTTATTGTAAAGACAAACAAGGAATAATGATGAGCATCAGCGTATTGGGTATTGGCGACAACGTTGTCGATAAATACCTGCATTCCGGCATCATGTACCCCGGCGGTAATGCATTAAATTTTGCTGTCTATGCGAAATTAGCAGACATCCCCAGCGCGTTTATGGGGGCGTTTGGCAATGACGACGCCGCGCAGCACGTACAGGATGTATTACACCAGCTACAGATAGATATCTCTCACAGCCGCCATTATACCGGCGAAAATGGATATGCTTGTATCCGTCTCTCGCATGGCGATCGACAATTTGTCGCCAGCAACAAAAACGGCGTATTGCGGGAACATCCTTTTAGCCTGTCTGACGATGATCTTCGCTATATATCACAATTTACATTAGTCCATTCCAGTATTAACGGCCATCTGGAATCGGAGCTGGAGAAAATTAAACAACAAACCGTCTTACTCTCTTTTGATTTTTCCGGGCGCGGTACAGACGACTATTTTGAAAAGGTATGCCCGTGGGTAGATTACGGATTTATCTCCTGCAGCGGGTTATCGCCAGATGAAATCAAAATAAAACTCAATAAACTTTATCGTTATGGCTGTCGGCATCTTATTGCCACCTGCGGGCATGAAAAAGTTTATTATTTTTCCGGCGCGGATTATCTGGAGTGGCAACCTGTTTATATCGAACCTGTCGATACGCTGGGCGCAGGCGACGCCTTCTTAACCGGTTTTTTGCTTTCCATTTTGCAATCGGGTATGGCGGAACCCGATAAAGAAAGCGTGTTACGCGCCATGTGGCAGGGCGGGAAATCGGCGGCGCAGATTTTATCTCATTACGGCGCATTTGGTTTTGGTAAACCGTTTGCACAATAGGTTACGTCCCTCAATGTAAAGCGACACTCACTCCAGATAACCCAGGAGGAAGTATGTTTTGGACGGAATTATGTTTTATCCTTGTGGCCCTGATGATAGGAGCCAGGATCGGCGGCGTATTTTTAGGGATGGTCGGCGGGTTAGGCGTCGGCGTGATGGTTTTTATTTTTGGCCTGACGCCTTCTACGCCACCGATTGATGTTATTCTGATAATTCTTTCTGTTGTCCTGGCGGCCGCATCTTTACAGGCCTCCGGCGGGCTGGATTTACTGGTCAAACTGGCGGAAAAAATTCTGCGTCGCCACCCTCGTTACATTACGTTATTAGCGCCGTTTATCTGTTATATCTTCACGTTTATGTCAGGAACGGGGCATGTCGTTTATAGCTTGCTGCCGGTTATTTCTGAAGTCGCACGGGATTCAGGTATTCGACCGGAACGTCCTTTATCTATTTCTGTTATTGCATCGCAACAGGCGATCACCGCCAGTCCTATATCTGCCGCCATGGCGGCGATGATTGGTTTAATGGCGCCGTTGGGCGTCTCTATTTCAACCATTATGATGATTTGCGTGCCCGCCACGTTAATCGGCGTAGCGATGGGGGCAATAGCGACCTTTAATAAAGGAAAAGAGTTAAAAGACGATCCGGAATATCAACGTCGGCTTGCTGAAGGGTTAATTAAACCTGCGCAGAAAGAAAGTAAAAATACGGTGGTCACTTCGCGCGCCAAATTGTCGGTGGCGTTATTTCTGACCAGCGCGATCGTTATCGTTCTCTTAGGATTGATTCCGGCGCTTCGGCCCATGGTGGAGACAGCGAAAGGGCTACAACCGCTTTCGATGTCCGCCGCTATCCAGATTACGATGCTCTCTTTTGCCTGCCTGATTGTGTTGTTATGTCGGCCGCAGGTCGATCAGATTATCAGCGGTACGGTATTTCGGGCGGGCGCGCTGGCGATTGTCTGCGCCTTCGGCCTGGCCTGGATGAGTGAGACGTTCGTGAATGGTCATATCGCGTTGATTAAGGCAGAAGTGCAAACTCTATTGCAACAGCATACCTGGCTTATCGCCATTATGATGTTTTTCGTGTCCGCTATGGTCAGCAGTCAGGCGGCAACGACGTTAATTCTGTTGCCGCTGGGGCTGGCGTTAGGGTTGCCCGCTTATGCGTTAATCGGCTCCTGGCCTGCCGTTAACGGCTATTTCTTTATTCCGGTGGCGGGGCAGTGTCTGGCGGCGCTGGCGTTTGACGATACCGGTACGACGCGTATCGGCAAATATGTGCTTAACCATAGTTTTATGCGTCCGGGATTAGTTAACGTGATTGTTTCGGTCATTGTCGGGCTGTTAATAGGAAAAATGGTTCTGGCCTGATTGTTATTCATGTTTTTATAGCACACGTCACTTATTATTTTTAATTCAGAGGAAGAAAATGAAAATTAGAGTTTTCATGGCCACCGTGTTGCTGCTCATCAGCCACTGTGTATTTAGCACAACGTCACTACCGCATATTGTTATTCTCGCGACAGGCGGTACTATCGCCGGGACGGCAGCCAATAATACGCAAACCGCCGGATATAAATCCGGTGAACTTGGCGTGCAAACATTAATAAATGCCGTGCCGGAAATGAATAATATCGCTCGCGTTGACGGCGAGCAGGTGGCGAATATTGGTAGCGAAAATATGACCAGCGATATTATCCTGAAACTTTCACAGAAGGTGAATGCGTTATTGGTGCGGGATGATGTTGACGGTGTAGTCATTACTCACGGCACTGACACGCTCGATGAAACCGCCTACTTTCTTAATTTGACAGTGAAAAGCGACAAACCGGTGGTGTTTACCGCTGCAATGCGGCCCGCGTCGGCAATCAGCGCCGATGGCGCAATGAACCTGCTGGAAGCGGTCACGGTGGCTGCTGACCCGAATGCGAAGGGGCGCGGCGTGATGGTGGTTTTAAACGATCGTATTGGTTCGGCGCGCTTTGTAACGAAAACCAATGCCACGACTCTGGATACCTTTAAAGCGCCGGAAGAGGGCTATCTGGGGGTCATCGTTAATGGTCAGCCACAGTTCGAAACGCGGGTGGAAAAAATTCATACCCTGCGCTCTGTTTTTGACGTACGTAATATCAAAAAATTACCCAATGTGGTGATTATTTACGGCTATCAGGACGACCCGGAATATATGTATGATGCGGCGATCGCCCATCACGCGGACGGTATTATTTATGCCGGAACCGGTGCAGGTTCGGTCTCGGTACGTAGCGACGCGGGGATTAAAAAAGCGGAGAAAGCCGGGATTATCGTGGTGCGCGCTTCCCGCACCGGAAACGGCGTCGTACCGTTGGATAAAGGGCAGCCAGGGCTGGTGTCTGACTCGCTCAACCCGGCGAAGGCGCGAGTCTTGCTGATGACGGCACTAACTCAGACGCGTAATCCGGAACTGATCCAGAGTTATTTCAGTACGTATTAATCATGCAGGCTTGTGCGCCCACCCTCGAAGATGGGCGCGCAAGATATTAACGCATGGTCACAAACTCTTCCGATGCGGTCGGGTGAATGGCGACGGTATTATCGAAGTCTTTCTTGGTAGCGCCCATCTTCAGCGCCACTGCGAAGCCCTGCAACATTTCATCCATGCCGAAGCCGATACCGTGGATACCCACAATTTTTTCTTCCGGCCCGACGCAGACCAGCTTCATACGGCACGGCTGGCGGTGCGTCGTTACCGCGGTATACATAGCGGTAAACGATGATTTATAGACTTTCACCTGCTCGTCGCCGTACTGCTCGCGCGCCTGCGGCTCGCTTAATCCGACGGTGCCGATAGGCGGATGGCTAAAGACCACGGTCGGGATGTTGCTGTAGTCCAGATGCTCGTCCGGCTTGTTGTTAAACAGGCGTTCGGAGAGACGGCGACCGGCGGCGACGGCGACTGGCGTTAACTCCACTGCGCCGGTGTTATCGCCAACGGCGTAAATGCCTTCTACGTTCGTGTTCTGCCATTTATCAACGATGATGTAACCTTTTTCATTGGTTTTCACGCCCGCTGCCGCCAGATTAATATTGTCGGTCGACGGTTCGCGACCAATGGCCCAGATCAGGCAATCAACGGTTTCACTGCGGCCATCTTCCAGTTCCAGAGTCAGACTGCCGTCGGCGTTTTTCACCACCGCTTTCGGCACGGCGTGAGTATGCAGTTGCGGGCCTTCGGCGTTCATCACCTCAACCAGCGTTTCGCTAATCATCGGGTCAAAACTGCGCAGCGGCGCATGTTTACGGACAAACAGATGCGTTTTCGCCCCCAGCGCGTTGATAACGCCAGCCAGTTCAACGGCGATATAACCTGCGCCTACCACCGCGACGCGCTCCGGCAAGGCAGACAGCGCAAAGAAACCGTCGGAATCAATGCCGTATTCCACGCCTGGAATCTCAGGATGGCTTGGACGGCCGCCGGTAGCGATCAAAATATGGTCGGCGGTAATGGTTTCGCCGTTCACTTCAATGGTTTTGGCATCGACAAAGCGGGCAAAGCCTTTAATCACATCCACGTTATTTTTGCCCAGCACGTTGTCGTATGAAGTATGGATGCGGTCAATATACGCGGTACGGCTGGCAATCAGCTTGCTCCAGTCGAACTGATTAATCGTGGTGTCAAAACCGTAGTCCGGGCCATACAGATGAATCGCTTCACGAATCTGCGCGGCATGCCACATCACTTTCTTCGGCACGCAGCCCACGTTAACACAGGTGCCGCCCAGCTCTTTGGCTTCGATGAGCGCGCATTTCTGGCCGTACATAGCGGCGCGGTTAATCGAGGCGATACCGCCGCTGCCGCCGCCGATAGCGATGTAATCATAGTGTTTGGTCATGACCGCTCCTTTATGTTCGTTGTCGGACGGATAGATTCTGCGCTACCCGCCAAAATATTCGCGATTGTATACCTGAAGGTGAAAGGTTCCACCGATGGCTGTGATTACTCCGGCACGATCCAGCTTACCGAAGTGTGTCCGTGACCGTTTGGCGCCAACCTGCTGTGCAGCCACGGTAGCACGTTGTTCATCTGCTGCTCCAGTTTCCACGGCGGGTTAACCACGATCATACCGGACGCCGTCATCCCGCGCTGATCGCTGTCCGGGCGGATCGCCAGCTCAATTTGCAGGATTTTACGGATGCCGGTGGCCTCCAGATCATGAATCATGCGCTTAATTTGCTGGCGGAGCACCACCGGATACCATAGCGCGTATGTACCGGTGGCGAAACGTTTATAACCCTCGCTGATGCCGCTGACTACCGCCTGGTAATCGGTTTTCATTTCATAAGGTGGGTCAATGAGGATCAGACCGCGGCGGGAAACCGGCGGCAATTTGGCTTTCAGTTGCTGATAGCCGTCAGCGCGTTCCACGCGGGCGCGGTTGTCTTTTTGAAACTCCGCGCGCAACAGTGGGAAGTCGCTGGGATGCAATTCCGTGAGTTGCAGACTGTCCTGCTCACGCAGCAACTGGCGGGCGATTAACGGGGAGCCCGGATAGTAGCGAAACTGCCCGCTGCGGTTGAAATGTTTTACGACGCTAATATACGGTTCCAGTTCGGCGGGCAGATCGTCCTGCTGCCAGATACGGGCGATGCCTTCCAGATACTCTCCGGTACGTTCAGCATGTTCGCTGCCCAACTGATAACGCCCCGCGCCCGCGTGCGTGTCCAGATAGAGAAACGGTTTTTCTTTCTCTTTTAGCGACTCGATGATCAGGCTCTGAACGGTATGTTTAAGGACGTCGGCGTGGTTGCCAGCGTGAAAGCTGTGACGATAACTGAGCATGGATGCAGATATTCCGGGAAGTAAACAAGTTAGCCGATAGTTTACCGCAGATCCGCGCAGATTACCCCAGTACCGCCATGTTGTTTCGCGCGTTGTGAAAGTATTGCAAGACGTGTTCGTATCATCAAACCGTCAACTGCGCAGGCCAGCATCGCCTGTGGGCAAGGTAGTGGTTTTGATCTGGCGTTATTCTTAATGAAAGGAACCATAATGAAACTACACATTACTGTACTGGCGTCATCTCTGGCGCTGGCGATGCCGGCACTGGCGAAAGATATTCCCCTGTCCCAGGCGGAGTCGATAGCGAAAAGCGTGACGCCCGACTCGGCGAGCGTCGCCTTTAATGACCTTGAGGCTCAATGGCTGACACAGTTGCGTAAGGCATTACAAGGCGATACCGCCGCGTTGACTCGCGACGCCCTGGCTCAGATGCGACAGAATTCCATCCAGGCGGATAATGCCTGGTTACAGGCTAGCGGTTATGATTTTCATACTACTGAGAATCAACAGATGGGGATTACCCTACTTTCCGCCTTCAATACATTGCCGGAAGCAGTATTGAAAGACAATCTGGCGACGGTGACGGCGATTAATCACGATGCCGATGTTAATACCCGTCACCAGGCGCTGGCGGATGCGGAAAGCGTGGAGTATCTCTATTTCCTGAGCGACGCAATGGGGCCACGGCTGGGGCGGGCATTTCTCGCCGCTTATGATAAAGGTGAGTTGGGCAAAGCGGCAGCGTTGATTAAAGCCTCGGAAGTCAGCACCGGCGCGGCGAAAAAATATTTTCATTACCCGCGTCCTTACCAGGTGCCGGGTAATACTATCCATTTGACGCCGGATGATGTGGTGGTAAAAGATGGTCATCCTTATACCGCAGGTGGCGGTGCTTTTCCCAGCGGACACACGAATACCGGTTATACGGATGCGCTGTTGATGGCGGAAATGATCCCGGAACGCTTTGATGCGCTGGTGATTCGTGGCGCGCGTTATGGCTATTCTCGCCTGGTCCTTGGCGTACACTATCCGCTGGATGTGATGGGCGCGCGGATGGTCGCGCAGCGTAATGTCGCGCATTATCTTAACGATCCGTATTATCGTACGTTATTCAACGAAGCTCGCGCTCAACTGCGCGAGGCGCTGGTGAAAGAGTGCGGTACGACGATTGTCGAATGCGCGGCATCGGCCGGAAAAGACGATCCGTACCGCGATCCGGCCATGCATACCTTCTACCGCTTCACCATGACTTATAACTTGCCGCAACAGAAAGGCGAGCATCAGCCGTTGAAAATACCAAAAGGCGCCGATGTTCTGCTACAGACAGCGCTGCCGAACCTGTCGCCAGCGCAGCGTCAGGCGTTAATGGAAGAGACGGCGTTACCGGCAGGATATCCGTTGTCGGGCGAGACCGAGGATCAACAGTTCTGGCAGCGTCTGGATCTGTCCGCTGCTTACGAGATGGCGAGAAAAACGCGCTGACGTTGTCACCCGGCTTATAAAACGTAAGCCGGGATGATGTTAAAGGGGCGGCTTATTGCAGCGATACCCACGTCTGTACGCTGTCCATCATTGAAATTCCCCTTACTATCCCCCATTCTAGATCTCATCGCGAGAGCGCCAAAAGCGCGCTCCACTCACCTTCTTCTACAGGACTGCGCATATGACCAATCCATTACTAACGTCTTTTTCACTGCCGCCTTTTTCTGCAATTAAACCGGAGCATGTGGTGCCTGCGGTCACCAAAGCGTTGGCCGATTGCCGGGCGGCGGTAGAAGGCGTTGTGGCGCATGGCGCGCCGTATAGCTGGGAGAACCTCTGCCAGCCGTTGGCGGAAGCCGACGATGTTCTGGGGCGTATTTTCTCGCCAATTAGCCACTTAAACTCGGTGAAAAATAGTCCGGAGCTGCGTGAAGCCTACGAACAGACGCTGCCGCTGCTGTCTGAATACAGCACCTGGGTTGGGCAACATGAAGGGTTGTACAATGCGTACCGCGACCTGCGCGACGGCGATCATTACGCCACTCTGAATACCGCGCAGAAGAAAGCGGTTGATAACGCGCTGCGTGATTTTGAACTGTCCGGCATCGGTCTGCCGAAAGAGAAACAGCAGCGTTACGGCGAAATCGCCACTCGCCTGTCTGAGCTGGGCAACCAGTACAGCAATAATGTGCTCGATGCCACCATGGGCTGGACGAAGCTCATCACCGACGAAGCCGAGCTGGCGGGAATGCCGGAAAGCGCGCTCGCCGCCGCTAAAGCCCAGGCGGAAGCCAAAGAGCAGGAAGGTTACCTGCTGACCCTGGATATCCCGAGCTATCTGCCGGTCATGACCTACTGCGACAACCAGGCGTTGCGCGAAGAGATGTATCGCGCCTATTCCACTCGCGCCTCCGACCAGGGGCCGAACGCCGGTAAGTGGGATAACAGCCCGGTGATGGAAGAAATTCTTGCGCTGCGCCATGAACTGGCGCAACTGCTGGGCTTCGAAAATTATGCCCATGAATCGCTGGCCACCAAAATGGCGGAAAATCCGCAGCAGGTGCTCGATTTCTTAACCGATCTGGCGAAACGCGCCCGTCCGCAGGGGGAAAAAGAGCTGGCCCAGCTGCGTGCCTTCGCCAAAGCCGAATTTGGCGTTGAGGAGCTGCAACCGTGGGATATCGCGTACTACAGTGAAAAGCAAAAACAGCACCTGTACAGCATCAGCGATGAGCAGCTACGTCCGTACTTCCCGGAAAACAAAGCCGTGAATGGCCTGTTTGAAGTGGTGAAACGTATTTACGGCATCACTGCCAAAGAGCGTACTGACGTTGATGTCTGGCACCCGGAAGTGCGTTTCTTTGAACTGTATGACGAAAATAACGAGCTGCGCGGCAGCTTCTACCTTGACCTGTACGCACGCGAACACAAACGCGGCGGGGCGTGGATGGACGACTGTGTCGGCCAGATGCGTAAAGCGGACGGCACATTGCAAAAGCCGGTCGCTTATCTGACCTGTAATTTCAACCGTCCGGTGAACGGTAAACCCGCTCTGTTTACCCATGACGAAGTGATCACCCTGTTCCACGAGTTTGGTCATGGCCTGCATCATATGCTGACCCGCATTGAGACTGCCGGGGTCTCCGGTATCAGCGGCGTGCCGTGGGACGCGGTCGAACTGCCAAGTCAGTTTATGGAAAACTGGTGCTGGGAGCCGGAAGCGCTGGCGTTTATCTCCGGCCACTATGAAACCGGCGAACCGCTGCCGAAGGAGCTGCTGGATAAAATGCTGGCGGCGAAAAACTATCAGGCGGCGCTGTTTATTCTGCGTCAGCTGGAGTTCGGTCTGTTTGATTTCCGTCTGCATGCGGAATTTAACCCGCAGCAAGGGGCGAAAATTCTTGAGACGCTCTTTGAAATTAAAAAACAGGTCGCCGTGGTGCCGTCACCGACATGGGGCCGCTTCCCACATGCATTCAGCCATATCTTTGCTGGCGGCTATGCGGCAGGCTACTACAGCTATCTGTGGGCCGACGTACTGGCGGCGGACGCGTATTCCCGCTTTGAGGAGGAAGGCATTTTCAACCGTGAGACCGGTCAGTCATTCCTTGATAACATCCTGACTCGCGGTGGTTCTGAAGAGCCGATGGAACTCTTTAAACGCTTCCGTGGCCGTGAACCACAACTGGACGCGATGCTGGAGCATTACGGGATTAAAGGCTGATTTTACGTGCAAATCTGCTTAATGGATGAAACGGGCGCCACAAACGGCGCCTTATCTGTTCTGGCTGCCCGCTGGGGACTGGAGCATGACGAAGACAATCTAATGGCGCTGGTATTGACGCCGCAACATCTGGAGCTGCGCAAGCGCGACGAACCGAAGCTTGGCGGCATTTTCGTCGATTTTGTCGGCGGCGCGATGGCCCATCGACGTAAGTTCGGCGGTGGGCGCGGTGAAGCGGTGGCGAAAGCCGTCGGTATCAAAGGCGATTATCTGCCGGATGTGGTTGATGCCACGGCCGGACTGGGGCGCGATGCGTTTGTGCTGGCCTCCGTCGGTTGCCGCGTGCGGATGCTGGAGCGTAACCCGGTGGTTGCCGCGCTGCTCGACGACGGCCTGACGCGCGGCTACGCCGATGCGGACATTGGCGGCTGGCTTCAGGAGCGTTTGCAGCTGATTCATGCTTCCAGCCTGACGGCGTTAACCGATATCACGCCGCGCCCGCAGGTGGTCTACCTCGATCCGATGTTTCCTCACCGGCAGAAAAGCGCGCTGGTGAAGAAAGAGATGCGGGTGTTTCAGTCGCTGGTGGGGCCGGATCTCGACGCCGACGGACTGCTGGAACCGGCGCGTCAGCTAGCGACCAAACGCGTGGTGGTTAAACGTCCCGATTATGCGCCGCCGCTGGCGGATGTCGCGACGCCCAACGCCATCGTCACCAAAGGGCATCGGTTTGATATTTATGCCGGAACCCCTCTGACGGAGTAACGGATTGCCCGATGGCGCTACGCTTATCGGGCCTACGATTCTCAATTATTTGTAGGCCGGATAAGGCGTAAGCCGTATCCGGCACTGAGTATTACTGTTCGGTACCTGGCGTATTAATCATCCGGTTTAACCACGGCACCATAATGGCCATCACCACGGTGACCGCCAGCGTTACCAGACCAATTTTGCTAAAGACGCCGGTATAAATTGGCAGCGTCTGTAACGGATCGGTGATGTTTTCCGGTACGGCAGTGAAGGTCGCCACATAACCGCCGAGCAGGAAGGCGGCGGCCTGGGTCAGGAACCACATTCCCAGAATAAAGCCCATCAGATGCTGCGGCACCAGAGCGGCGACCATCGCCAGCCCCAGCGCGCTAATCAGCAGCTCGCCCAGACTCTGGAACAGATACACCAGCACGATAAACCACGGCGACGTCAATCCTTGCGCATCGGCAAACCACATCCCGGCGGCGGCGGCGGTCAGAAAACCCAGCGCGCAGAGGAACATGCCGAGCGTAAACTTCATCGGCATGGTCAGATCTTTGCCTTTGCTACCCAGTCGGGTGTAAATCGCTGCCAGTACCGGACTGGCGACGACCACCCAGAATGGGTTCAGCGCCTGAAAACTCACCGGGTTAATGGCGAATCCAAGAATTTCATGATGCACGTTATTAATCGCAAAGAAGTTCAGCGAGGTAGGCATCTGCGCATACAGAATGTAAAACAGCACGGCTTCAATCATCAGAATAAACGCCACGAACATTTTATTGCGGCCGGTTTTATCCAGACGAAACGCTTCGCGAAAGAAGAAAATAGTGACGACGATAGAAAGGACGATGAGCACCAGATTGGCAATCTTAACGTTGTGCATCAGCCAGGCGCAGAGGAAAATCATGACGACGGTGCCGAGCAGTACCAGCAGCAAATTGCGAAAACGTAGCGGTTTATGATCCGGTTCAGAACCGATATTTTTCACCATGCCACGGCAGGCGAAGTACACCAGAAGCGCAACAATTAAACCAGCGCCGCACAGATTATAGGTCACCGCATAGCCAAATTTATCGGCAATCACCGGCGCCAGCGATAGCGATAACAAAGAACCGATGTTAATCGACATATAAAACAGGGTGAAAGCGCCATCCAGCCGGGGATCTTTAGGCTGATAGCATTTAGAGAGCAGGCTGGCGGGATTGGCTTTAAATAACCCGTTGCCCACGGCAATCGTACCCAGTGCGATAAAAATCAGATCGGGATTTAATAGCGACATGCCGGTCATAAAATAGCCAATCGCCAGCACAATCGCGCCCAGGACCAGGGTGCGTTTAGTCCCTAACAGATGGTCGCCAACATAGCCGCCGATGGAGATCAGGCCATAAACCAGCGCCGCAAAAGCGCCAAAGGTAATAAAGGCCTGTTCCTGAGAAAAACCCAATTGTTTAACGAAAAAGACCGCCAGGATGCCCTGGACGCCGTAATAGCCAAATCGTTCCCATAATTCTACAAAAAAGATCATGAAGAATGGACGAGGTTGCTGCAGCAAGCCCGTAGGTGCAGTTGTATTCATATTCCTTCGCCTTTCAATGCCATCCCGAAACGTATGAACGCGTATATCAAAACGCGCCGAAAAGTCTTACCCTGATATAGACTGCGGTTATTAGCCTGATCAATAGGTTATTATACAAATGATACGCAAACTAATTAGTGGATCACACTAATTATGTTTGGTGTGATGGAATGATGTACTGAGTACTGCGAAGAAGGGGGGATAAACAAAACGCCCACATAAGCGGGCGTTGTTGTTGATAGCCGGAATTTGCCTGATGGTTCAGGCCAACCTGATTGACTATAGACCAGATGCGGTCTTAGCCGCCAGCCGGCACGGCAAGTATTACTCTTCTTCGTCGCGCAGTGGCACAATCAGCATGTCAACGTGAACGGTGTTGATCAGCTGGCGCGCAGAAGACATCAGTTTGCTCCAGAAGTCCTGGTGATGACCGCAAACGACCAGATCCATATCGTATTTCTTGATGGCGTCAACCAGCACCTGGCCCAAATCGCCGCTACCGCTCAGGGTTTCAGTGATAGGGTAGCCAGCGTTGGTAGACAGCTCGGTCAGCGCGTGGTGGGTTTCTTCGGAGATACGTTTCTGCATATCGCCCAGATTGACGTCAATCAGACCGGTGTACAGGTCTGAATAGTTCACATCAACGTGGATGAGGGAGATTTTCGCGTTGTAGGGGCGCGCCATAGAGACCGCTTTTTCAACCAGAACTTTACTTTCCGGGGAGAGATCAACTGCGATAAGAATGTGTTTATAAGCCATAGTGTTACTCCTTCCATAAGTTGTCGATGACCATTGAGCTACTGGCGTTTCTTATGCCGCCGCGTCACCCGCGTCCTGCGAACTCTATGCGCGGGGCTAGCTCAGCCGTTTACCATAACTATCCTTACATTATAGCGACCAGGATAATCCGTCAATCTGCCTTGCTTGCCAGTTAGTTAAACAAAATTTTCAGGGAATTGCATTGATAGTGATTAACCTTCTGGTAAAAAAATTAACTGATCTCCTACAATGTGTATAAGAGCCGTTCGAATGCGGAGCGCTAATATGGACGGCTTTCGTAGTACTCTTTCACTGATTGTCTGGCAGGGTATCGGGGAGCGGTAGTCCCGGAGAGGAACTCCGTGGGCGGGTCGCCGGGGAGGAGATATGATAAGCACCGTCTCACTATTCTGGGCTTTATGTGTCGTTTGCATTGTTAATATGGCGCGCTATTTCTCATCGCTACGCGCACTGTTAGTGGTACTTCGTGGTTGCGATCCTTTGCTCTATCAATATGTCGATGGCGGCGGCTTCTTTACCACGCATGGTCAGCCCAACAAACAGGTGCGCCTGGTATGGTATATCTACGCTCAGCGCTATCGCGATCATCATGATGAAGAATTTATTCGCCGTTGTGAACGCGTGCGCCGCCAGTTTCTGCTGACCAGCGCGTTATGCGGTTTGGTGGTGGTGAGCTTGATTGCGCTCATGATTTGGCACTGAATAAAAAAAGCGGGCCAGTTTCCTGACCCGCTCGTATTAGATAAGCCTCCCGGATGACAGGCTCGGCTGCCTGATGACGCCGCTTGTAGCGGCCTGTCAGGCCTGTGTCGTTTCATCCTGACAGGCCGGATTAGCGACAGCGCTATCCGGCCCATTTGGCTTAAATAATCTTCAGGGAAAGCCAGTACAGCACGCCGGAAAGAATAATCGCCGCCGGTAACGTAAATACCCAGGCCATCAGAATGCTGGTCACGGTTTTACGCTGCAACCCGCCGCCATCAACGACCATGGTTCCCGCCACTGAAGAGGAGAGTACGTGAGTGGTAGAAACTGGCATACCGGTGTAGCTGGCAAGACCGATAGAGACTGCCGCCGTCATCTGCGCCGACATTCCCTGCGCATACGTCATGCCTTTTTTACCAATTTTCTCGCCGATAGTGGTCGCCACGCGACGCCAGCCGATCATCGTACCAATACCCAGCGCCAACGCCACTGCCATAATGATCCACACCGGCGCATACTCAATGGTGCTTAACATATCGGTCTTCAGCTTTTTCAGCAGGCGCTGGTCATCGCTGCTTACGCCAGGCAATTTCACGACTTTATCGGTCGTGTCGGAAATGCACAGCATAATGCGACGCAACTGACTACGCTGTTCAACGCTTAACTTGTCGTAGCTTTCCACGTTTGCCAGCATCCCTTTCGCACGGTTAAGCGCGTTAATGGTGTTAGCCGGATGGCAGTGGAATTCAGTCGGTTCAGTCGCGCCCGGTTCCGGAGAGGGGATCAGTTGGTCAACGCCGGTGACGGCTTTCAGCAGGTCAGGACGCTGCTCAAAGTACGTTTCGACATTGTTGATAGCATCGCGCGTACGGGTGATTTCGTAGCTGGAGGCATTCATATTGACCACGAAACCCGCAGGCGCGACGCCAATCAGCACCAGCATGACCAGGCCAATGCCTTTCTGACCATCGTTCGCGCCATGCGAAAACGCCACGCCGATAGCTGAGAGGATTAGCGCGATACGCGTCCAGAACGGCGGCTTTTTCTTGCCGTCTTTCTTTTCACGTTCGGCTGGCGTCAGGTGGATACGGGCGCGTTTCTTAGTACCGCTCCAGTAGCGGCGCAGCAAGAAAATCAGACCGCCGGCGAATACCAGACCGACAATAGGGGAGATAATGAGTGAACCGAAAATATTGATAACTTTCGGGATGTTAAGCGCATCCACCACTGACGTGCCGGTCATCATCGCATTGGTTAAACCGATGCCGATAATGGCGCCAATCAGCGTGTGGGAACTGGACGCCGGCAACCCGAAATACCAGGTACCGAGGTTCCAGATAATCGCCGCCAGCAACATGGAAAAGACCATAGCGAGGCCGTGCGCGGAACCCATGTTGAGCAGGAGATCTGTCGGTAGCATATGCACAATGGCATACGCCACGCTGAGACCCCCCAGCAAAACGCCAAAAAAGTTAAACACCGCCGCCATGACAACCGCCAGCTGCGAACGCATCGCACGGGTGTAAATCACGGTTGCGACTGCATTGGCTGTGTCATGGAAGCCGTTAATCGCTTCGTAGAACAGCACAAAAGCCAGAGCAAGCAATAATAAAAGCCCGGTATGTAAATCCAGGCCAGCAAACAAATGTAGCATAGGACGTTACGCCATTTTGAGGACATGAACGCGGCGCATTATCAGTGACTTTGGCGGCGCGGGCAAAGTGAAATATAGACTTTTTTTGATGTACTTCGTGCTTTGTTTGATATCACTAAAGAATTATCTTATATATTTCAGATAAATACCATTTTCAGGCGCTTTTCGCGCTGGTGCGACCACTGAGGAAACTTTACAATTCCCGCCCGAATTTGAGAGAGGAAGGCGACGTGGAAAGGTTTGATGCCGTTATTATAGGCGCTGGCGCAGCGGGCATGTTTTGCGCCGCGCAGGCAGGACAGGCGGGTAGCCGCGTGCTGCTCATCGATAATGGCAAGAAGCCAGGACGTAAAATCCTCATGTCCGGCGGTGGGCGCTGCAACTTTACTAATCTTTATGTTGAGCCTGCTGCGTATTTGAGCCAGAACCCCCATTTTTGCAAATCAGCATTAGCCCGCTATACCCAGTGGGACTTTATCGATCTGGTCGGCAGGTATGGGATAGCCTGGCATGAGAAAACGCTGGGACAGCTTTTTTGCGATGATTCCGCCCAACGCATTGTCGATATGCTGGTTGCCGAGTGCGACAAAGGCGGCGTAACGATGCGCCTGCGTAGCGAGGTACTGAGCGTCGAGCGTGATGAGTCGGGTTTCGTACTGGCGTTGAACGGCGAGACGGTGACTACGCAAAAGCTGGTGATTGCCAGCGGCGGCCTGTCGATGCCGGGGCTTGGCGCATCGCCGTTTGGCTATAAAATCGCCGAACAGTTTGGTCTCAAGGTGTTGCCGACGCGCGCCGGGCTGGTGCCCTTTACGCTGCATAAGCCGCTGTTAGAACAGCTCCAGACGCTGTCTGGCGTCTCTGTGCCCTGCGTGATTACCGCCCGCAATGGCACGGTATTTCGGGAAAACCTACTTTTTACCCATCGTGGGCTGTCCGGCCCCGCCGTTTTACAGATTTCCAGCTACTGGCAACCGGGCGAGTTAGTGAGCATTAACTTATTGCCGGACCTCTCGCTGGAAGACGTTCTCAATGAACAGCGTAACGCGCACCCGAACCAGAGTCTGAAGAACACGCTGGCGATGCATCTGCCGAAACGGTTGGTGGAGTGTTTACAACAGTTGGGGCACATCCCGGATGTATCGCTCAGGCAGTTGAACGTTCGTGACCAGCAGGCGTTGGTTGACACGCTTACGGCCTGGCAAGTGCAGCCTAACGGCACCGAAGGCTATCGGACAGCGGAAGTGACGCTGGGCGGCGTGGATACAAACGAACTATCATCGCGGACTATGGAAGCGCGCCGCGTGCCGGGTCTCTATTTTATCGGCGAAGTGATGGACGTCACCGGCTGGTTGGGCGGCTATAACTTCCAGTGGGCGTGGTCGAGCGCCTGGGCCTGCGCGCAGGATTTGGCGGCAAAACGCTAAGTACCATTACAAACAATAAGCGAATAGACATCCCGGACAGAGGTGTTAGTATCGATTTATAGCAGTTATGAGTATGCGTGTTTCATTTACGGCCAGGAACGCTGATGATGACAACATTACTCCCTCTTTTCCGGGTACCTACATCATTCACTCCCTTTGACGGCGAGCGCTTCATCGGCGTCTGTTCGTCGTCTGGCCCCTTTTCTTTTTTCATTCTTATCCCGAATGGAAACCCCCGCTGAGCGCACGCCCGGCGGACTTTGTGACACGCATGGTTAGACAACAGGGATTACGGCGGGTCGATTATGGACAAAATGAAGCGTCATCTGGTGTGGTGGGGAGCGGGGATTCTTGTGGTGGTGGCCGCGATAGCCTGGTGGATGCTGCGCCCTGCGGGAATACCGGAGGGGTTTGCCGCCAGCAACGGCAGAATTGAAGCCACCGAAGTGGATATTGCCACTAAGATTGCCGGGCGTATTGATACCATCCTCGTTTCGGAAGGGCAGTTCGTTCGTCAGGGCGAGGTGCTGGCGAAAATGGATACCCGCGTATTGCAGGAGCAGCGGCTGGAGGCGATCGCGCAAATCAAAGAAGCCGAAAGCGCGGTTGCCGCCGCCCGTGCCTTGCTGGAGCAACGCCAGAGTGAAATGCGCGCCGCGCAGTCGGTCGTCAAACAGCGGGAAGCTGAGCTGGACTCCGTCTCTAAACGTCACGTGCGTTCCCGTTCGCTGTCGCAGCGTGGCGCGGTATCTGTACAACAGTTAGATGACGATCGCGCGGCGGCGGAAAGCGCGCGCGCCGCCCTGGAGACCGCCAAAGCGCAGGTATCTGCGGCAAAAGCGGCGATTGAGGCGGCGCGTACCAGTATTATCCAGGCGCAAACGCGCGTGGAAGCGGCGCAGGCGACCGAGCGGCGTATTGTCGCCGACATCGACGACAGCGAATTAAAAGCGCCGCGCGATGGACGCGTGCAGTACCGCGTTGCGGAGCCGGGCGAAGTGTTATCGGCTGGCGGCCGGGTGTTGAACATGGTCGATCTCAGCGACGTTTATATGACATTTTTCCTGCCGACCGAACAGGCGGGGTTGTTGAAGATCGGCGGCGAAGCGCGACTGGTGCTGGACGCCGCGCCGGATCTGCGTATTCCGGCGACGATCAGTTTTGTCGCCAGCGTGGCGCAGTTCACACCCAAAACCGTGGAAACCCACGATGAACGGTTAAAGCTGATGTTCCGCGTCAAAGCGCGTATTCCGCCAGAGCTGCTGCGACAGCATCTGGAATATGTCAAAACCGGTTTGCCGGGAATGGCATGGGTTCGTCTGGATGAGCGCGTGCCCTGGCCTGACGATCTGAACGTGAGGTTGTCGCAATGACGTCGCTGACGCTGGTGCCTGTTCCTCCCGTGGCGCAGCTTGAGGGGGTGAGCCAGCATTACGGAAAAACGGTCGCGCTGAACAATATCACGCTGGACATTCCCGCCCGTAGTATGGTCGGGCTGATTGGTCCGGACGGGGTGGGTAAGTCGAGCCTGCTGTCGCTGATTTCTGGCGCGCGGGTGATTGAGCAAGGGAACGTTATCGTCCTGGGCGGCGATATGCGCGATGCGAAACATCGCCGCGACGTCTGTCCGCGCATCGCCTGGATGCCGCAGGGGCTGGGGAAAAACCTTTATCACACGTTATCGGTTTATGAGAACGTCGATTTTTTCGCTCGCCTCTTTGGTCATGACAAAGCTGAACGCGAAGCGCGTATTACCGAGCTGCTGAACAGCACCGGCCTGGCGCCATTTCGTGACCGTCCTGCCGGGAAGCTGTCCGGTGGGATGAAACAAAAGCTGGGGCTGTGCTGTGCGCTGATTCATGACCCGGAATTGCTGATTCTTGATGAGCCTACCACCGGCGTGGACCCGCTCTCCCGCGCTCAGTTCTGGGACTTAATCGACAGTATCCGCCAACGGCAGACCAATATGAGCGTGTTGGTCGCAACGGCCTATATGGAAGAGGCGGAGCGTTTTGACTGGCTGGTGGCGATGAATGCGGGCGAGGTACTGGCAACCGGCAGCGCGCAGCAACTGCGGGCAAAAACCCATAGTGCGACGCTGGAGCAGGCGTTTATCGCCCTGTTGCCAGAAGCGCAGCGCCAGGCGCATAAGCCAGTGGTGATCCCGCCGTATCACGCTGAGCAGGAAGAGATTGCCATTGAGGCGAAAGATCTGACCATGCGCTTCGGTAAGTTCGTCGCGGTTGACCATGTTAATTTCCGCATTCCGCGCGGCGAGATTTTTGGCTTCCTTGGTTCAAACGGTTGCGGCAAATCGACCACCATGAAAATGCTGACCGGTCTGCTTCCCGCCAGCGAAGGCCAGGCCTGGCTATTTGGCCAGCCGGTAGACCCGAACGACATCGATACCCGTCGCCGGGTCGGGTATATGTCGCAGGCTTTTTCGCTCTATAACGAACTCACCGTGCGGCAGAATCTGGAACTTCATGCCCGCCTGTTTCATATTCCGCCAGCGGAGATCCCGGCGCGCGTCGCGCAGATGATCGAACGCTTTATGCTAACGGAGGTGGAAGATACGCTCCCCGCTTCGTTGCCGCTCGGTATCCGCCAGCGTTTATCGCTGGCGGTAGCGGTGATCCATCGCCCGGAAATGCTGATTCTTGATGAGCCAACGTCCGGCGTTGATCCGGTCGCCAGGGATATGTTCTGGCAGCTTATGGTCGATCTTTCGCGTCAGGATAAGGTGACGATTTTTATCTCGACCCATTTTATGAACGAAGCGGAACGTTGCGACCGAATGTCATTGATGCACGCCGGTAAAGTGCTCGCCAGCGGTACGCCGCAGGAATTGGTGCAACAGCGGGGTGCGGCCACTCTGGAGGCGGCGTTTATTTCCTGGCTACAGGAAGCTGCGGGAGCGGCGCCTGAAACCCCAATACCGCCATCCCAGACGCCCGCCGCGTCAGGTAAACCGTCGCGGCAGGGATTGAGCTTCCGGCGTTTGTTCAGCTACAGTCGCCGCGAAGCGCTGGAGCTACGCCGCGATCCGGTACGCTCGACGCTGGCGCTGCTGGGAACGGTAATTCTGATGCTGATTATGGGCTATGGCATCAGTATGGACGTGGAGAACTTGCGTTTTGCCGTACTCGACCGCGATCAAACCGTCAGTAGCCAGGCATGGTCGCTCAATCTGGCGGGATCGCGCTATTTTATCGAACAGCCGCCGCTCGCCAGCTATGACGAGCTTGACCGGCGGATGCGTTCGGGAGAGTTGGCGGTTGCCATTGAGATCCCGCCTAATTTTGGCCGCGATATTGCTCGCGGTACGCCAGCGCAGATTGGCGTCTGGGTGGATGGCGCCATGCCCAGCCGCGCCGAGACGGTGAAGGGGTACGTTCAGGCGATGCACCAAAGCTGGCTGCAGGAGGCGGCAAGTCGTCAGCCGAACCCGGTTAAACAGACCGGGCTGCTCAACATTGAAACGCGCTATCGTTATAACCCGGATGTGAAAAGTCTGCCCGCTATCGTTCCGGCGGTCATTCCGCTGCTGCTCATGATGATCCCGTCAATGCTTAGCGCCCTGAGCGTGGTGCGGGAGAAAGAGCTGGGGTCGATGATTAATCTGTACGTAACGCCGACGACGCGCAGCGAATTTTTGCTGGGTAAACAACTGCCGTATATCGCGCTGGGTATGCTGAACTTCTTGCTACTGTGCGCGCTGTCGGTCTTTGTGTTCGGCGTGCCGCTGAAAGGCAGCTTTCTCACGCTTACCCTCGCGGCGCTACTTTACGTCATCATCGCCACCGGTCTGGGGCTGCTGATCTCTACGTTTATGAAGAGCCAAATCGCCGCTATTTTTGGGACGTCGATTATTACCCTCATTCCGGCAACACAATTTTCCGGCATGATCGATCCGGTGGCTTCGCTGGAAGGACCGGGAAGATGGATCGGCGAGATCTACCCGACCAGCCATTTTCTGACGATCGCGCGCGGGACGTTTTCCAAAGCGTTGGATCTGTCCGATCTCTGGCCGTTATTTATGCCGTTACTGATTGCCGTCCCGGTGGTGATGGGTCTGAGCATTCTGCTGCTGAAAAAACAGGAGGGGTAATGCGCGGATTACGTAATATTTATAACCTCGGCGTCAAAGAACTGCGCAGTCTGCTGGGCGACAAAGCGATGCTGGCGCTGATCGTCTTCGCCTTTACGATTTCGGTTTACTCCTCCGCTACCGTCCTGCCCGGTTCGTTGCATCTTGCCCCTATCGCCATCGCCGATATGGATCAGTCGCAGTTGTCGAACCGTATTGTGAATAGTTTTTACCGCCCGTGGTTTCTGCCGCCGGAGATGATTACGGCAACGGAAATGGATGCCGGACTGGATGCCGGACGCTATACCTTTGCGGTCAATATTCCGCCGAATTTCCAGCGTGATGTGCTGGCCGGACGTCAGCCTGATATTCAGGTTAACGTCGATGCGACGCGCATGAGCCAGGCGTTTACCGGCAACAGTTATATCCAGAATATTATTAGCGGCGAGGTCAACAGCTTTGTGGCGCGCGCGCGGGGAGATAACGTTCAGCCGGTGTCGCTGGAGATTCGGATGCGCTTTAACCCGAATCTGGACCCGGCGTGGTTTGGCGGCGTGATGGCGATTATCAACAACATTACCATGCTGGCGATAGTGCTGACCGGATCGGCGCTGATCCGCGAGCGAGAACACGGCACGGTAGAGCATCTGTTGGTGATGCCGGTCACGCCCTTTGAGATCATGATGGCAAAAGTATGGTCGATGGGGCTGGTCGTGCTGGTGGTTTCCGGTTTGTCTTTGATGCTGATGGTGAAAGGCGTACTTGGCGTACCGATTGAAGGATCGATCCCATTGTTTATGTTGGGCGTAGCGCTGAGCCTGTTCGCCACCACTTCAATTGGGATTTTTATGGGCACCATCGCCCGTTCGATGCCGCAACTGGGGTTATTAATGATTCTGGTACTGTTACCGCTACAAATGCTTTCCGGCGGTTCCACGCCGCGCGAAAGTATGCCGCAGGCGGTGCAGGATATTATGCTGACCATGCCGACGACGCATTTTGTCAGCCTTGCCCAGGCTATTCTTTATCGCGGCGCAGGTTTGAGCATCGTCTGGCCGCAGTTCCTGACCCTGCTGGCGATAGGCGGCGTGTTCTTCCTGATAGCGCTGTTACGCTTCAGAAAAACGATTGGCACGATGGCGTGAACACTATTGCCGGAGGGCGGCTGCGCCTCATCCGGCCTACAAACGACGACGTGCGAGCGTAGGCCGGGCAAGCGAAGCGCCCCCGGCAAGGCGCTGGGGCGTTAGTCTTCTTTCGGCAAACACTGCAAGTGGCCGTGGCGCACGCCGCGCTGGGCGATAACATCATCGGCAAAATGCTGTACGTCGCCCATATCGCCCTTCAGAACGGCGATCTCCAGACAGTCATCGTGGTTGATATGGACGTGCAGCGTGGCGACGGATAAATCATGATGATGATGCTGGGTGGAGACGATGCGGCTGGCTAAATCCCGTTTCTCATGTTCATAAACATATGAAAGTACCGCGAAACCCTGTGTACCGTGTTCCTGGGTGGCCTCCTGCGCCAGAGCGCCGCGCAAAATATCACGGATCGCTTCGGAGCGGTTGTTATAGCCGCGTCGCTGGCTCAGGCTGTCCAGCGTTTCCAGTAAATCGTCATCGAGGGTGATGGTGACACGTTGCATCTGACTTAAACCTTTTGGTATGGCGCGTCGGCGCATGGGAAGCTCCGCATTTTGTAACACACGTCCGCCGCCAGAGGGAAAAATTAATGTGTCATAACGCTTTTGTTATCGTCTGCGGCGTCAGCGTAAACGGTGTGGGGGTACAGACTGCCAGACTGAGCGTATCGAGCTGACACTGGCTGACCGACAAGGCAGAGGGCAACGTGCTGTCCACGCTGACGATTTGCCAGGCGCTGCCGCCGCGTTGTTTTACGATGGCTTCTTTACGCGTCCAGATACGCCAGAAGGCCGCCAGTTGTCGCTCCGGACGTTCCGCTTCCATTTCAGCATGTTCGCCGAGGCTGAATACCGCATTTGCCAGCGAACGCCAGTTATCGCGCGGGCGGATCACTTCAATATCGCAGCCGACTTCACCTTCGTCGCTAAGCAACAGAGCAATAGTGTCGCCGCTATGGCTGAGGTTAAACCACAGCGGCGTTCCGGCGGAAAAAGCCGGTTTACCCTGTTCGCCATACACCATCTCCGGTAGCGGCGAGAGCGCACGGGAAAGCAGCACGCGCCCGGCCAGCCAGCTTGCCCGGCGAACGCCCTGCGGTGCCTGAGCGATTAACGCGTCGGGCAATTGACCTGCGCTTAATGTTGACACTTTTCCCAGAACGATCTGGTACATATCAGGACCAACGTTGCCTATGAAGAAGAGGAGATTGTAGCATCTGTCGCCTCATCCCGGTAAACGGCTTTTCGGTCGGCCTGGCCCCAGCAAGATCGCCAGTTTGCTGCCGCCTTTAGTAGTTTCCATCCAGATTTTGCAGACGCTGGTCAAAGGAACGGACAAGAGCATCCCGACCGGGCCTAATAGCCATCCCCAGACCAATAACGAAAGAAATACCACCAGCGTGGACATTCCCAGACGATGGCCCATCATGCGTGGCTCCATAATGTTGCCAATCACCATATGGACCACCAAAAAGAGCGCGCCGACCAGTACGCACTCGTAAAAACCGTTAAATAACAGCGCCTGAATCATGGGGGGAACGGCGGAAATCACCGAGCCGATATTAGGAACGTAATTGAGCAAAAAGGCCAGTACGCCCCACATTAGCGCAAACTGAATATCCATTAACGCCAGTCCCAGCCAGATAATCGCGCCCGTCCATAAACTGAGCAGCGTTTTCAGCGCCAGATAATGCGAGACGCCTTTCAGGGCGCGGTGCAGGCCGGCAATATGGATTTGTGGATTGTTTAGCGCGAAACGTAATTTATAAGGCACGTGACGCACCTCAAACAGCATAAAAACCACGGTCATCACCAGCAGCACAATGCTTGCCATCGCGCCCGATACGCCGGTCATTAATGTTGTGGTGAAGAGCATGATTTTATCGGAATCCATCCCGCGGAGCATACGTTCCGGCGACATATGTAAATTCAGGAAGGGCATTAACTCCTGAAGGTGTAAGACCTTACGCGTCAGCTCCTTGCTGTATTTAGGCAGCATAGCGATAAATTCATTAAGCGATGCAGCAAGCACACCCACCAGCGCGGTAAGCACGATCAGCATGACGACCACCACGATAGTAATCGCCAGCGGTCGCTTCACGCCCCGGCGAATAAACCAGGTCACTAATGGATTAAGAACAATGGCGAAAAAGAGCGCCAGCAAGAGTTGTACAATAATATCCGCCGCGGCATGAATCCCGGCGAGAATAATAACCAGGGAGGCCAGTTTCAGCAGAATATGCATACCCGTTTTGTCGGGTTGAGCGGTTGCCATGAAGTTTTCCTTGTTGTGTTTTTTTCTAAGTGTAGCGGCTGCCCTGATACCGATAATCTGAATCTCACTACTGATTTTCACCGCGCGCCATGATAGAAAAGAAAACATGTTGTAAAAATGCGGTGATACTCATGCCCGAACCCGTCGCTGAACCGGCGCTAAACGGATTGCGCCTCAATCTGCGTATTGTCTCCATTGTGATGTTTAACTTTGCCAGCTACCTGACCATCGGCCTGCCGCTCGCCGTCTTGCCAGGCTATGTGCATGATGCGATGGGATTCAGCGCGTTCTGGGCGGGGCTTATTATCAGCCTGCAATACTTCGCCACTCTGTTAAGCCGTCCCCATGCCGGGCGGTATGCGGATGTATTAGGGCCGAAAAAAATCGTTGTCTTTGGCTTATGCGGCTGTTTTTTAAGCGGACTCGGCTACCTGCTGGCGGATATCGCCAGCGCCTGGCCGCTGATCAGTTTGTTGCTACTGGGGCTGGGTCGCGTGATTTTGGGGATTGGGCAAAGTTTTGCCGGCACCGGTTCGACACTGTGGGGCGTCGGCGTCGTCGGGTCGTTGCATATTGGTCGGGTTATCTCTTGGAACGGTATCGTCACCTACGGCGCAATGGCGATGGGCGCGCCGCTGGGCGTGCTGTGTTATGCCTGGGGCGGGTTACAGGGGCTGGCGCTAACGGTGATGGGCGTGGCGCTGTTGGCGATACTGTTAGCCCTTCCACGTCCGTCGGTGAAGGCGAACAAAGGCAAGCCGCTGCCGTTTCGCGCGGTGCTGGGGCGTGTCTGGCTGTATGGTATGGCGTTGGCGCTGGCCTCGGCAGGGTTTGGCGTCATCGCGACGTTTATTACCTTATTTTATGATGCTAAAGGCTGGGATGGTGCCGCCTTTGCGCTCACGTTATTTAGCGTCGCGTTTGTCGGCACGCGTTTGCTGTTCCCTAACGGTATCAATCGTTTAGGCGGGTTGAATGTCGCCATGATCTGCTTTGGCGTGGAGATTATTGGTCTGTTACTGGTGGGAACGGCAGCCATGCCGTGGATGGCAAAAATCGGCGTTTTACTCACGGGGATGGGGTTTTCGCTGGTCTTTCCGGCGCTGGGCGTGGTGGCCGTCAAAGCCGTGCCGCCGCAGAACCAGGGCGCGGCGCTGGCGACCTATACCGTCTTTATGGATATGTCTTTGGGGGTTACCGGGCCGCTGGCGGGGCTGGTGATGACCTGGGCGGGCGTGCCGGTGATTTATCTGGCGGCAGCCGGGCTGGTAGCGATGGCGTTATTGCTGACCTGGCGCTTAAAAAAACGGCCTCCGTCTGCACTGCCGGAGGCCGCATCATCATCGTAAAGGTTACTTAATAACTAACGTATTGATGATGTTTTCAGCCGTGGTTTGCGCTTTTTGCTGATTGTCCGCAGGCAGCGTGACCTGAATCGTCAGCAATTGGTTATCCACTTTGCCCAGCACGATGGAAGAGTACGCCGTCTGGCCTTTCGCGGAGATAATGCTGTCCAGTTGTTGCAACGTATGGCCTTTGAGCTCAATAGACTTATTGGTGACGACCTGAAGCTGCGGGTCGCGGCTACGCTGTTGCTCAAGCAGGCGGTTCGCCAGCACCGGCAACGCTTCATCGGTATTATCGCCGACGATAACAATCACCGCTTTCTGGCCCGTCGGGTCAGAATAAACGTGCATATTATTCGCCTGGGTGCCCAGCTTACCGCTTTGATCGGTCATATCCGCCGGCAGTGAGAAACTGAGTTTGCCATCCATCAGGCTGATGGGCTGACCGGAGGCCTGGCTTTCTGCGGCGGCGCTTTCTGCCGACGCTTTTGTATCGTTGTTATCACAGGCCGCAAGCCCCATAACCAGCAGGCCAATACCGGCATATTTAACCAAATTGCGCATTGACTTCTTCCTTTCGATAAACGGCCATAACGGCTCATTCGCTCATCTTATCACAACTCGGAAAACGAACCTTTAACTTGCCGGTAATGGGGAAATTTCAGATTTATCTGCCAGCTTTTTCAGCAACATATTCAGTAGAACGCCGTACATCGGCAGGAAGAAAATAATGCTGATGAGCACCTTAAAGCAATAATCCACTAGCGCAATTTCCATCCAGTGCCCGGCCATAAAGGCATCGGGGCTTCGCCAGAACGCAATGAAGAAAAAGGCAAGGGTATCGCTGATATTGCCAAACAGCGTTGAAGCGGTCGGCGCCAGCCACCAGCGACGATTTTGGCGCAGGCGGTTAAACACATGGACATCAAGGATCTGTCCCAGCGCGTAGGCCATAAAGCTGGCGGCGGCGATACGGGCGACAAACAGATTAAAGTTCGCCAGCGCGGCGAAACCTTGCCAGGCGCCCATATAGAACAGCGATGACACCACATACGACACCAGCAGCGCGGGGATCATGACGGCGAAGATAATGCGGCGCGCCAGCGGTGCGCCAAAAATACGCACGGTAAGATCGGTGGCGAGAAAAATAAAAGGAAAACTAAACGCGCCCCAGGTCGTGTGGAAACCAAAAATAGTGATGGGGAGCTGCACCAGATAGTTACTGGAAATGATCACCAGTAAATGGAATAGCGATAGCCAGAACAACGCTTTTACGCGCTGTGATTGTGTAAACGGAGTCATATTGTGACCTTTTTGTTGGATGGGGTGAGGGAACCCAATAAAGAACCGCCGCATAATACTGTTTTGCGCTGGCATTGCAATGGCTAATTTTCACGCAATCGTTAACCTGCCTGGCTTACTGACGAAGATGGGCGTAAAATATCGCCGTTTTTCTACCATTGAGACGAAGATGAGCGATCTGTTTTCCTCCCCTGACCATACGCTTGACGCCCTGGGGCTGCGTTGCCCTGAACCGGTAATGATGGTGCGCAAAACGGTGCGCAACATGCAAACTGGCGAAACATTGCTGATTATCGCCGACGATCCGGCGACGACGCGTGATATTCCGGGGTTCTGTACCTTTATGGAACACGATTTGCTGGCGCAAGAGACGGAGGGTCTGCCGTACCGCTATTTATTGCGTAAAGCGCATTAACCGCACGGCAGATAGCATTCTGATTAGAAGCTTTCCCAGTTCGCCTGTTCTGCGGCGGGCTGTGGCGTTAAGCCTTTGCTTAACGGCGTCGGCGACGCCTCCCGACGAGGCTGTTTTTGGATGCGGAACGCGGCGACCGCCTGACGAAGTTCGTTAGCCTGATCTTCCAGCGCCGCCGCCGCTGCTGCGGATTCCTCTACCAGCGAGGCGTTTTGCTGCGTCACGCTGTCCATTTCCGATACCGCCTGCGCCACCTGCTCAATGCCTTTGCTTTGCTCATCGGAGGCAGAGGCGATTTCGCCCATAATATCGGTTACGCGGGTCACGGCGTTGACGATCTCTTTCATGGTTTCTCCCGCTTCGCGTACCTGCGTAGAGCCGGTATCAATGCGCGACACGGAGTTTTCAATCAGTACTTTGATCTCTTTGGCGGCCTGCGCGCTACGGCTGGCCAACGTGCGTACCTCTCCGGCGACGACCGCGAATCCTCGCCCCTGTTCGCCGGCGCGGGCGGCTTCTACCGCGGCGTTCAGCGCCAGGATATTAGTCTGGAAGGCGATACCGTCAATCACGCTGGTGATGTCCACGATTTTTTCCGAGCTTTCGGCGATATCGTTCATGGTGCTCACTACGTTATCCACCACGCGTCCTCCTTTACGCGCGGTTTCTGATGCGGTTTTCGCCAGACCCGTCGCCTGTCGTGCGTTATCGGTGTTTTGCCGTACCGTGGCGGTTAACTGTTCCATGCTGGCGGCGGTTTCCTCCAGCGCCGAGGCCTGCTGTTCGGTACGGGAAGAGAGGTCGCTGCTACCGGCGGAAATTTCGCCTGCGCCAGTATAGATAGAGTCTGCGTTATCGCGCACCGCGCTGACGGTACGGATTAACGACTGCTGCATCGTTTTGAGACCGGCGGCCAGTTGGCCCATTTCACTGCGTCCTTCGGCCTCTATCTCATGGGTAAGATCGCCGTCGGCGATAGTTTGAATGTGCGCCATAATCCGTTGCAGCGGGCGGAGTAGAACGCGTTGCAGCCCCAGCCAGATAAACGCCAGCACGATGAGTACGATAAGTAGAATTATCCCCAGCGTCCATTGCATCTGGGTAAAACTGCTCTGATTCTGATCGCTGGCTAATTTTATTAATTGCGCATTTTGAGAGAGCCACTGGTCATATACCTGCTCCATGTCATCCTGCGCTTTTTGCGCGTCAAGGTTGCCATAGGCGGCGTAATTATCGGCTTTAAGATAGTGGATAGACTGCTGCAAAACGTCATACATCTGCTTAAAGCTGGCTTCGGCCTGGGCATCCAACGCCGGATCTTTGCCCGCGATCGCTTCGGAGTTCACGTAGTTGTTGAAATGCTTTTCCGCTTCGTTGAGCGACGCGCCAGCGTTGGTTAACAGCGTGTTCATGGCGTCCAGTGAGGCGGGATCGCGCTGATTTTTTAACATGCGTATCGCCACGCGGTTAATGGTGACGCGGGTTTCGATCAATGTCTGAAAACTGCCGCCCAGTTCCTGTTGTTGGTAACTCAGCGCGCTCGCATTCTGGAAATTCAGCCGATCGCTGCTGACGGCGGAATAAAACAGTATTCCTGTCACCAACAATAAGGCGCTAAATATGCCCAGCGTCGCGATAACGCCGGTGATGACTTTGATATTTTTCATAGTGCCTAACATTCCTTATTTTGTAGACGGTATGATCAATATCGGTTGGATAAAAATTAACCTTACATCAAATCACGCTATTTCTGATTAATGTTTTGATAAGTAATAGAAAATAAATAATTTTCGCGTGAATAATATGAACAAAGAAAGGAATATCGCGGGATAACCCGGCGACACGACGCCGCCGGGTGGGAGAAGATTAGTTTTTACGCAGCAAACGTAGCGCATTGGCGGTCACCAATACCGTGGCCCCCGTATCCGCCAGGATTGCCAGCCATAGCCCGGTAAAACCCAGTAGCGTCGTCACCAGGAAAATAGCTTTCAGCCCCAGCGCAATGGTGATGTTCTGCCGGATATTCGCGTGGGTAGCGCGCGCCAGCGTAATCATCTGCGCTAACCCGCGCAGATGATTATGAGTAAGGGCGGCGTCAGCCGTTTCCAGCGCGACGTCAGTACCGCTGCCCATCGCAATTCCGATACTGGCGGCTTTCATCGCGGGCGCATCATTAATGCCGTCGCCCACCATCGCCAGCGGCGCTTGTTGGTTAAGGGCGGTGACTGCCCGCACCTTGTCTTCCGGCAGTAGTCCGGCTTTAAACGCCAGATCCAGCTCGCCGGCAATCGCTGCCGCCGCCCGTGGGTTATCGCCGGTCAGAATCACGCCGTTAACGCCTAACTGATGCAGTTCGCGGATGGCGTCGCGCGCATCGTCACGCAACGTATCCTGGAGGGCGAGGACGCCAAGTACGGTCTCGTTACGCAGCACCAGAACCACCGTCTGCCCGGCGTTTTCCAGTTCGCTAATTTGCCCGGCAAACGCTGCCGCAGGCTGTTTTCCCGCCGCGCAAATCAGAATTCGTTCGCCGTTAACCTGCGCTTCAATCCCGGTGCCGGCCAGCGTTCGCTGCGATTCCGCCGTCGGGAGCGCCAGATCGCGTGTCTGCGCTTCGCGGACAATAGCCTGCGCCAGCGGGTGCGTAGCGCCTTGTTCTACGGCTGCCGCCAGCGCCAACAGTTCAGCTTCGCTGATACCGCTTGCCGGATGAATCGCCGTCACCCGTGGTTTACCGATGGTCAACGTACCGGTTTTATCAAAGGCGACCTGCGTGATACGGCCCAGTTGCTCCAGCGCTGCGCCGCCTTTAATCAATGCGCCGCGCCGTGCCGCCGCTGCCAGCCCGGAGGTAATGGCCGCGGGCGTGGAGATCACCAGCGCGCACGGGCAACCGATGAGCAGCAGCGTCAGCCCTTTATAAATCCACTCCTGCCAGCCGCCATCGAACATCAGCGGCGGAATAAGCGTCACCAGCAGCGCGATGACCATAATGACTGGCGTATAGATGCGGCTGAAACGGTCAATAAACCGCTCAATGGGCGCACGGCGCTCTTCCGCCTCTTCAATCAGCGTCAGGATACGGTCAATCGCGCTGGCGCCAGGTTCAGATAGCACCTCCAGGGTGACGAGACGGTCAACGCTGGTCGCGCCTGCCGGGACTTTGTCGCCCGTTGCGCGCTCCACAGGGATAGACTCGCCGGTGAGCGCGCTTTCATCAAAGCTGGCGAAACCGGAAACCAGTTTACCGTCGGCGGGTAAACGCCCCCCGGCGGCGACTTCGATAATATCGCCCGGTCGCAGGGTATTAATCGCGACCTCTTCCCGCACGCCGTCGCGCAGACGGGTCGCCGTTTCCGGTTTAAGCGCCATTAACGCGCTGACGCCTTTACGGGCGCGGCTGGCGGCCCATCCTTCCAGGCGCTCGCCGATGAGGAACAGCAGCAATACCATTGCTGCTTCCGCCGTCGCGCCAATAAACAGCGCGCCAATGGCGGCGACGCTCATCAGCGTTTCAATAGCGAACCAACTGCCGCTTTTCATCAGCCGCAGCGCCTGGCGGGCAATAGGATACAGACCGACCAGAGTGGTGACGATAAAGGCCAGTTGGCCGAACGGGTGGTTAAATTGCTCCAGCCCCCAGCTTATCGCCATCATAATGATCAGCGTAATAAGCGGCAGGTTCTCTTTAAGACGAGATTCAGGCGCGGCGTCGCGCGAATCTTCACTACGCAAGGTATAACCCGCCTTCTGTACGGCGCGTTCAATTTGCGCGCGGAGGTCGGCGTCGGCATCGACCACTAACTTTTCGGTGGCGAACAGCACTTGCGCCTGGTTGACGCCGCGAATTTGGCGGACCGCATTCTCCACTTTTCGGGCGCAGGCGGCGCAGTCCATGCCGGAGATTTTCCAGGTATAGCGCGTGCCTGCCACGGCAGTAGAAACAGGCGCGCTGGACGCGCAATGTTCTTCGCAGCAGCAGCTATCGGCCTTCTGTATTGCCGGGGCTAATCTGAAGGAGGTAAAGGGCGGGACTTTTTTGCCATCGGTATCAGGGGTCGACATAACGTCCTCCGGTTGATGATAATTTTCTCATTAACCGGAGGATACACTCTGGAGTCGACTCCAGAGTCAAGCGCTATTATTTACAGGTACAGCGAGCGAACAATCAGGAAGTGTCCGGCAAAGTAGCAGGCGGCGGCAATCGCGTTATCCGCCCGGAAACGGCGGCGGTAATGGCTACCCAGCCAGACGATATTGCCGATGAACAGCAGCGTCGCGCCGGTAAAGGCCGAAAGGGCTGGCGCCGTTGGGCGGAAGAACCACAGTTCGCCCGCCAGCCAGACCATGACCAGCGTCATGGCGATAAAAGTACATACCGGCCAGCGTAGCTCCTCCAGTCGCGTCCAGATAACGGCGATAAGCAACGCGCCGACTATCAGTAACGCCAGCGGCAGCGGCCAGAAGAACGACAACGTCATTTGGCTGGCAAAGTAAATGGTGTAGAGCAGATGCGATAAGAAAAATGCCCCGACGGCGTACAGCAGGCGTTGACGCGGCAAGAGCGTTAACGCATCGCCGACCAGCGAGGCGCACAGCCCGGCCAACACAAGATAACTGATGGCGTCAAACATCGGCGCTTGCCAGGCCAGTAACAGCAACAGTAATAACGTGACGGGCTTAAAAACCCAGCGTTGCCAGGCTGGCCCGCGATAGGAGGCGTCCACATACAGCCATGCGGACAGGCAGACAGCGATAAACGACCAAAGCATCTTAATTCCTTGAATTCGTTATTTTTTCGCAAACGGTATGCTTGCGGCTCTATTATTCAGTGTAGAGGCCGTGACGGTCAGATGACAACACTATAACGGGCAGGGTATGCTTATTTCCGCATTTTCTGACAGGTTAACAGTATGAGTAAGCCACCGCTTTTCTTCATTATAATCATCGCATTAATCGTAGTTGCCGCGTCGTTCCGCTTCGTTCAGCAACGGCGGGAAAAAGCCGCTAATGAGGCGGCGCCGTTACAGCAAAAGCTGGTCGTGGTCAGCAGTAAACGGGAGAAGCCGGTTAACGACCGACGCTCTCGCCAGCAGGAAGTGAGCCCGGCGGGAACCAGTATGCGCTATGAGGCAAGTTTTAAGCCGCTCAATGGCGGTCTGGAAAAAACGTTCCGTTTACAAGCGCAGCAGTACCACGCTTTGACGGTGGGCGATCAAGGTACGCTGAGCTATAAGGGAACTCGGTTCGTCGGGTTTGTTAGCCGTACCCCGGATAACGAATAAACCGTCATCCGGCAGCAAACGTTATTTTTTGTTCTTAAACTTCTTCTGCCAGACCAGCAGCTCAAACACGCCGAACAGGAAAATGCGGATTTTCTCTCCCGTCGTCATCTGCGGGCCCTCTTTCGGTATCGTTGATTTCAGCAACGCCAACTGCATACCGTGCATCAGCGCCATGAACACCAACGCCACGTTGACGAAGATATTGAGCGGGCGCGGGAAGGGATGCACCAGATTAAGAATCAAAAATGCCCACACGAAGAGCATTAATAAGCGGCCCAGATTAATCAACATCATTTTCTCCTTGCGCGTCGCGCTGATACAGACGATAAGCGACCTGTCCGGCCACCTTTTCTCGATACAATGCCCAGTTCGCCGGAACGGGCGGCAGACCGTTTTCCACCTCGCTTTCTACGTAGATTAGCGCGTCGTCGGCCAGCCATCCCTGGGTTTCCAGCAATTGTAACGTCTCTTCCAGCAGCCCTTTACGAAACGGTGGGTCGACAAAGACGACGTGATGCGGCGTTCCCGGCTGGCTGAGGAAGGCCAGAGTATTGGTATTGACGACGCGAGCATTGTTGGCTTTCAGCGTCGCCAGATTTTTTTGCAACTGCTGCGATACGGCGCGATCCATTTCCAGTAACGTTGCCTGGGCCGCATAACGCGATAGCGCCTCCAGGCCCAGAGCGCCGCTGCCGGCAAAGCAATCCAGACAATGGGCGTCTACCATTACCGGAGCCAGCCAGTTAAATAACGTTTCGCGCACGCGATCGGTGGTGGGACGCAGACCCGGGCTGTCCGGAACCGGTAATTTACGGCCACGCCATTGCCCGCCAATAATGCGGATTTGGCCGCTGCCAGAGTGAGTCGGTTTTTTCATTTCTCTTGCTCGAACCGCCTGTTGCAAGTTATTCCAGGCGGTGATGTGAATTAAGTTAAGTGATAGACTATTTCATCATTTTTTTAGCTTCCATGTATATAGCGCCGCGAGGGGTGTAGTCGCAGATGGCAAAACAGAAAAAACGTGGCTTCTTTTCCTGGTTGGGCTTCGGTGATAAAGAGCAGAAGCAGGAACAGACCGAAGAACAGCAGATTGTTGAGGAACAACGACCGGTTGAGCCCCCTGTTGAAACGGCGGCAGACGTAGACGCGCAAACGCCCGCGCACAGCAAAGCAGAAACCGAAGCCTTTGCGGAAGAGGTGGTGGACGTTACTGAGAAAGTTCAGGAGAGCGAAAAACCGCAGCCGGTAGAGCCGGAGCCCGCGACGGCTGTTGAGACGGCAGCGCCGCAGATCGCGGTGGAACGCGAAGAATTGCCGCTGCCGGAAGAGGTCAAAGACGAGGCTATCTCGCCGGAAGAGTGGCAGGCCGAAGCGGAAACCGTAGAGGTCATTGCCGCGGTAGAAGAAGAGGGCGAAAACGCGGCGAAATTCACCGACGAAGAGCTGGAAGCGCAGGCGCTGGCCGCTCAGGCGGCGGAAGAGGCGGTGATGGTTGTTCCGCCAGCGGAAGAAGACGCGCCGGTGGAAGCGATCGTTCAGGAGCAGGAAAAACCGACTAAAGAAGGTTTCTTTGCCCGCCTGAAACGCAGCCTGCTGAAAACCAAAGAAAATCTCGGTTCCGGATTTATCAGTCTGTTCCGCGGCAAGAAAATCGACGATGATTTGTTCGAGGAGCTGGAAGAGCAGTTGCTCATCGCTGATGTCGGGGTAGAAACCACGCGTAAGATTATCGCTAATCTGACGGAAGGCGCCAGCCGCAAACAGCTTAAAGATGCCGAGGCGCTGTATGGTCTGTTGAAAGGCGAGATGGGCGAGATTCTGGCGAAGGTAGACGAACCGCTTAATATTGAAGGTAAAACGCCTTTTGTTATTCTGATGGTTGGCGTAAACGGCGTGGGTAAAACCACCACTATCGGTAAACTGGCGCGCCAGTTTGAGCAGCAGGGTAAATCAGTGATGCTGGCGGCGGGGGATACTTTCCGCGCGGCGGCGGTCGAACAGCTACAGGTCTGGGGACAGCGTAACAACATTCCGGTTATCGCCCAGCATACCGGCGCGGACTCCGCCTCGGTGATTTTTGACGCTATCCAGGCCGCGAAGGCGCGTAATGTGGATGTGTTAATTGCCGATACGGCAGGGCGTCTGCAGAACAAGTCGCACCTGATGGAAGAGCTGAAAAAAATCGTTCGTGTCATGAAAAAGCTGGACGAAGAAGCGCCACATGAAGTTATGCTGACCATTGACGCCAGCACCGGACAGAACGCGGTAAGCCAGGCCAAACTGTTCCATGAAGCGGTAGGCTTAACCGGTATTACCCTGACCAAGCTGGACGGTACGGCGAAAGGCGGGGTGATTTTCTCGGTAGCTGACCAGTTTGGTATTCCTATCCGTTACATTGGCGTGGGCGAACGTATCGAGGATTTGCGTCCGTTTAAGGCGGACGATTTTATTGAGGCACTTTTTGCCCGAGAGGATTAACAATGATTCGCTTTGAACATGTCAGCAAGGCCTATCTCGGCGGGAGACAAGCGCTGCAGGGAGTGACATTCCATATGCGGCCAGGCGAGATGGCGTTTCTGACCGGCCACTCCGGCGCGGGGAAAAGTACCCTGCTGAAGCTAATCTGTGGGATTGAGCGGCCCAGCGCCGGCAAAATCTTCTTCAGCGGGCATGATATTACGCGCCTGAAAAACCGCGAAGTGCCGTTTTTGCGCCGCCAGATTGGGATGATTTTCCAGGATCACCATCTGCTGATGGATCGCACGGTCTATGACAATGTGGCGATACCGTTAATCATTGCCGGTGCCAGCGGCGATGATATCCGTCGTCGTGTGTCGGCGGCGCTGGATAAGGTTGGACTACTGGACAAAGCGAGAAACTTCCCGATTCAACTCTCCGGAGGCGAACAACAGCGCGTGGGCATCGCCCGCGCGGTGGTCAATAAGCCAGCGGTATTGCTGGCGGATGAACCGACCGGGAACCTGGACGACGCGTTGTCGGAAGGGATTTTACGTCTGTTTGAAGAGTTTAACCGCGTAGGGGTGACGGTACTGATGGCGACGCACGATATTGGACTTATCTCCCGTCGTTCCTATAGGCAGCTCGTCCTGAGCGATGGACATCTGCATGGAGGCCTGGCCAATGAATAGGCGCGACGCGATTAACCAAATCAGGCAGTTCGGCGGACGGCTGGATCGACTGCGTAAGTCTCGCGGCGGAACAGGCGGCGGGCGCAACGCGCCAGGACGCCAGAAGCCGACGCCGAAACCGAACTCACGTAAAACGAACGTCTTTAATGAGCAGGTGCGCTATGCCTGGCACGGCGCGCTGCAGGATCTGAAAAGCAAACCGCTGGCGACGTTTCTGACGGTGATGGTGATCGCCATCTCCCTGACGCTGCCCAGCGTCTGTTACATGGTCTATAAGAACGTCAACCAGGCGGCGACTCAGTATTATCCGTCGCCGCAGATCACCGTTTATCTGCAAAAAACGCTGGATGATGATGCGGCGGCGCGGGTCGTTGGGCAGCTTCAGGCCGAGCAGGGCGTTGAGAAGGTCAACTACCTGTCCCGTGAGGACGCGCTGGGAGAATTCCGCAACTGGTCGGGTTTTGGCGGCGCGCTGGACATGCTGGAAGAGAACCCGCTGCCGGCAGTGGCGGTGGTGATCCCCAAGCTGGACTTTCAAAGTACCGCCTCGCTTAATACGCTGCGCGACCGTATCTCGCAGATTAACGGCATTGACGAAGTCCGCATGGATGATAGCTGGTTTGCGCGCCTGGCGGCGCTCACCGGGCTGGTGGGCCGTGTGTCGGCGATGATCGGCGTGCTGATGGTCGCGGCGGTCTTCCTCGTTATCGGCAACAGCGTGCGTCTGAGCATTTTTGCCCGTCGCGACACCATTAACGTGCAAAAGCTGATTGGCGCGACCGATGGCTTTATCCTGCGTCCGTTCCTCTACGGCGGCGCGTTGCTCGGTTTTTCCGGCGCGTTTCTTTCACTGATATTGTCTGAAATTTTGGTGATGCGTTTATCATCGGCGGTGACTGAAGTGGCGCAGGTCTTCGGCACGAAGTTTGATCTCAATGGCTTATCGTTCGATGAGTGCCTGTTGCTGCTGCTGGTCTGTTCCATGATTGGCTGGATCGCCGCCTGGTTGGCCACGGTGCAACATTTACGTCACTTTACTCCCGATTGATAAAATCGTGGTATAATCTTTCCCTGCAATGGGCTTCCGTTCGCAGGGAAAGAGTCCCTGTTGTCTCTTCCCCGCGCGTCATCTTTATGTCACAAGATTTGTGCAAATTATGCACAGTGTTACATTGAACTTGTGGATAAAATCACTGTCTGATAAAAGAGTGGGTGATATTCTCGTTGCTCATCGGCTTTGGCACGGTTGTTGCTCGCTGACGGTGCCAGGCAATACTGATTGAGAGGATTTGAATGACCAAAGAAATGCAAAATTTAGCTTTAGCCCCTGTTGGCAACCTGGAATCTTATATCCGGGCGGCGAACGCGTGGCCGATGTTATCGGCTGACGAGGAGCGGGCATTGGCTGAAAGGCTGCATTACCAGGGAGATCTGGAAGCAGCTAAAACGCTGATCCTGTCTCACCTGCGCTTTGTTGTTCATATTGCTCGTAACTATGCGGGCTATGGTCTGCCGCAGGCGGATTTGATCCAGGAAGGCAACATCGGCCTGATGAAAGCCGTACGTCGTTTTAACCCGGAAGTAGGCGTGCGTCTGGTCTCCTTCGCCGTACACTGGATTAAAGCAGAAATTCACGAATACGTGCTGCGTAACTGGCGTATCGTTAAAGTCGCAACCACGAAAGCGCAGCGTAAGCTGTTCTTTAATCTGCGTAAAACCAAGCAGCGTCTGGGCTGGTTTAATCAGGATGAGGTTGAAATGGTGGCGCGCGAACTGGGTGTTTCCAGTAAAGACGTGCGTGAGATGGAGTCGCGTATGGCGGCGCAGGACATGACGTTTGACATGTCTTCGGACGATGAGTCCGACAGCCAGCCAATGGCGCCGGTGCTGTATCTGCAGGATAAATCGTCTAACTTTGCCGACGGCATTGAAGACGATAACTGGGAAGAGCAGGCCGCCAACCGACTGACCGACGCGATGCAGGGGCTCGACGAGCGTAGCCAGGATATTATCCGCGCTCGCTGGCTGGACGAAGACAATAAGTCTACGTTGCAGGAGCTGGCCGATCGTTACGGCGTCTCCGCTGAGCGTGTGCGCCAGCTTGAAAAGAACGCCATGAAAAAGCTTCGCGCTGCGATCGAAGCGTAATCTTCGCGAATTGCCAATGAACCCTCGAATGTGAATTCGGGGGTTTTGTTTTTTGTAGGCCGGATAAGGCGTTTACCCTGCCATCCGGCAACACGTTTGCCCGATGGCGCTTCGCTTATCGGGCCTACGGACCCTTCCTCTCCCCCACCGACACAAATCTGTTATCTGAATGTAAATTTAGCTATTCCAAAATAATAAAAATCGGGTATGTTTTAGCAGAGTATGCTGCTAAAGCACGGGTAGCTAGCCAATAATCGAAATAAAGTGCTGAACAATAACACCACAACACACGTAACAACCAGAATAATGGGGATTATCAGGATGAATATGAAGGGTAAAACGTTATTGGCAGGATGTATCGCCCTGTCATTAAGCCATATGGCATTCGCCGAGGACATTAAAGTCGCGGTTGTCGGCGCGATGTCCGGTCCGGTGGCGCAGTATGGCGATCAGGAGTTTACCGGTGCGGAACAGGCAATTGCCGATATCAATGCGAAAGGCGGTATTAAAGGCGATAAGCTCGTCGCGGTGAAATATGACGACGCCTGTGACCCGAAACAGGCGGTAGCTGTCGCTAACAAAGTGGTGAACGACGGCATCAAGTATGTTATCGGTCACTTATGCTCCTCTTCCACACAGCCAGCGTCTGATATCTACGAAGACGAAGGCATCCTGATGATAACCCCGGCGGCGACCGCGCCGGAGCTGACCGCACGCGGCTATAACCTGATTTTGCGCACGACCGGCCTGGACTCTGACCAGGGGCCAACGGCGGCAAAGTATATTCTGGAGAAGGTAAAACCGCAGCGCATCGCGATTATCCACGATAAGCAGCAGTACGGCGAAGGGCTGGCGCGCGCGGTGCAGGACGGTCTGAAGAAAGGCGGCGTTAACGTCGTATTCTTTGACGGCATCACCGCCGGCGAAAAAGATTTCTCCACTCTGGTAGCGCGCCTGAAGAAAGAGAATATCGACTTTGTCTACTACGGCGGTTATCACCCGGAAATGGGGCAGATCCTGCGCCAGTCCCGCGCCGCAGGGCTGAAAACCCAGTTTATGGGGCCGGAAGGGGTCGCGAACGTCTCGCTGTCTAACATCGCCGGAGAGTCGGCGGAAGGCTTACTGGTCACCAAACCGAAGAACTACGATCAGGTCCCGGCGAACAAACCGATTGTGGATGCCATCAAAGCCAAGAAACAAGATCCTAGCGGCGCATTCGTGTGGACCACCTACGCCGCGCTGCAATCGTTGCAGGCGGGCCTGAACCAGTCTGACGATCCGGCGGAAATCGCCAAATACCTGAAAGGCGCCACGGTCGACACCGTAATGGGACCGCTGTCGTGGGATGAGAAAGGCGATCTGAAAGGATTTGAGTTCGGCGTGTTTGACTGGCATGCGAATGGTACGGCGACCGACGCGAAGTAATTGAGTGCCGGGTGGCGGCTTCGCCTTACCCGGCCTACATACCTGGAAAATTGCGAGGTGGTTTTTTATTTTTTTCTCCCGGCATGTAGGCCGGATAAGCGTCAGCGCCATCCGGCTTTTTTATCTTTTTTCCCAGCCATCCGCCTGTGCGGTAAAACCCAACGCCTGCATAAACGCGGCCATCACGCTGCGGTCTTCAACACCGACATCTGCCATCCACCACGACGAGACGTTGGGATTATCGCGGATGACTTCTTCTACCAGGTATTGCCCGACGCCGCGGCGGCGGGTGATTTCACGCACGCGTAAGGAATCCAGCGCGCCCTGCGTTCCGCTCAGCGTCACTCTTACGGCGCCCAACAAACGCTCGTTAAACCGCGCAGCATAAATCCGGTGCGTTTCATCTACGCTTAATGAGGAGGCGGAATATTCCGGCCAGATTTTGCCCAGATCGATCTGATCCTGAGCGCTAAAGTGTTCTAAACGAAGAATGGTCAGCTTCATCGACGGCTTGTCCCGATTTCAAAAGATGCGATCAGTGTACCGAAACAGGCAGGCCAGATGCTTTCTCTTTTTTGTGTCATTTACCAGGTTATTAATTTTTTAACAACGATAATTACAGTTTGAAGCATTAGAGAATGGAAAACAGGCAGCATAATTCCCTGAATGCTAGTGAATTATTCCGCTTAATATGCCGTTATTTTATGCTGACAAGCGTGCTTTTTTTTGTTTATCTATAGCGAAAAGCAGAATATTATCTTTTCTTAATAGACTGAAAAATAGAGATTTTAATCTTATTATGCTTTAAATGCTGCGCTAACTCATTAATGAGTCAGTAAAAAGCGCACCATTTATAAAAAGTACAGTCTGCTTTTTAACCAGCAAAAAACAAAACATATAACATCACGAATGGGGATACAGGCACATGAAACGGAAAGCGAAAACGATAATCGCAGGGATGGTTGCATTAGCAGTCTCGCAGGGGGCAATGGCAGATGATATTAAAGTCGCCATAGTCGGGGCGATGTCCGGCCCGGTAGCGCAATGGGGCGATATGGAATTTAACGGCGCGCGTCAGGCCATTAAAGACATCAACGCTAAAGGCGGTATTAAAGGCGATAAGCTGGTCGGCGTAGAGTACGATGATGCCTGCGATCCAAAACAGGCGGTGGCGGTGGCCAACAAAATCGTTAACGACGGTATTCAGTACGTTATTGGTCACTTGTGTTCTTCTTCTACTCAGCCAGCATCCGATATCTATGAAGATGAAGGTATTCTGATGATCTCCCCGGGGGCGACTAACCCGGAGCTGACCCAGCGCGGCTATCAGTACATTATGCGTACCGCCGGCCTGGACTCCTCCCAGGGGCCAACGGCCGCGAAATACATCCTGGAAACGGTGAAACCGCAGCGCATCGCTATCATTCACGATAAACAGCAATACGGCGAAGGACTGGCGCGCTCCGTGCAGGATGGCCTGAAGCAGGGCAATGCCAATATTGTCTTTTTTGATGGTATTACCGCCGGCGAAAAAGATTTCTCCGCCCTGATTGCCCGCTTGCAAAAAGAGAATATCGACTTTGTGTATTACGGCGGCTACTACCCGGAAATGGGGCAGATGCTGCGCCAGGCGCGGGCTAATGGCCTGAAAACGCAATTTATGGGGCCGGAAGGCGTGGGTAACGCGTCGCTGTCCAATATTGCGGGCGGTGCGGCGGAAGGCATGTTGGTGACGATGCCAAAACGTTATGACCAGGACCCGGCGAATAAAGCGATTGTCGAGGCGCTGAAAGCCGACAAGAAAGATCCCAGCGGTCCGTATGTCTGGATCACCTACGCCGCCGTCCAGTCACTGGCGACCGCAATGACGCGTAGCGCCAGCCATGCTCCGCTGGATCTGGTGAAAGATCTTAAAGCTAACGGGGCTGATACCGTTATTGGGCCGCTGAAATGGGATGAAAAAGGCGATCTTAAGGGATTTGAATTTGGCGTCTTCCAGTGGCACGCCGACGGCTCGTCAACCGTCGCGAAGTAATGCCAGAAGATAAGTTATCCCACCGCCCGCACGCCGGGCGGGTTTAAAAAGGTTACCTTATGTCCGAGCAGTTTCTCTATTTCTTGCAGCAGATGTTTAACGGCGTCACGCTGGGGAGCACCTACGCGCTGATTGCTATCGGTTATACGATGGTGTACGGCATCATCGGCATGATCAACTTCGCCCATGGCGAGGTGTATATGATCGGCAGCTACGTCTCTTTTATGATCATCGCCGCGCTAATGATGATGGGAATAGACACCAGTTGGCTCCTGGTGGCCGCCGGATTTATCGGCGCGATTATTATTGCCAGCGCCTACGGCTGGAGTATCGAGCGAGTCGCTTACCGGCCTGTGCGCAACTCCAAGCGCCTGATCGCCCTGATTTCCGCCATCGGGATGTCTATCTTTCTGCAAAACTACGTCAGCCTGACGGAAGGTTCGCGCGACGTGGCGTTACCCAGCCTGTTTAACGGCCAGTGGATTGTGGGCAGCAGCGAAAACTTTTCCGCGTCCATCACCACCATGCAGGCGGTTATCTGGATAGTCACCTTTCTGGCTATGCTGGCGCTCACCATTTTCATTCGCTACTCCCGGATGGGCCGCGCCTGCCGCGCCTGCGCGGAGGATCTGAAAATGGCCAGCCTGCTCGGCATTAATACCGACCGCGTCATTGCGCTAACGTTTGTTATCGGCGCGGCAATGGCGGCGGTGGCGGGTGTGCTGCTTGGGCAATTTTACGGCGTGATTAACCCCTACATCGGTTTTATGGCCGGGATGAAAGCGTTCACCGCGGCGGTGCTGGGCGGTATTGGCAGCATTCCGGGCGCGATGATCGGCGGTCTGATTTTGGGCGTCGCCGAAGCGCTCTCGTCTGCATATTTAAGTACCGAATATAAAGATGTCGTATCGTTCGCTCTGCTGATTCTGGTACTGCTGGTGATGCCGACCGGTATCCTGGGGCGTCCGGAGGTAGAGAAAGTATGAAACCGATGCATATTGCGATGGCTCTGTTCTCTGCGGCGATGTTCTTCGTTCTGGCTGGCGTCTTCATGGGCGTACAACTGGAGCTGGACGGCACCAAACTGGTGGTGGATACCGCCGCCGACATCCGCTGGCAGTGGATCTTTATCGGTACGGCAGTGGTTTTTTTCTTTCAGTTGTTGCGTCCGATGTTCCAGAAAGCGGTGAAGCACGTCTCCGGACCGAAGTTTATTCTGCCGGCGATCGATGGCTCTACCGTTAAGCAAAAGCTGTTTCTGATGGCGCTGCTGGTTATCGCCGTGGCGTGGCCGTTTATGGTGTCGCGCGGTAGCGTGGATATCGCCACTATGACCATGATTTATATCATCCTCGGTCTGGGGCTGAACGTGGTGGTGGGGCTGTCCGGCCTGCTGGTATTGGGCTACGGCGGCTTTTACGCCATCGGCGCTTATACCTTTGCGCTGCTCAACCACTATTATGGTTTGGGTTTCTGGACCTGCCTGCCGCTGGCGGGACTGGTCTCCGCCGCCGCCGGTTTCCTGCTCGGCTTCCCGGTACTGCGTCTGCGCGGCGACTATCTGGCGATTGTGACGCTCGGCTTCGGCGAAATCGTCCGTATCCTGTTGCTCAACAACACTGAAATTACCGGCGGCCCGAACGGCATCAGCCAGATCCCCAAACCGACGCTATTTGGTCTGGAGTTTAGCCGCAACACCCGCGAAGGCGGCTGGGATACCTTCAGCAATTTCTTTGGCGTGAAGTACGACCCATCCGACCGGGTCATTTTCCTCTATCTGGTGGCCCTGTTGCTGGTGGTCTTGTCGCTGTTTGTCATTAACCGCCTGCTGCGTATGCCGCTGGGCCGGGCGTGGGAAGCGTTGCGTGAAGATGAGATCGCCTGTCGCTCATTAGGTTTAAGCCCGACGCGCATCAAGCTGACCGCTTTTACTATCAGCGCCGCGTTTGCCGGTTTCGCCGGGACGTTGTTTGCCGCCCGCCAGGGCTTTGTCAGCCCGGAATCCTTCACCTTCGCCGAATCCGCCTTCGTGCTGGCGATTGTGGTGCTGGGCGGAATGGGCTCGCAGTTTGCGGTGATCCTGGCGGCGGTTCTGCTGGTGGTGTCGCGCGAGTTGATGCGCGACTTCAACGAATACAGCATGTTGATGCTCGGCGGTTTGATGGTGTTGATGATGATCTGGCGCCCGCAGGGATTGCTGCCGATGACGCGTCCGCAGTTGAAGCTGAAAAGTGGTCAGGCGAAAGGAGAGCAGGCATGAGTCAGCCATTATTAGCGGTTAACGGCCTGATGATGCGCTTTGGCGGTTTGCTGGCGGTCAACAATGTATCGCTGGAATTGCGTGAGCGGGAAATTGTGTCGCTGATTGGCCCTAACGGCGCGGGTAAAACGACGGTGTTTAACTGCCTGACCGGTTTTTATAAGCCGACAGGCGGTACGATCATGTTGCGCGAGCGGCATCTGGAAGGATTGCCGGGCCAGCAGATCGCCCGCATGGGCGTGGTACGTACTTTCCAGCATGTGCGCCTGTTTCGCGAAATGACGGTGATTGAAAACCTGCTGGTGGCGCAGCACCAGCAACTGAAAACGGGCCTCTTTTCCGGCCTGTTGAAAACGCCCGCTTTCCGCCGCGCGCAAAGCGAAGCGCTGGACCGCGCGGCGACCTGGCTTGAGCGTATTGGCCTGCTGGAACATGCCAACCGCCAGGCCAGTAATCTGGCTTACGGCGACCAGCGCCGGCTGGAGATTGCCCGCTGCATGGTGACGCAGCCAGAAATTCTGATGCTCGACGAACCGGCGGCCGGCCTTAACCCGAAAGAGACCAAAGAGCTGGATGAGCTGATTGCCGAACTACGTAACCATCACAACACTACTATCTTGCTGATTGAACACGATATGAAGCTGGTGATGGGTATTTCCGATCGCATTTATGTGGTGAACCAGGGCACGCCGCTGGCGAACGGCACGCCGGAAGAGATCCGCAACAACCCGGACGTCATCCGCGCTTATCTGGGTGAGGCATAAGATGGAAAAAACGATGTTAACGTTTGAAAAAGTCAGCGCCCACTACGGCAAGATTCAGGCGCTGCACGACGTCAGTCTGCACATCAACCAGGGGGAAATCGTTACCCTGATTGGCGCTAACGGCGCGGGGAAAACGACGCTGCTTGGCACCTTGTGCGGCGATCCGCGCGCCTCCAGCGGACGGGTGGTGTTTGACGGTAAAGACATAACCGACTGGCAGACGGCGAAAATCATGCGTGAAGCGGTGGCGATAGTGCCGGAAGGGCGGCGCGTCTTCTCGCGGATGACGGTAGAAGAGAACCTGGCGATGGGCGGTTTTTTTGCCGAGCGCGATCGGTTTCAGGAGCGTATCAAATGGGTGTACGAGCTGTTTCCGCGCCTGCATGAACGCCGTATCCAGCGAGCGGGCACCATGTCCGGCGGCGAACAGCAGATGCTGGCGATTGGCCGCGCGCTGATGAGCCAGCCGAGGCTATTGCTGCTGGATGAACCGTCGCTGGGGCTGGCGCCGATCATCATCCAGCAGATCTTCGACACCATTGAGCAGTTGCGCGAACAGGGTATGACCATCTTCCTTGTCGAGCAGAACGCCAACCAGGCGCTGAAGCTCGCCGACCGCGGTTATGTGCTGGAAAACGGCCACGTGGTGCTATCCGATACCGGTGATGCGCTGCTGGCGAACGAAGCGGTGCGCAGCGCCTATCTGGGCGGTTAGACTGTGCCAGGGGGAAGCGCGTGCGCCGCCCCCGGTAACGGCAAGCGGTAAAATTTTTCAAAAGAGCCTGATGGCTCTTTTTTTGTACATGTTTGTTGTACAATAAACATGTACAACTGGGGAGGTGTTTATGCGTACGGTTAACTATAGCGAAGCGCGGCAAAATCTGGCCGAAGTCCTGGAAAGTGCGGTGACGGGGGGGCCTGTCACCATCACGCGTCGTGGGCATAAGTCCGCAGTGATCATCAGCGCCGAGGAGTTTGAGCGTTATCAGACGGCGCGAATGGATGATGAGTTTGCTGCCATTATGGCGGTTCATGGCAATGAGCTCAGGGAGCTGGCGGATAAATGACCCTACAACTTATCTCAGCGGAAGAGATAATTCAGTTTCACGACAGGCTTCTCCGCGTTACGCCTGGTGTAACAGGTATGCCTGATCCTGGCCGCGCGGAAGCGCTAATGTACCGGGTACTCAATCAAATCGAATATGAAGGGGTGACCGACGTGTGGCTGCTGGCGGCAATGCATTTGCTCGCTATATCCCGTGGGCATATCTTCAATGATGGTAACAAACGCACCGCCTTATTTATTACGCTGCTGTTTTTAAAGCGTAACGGGGTCTCACTCGCTGCGAATCCGGATTTTGTCGATATGACAGTCGATGCGGCGGCAGGGCGGCTTACGCTGGAGCAAATTGCCGTTCGCTTACGCGCCTGAGATGTTAATCCCGGCGACGCTCCGCCTGGTTGAGTTACGGCATGTGTGCCGTCCCCGGGAATAATGTCGTACCTATCCGTGCCGTAGCTCCCACTTTTCTTTTCCGGCGCTTTCACTGCCTTGCCATCTCTCTGTCGCCTTACTATCTTTTTTTTGTAATAAAAAAGTTATTTTTCTGTCATTCGAGCATGTCATGTTACCCCCGCGAACATAAAACGCGTGATATCGCGCATCCCGGCACAAAAAGAGAGATAACCGATGATATCGTTACGACATACAGCTTTAGGACTGGCGCTGAGTCTGGCATTTACGGGTCAGGCGTTGGCCGTCACCACTATTCCATTCTGGCATTCAATGGAAGGGGAGTTAGGCAAAGAAGTTGATTCACTGGCGCAACGTTTCAACCAGGCCAATCCGGATTACAAAATCGTTCCGGTCTATAAGGGGAACTATGAACAGAACCTGAGCGCCGGGATCGCGGCATTCCGTACCGGCAACGCGCCGGCAATATTGCAGGTTTATGAGGTTGGGACAGCGACCATGATGGCCTCGAAAGCCATTAAGCCGGTTTATGAAGTGTTTAAAGACGCCGGTATTAACTTTGACGAGTCCCAGTTTGTACCAACCGTTGCAGGCTACTACACCGATGCTAAAAGCGGGCATCTGCTCTCCCAGCCCTTTAACAGCTCCACGCCGGTACTGTACTACAACAAAGACGCCTTTAAGAAAGCCGGTTTAGATCCGGAACAGCCGCCGAAAACCTGGCAGGAGCTGGCTGACTATACCGCGAAATTGAGAGCGGCAGGCATGAAATGCGGTTACGCCAGCGGCTGGCAAGGCTGGATCCAACTGGAAAACTTCAGCGCCTGGAACGGTCTCCCCTTCGCCAGTAAAAACAATGGCTTTGACGGTACAGATGCGGTGCTGGAGTTTAATAAGCCAGAGCAGGTGAAACATATCGCGCTGCTGGAAGAGATGAATAAAAAAGGCGATTTTAGCTATGTTGGGCGTAAGGACGAGTCTACCGAGAAGTTTTATAACGGTGACTGCGCGATGACAACCGCGTCCTCCGGTTCGCTCGCCAATATCCGCCAGTATGCCAAATTTAACTATGGCGTGGGTATGATGCCGTACGACGCTGATATCAAGGGCGCGCCGCAAAACGCCATTATCGGCGGAGCCAGCCTATGGGTCATGCAGGGTAAAGATAAAGAAACCTATACCGGCGTCGCCAAATTCCTCGACTTCCTGGCAAAACCGGAAAACGCTGCTGAATGGCATCAAAAAACCGGCTACCTGCCGATTACCACCGCCGCCTACGAGCTGACCCGCGAGCAGGGTTATTACGATAAAAACCCCGGTGCGGATATCGCCACTCGCCAGATGTTGAATAAGCCGCCGTTACCCTTCACCAAAGGCTTGCGTCTGGGCAATATGCCGCAGATTCGTACTATCGTGGACGAAGAGCTGGAAAGCGTCTGGACCGGGAAGAAAACCCCACAACAGGCGTTGGATACCGCGGTGGATCGCGGGAATCAGTTACTGCGTCGTTTTGAGAAAGCGAGCAAATCTTAAGTGTATAAGTGCCTGATGGCGCTGCGCTTATCAGGCCTACAGCGTTTGTAGGCCGGATAAGGTGCTTGCACCGCCATCCGGCACCTTCCAGGAAAAGAACCTTCATGTCATCATCCCGTCCGGTGTTCCGCTCGCGCTGGCTGCCGTATTTACTGGTTGCCCCGCAGTTGGTTATCACCGTTATTTTCTTTATCTGGCCTGCGGGCGAAGCGCTGTGGTATTCGCTGCAAAGCGTCGATCCGTTTGGTTTTTCCAGCCAATTTGTCGGGCTGGAGAATTTTGTCGCGCTTTTTCACGACAGTTATTATCTTGACGCTTTCTGGACGACGATTAAATTCAGCGCGCTGGTCACGTTTAGCGGCCTGCTGGTCTCGTTGTTTTTCGCCGCCCTGGTGGATTACGTAGTGCGCGGCAGCCGTTTTTATCAGACGCTGATGCTGCTGCCTTATGCCGTCGCGCCCGCCGTCGCCGCCGTATTGTGGATTTTCCTGTTTAACCCGGGGCGGGGATTAATCACCCATTTCCTCGGCGAACTCGGCTATGACTGGAACCATGCGCAAAACAGCGGTCAGGCGATGTTCCTGGTGGTATTTGCGTCAGTCTGGAAGCAGATTAGTTACAACTTTTTATTCTTCTTTGCCGCGCTGCAATCCATTCCCCGCTCGCTGGTGGAAGCGGCGGCCATTGACGGCGCCGGGCCGATTCGTCGTTTCTTCCGGCTTTCTTTGCCGCTTATTGCGCCGGTCAGTTTCTTCCTGCTGGTGGTCAACCTGGTGTATGCCTTTTTCGACACCTTCCCGGTGATCGACGCCGCGACCGCCGGCGGGCCGGTACAAGCCACCACGACGCTGATTTATAAGATCTATCGCGAAGGGTTTACCGGCCTGGATCTCTCGGCGTCCGCCGCGCAGTCGGTGGTGTTGATGTTCCTCGTCATCATTCTGACGGTGGTGCAGTTCCGCTATGTGGAAAGTAAGGTGCGTTACCAATGATAGAGAATCGTCGCGGGCTGACAATATTCAGCCATACCATGCTGATTCTGGGGATCGCGGTCATTTTGTTTCCTCTGTATGTCGCGTTTGTCGCGGCGACGCTGGACGACCGCGCGGTGTTTGAGACGCCGATGACGCTGCTTCCCGGCACGCAGTTACTGGAGAATATCAAAACTATTTGGGTCAACGGCGTCGGTGTTAATAGCGCGCCATTCTGGCTGATGATGCTTAACAGTTTCATTATGGCGTTCAGCATTACGGTAGGCAAAATCACGGTATCTATGCTTTCCGCATTCGCCATCGTCTGGTTTCGTTTTCCCCTGCGTAACCTGTTCTTCTGGATGATTTTTATCACCCTGATGCTGCCGGTTGAAGTACGTATCTTCCCGACGGTGGAAGTGATCGCCAACCTGAAAATGCTCGACAGCTATGCTGGTCTGACGCTACCGCTGATGGCGTCCGCTACCGCCACTTTCCTGTTTCGTCAGTTCTTCATGACGCTTCCGGATGAACTGGTGGAGGCGGCCCGTATTGACGGCGCGTCGCCGATGCGCTTTTTCCGCGACATCGTGTTGCCGCTGTCAAAAACCAACCTGGCGGCGTTATTCGTCATCACCTTTATCTACGGCTGGAACCAGTATCTGTGGCCGCTGTTGATTATCACCGACGTGAATCTTGGCACTGCCGTAGCGGGTATCAAAGGGATGATCGCCACTGGCGAAGGTACCACGCAATGGAACCAGGTGATGGCGGCAATGCTGCTGACCCTTATTCCCCCGGTTGTCATCGTTTTAGCCATGCAGCGCGCGTTTGTGCGTGGCCTGGTCGATAGTGAGAAATAAAATGGCTGGTTTAAAACTACAGGCAGTAACCAAAAGCTGGGACGGCAAAACCCAGGTAATTCAACCGCTGACGCTGGACGTGGCGGATGGCGAATTTATCGTGATGGTCGGGCCGTCCGGCTGCGGCAAATCAACGTTGTTGCGGATGGTGGCCGGTCTGGAACGCGTGACCAGCGGCGATATCTGGATTGATCGCAAACGTGTCACCGAGATGGAGCCCAAAGATCGCGGCATCGCGATGGTATTTCAGAACTATGCTCTCTATCCCCATATGAGCGTAGAGGAGAACATGGCGTGGGGACTAAAAATTCGCGGTATGAGCAAAGCGCATATTGAAGAACGCGTGCGGGAGGCGGCGCGCATTCTGGAGCTGGACGGCCTGCTTAAACGCCGTCCACGCGAGCTTTCCGGCGGTCAACGGCAGCGCGTGGCAATGGGGCGCGCGATCGTCCGCGAGCCGGCAGTCTTCTTATTCGACGAACCGCTCTCTAATCTCGACGCCAAGCTGCGCGTGCAGATGCGTCTGGAGTTACAACATCTGCATCGTCGCCTTCGTACCACCTCGCTCTATGTTACTCACGATCAGGTAGAGGCGATGACGCTGGCCCAGCGGGTGATGGTGATGAATAAAGGCGTCGCAGAACAGATTGGCACGCCGGTAGAGGTGTATGAAAAACCGGCCAGTCGCTTCGTGGCGAGCTTTATTGGCAGCCCGGCGATGAATCTGTTGGACGGCGTTATCAGCGCTTCCGGCGACCGTTTCGAATTGCCTGGCGGTCTGGCGTTGCCGATAAGTGCGGACTATCGGGGTCATGCCGGACGTAAAATGACGCTGGGTATCCGACCGGAGCATATTGCGTTAAGCTCGCAGGCGGAAGGCGGCGTGCCGCTAACGGTAGATACGCTGGAGATTCTGGGCGCGGATAATCTGGCGCATGGGCGCTGGGGCGATCAGAAACTGGTGGTGCGGTTGGCGCATCAGCAGCGCCCGGCGGCGGGCAGTACGCTATGGCTGCATCTGCCGGAACATCAGCGACATCTTTTTGATGGCGAAACAGGACAACGTGTATGAGTAACTGGCCTTATCCCCACATTGTCGCCCATCGCGGCGGCGGTAAACTGGCGCCGGAAAACACTCTGGCGGCGATTGACGTGGGCGCGCGATACGGGCACACCATGATTGAGTTTGATGCCAAGCTGTCGAAAGACGGCGAAATTTTCCTGCTGCATGACGATAACCTGGAGCGCACCAGCAACGGTTGGGGCGTGGCGGGCGAGTTGAACTGGCAGGATTTATTGCGTGTGGACGCTGGCGGTTGGTTTAGCGGCGAATTTAAAGGCGAGCCGCTGCCGTTGCTCTCGCAGGTGGCGGAGCGCTGCCGTAAACACGGCATGATGGCGAATATTGAGATCAAACCGACAACGGGGAGCGAAAGGCTAACAGGACGCGTCGTGGCGTTGGCCGCCCGCGAACTGTGGGCCGGGATGACGCCGCCGCTGCTCTCTTCCTTTGAGATAGAGGCGCTGGAGGCGGCGCAGGCGGCAGCACCTGAACTGCCGCGCGGGTTATTGCTGGATAAATGGCGTGAAGACTGGCGTGAACTGACGACCCGTCTGGGCTGTGTTTCCCTCCATCTCAACCATAAATTACTCGATGAGACGCGAGTGCAAGAGATTAAGGCCGCGGGTCTGCGGATTCTGGTGTATACCGTCAATCAGCCCCAGCGGGCGGCAGAGCTGCTGCGCTGGGGCGTGGATTGTATCTGCACCGATCGCATTGATGACATCGGCCCTCACTTTCAGTTTTAAGGGCTGTCAGTTTTAAGGGCTGATGGTTTTCAGCGGGATGTCAGGCTGCGGCGTCCCGCTGCCCTGCTGCAACATTGGCTGGGAATGGTTTAGCATCCGGTCCGGATTTCCGCTGCCGCTGAGCATTCCGCCCTGCGTATTGGGCAGCGTTTGCTGGCCGAGCATACCGTTGCCCGGCTGTCCCTGCTGAACCCGCTGCGTATTGGCATTCAACTGCGACTGTAGATTTTGCTGCTGGCTGCGCGCCTGCGTTTGCATCTGTTGTTTCAACATACCCTGCTGCTGAATCTGCTGCGTTTGCATCTGCGTCTGCATACGCTGTTGGCTGGGAATCTTATAACCTGGCTGATTAGGATTATTCATAGTGTTAATTGGCTGGGCCAATACAGCAAAGGGTAACAAAGCCGTAATAAGTAGTAAGCGTTTCATTGTCGTCTCCTCCCGATGAGGCCTCTTTTTAAGTGTACCTCTATTTCGCCATGATGATGATTTTTTAAGCGTTGTGGACCAGGATTAAACGGGACATACACCCATTTATCTGGAGAAAAACAACGATGAAACCAACGTTTATGCGCTGGGTGGCGATCGCCGCTCTGCTGGCCGGGGGGACGTTTAGCGCGGTGGCCAATCCTCCCGTCGCGCCGCCAGTCTCCTATGGTGTTGAAGAAGATGTCTTTCATCCTGTGCGGGCGACGCAAGGGATGGTGGCCTCGGTGGATGCAATGGCGACGCAGGTTGGCGTGGATATCTTAAAGCAGGGCGGTAATGCCGTGGATGCCGCCGTCGCCGTGGGCTATGCGCTGGCTGTCACGCATCCGCAAGCCGGAAATCTGGGCGGCGGGGGATTTATGCTGCTGCGCACTAAAGATGGCGCTACCACGGCGATCGATTTTCGTGAAATGGCGCCTGCTGGCGCGACCCGTGATATGTTCCTCGACGAGCAGGGTAACGCCGATGCGAAAAAGTCGCTGACGTCGCATCTGGCATCCGGTACGCCGGGTACCGTGGCGGGGTTCTCGCTGGCGCTGGAGAAATACGGCACGATGCCGCTGAATAAAGTGGTGCGTCCGGCGATGAAGTTGGCGGAAGAGGGTTTTGTGGTTAACGATGCGCTGGCCGACGACTTAAAAACTTACGGCAGCGAAGTGATCCCCAACCATGAGAACAGCAAAGCCATTTTCTGGAAAGACGGCGAGCCGCTGAAAAAAGGCGATAAGCTGGTCCAGAAGAATCTGGCGAAAAGCCTGGAAATGATTGCCGAAAACGGCCCGGATGCGTTTTATAAAGGGGCGATTGCCGACCAGATTGCCGGGGAAATGCACAAGAACGGCGGTCTGATGACCAAAGAGGATTTAGCCAGCTATAAAGCCGTTGAGCGTACGCCAATCAGCGGTGACTATCGCGGGTATCAGGTCTTCTCCATGCCGCCGCCATCCTCGGGCGGTATTCACATCGTACAGATCCTTAATATTCTTGAAAACTTCGACATGAAGAAGTACGGCTTTGGCAGCGCCGATGCCATGCAAATCATGGCGGAAGCGGAAAAATACGCCTACGCTGACCGCTCAGAGTATCTGGGCGATCCGGACTTTGTGAAAGTGCCGTGGCAGGCGCTGACCCACAAAGCCTATGCGAAAACGCTGGCCGATCAAATTGATATCAACAAGGCCAAACCTTCCAGCCAGATAAAACCGGGCAAGCTCGCCCCGTATGAAAGCAACCAGACCACCCACTTCTCGGTGGTGGATAAAGACGGCAATGCTGTGGCGGTGACCTATACCCTGAACACCACCTTCGGCACAGGAATTGTGGCGGGAAATACCGGTATTCTGCTGAATAATCAAATGGATGATTTTTCTGCTAAACCCGGTGTACCTAATGTTTATGGCCTGGTGGGCGGCGATGCTAACGCGGTCGAACCAAAAAAACGTCCGCTGTCGTCGATGTCGCCCACTATCGTCGTTAAAGAGGGCAAAACCTGGCTGGTGACCGGCAGTCCTGGCGGGAGTCGAATCATCACTACCGTGCTGCAAATGGTAGTGAACAGCATTGATTTTGGCATGAACGTCGCCGAAGCGACCAACGCGCCGCGTTTCCATAATCAATGGTTGCCGGACGAACTGCGGGTAGAAAAGGGCTTCAGTCCCGATACGCTGAAGTTGCTGGAACAGAAAGGGCAGAAAGTCGCGCTGAAAGAAGCGATGGGCAGTACCCAAAGTATTATGGTTGGCCCGGATGGCGAACTGTACGGTGCGTCTGACCCGCGTTCGGTGGATGATTTAACGGCGGGATACTGATTTTTAATTCCAGGCCCGGTGTCAGACACCGGGCTATTTGCAGATTATGCCGTGAGTAATCGGGCTGGATTATCAATACAAAGCTTGCGCAGAGTATCGTTGTCTACTCCGCGAGCAGCCAGATAGGCGAGGAAGACATTCGGGACAAACCCCCAGCCATTTCCGCCATTTTTCGCCCACATCTGTTTGAGAAAAACATCATGGCTTAAAACGATTTGGTCGGCGTAACCCAGTGCAATCAGATTCGCTACTGCATCTGCGGTCTCCTGAACGCCCGGCGCGACACCTTCTTTTGGGAAGGTGATGTCCAGACCAATCATGTCAAATTCAAGCCATACGCCACGGTCGAGCATTTTACGTTGATAGACGACATCTTTTCCTGAAGGGTCCGAATGCGCCAGCGAGACTTTTGCCGGAGAGACGTTCATTTCTTCCAGCACGATATCCAGCACCTCATCACCCAGTCGCAGCCACCCTGGCATATGGATATTCATCGCCGTGTGGGGGTTGTTACATTGTGCCAGAGACGCTGCCCGCAGGCTGTTACGCTCCGCTTGGGTAAACGCGGGAGATACGCCGATTTCACCGATCATGCCAGCGCGAATATCCGTCTCGCCAATACCCTGATTCAGTTCTTTATCAATGAGTGAGGCTAACAGCTCAACAGGTTTATGGATCCGGGTACTTTCAAATTTCTCCAGATAAGGTCCGGATGACGCAACGATATTCAAACCCGTTTTTAAGGCAACTTCTCGCAGCGCTGAGGCGTCCCGTCCAATGGATTCTGATCCGGTGGCGTCGACAATCGTCCTGCCGCCCAAAGACATAAAGTTATTGATTTCGAAGATAACATCATCAATCTCTTTGCGGTCCATGTTATCGGCGCAGCAGTATGGGTCGTGTTTCAGTCCCCACTGCAGGTCAGCACTGACTTTCTTTCCCACCAGTTGCTGTGAAAAAGCATAATGTGGCTCGTCTACGACCGAAGACAGATCGTTAAACAGATGTTCATGCGGTAGCGTCAGCCCCATATCCGTATGCGCCACCGGGCCTGTTACGGTTTGCAGGAAACCTTTCATTCTGACACCTCCATTCTTTGCGCCATTTTGGATGCTCTGTATTCAGGGATGGTGGTCACAATCGCACCGACTAACGCGAACAGCGTACCGATGATGGTGACCAGGTAGACCGTATTGCCTAATGAAGGGATCAATTCATCAATTAGCACTGAGCCAAGCAGTTGGCCTGCTGTTGACGCTACGCCCAGCATCAATAGCCCTAAGCCTCTCACCAGAATCGCCATTAGCCCGATGGACAGCAGACCCAGCGGACCACCGAGATACATCCACCATGTATCGGGTAACTGGATGGTGACATGGCCTAATGCGATACGTATCGCCAGCGCCGCGCCCAGGACACAAAAGCCGACGATGAAGTTCCATGTAATGGACACCAGCATGGAGCCCGTTGCCTCGGCGACTTTCGCATTTCCCGCAGGCTGCCAGCCAGCGAGTAACCCTGCCAAAAAGGGGAGGATAGCGAGCAGGATAAACGAGGTTGAGTGCCACTGTGGCGACACGACAAAAATGGTGGCGATAACGGCGAACAATGCGCCAGTAATGCGCCATGGCGTAAAATATTTCTTCTCCTCCACACCGATGCCAAAACGGTCGCACAGCAGGCCGGAAAGAAGCAGGGCAGAAATTAATGCCGTTTGAAAGGTGGCAACGCCCAGCGCGCTGGCGGATGCGCCTTCAGAAAATACGACCATAGCCCCGCATAATCCTGCAAACCAATTCCATAGCGGGATTTTTCTCTTTTTAATCAGAGTAGGGATTGAGGCGAATTGCTGGCGTGTTTCTTTGCGCGCAATAATAATAAAAAACATGACGACCAGACCGCTGGCAAACGAGATTACTGCGCAAGCATTACCGTCTTGTAACCAATGTCCTAACTGCCCATTAACGGCAGACTGCATCGGGGAAAGCATACCGGCTAAGATGGTGGCAAGCATCAGTAAGGGGGTTGAGTACTTATTCTTGTTCATACATCAATCCTTATATTTTATAAAAGGAGTAACTTTCGTTACTCCATTGTTTTTTATTTTCTGGCGATGAATTGAAGCGTGTTGACCCACAGGTCGGTATAAAATGGCCATGACATAAACTGCTGGGTTCCCCAGTGTGGGGAGCAGTCACTCATAAAGCAGGCGGTTTTACCCTGTTGGTATTCACCGAACACTAACAATGGGTCATTATTTATTGTTAATACGACATCGGCATCGTCTCTGGCGACGGCCTGGTTATATCCAAGAAATACTGGATAATCTGAGAACCCGTTAACAACAGGATGTTCAGGTGAGACAGCCTCAGCACAGATACCCTCTGGCTTTTCTACCCGGTCATCGCCATCAAGCATAATAACTGGCAGAACCTCAGCAAGAACGGTGTTCTTATAATTGGCTTTTGCCTCAATACCCATAAATGACAGATAACCGCCAATCATGAGTAGTCCACCGCCATTTTTGACGTACTCTTTAATGGACTCCAGAGCGTTTGGTTTTATTTTTAGCTGATAAAATGTCTCGTTTTGCAACAGGAAGGTATTACTACCAATGTCGCTAATAACAATCACATCGTAACGGTTTAATTCGTCAATACTCTCTGGAAAGGCAATTTGTACCGTGTGGGCAGGCATGTAATCAATATCAACGCCGCCTTTCCTCAGACATTCCAGTAACCATGTAGCGCCTTCTTCATATTTACTGGAGGTGAAACTGTCATAACCTTTTGAATGAATCATATGAATATGCCAGGATTCTCCAATAAAGAGCACCTTTAGTTTTTTCTGCGTATTGTTCATAGTCTGCTCCTTGATTTAGTGAGTAGAAATAGTTTGTTTGTAATGTGAACCCTGAATACGATGAAGAACGGAGTCGTTTTCCGGCATATCAGAGGCATTAGGCGTTTCAACCGCAAGTGAGGCAAATGCGCTGGCGTAGCACAATGCGGATGCCAGTGACTTTCCTTTTGCAAGGCCAGATGCGAGGGCGCCATTGAAAGCGTCACCCGCTCCCGCCGTATTTTTTACAACTGCCGGAAATGCCGGGGAATAGATGAATTGTGTGCCATCATAAGCAAGCGAACCTTTGCTACCTAATGTAATAATGGTATTTTTGACGCCTTTCTGATGAATAATTTTGGCCGCGCATTTGGCTGATTCGATATCATTAACCGCCATATTGGCCAGCAGGCCTGCTTCCGTTTCATTTGGCGTAATATAATCAATGTTATCAATGATGGTGTTAACCATGTCATTGTATGGCGCTGGATTGATGATGACCGGTATGTCATTTTTTTGTGCGAGACGAATTGTTTGCTGCAGCGCTTCGTAATTCGTCTCCAGTTGGACAAGAACAATATCTGAATGAACAATGGCTTCTTTTTGAATGGTGATTTCATCAGGGGAAATTGTCATGTTGGCGCCAGGGTAGATAGCGATGACGTTATCTCCGGTATCTCCATTCACCATGATGGTTGCTGTACCTGTTTGTGTTTCTTTGGTCTGGTAGATAACACTTTTATGGATTTTTGATGAGTTTATAAAATTAATGGCGTAATCACTAAAATGATCTGACCCTACTTTAGTAATAAAATGCACATCAGAGTCGGCATAGCTTGCTGCTAATGCCTGATTACATCCCTTACCGCCGGGTGAAAAAATAAATTTATCGGCCAGCAATGATTCTCCCGTTGAGGGTAATCTCGGTAGATAACTGATGATATCAACATTGAACGAGCCAATAACACATACATTACTTTTCATGGCAGAGAGACCTTTTTTTATTTTCTGCGCTGATTCATATTTTTCCAGCACATAAGCAATTTCATTTTTTGCGACGTTATCAAGAGAATCAAGGGTAATAAATGCACCACCATGACAGCGAGTAAGATATCCCTGTCCGGCAAGTTCATTGAGATCTGAACGAATAGTTTCCTTTGTTACCTTGAGACTTTTCGCCAGATTTGAAACTTTTACAACTCCCGAAATACTGAGTTCCTTCAATATTCTATGATGGCGTTCAAATTTCATTTTTTACCTCACCGTGGTTAAATTAGTCCCGGGAGGAGTATATTGTTGTGATTGTCACCATAAAGTGATGGCAGAAACCAAAAAAAAACAAAAATGTAATATTAATATTGCTAAAATTACGGAAAAAACGGTGATAAAGCTTAAAGTGGTAATAACCATGAAATTCAGGTGGTTATTGTTTTGATATAGGGGAAGTAGGTTGCAATAACTGGAATGTTGTGAAGGTTTGTGACGTTTCGCCCCACAGGGTGGGGCGGGGAAGCGCTATTTCACGCGCGCCATAAAGTACGCATCAACGTACTCACCGTTGCGCAGGCCGTATTTCTTACCGGTGCCTTGGATTTCAAAGCCGTACTTCTTATACACCGCCACCGCGGGCTCGTTATCAACAAATACCGTTAACTCGATACGCTCGACGCGCAGCCAGTTGTCACACATGTCGATCATCGTGCGGATCAGCGCGCTGGCAATGCCGCGATTGTGCCACCGGGCATCCACGCAGATACCAAAATCGGCCACGTGGCTGCGGCGAGGACGTTGGGTGACCTGAATAGAAAGATGGCCAACGACAATATCGTCAATGCAGGCAACCAGTTGTTTAACCCCGGCTTGCTCGGTTAGCCGCGCCTGCCACATTTCGAGGGAAGGATGAGGAACCTGTAGCGTGTTGTGATACACCTCCGGCTGGGCGTGGATCTGACGAATGGCGTCGTAATCTTTCGGTTCAGCGTGGCGTATCACTATTTCACTCATTCCTTATCTCCTGCAGGGGTAATTGTGTTTTTACACTCGCTGAGAAAGAAAATTCCGTCAACCGCATTTTTTTGCAAAAAGAAGTAGACAAGTGCGAATGAGAATGATTATTATTGCCTTGCGTTCAGGGGAACCCCTACGGAGAACCTGAAAGCACGACATTGCTCACATTGCTTCCAGTATTACTTTAGCCAGCTTTTGCTGGCTTTTTTTTGGGTTTTGTTTCAGCCTGGCTTACTTGTCATTTTGTCCCCGGGAAGTGCTCGTGCTCCTCACGTACATTTAGTACGCTCCGGGCCCTGCGCGCTTGCCGTGAACAAACTGACCGCGACGCCGACGGCCGATCTTGAGGCATCTGCTTTTGTAGGCCCGAAAAGTCTTCTCCGCCACCGTCAAAGAATCCAACATTCAGTCTCCTCACGCTTTGCGCTATGGTGTAAACAATCATCTTCAAAAGGATCGTCTCATGACCTTACACTGCGCATTTATTGGATTCGGCAAAAGTACCACCCGTTACCATCTCCCCTATGTTCTGAATCGGAAAGATACCTGGCATGTCGCGCATATTTTCCGTCGTCACGCTAAACCGGAAGAGCAGGCGCCGCAGTATTCACATATTCACTTCACCAGCGATCTGGATGAGGTGTTGGGCGATCCGCAGGTAAAACTGGTGATCGTCTGTACGCATGCTGACAGCCATTTCGAATACGCCAAACGCGCGCTGGAAGCGGGTAAAAATGTGCTGGTTGAGAAACCTTTCACGCCGACGCTGGCGCAGGCAAAAGTGTTGTTCGACCTGGCGCGAAGCAAAGGACTGACCGTTACGCCGTATCAGAATCGGCGTTTTGATTCCTGTTTTCTCACGGCTAAAAAAGCGATTGAGAGCGGGAAACTGGGCAAGATTGTCGAAGTTGAAAGCCATTTTGACTACTACCGACCCGTGGCGGAAACCAAACCGGGCCTGCCGCAGGATGGCGCTTTCTACGGACTTGGCGTCCACACCATGGATCAAATTATTTCGCTATTTGGCCGCCCGGATCATGTCGCGTATGACATTCGTAGCCTGCGTAATAAAGCGAATCCGGATGACACCTTTGAAGCGCAACTATTTTATGGCGATTTGAAGGCTATCGTTAAAACCAGCCACCTGGTGAAAATTGATTACCCGAAATTTATCGTGCATGGGACTAAAGGTTCGTTTGTGAAGTACGGTATCGATCAACAAGAAACCAGCCTGAAAGCGAACATTATGCCCGGTGAACCCGGTTTCGCCGCTGACGAATCCGTCGGCGTGCTGGAATATGTTAACGATGACGGTGTTACGGTGAAAGAAGAGGTGAAACCGGAAACGGGTGACTATGGTCGTGTTTATGATGCGCTGTACCAGACGTTGACCGTCGGTACGCCTAATTACGTCAAGGAATCTGAAGTTCTTACCAATCTGGAAATCCTCGAACGTGCTTTCGAACAGGCATCGCCTGCGACGATAACCCTCGCTAAATAGCCCTTACAGACTCCTCTGCGCTTATTCATATTTTTTGAACAGAGGAGTCAATTTTCACCCTCTATGATCCCGGACGGAATGAGTCCACACTTATTCCATCGAAAACATCTGGGGGTGAACACAATGATCTACTTACGCAAAGCAAACGACCGCGGTCATGCGAATCATGGCTGGCTTGACTCCTGGCATACCTTTTCTTTTGCCGATTATTACGATCCGAACTTTATGGGGTTCTCGGCGCTGCGTGTGATTAACGACGACGTGATCGACGCAGGCCAGGGGTTCGGCACGCATCCGCATAAAGACATGGAAATTTTGACCTATGTGCTGGAAGGCGCCGTAGAACACCAGGACAGTATGGGCAATAAAGAACAGGTTCCGGCAGGTGAATTCCAGATTATGAGCGCCGGGACCGGCGTTCGCCACTCCGAGTACAACCCGAGCAAAACGGATCGTCTGCGGCTGTACCAGATCTGGATCATTCCGCAAGAAACCGGCATCACGCCGCGCTACGAACAGCGTCGCTTCGACGCCGCGCAGGGCAAGCAACTGGTGCTTTCGCCAGATGCTCGCGATGGTTCGCTGAAGGTCCACCAGGATATGGAGCTGTACCGCTGGGCGCTGCTCAAAGATGAGCAGTCGGTGCATCAGATTGCCGCTGAGCGCCGCGTCTGGATCCAGGTGGTAAAAGGTAACGTGACCATTAACGGTACTAAAGCCACCACCAGCGATGGTCTGGCGATTTGGGATGAGCAGGCAATCTCGATTCATGCCGACAGCGACAGTGAAGTGTTGCTGTTTGACTTGCCGCCAGTTTAACGTGCTGTAACCTTTTGTAGGCCGGATAAGACGCGAAAGCGTTGCCATCCGGCTTTTCATCGTTTGTCATTAATTCCGCACGTCCGTGGTAAACTGGGCAAATCTATCCCTTTTATACCTTTCAGGACGATGAAAAAGAAAAGACCCGTACTTCAGGATGTGGCCGACCGTGTGGGCGTGACCAAAATGACGGTCAGCCGTTTTTTGCGTAATCCGGAGCAGGTCTCCGTCGCGCTGCGGGGTAAAATTGCGGCTGCGCTTGATGAGCTCGGGTACATTCCTAATCGCGCGCCTGACATTCTTTCCAACGCCACCAGCCGCGCCATTGGCGTTCTGCTGCCGTCTTTAACCAACCAGGTCTTTGCGGAAGTGTTACGCGGCATTGAGGCCGTCACCGATGCCCACGGGTATCAGACCATGCTGGCGCACTACGGCTATAAACCGGAGATGGAGCAGGAGCGCCTGGAATCGATGCTCTCCTGGAATATCGACGGCCTGATCCTCACTGAGCGTACCCATACGCCGCGCACCTTAAAAATGATCGAAGTCGCCGGGATTCCGGTGGTGGAACTGATGGACAGCCAGTCGCCGTGTCTCGATATTGCCGTTGGTTTTGACAACTTCGAGGCCGCCCGTCAGATGACCGCCGCGATTATCGCGCGCGGTCATCGTCATATCGCCTATCTGGGGGCGCGCCTCGACGAACGTACTATCATCAAGCAGAAGGGCTATGAACAGGCGATGCGGGACGCAGGCCTGGTTCCTTACAGTGTGATGATGGAGCAATCTTCATCCTACTCTTCCGGTATCGAACTCATGCGCCAGGCGCGACGCGAATACCCACAGCTTGACGGTATTTTTTGCACCAACGATGACCTGGCGGTGGGGGCGGCCTTCGAATGCCAGCGCCTGGGGCTAAAAATCCCGGACGACATGGCGATCGCCGGGTTCCACGGTCATGACATCGGCCAGGTGATGGAACCGCGTCTGGCAAGCGTCCTGACGCCGCGCGAGCGAATGGGCAGCATTGGCGCGGAACGTCTGTTGGCCCGCATTCGCGGCGAAACGGTCACGCCAAAAATGTTAGATTTAGGTTTCACCTTGTCACCGGGCGGATCTATTTAGTCTGACAACTTTGAAGTAGCTCACACTTATTCACTTTTGGCACGAATGGTCATTGCGTCGTGAATGGTGCGGTTGGACAATGTTACCGATAACAGTTACCCGTAACAAATTTTGCAACTTGTAGAGTGGGGGCCCGCTTTGAGCACGACTAATCATGATCACCACGTTTACGTTCTGATGGGCGTATCAGGCAGCGGTAAATCCGCTGTCGCAAGCGCCGTGGCGCATCAGCTTCATGCCGCGTTTCTGGACGGCGATTTTCTGCATCCGCGCTGCAATATTGAAAAAATGGCCTCCGGCGAGCCGTTGAATGATGATGACCGCAAACCGTGGTTACAGGCGCTGAACGACGCCGCTTTCGCGATGCAGCGTACCAATAAAATCTCGCTGATCGTCTGTTCCGCACTGAAAAAACACTATCGCGACCTGCTGCGCGAGGGAAACCCGAACCTCTCCTTTATCTATCTGAAAGGTGATTTCGACGTCATTGAAAGCCGTCTGAAAGCGCGCAAAGGTCATTTCTTCAAAACCCAGATGCTGGTGACGCAGTTTGAAACGCTGCAAGAGCCGGGTGCCGACGAACGCGATGTTCTGGTGGTGGATATCGACCAGCCGCTGGAAGGCGTCGTGGCGAGCACCATTGAGGTCATCAATAAAGGCAGTACGCTGTGAGTACATTAACACTGGTTTTAACCGCCGTCGGTTCCGTCTTACTGCTGCTGTTTCTCGTGATGAAGGCGCGTATGCACGCCTTCGTCGCGTTAATGGTCGTCTCAATGGGCGCGGGGCTTTTTTCAGGGATGCCGCTTGATAAAATCGCCGCGACCATGGAAAAAGGGATGGGCGGCACGCTGGGATTCCTGGCGATTGTGGTCGCGCTGGGGGCGATGTTTGGCAAGATTCTGCATGAAACCGGCGCGGTCGATCAGATAGCCGTGAAAATGCTTAAATCCTTTGGTCATAACCGCGCGCACTATGCGATTGGCCTGGCCGGGCTGATTTGCGCGCTTCCGCTGTTCTTTGAAGTGGCGATTGTGCTGCTGATAAGCGTGGCGTTCTCAATGGCGCGTCATACCGGCACAAACCTGGTGAAGCTGGTCATTCCGCTGTTTGCGGGCGTGGCGGCAGCCGCGGCGTTTTTGTTGCCTGGGCCTGCGCCGATGCTGCTGGCTTCCCAGATGCATGCTGATTTCGGCTGGATGATCCTGATTGGGCTGTGCGCCGCCATTCCTGGCATGATTATCGCCGGGCCGCTGTGGGGGAATTTTATCAGCCGTTACGTTGAGCTGCGTATTCCTGACGACATTACCGAGCCGCATCTGGGCGAAGGCAAAATGCCTTCTTTCGGCTTCAGCCTGTCGCTGATCCTGCTGCCGTTGGTGCTGGTAGGACTGAAAACGATCGCCGCGCGTTTTGTGCCGGAAGGTTCCACCGCTTACGAATGGTTTGAGTTTATCGGCCACCCCTTCACTGCGATTCTGGTCGCTTGTCTGGTAGCGATTTACGGCCTGGCGATGCGTCAGGGGATGCCGAAAGACAAAGTGATGGAAATCTGCGGCCACGCGCTGCAACCGGCGGGCATTATCCTGCTGGTGATTGGCGCAGGCGGGGTGTTCAAACAGGTACTGGTTGACTCCGGCGTCGGCCCGGCGCTGGGCGAAGCGTTAACCGGTATGGGACTGCCGATTGCCATTACCTGCTTTGTACTGGCGGCGGCGGTGCGCATCATTCAGGGTTCCGCGACCGTGGCGTGTTTAACCGCGGTCGGTCTGGTGATGCCGGTCATTGAGCAACTGAATTTCTCCGGCGCGCAGATGGCGGCGCTCTCTATCTGTATCGCCGGCGGTTCAATTGTGGTTTCTCATGTTAACGACGCCGGCTTCTGGCTGTTCGGTAAATTTACCGGCGCGACCGAAGCGCAGACGCTGAAGACCTGGACGATGATGGAAACTATCCTCGGCACGGTCGGCGCGATTGTCGGAATGATTGCTTTCCAACTGCTGAGCTGAGTCTTGTTGCCCGGTGGCGCTGTGCTTACCGGGCCTGGAAACGGGCACATATCGACACCGTAAGCCGGGTAAGGCGTAATCGCTACCCGGTTTTTTTATTGAGGTGTGCATGGCAATCGCCCAACGACATTTTGCCTCGCCATGTTTCAGTACGCGCATAAAAGCAGGCAAATTTCTACGCTGATCCATAATTAGGATCAATAAAACAGCGACGGAAATGATTCCCTTCCTAACGCAAATTCCCTGATAATCGCCACTGGACTTTCTGCTTGCGCGGTAAGGCAGGATAAGTCGCATTACTGATGGCTTCGCTATCATTGATTAATTTCACTTGCGACTTTGGCTGCTTTTTGTATGGTGAAGGATGCGCCACAGGATACTGGCGCGCATACACAGCACATCTCTTTGCAGGAAAAAAACGCTATGAAAAATGTTGGTTTTATCGGCTGGCGCGGAATGGTCGGCTCTGTTCTCATGCAACGCATGGTAGAGGAGCGCGATTTCGACGCTATTCGCCCTGTTTTCTTTTCTACCTCCCAGTTTGGACAGGCGGCGCCCACCTTCGGCGACACCTCCACCGGCACGCTACAGGACGCTTTTGATCTGGATGCGCTAAAAGCGCTCGATATCATCGTGACTTGCCAGGGCGGCGATTATACCAACGAAATTTATCCAAAGCTGCGCGAAAGCGGATGGCAGGGTTACTGGATTGATGCAGCTTCTACGCTGCGCATGAAAGATGATGCCATTATTATTCTCGACCCGGTCAACCAGGACGTGATTACCGACGGCCTGAACAATGGCGTGAAGACCTTTGTGGGCGGTAACTGTACCGTTAGCCTGATGTTGATGTCGCTGGGCGGTCTCTTTGCCCATAATCTCGTTGACTGGGTATCCGTCGCGACCTATCAGGCCGCCTCCGGCGGCGGCGCGCGCCATATGCGCGAGCTGTTAACCCAAATGGGTCAGTTGTATGGCCATGTCGCCGATGAACTGGCGACGCCGTCTTCCGCAATTCTTGATATTGAACGCAAAGTTACGGCATTGACCCGCAGCGGCGAGCTGCCGGTTGATAACTTTGGCGTACCGCTGGCGGGAAGCCTGATCCCCTGGATCGACAAACAGCTCGATAACGGCCAAAGCCGCGAAGAGTGGAAAGGCCAGGCGGAAACCAACAAGATCCTCAATACTGCCTCTGTGATCCCGGTTGATGGTTTGTGTGTGCGCGTCGGCGCGCTGCGCTGTCACAGCCAGGCGTTCACCATCAAGCTGAAAAAAGAGGTATCCATTCCGACGGTGGAAGAACTGCTGGCGGCACATAATCCGTGGGCGAAAGTGGTGCCGAACGATCGTGATATCACTATGCGCGAATTAACCCCGGCGGCGGTGACCGGCACGTTGACTACGCCGGTTGGTCGTCTGCGTAAGCTGAACATGGGGCCAGAGTTCTTGTCGGCGTTTACCGTAGGCGACCAGTTGTTATGGGGCGCCGCCGAGCCGCTGCGTCGAATGCTGCGCCAGTTGGCGTAGTAGCTATTGCAGCGCTTATCGGGCCTGCGTGTGGTTCTGTAGGCCGGATAAGGCGCGTTAGCGCCGCCATCCGGCGGGGAAATTTGTGTTAAACCAGGGGTGCATCGTCACCCTTTTTTTGCGTAATACAGGAGTAAACGCAGATGTTTCATTTTTATCAGGAGTTAAGCAGAGCATTGGCTATTCTTTAAGGGTAGCTTAATCCCACGGGTATTAAGCCTAACCTGAAGGTAGGACGACGCAGATAGGATGCACAGTGTGCTGCGCCGTTCAGGTCAAAGAAGTGTCACTACCTGATGTTGAATTCAGTGAGATGGAGTGACGCCACAAAACAGGATGACAAACCATGTCCAGTCGTATCGATAGAGACGTGATTAATGCGCTAATTGCAGGACATTTTGCGGACCCTTTTTCCGTACTCGGAATGCACCAGACCCAAGCCGGACTAGAAGTCCGCGCCCTATTACCTGACGCCACCGACGTATGGGTGATTGAACCCAAAACCGGACGTAAAGTCGGCAAACTGGAATGTCTCGACGCTCGCGGTTTTTTCTGCGGCGTTTTACCCCGACGTAAAAATTTCTTTCGCTATCAGCTCGCCGTGACCTGGCACGGACAGCAGAACCTCATCGACGATCCTTACCGTTTTGGTCCATTAATACAGGAAATGGATGTCTGGCTATTGTCGGAAGGCACCCACCTGCGTCCTTATGAAACGCTGGGCGCGCACGCCGATACGATGGATGGCGTCACCGGCACCCGTTTCTCCGTCTGGGCGCCTAATGCTCGTCGCGTTTCGGTTGTCGGGCAATTCAACTATTGGGATGGGCGTCGCCACCCGATGCGTCTGCGCAAAGAGAGCGGTATTTGGGAGCTGTTTATCCCCGGCGCGCATAATGGACAACTGTATAAATTCGAGCTGCTTGATGCGAACGGTAATCTGCGCATTAAAGCCGATCCCTATGCTTTTGAGGCGCAGATGCGTCCGGAAACGGCGTCGATGATTTGCGGACTGCCGGAGAAAGTGACGCCAAGCGAAGAACGACAAAAAGCCAATCAGTTTGATGCGCCGATCTCGATTTATGAGGTGCATTTAGGTTCATGGCGCCGCCATACGGATAACAATTTCTGGCTGAGCTATCGTGAACTGGCGGATCAGCTTGTGCCTTACGCCAAATGGATGGGCTTTACGCACCTTGAACTCTTGCCGGTCAACGAACATCCGTTTGACGGCAGTTGGGGCTACCAGCCGACCGGCCTCTACGCGCCGACCCGCCGCTTTGGTACGCGGGACGACTTCCGCTATTTCATCAATGCGGCCCATGCGGCGGGCCTTAACGTCATTCTCGACTGGGTGCCGGGCCATTTCCCGTCCGATGAATTTAGCCTCGCGGAGTTTGACGGCACCCACCTCTATGAGCACAGCGATCCGCGCGAGGGCTATCACCAGGACTGGAATACGCTGATCTACAACTATGGTCGTCGTGAAGTCAGTAATTATCTGGTGGGCAACGCCCTGTACTGGATGGAGCGTTTTGGGATTGATGCGCTGCGTGTCGATGCGGTGGCCTCTATGATCTACCGCGACTACAGCCGCAAAGAGGGCGAGTGGATACCGAACGAGTTCGGCGGTCGTGAAAACCTGGAAGCCATTGAGTTTCTGCGTAATACCAACCGCATTATTGGCGAGCAGGTGCCCGGCGCGGTCAGCATGGCGGAAGAGTCGACAGACTTCTCTGGCGTGACGCGTCCACCGGAAACGGGCGGCCTGGGGTTCTGGTACAAGTGGAACCTGGGCTGGATGCACGACACGCTGGACTATATGAAGCTGGACCCAGTGTACCGCCAGTATCATCACGACAAGCTGACCTTTGGTATGTTGTACAACCATACCGAAAACTTTGTTCTGCCGCTGTCGCACGATGAGGTGGTTCACGGCAAGAAATCCATTCTCGATCGTATGCCGGGCGATGCGTGGCAAAAATTCGCCAACCTGCGCGCCTACTATGGCTGGATGTGGGCCTTCCCCGGCAAGAAACTGCTGTTTATGGGGAATGAGTTTGCCCAGGGACGCGAGTGGAACCATGACGCCAGCCTCGACTGGCACTTGCTGGAGGGGGGCGATAACTGGCACCACGGGGTTCAGCGTCTGGTACGCGATCTCAACCACACCTATCGCCACCATAAAGCGTTGCATGAGCTGGATTTTGATGCTTACGGCTTTGAGTGGCTGGTGGTCGATGACAATGAACGCTCGGTACTGATTTTTGTACGCCGTGATAAAGCCGGTAACGAGATCATCGTCGCCAGCAACTTTACGCCCGTTCCTCGCCACGACTACCGTTTTGGCATCAACCAGCCGGGACGCTGGCGTGAAATTCTCAATACTGATTCGATGCATTATCACGGTAGCAACACCGGCAACGGCGGCGTGGTGCACAGCGATGAGATCGAAAGCCATGGCCGTCAGCACTCTCTTAGCCTGACGTTACCGCCGTTGGCGACGATCTGGCTGATGCGGGAGGGGGAATGACGCAGCTTGCGATCGGCGAAGCAACGCCGCATGGCGCAACGTATGACGGTCATGGCGTGAATTTCACGCTCTTTTCCGCCCATGCGGAGCGCGTAGAGCTGTGCGTTTTTGATTCCCGAGGGAATGAGCGCCGCTATGACCTGCCAGGACGTCGCGGCGATGTCTGGCATGGTTATCTGGTAGGCGCCAGGCCTGGTTTGCGCTATGGCTATCGCGTACATGGCCCGTGGCAGCCAGCGCAGGGGCATCGGTTTAATCCGGCGAAGTTACTGCTTGATCCTTATGCGCGCCGGGTCGAGGGCGAACTAAAAGATCATCCGCTGTTGCACGGCGGACACGATGAACCGGATTACCGCGATAACGCGGCGGTGGCGCCGAAAAGCGTGATAATCAGCGACCATTATGACTGGGAAGATGACGCCGCGCCGCGCACGCCGTGGGGAAAAACGGTCATCTATGAAGCGCATGTCAAAGGGCTGACCTACCTGCATCCGGAACTCCCCCAGGAGATACGCGGCACCTATAAAGCGCTCGGTCATCCGGTCATGGTGGCGTATTTCAAACAGCTTGGCATTACGGCGCTGGAACTGTTGCCGGTGGCGCAGTTTGCCAGCGAGCCGCGCCTGCAACGTATGGGACTGACCAATTATTGGGGTTATAACCCGATGGCGATGTTCGCGCTGCATCCCGCCTGGGCCAGTTCGCCCGAGACGGCGCTGGACGAGTTTCGCGACGCGGTGAAAGCGCTGCATCGCGCGGGGATTGAGGTCATTCTGGACATCGTATTAAACCATAGCGCCGAGCTGGATCTGGACGGTCCAACCTTCTCCCTGCGCGGAATTGATAACCGTAGCTATTATTGGATAAGGGACGATGGCGATTATCACAACTGGACGGGGTGCGGCAACACGCTCAATTTAAGCCATCCTGGCGTGGTGGAATACGCGTGCGAGTGTTTGCGCTATTGGGTGGAAACCTGTCATGTCGATGGTTTTCGTTTTGATTTGGCGTCCGTCATGGGGCGCACGCCGACGTTTCGCCAGGATGCGCCGCTGTTCGCCGCGATTAAAGCGTGTCCTGTGTTATCAACGGTCAAGCTGATTGCTGAACCGTGGGATATTGGCGAGGGCGGCTATCAGGTCGGGAATTTTCCGCCACCGTTTGCCGAGTGGAACGATCATTTTCGCGATGCGGCCCGCCGATTCTGGTTGCCGCGTAACCTGACGACGGGGGAATTTGCCTGTCGTTTCGCCGCTTCCAGCGATGTGTTTAAACGCAATGGCCGCACGCCCGGCGCCTCTGTCAATCTGCTCACGGCGCATGACGGTTTTACGCTCCGGGACTGCGTCTGTTTCAATCAGAAACACAATGAGGCGAACGGTGAGGAAAATCGCGACGGCACCAACAGCAATTACAGCGACAATCATGGTAAAGAAGGATTAGGCGGTCCGCTTGATTTAATGGAGCGGCGGCGCGACAGCATTCATGCCCTGCTGGCGACGCTACTGCTCTCTCAGGGAACGCCGATGCTGCTGGCAGGCGATGAACACGGCCATAGCCAGCACGGCAACAATAACGCCTATTGTCAGGATAATGCCTTAACCTGGCTGGACTGGCAGCAGGCAAACCGTGGGTTAACCACGTTTACCGCCGCGCTGATTCGTTTGCGTCAGCAGATACCGGCTTTAACCGGCAATAGCTGGTGGGAAGAAGGCGATGGCAACGTGCGTTGGCTGAATAAAAACGCGCAACCCTTGAGTGCGGATGAGTGGCAAAACGGGCCTAAGCTGATGCAAATTCTGTTGTCGGACCGTTTTCTGATCGCGATAAATGCCACGCTTGAGGTGACAGATATAGTTTTACCCGAAGGGGAATGGCGCGCCGTTCCCCCATTCGCTGGAGAGGATAATCCGGTGATAACGGCGGTCTGGCAGGGATCTGCGCATGGACTGTGTGTGTTCCAGAGAGGATAAAAAAGGAGTTAATCATGGTGAGTTTAGAGAAGAACGATCGTGTAATGTTGGCGCGCCAGCTGCCACTGAAATCTGTTGCCCTAATCCTGGCTGGCGGCCGCGGCACGCGTCTAAAAGATTTAACGAACAAACGCGCCAAACCAGCCGTCCACTTTGGTGGGAAGTTCCGCATCATCGATTTCGCCTTATCTAATTGTCTGAACTCCGGGATTCGCCGTATCGGCGTGATCACTCAGTATCAGTCCCACACGCTGGTGCAGCACATTCAGCGCGGCTGGTCACTGTTTAGCGAAGAGATGAACGAATTTGTCGATCTGCTGCCAGCTCAACAGCGTATGAAGGGCGAAAACTGGTATCGCGGCACGGCAGACGCGGTGACCCAGAACCTGGATATTATTCGTCGCTATAAAGCGGAATATGTCGTCATCCTGGCAGGCGATCATATCTATAAGCAGGACTACTCGCGTATGTTGATCGATCACGTTGAAAAGGGCGCGCGTTGCACGGTGGCCTGTATGCCGGTGCCGATCAAAGAAGCGACGGCGTTCGGCGTGATGGCGGTCGATGAAAGCGACAAGATTATTGATTTTGTCGAAAAACCGGCGAATCCCCCCGCAATGCCTGGTGACGCCAGCAAATCGCTGGCCAGTATGGGCATTTACGTTTTTGACGCCGATTACCTGTATGAATTGCTGGCGGCAGACGATAAAGATGACGCTTCCAGCCACGATTTCGGTAAAGACATTATCCCCAAAATCACCCGAGAAGGTATGGCTTACGCGCATCCTTTCCCGCTCTCCTGCGTGCAGTCCGATCCGCAAGCCGAACCGTACTGGCGCGATGTAGGTACGCTGGAAGCTTACTGGAAGGCGAACCTGGATTTAGCCTCGGTGACGCCGGAGCTGGATATGTATGACCAGAACTGGCCTATTCGTACGCATATGGAATCGCTACCGCCTGCGAAATTCGTGCAGGACCGCTCCGGTAGCCACGGTATGACGCTGAACTCGCTGGTCTCCGGCGGCTGCATTATCTCCGGTTCGGTGGTGGTGCAATCTGTGCTCTTCCCACGGGTGAGAATAAATTCTTTTTGTAATATTGATTCGGCAGTGTTGTTACCTGAGGTTTGGGTAGGACGCTCCTGCCGTTTACGTCGCTGTGTTATTGACCGTGCCTGTATTATCCCGGAAGGCATGGTGATTGGTGAAAATGCGGAAGAGGACGCTCGTCGTTTCTACCGTTCAGAAGAAGGTATTGTACTGGTCACGCGTGAAATGCTGCGCAAACTGCAGGTCAAACAGGAGCGATAATGCAGGTTTTACATGTATGTTCAGAGATGTTCCCCCTGCTGAAGACTGGGGGTCTGGCGGATGTGATAGGCGCGTTGCCTGCGGCACAAATTGCGGATGGTGTTGATGTTCGCGTTCTGCTTCCAGGGTTTCCCGATATCCGTCGGGGGATACCCGACGCGCATGTGGTGAGCCGCCGCGATACTTTCGCAGGTAAGATATCGCTGCTGTTCGGGCATTATAACGGCGTGGGCATTTATCTGATCGACGCGCCGCATCTGTACGAGCGTCCAGGCAGTCCCTATCACGATACGAATTTATATGCCTATACCGATAACGTGCTGCGCTTTGCCCTGTTAGGGTGGGTCGGCTGTGAAATGGCCTGCGGACTTGATCCATTCTGGCGCCCCGACGTGGTGCACGCCCATGACTGGCACGCCGGGCTGGCGCCCGCCTATCTGGCAGCGCGCGGGCGGCCGGCGAAATCGGTCTTTACCGTACACAACCTGGCCTATCAAGGCATGTTTTATGCAAAGCATATGGATGACATCGAACTGCCGTGGTCATTCTTTAATATGCATGGGCTGGAGTTCAACGGACAACTCTCCTTTTTGAAGGCCGGTTTGTACTATGCCGACCATATTACGGCGGTGAGCCCGACCTATGCGCGTGAAATTACCGAACCGCAGTTTGCTTATGGTATGGAAGGCCTGCTGCGCCAGCGTCATCTGGAAGGGCGCTTGTCCGGCATACTGAACGGCGTGGATGAGAAAATCTGGAACCCGGAATCCGATCTGCTGCTGGCGTCGCGCTACACGCGCGATACCCTGGAAGAGAAGGCGGAAAACAAACGTCAGCTACAAATTGCGATGGGGTTAAAGGTTAACGACAAAGTGCCGCTGTTCGCCGTGGTAAGCCGTCTGACCAACCAGAAAGGTCTGGATCTGGTGCTGGAGGCGTTACCGGGGCTGCTGGAGCAGGGCGGGCAGTTGGCGCTACTCGGCGCGGGCGATCCGGTGCTTCAGGAGGGGTTCCTCGCGGCGGCGGCGGAACACCCAGGGCAGGTTGGCGTACAGATCGGCTATCACGAAGCTTTCTCGCATCGCATTATGGGCGGCGCGGACGTTATTCTGGTGCCCAGTCGTTTCGAACCGTGCGGCTTAACGCAGTTATATGGCTTAAAGTATGGCACGCTGCCTCTGGTGCGGCGTACCGGGGGGTTGGCCGATACGGTCTCCGACAGTTCGCTGGAAAATTTGGCGGACGGTATCGCCAGCGGTTTTGTCTTCGAAGACAGTAACGCCTGGTCGTTGCTACGCGCGATTCGGCGTGCTTTTGTGTTGTGGTCACGGCCTTCGCTTTGGCGGTTTGTACAACGGCAGGCGATGGCGATGGATTTTAGCTGGCAAGTTGCCGCGAAATCATACCGCGAGCTGTACTATCGCTTGAAATAGTCATCCAGGAATCATTTATATGAATGCTCCGTTTACTTATGCATCGCCCACACTCAGCGTTGAGGCGCTTAAGCATTCTATTGCCTATAAGCTGATGTTTACGATTGGTAAAGACCCGGTCATTGCCAATAAACATGAATGGCTGAACGCCACATTGTTCGCGGTGCGCGATCGTCTGGTGGAGCGCTGGCTGCGTTCTAATCGAGCCCAATTATCGCAGGAAACCCGGCAGGTTTATTACCTGTCGATGGAGTTTTTGATTGGTCGTACCCTCTCTAACGCGCTGCTTTCGCTGGGCATTTATGACGACGTTAAAGGCGCGCTGGAGGCCATGGGCTTAGATCTCGAAGAGCTGATCGATGAAGAGAATGACCCAGGGCTTGGCAACGGCGGCTTAGGACGGCTGGCGGCTTGCTTCCTGGACTCGCTGGCGACGCTAGGATTACCGGGTCGCGGGTATGGCATTCGCTACGATTACGGCATGTTTAAGCAGAATATTGTCGACGGGCGGCAAAAAGAATCTCCGGATTACTGGCTGGAATATGGCAACCCGTGGGAGTTCAAGCGCCACAATACGCGCTATAAGGTGCTTTTTGGCGGTCGCATTCAGCAGGAAGGTAAAAAAGCGCGCTGGATTGAGACGGAAGAGATTCTGGCCGTCGCGTATGATCAGATCATCCCCGGTTACGACACCGACGCCACTAACACACTGCGGCTGTGGAATGCGCAGGCCAGTAGTGAAATCAACCTCGGTAAATTCAACCAGGGCGACTACTTTGCGGCGGTGGAAGATAAAAACCACTCTGAGAACGTTTCACGGGTGCTCTACCCGGACGATTCCACCTATTCCGGACGCGAGCTGCGCTTGCGCCAGGAGTATTTTCTGGTCTCGGCGACGGTACAGGATATCCTGCACCGTCATTATCAACTGCATAAAACCTATGAGAATCTGGCGGATAAAATCGCCATTCACCTCAACGATACCCATCCGGTGCTGTCAATTCCGGAGCTGATGCGTCTGCTGATTGATGAACATAAATTTAGCTGGGACGACGCGTTTGAGGTGTGCTGTCAGGTCTTCTCTTATACCAACCATACGCTGATGAGCGAGGCGCTGGAAACCTGGCCTGTCGATATGCTGGGGAAGATTCTGCCCCGTCACCTGCAGATTATCTTCGAGATTAACGACTATTTCCTGAAAACGTTGCAAGAGCAATATCCCAACGATACCAGCCTGCTTGGACGAGCGTCGATTATTGATGAGTCGAACGGTCGCCGGGTACGGATGGCCTGGCTGGCGGTGGTGGTCAGCCATAAAGTCAACGGCGTTTCTGAACTCCATTCCAACCTGATGGTGCAGTCGCTGTTCGCTGATTTTGCGAAGATTTTCCCGACCCGTTTTTGTAACGTCACTAACGGCGTTACGCCGCGCCGCTGGCTGGCGCTGGCAAACCCGCCGCTGTCTGACGTGCTGGATGAGAATATTGGTCGTACCTGGCGTACCGATCTTAGTCAGCTCAGCGAGCTGAAGCAGCATTGTGATTATCCGCTGGTCAATCATGCGGTGCGTCAGGCGAAGCTGGAAAATAAAAAGCGGCTGGCGGTAGTGATAGCGCAACAACTGAATGTGGTGGTGAACCCTAAAGCGTTATTCGACGTGCAGATTAAGCGTATTCACGAATACAAGCGGCAGTTGATGAACGTACTGCATGTCATTACCCGCTATAACCGCATTAAAGAAAATCCGGAGGCCGACTGGGTGCCGCGGGTGAATATTTTTGCCGGTAAGGCGGCTTCCGCCTATTACATGGCAAAACACATTATTCATCTGATCAACGACGTAGCGAAAGTGATTAACAACGATCCGCAGATTGGCGACAAGCTGAAAGTGGTGTTTATCCCGAACTACAGCGTCAGCCTGGCGCAGGTGATCATTCCCGCTGCCGACCTGTCTGAGCAGATTTCTCTGGCAGGGACAGAAGCTTCCGGTACCAGTAATATGAAATTTGCCCTGAACGGCGCGCTCACCATTGGTACGCTGGATGGCGCGAACGTTGAGATGCAGGAGCATGTCGGCGAGGAGAATATCTTTATCTTCGGTAATACTGCCGAAGAGGTGGAAGCGTTGCGCAGGCAGGGTTATAAGCCTCGCGACTATTATGAAAAAGATGAAGAGCTACATCAGGTACTGACGCAGATTGGTAGCGGCGTCTTTAATCCGGAAGAGCCAGGCCGTTACCGCGATCTGGTAGATTCGCTGATTAACTTTGGCGATCACTATCAGGTGCTGGCGGACTACCGCAGCTACGTGGACTGCCAGGATAAGGTGGATGAGTTGTATCGTCGCCCGGAAGAGTGGACGACGAAAGCGATGCTCAACATTGCCAATATGGGCTACTTCTCATCGGACAGAACCATCAAAGAGTATGCCGAAAATATCTGGCATATTGATCCGGTGCGGTTGTAGCGGTTTAACGCTTGAGAACGGGGCCAAACGGCCCCGTTTTTTATCGTGGTATATTCGGGGGGTATGCCGATATTCGTCTGCTGAATCTGTTAGCGGCACTTGGTCTCTGTCATGGAAAAAGGGTTGAGTACTGGTGTATAGTATTAGCAGAAAAATCCATAATTAATTGATAATAATATGAAAAAGATTACGACATCTATTCCGGCTCTCGATAAAATTATGCGCGTATTTGCTTACCTTCTGGAGTGCGATGGCGCAACGTTTACCCAGATCCATCAAAATTCAGGGATTGCGAAAAGCAGTACCTCATCTTTGCTCAACGGCATGGTGGAGCATGGGTTATTACGCCAGGAAAAAGACAAGTATTATCTGGGGCTACGCCTGTATGAATTAGGTAATAAAGCGGCGGAACAGTATGATATTAAAAAAATCGCGTTACCGATTCTTGAAGAGATTCGCGATAACACCGGCCTGACCTGCCATCTTGGCGTTCTGGAGGGCGATGCCCCTATTTACCTTCTGAAAGTCGAAAGCCCACAGGCTATTGTGATTCGAAGCTGGGAGGGCAAGCGCCTCTCATTACATAGCTCAGGGCTGGGAAAGGTGCTGATTGCATGGCTTAGCGGGGAAGAGCTGGAGGAGTTGCTGCCTCCAGATCAGATATTAACGCGTTTTACGGATACGACGATCACGGATGTGAATATCCTTAAGCAGGAGTTAGCAGGAATTCGCCGTCGCGGCTGGGGTTATGATAACGAAGAAGACTCCCTTGGCGTGCGCTGCATTGCGGTGCCGGTATTCAATACGCAGGGGAAAGTGATCGCCGCCCTGAGCGTATCCGGCGTTACGTTCCAGATCCCCGATGATAAACGCGAGTCGCTTGCTACGCTGATGATGGATGCCAGCCGTAGCCTGACGCGTCTGATGTGCTGAAATAAAAAGACACAGCGGGCAAGAAGCCCGCTTTCGTCATCGCTTAAAGTCCCGCACGCTGTAAGATCTGCTTCAAATTCGAAATATGTTCTTCATTTGCCGGCAAAACGGGGGGCATTACATGAGTTGAAATATCGACTCCGCTAAGCTGAATTGCCTTTTTGATTATCCCGAAGAAAGGTGAATCCAGGCTGTAAATAGTGGAAAGCGCGGACAGCCGGCGCTGTAATCCGAACATTGTCTCATACTCTTTTTCACACCACGCGCGGTAGATCCCGCAGGTTAGCTGCGGCGCAAAGTTTGCTGTCGCTGGGATCCCGCCGTTGCCGCCTAAGATAAGCGTATCCATCATATATTCATCATAGCCGGAGAAAATAACGAAGTCCGGACGCACTGGCCTGACATTATTGATGATTTCACGAATATGGCTGATATTATCAACGGTATCCTTAATGCCGATAATATTGGGGTGATCCTGCGCCAGCCGGGTAATTAAATCAACGCTAAGGTCCTGTCCCGTCAATGCTGGAAAGTTGTAGAGAATCACCGGGCTTTTTATGTTATTAGCCACGGTTTTGAAATGATGATAAATATACTCATCGGTCAATCTGGCATAGTAGGGATTGAGTACCAGCACGGCATCGACTTCGAGTCGGTCGGCATGCTGACCATACTCAATCACTTCCTGCGTGCTGGTGCTGCTAATACCTAATAGTACTGGAATACGGCGGTTAATATGACGGACGCAAAACTCTGCGGTTTCCAGACGCAGCGCATTGGTCATATGGCAAAATTCCCCCCCGCTGCCCAGCAGTAATACGCCATTGACCTTGCTTGCAATAAGATGATCCAGCAAGGTTGCCATGCCGACTTTATCTAACTCTCCCTGCGCATTAACAATGGTCGGAACTGGCGGAAATACGCCGTGAAATTTCGTAATCTGAGTCATGTATTGATCCTTAAAACAGGCGAGCCGTAGCCCGCCAGGGATATTATTTAAGCCAGGCTCCGGCCATTAATGATGTTGCATTAGCGGTGAACTGTTTAAAGACGCCGCGACGGTTTGAATAATCAGGTTTCTTCCAGCTTGCTCGACGCTCTTCAAGACAGCGGCGTATTTCCTCTTCTGTTTTAGGCACCCCGTCGATCCCTACAATATTGAGCTTGCGGCCTTTCACATCCATTTCGATTAAATCACCATCTTCCACCAGGGCAATCGGCCCGCCATCAGCGGCTTCTGGCGAGACGTGTCCGACACATGGCCCGCTGGTCGCTCCAGAGAAACGACCGTCGGTAATCAATGCGACTTTTCCGTCGAGGCGTTTGTCATACACGATGGCATCGGTTGTCATCAGCATTTCCGGTGCGCCAGAGCCTTTTGCGCCTTCGTAGCGAATGAAAATGACGTCGCCGGGTTCGATATGGTTATGGATGATGGCCTGCTGAGCGTCTTCTTCGGAGTTAAAGACCCGAGCAGGACCGGTATGGTGGTGCATATCCGGCGCACAGGCCGCGTATTTAATGACCGCTCCTTCAGGCGCGATGTTGCCTTTCAGTACCGCAATCGACCCTTTTTTGGTGGCATTTTCTGGTTTACGGATCACCTCCTCCGGACTGACTTTGTAATTGTTGAGGTAACCGTGGTTACGGGTAAAGAAGCCAGATTGATGGAGCATTTCCAGGTTGTCGCCGAGCGTACGGCCAGTCACGGTAAGAACATCAAGATCCAGATAATCGCGCAGATACCATTGCACCATTGGCACGCCGCCAGCGAACCACATCATTTCGGTAACGTATTCACCGCTGGGCTGAATATTGGTCAGATAAGGGATTTCGTTATTGATCCGATCAAACAGTTCGGGCTTCAGCTCCCATCCAAGTTCATGAGCGATGGCCGGAAGGTGGATCATCGCATTGGTGCTGCCACCAATAGCAGCATGGACTTTGATAGCATTTTCAAACGCCGCAGGAGTCAGGATCTTATGGGTGGTGATATTTTTCTCCGCCAGATACAGCGCCTGGTGGCCTGCAGTTCTGGCAACGCGGCGAATTTCCGCCAGGGTCGATGGCAGCAAAGCGCTGCCTGGCAGGGCCAGCCCCAAGGCCTCCGACATGCACTGCATGGTACTGGCCGTTCCCATAAACTGGCAGGCTCCGGCGGTGGGGCAACCGCATTGCTGCATGGCTTCGACTTGCTGAATGCCGATTTCGCCTTTCTTCAACTTAGCAGTGATCCCACCGAGGTCAGAAGTACTCATATTCGGTGCCGGACGCATAGAACCGCCGGGAATATGCAGTAGCGGCAGGTTCAGGCGTGCGGCGGCAATCAGATGCGCCGGGATAGATTTATCGCAGCTTGAGATCAGAATACCGGCATCATAAGGCACCACTGAGGCATGAATTTCGACCATGTTGGCAATAGCTTCTCGAGATGCCAGGATGTAATTCATCCCATCGTGGCCCTGACCCCAGCCGTCGCAGATATCCGTTACATGGTGACGGACCGCGCGACCGCCGCTTTCATGAACACCCAGCACGGCTTCATCGCCCAGTTGGTTAAGATGGAAACTGCCCGGATGACTTTCACCATAGCAATCATCCACCAGGACCTGCAGTTTATTGACATCTTCTTTGCTGTAATTCATTCCAAGACGCAGGGCGTCGAGCTGCGACCACAGGTCGCGAGCATGTTGACATTTTTGGCTCATTTGGCGATTCCTTCCTGTTTAAGTGACGCACCCGGCGTCGAGGTGTTAGGTGTGTTGCTGCTACCTGCAGGACGAGCGGTAACAGAAGGTAAGCTGAAAAGCAGTCCAACAGCGATAAGCAGGGCGGCAACCAGTACGGTCATTCCTGCTGTTTGCGAGAACGTCACCGTTAACAGCCCGACGAGGTACGGACCGATAAAGCCGCCGATGTTGCCCAGGGCGTTGATCGTGCCGCGCACGCCGCCCAGAACGTTGGGGGCGAAGAGTAATGGCGGCAGCGTCCAGAATGGACCGGCATAGGCTTGCAGGAAGAATCCGCAAATGACCATCATGCCGTAGGCGAGCCAGACGTTATCTTTCAGTAATAAGGAGAGGGCGAGGCAGACCGCGAAACCCAGCAGAGGAATAGCCGTGTAAAGGCGGCGATTCATCGTTTTATCACACCATTTGGCGATGTAATACTGACCGATAATGCACAGAACGTAAGGCGCCGCGGTGAGTACCCCAACGATGGTCATGCCGCTGCCGGTCAGGTGTTTAATCAGATTTGGCATCCATAGCGCGAAGCCATAGAAGCCGACCTGTACGAAGAAATAGATACCGACAAGCTTCCACAGGTTGATGCTTTTTAATACGCCGCGAATGCTGCTTTGTTCTCCGCCAATACTCAACGCGCGATCGGCCAGCAATTTTTGTTCGATCCAGGCGCGCTCTTTCGGATCCAGCCACTTTGCCTGATGCGGGTGATCGGAAACCAAAGGTAGCCAGACAAAGAGCAGTCCCAGAGAGAGCAAGCCTTCGATGATAAACATCTCCCGCCAGCCGTAGGTTTCAATAAGCCAGCCGGAAAGCGGCCCGGTAATAATAGAAGCGACGGCCAGGTTCATCTGGAAATAGGCGATAGCCCTGGCGCGCTCCTCATTTGGGAACCAGTGGCCAATCAGCGCCAGAATGGCGGGATACACAGCACCTTCCGCCACGCCGAGCACAAAGCGGATAATCAACAACTGCGTCGGTGTCTGAACAAAACCGGTCAGCAGGGCAAAGCCACCCCAGGCGACGATTGTCCAGGCAATTAACTTTTTGGCGCTTAGCCGCTCGGCTATCTGACCGCCGGGAATTTGCAGGAAGATATAACCAATAAAGAAGATCCCGGCGACCAGACCGGCAAAAGAAGCCGTCATGCCTAAATCTTCATCCATGCCGCCTGCGATCCCAATGGCGATATTGGTCCTGTCCATATAGGCCACGATATAAACGAGGATCGTGGCTGGAATAATATGCAGCCAGCGCCCTCGTGTGGTCGGTTTCTCTATTTCAATGCTCATCATTGCATCCCTTTAGTATCAAAAATGTGTTCTGTATATGGAACTACTGTTCTGTATATTGATACTATGCCGACGTATTCATATAGCGTCAATTCCATACTCTAAGGAAGGTTATATTTTGTGATTTGCTTCAAAAATGAACGGAGATAAAGTGAGAAAGAGCGGATAACCCACTGGAAACTGCTCATCGGTCTAATACATCGCCAAAATTGTGCGCTGCCTCACAGGATAAGATTATGCTCTCACCTGGTCATTGTGCGTTCAGATTAAACAGCATTAAATTCTTTATGTGGAATTTGTGTTCTGTATGTTGAACTTTAATGCTTTTTAAGGAGAAACAATGGTTACTACCGCGATCTTTCCGTCACGATATGTTCAGGGTAAAGGAGCGTTGACAACGCATCTCCCGCAGGAATTGGCCGCACTCGGTCATAAGGCGCTGATTTTGCAGGATCCTGTTGTTCACAACACCTACCGGGATGCGGTTGCAACAGCACTGCACGGGGTGATTGAATTTGATATCGAAGTGTTCAGTAGCGAGTGCAGTGATGAGGAAATTGCTCGCATCTCCGCACGCGCGCAGGAAATTGGCGCCGATGTGATTGTCGGTATGGGGGGTGGAAAAACCCTGGATACGGCAAAAGCAACCGGCGCCAGCCTGCGGTTGCCTATTGCCGTGGTTCCTACTCTGGCCTCAACGGATGCGCCGTGCAGTTCACTGGTTGTTATCTATACGCCAGAAGGGCAATTCAAACGCTACCTGATGATTCCACGTAACCCGACGCTTGTGCTGGTGGACAGCAGTATTATTGCTGCCGCGCCGGTACGCTTTTTGGTTTCCGGGATAGGCGATGCGCTGGCAACCTGGTTTGAAGCGGAAGATTGCCGCATCAAAGGGGCAGGCAATATGACCACCAGGCCAGGACCGATGACCGCATTTGAGCTGGCGCGCTTTTGCTACACCACCTTAATGCGCTATGGGCGTCTGGCGAAGCTTGCCTGTGAACAACATCAGGTTACTCCAGCGCTCGAACATGTTATCGAAGCGAATACGCTATTATCCGGGCTCGGTTTTGAAAGCGGTGGGCTGGCGGCGGCGCACGCCATTCATAACGGTCTGACGGTACTGCCCGCCACGCACAAATACTGGCATGGGGAAAAGGTTGCGTTTGGTACGCTGGCAATGCTTGTGCTCACCGATAGAGCGCCTGAGCTTATCGAGGAGGTTTATCAATTTTGTGAAGATATAGGCTTGCCCACCACGCTGGCGGATATTGGTCTGGCTGGCGTTAGCGATGATGAACTGCTGGCCGTTGCCAGGGCGTCTTGTCAAACTGGGGAAACGATGCACAACGAGCCGTTTACCATTACGCCGGAGGCTGTGCAGGCGGCATTGCGGGCCGCCGATGCTGTTGGGCAGGCGCGGAAAAAGATCGATCTTGCAGGTTAATGTGAGCCTGTAAATAAAAAACGGCAGCCGGAACTTTCAACTTCTGTCTGCCGCTATCGTGAATGTTTTAACGTCGCGATTTCAGAAAAATGCATGGGGGGTGCTCAGGACTACCGGGTTTATACTTCCGCTATCGCAGGGATTAGCGGATAGAAAAATGAAAAATGCTAAGTGGCTTTTTTTGTCAATCATGATGGCGTTTATCGGCGTGCCGCTGCTGGTGAACATTATTACGATTATCGTGGGGGGAACGTGGGCGTGCATTAGCGTTCTTGAAAATAGTATCCCCGTCGCGCAATCTATTGAGAAGGCGACCATTATCCCGGTAGTGCTTCTGGGCGCAGGGTTAATTTTTCTCTGTGGCCGGATATGGGGAAAGGGAAATGCATCAGAGGTAAATCCAGAATGGCGTGATTGCTGCCTGCTTATGCCTGCTCTGGTGGTGCTGATGGGGTGGGTCATCCTGATGTTTCTCACCGATCTTAATATTCGCGCGATAGGGCGTAAACCCATCGCCCAGGTGGTGCAAACGCTTTGGTTAGTACCCAGCGTAATATCCTTTTTCAACGGCTGGGTATGGGCAGTGTTGCTCATCCCGGTTGGCTCGCAGCTCTGTTTTGCATTGGGGTATGGCGGTGCGCGTTGGGGAGTGCTACGCGGCGGTGCGGGCTACTCTTGTCGTAATCTGCTGGTGATTTGCCTGCTGTTTTTCGGGAGCTGTGCCGTATACCAGTCACATCTTTATGCCGTGAAGTATCCCGCTCCCGAGAGCAGTGAATATCTTTATTTCCGCGATTATCAGGCGCACACATGGGGCAACAAGCTAACCGGGCTGCGCGATGAACCGACACTTTTGCTCACTCAAAATTGGCCGCGGCTCGATGGCGCAACGGCTGGCTTGCCGTTATACGCCTCGGCTTTTTATGCGCTTACGCGCTTTCCGGATGATATCTGCCCTGAAGACTACCTTGAAAACCAGGGAACCATTGAAGCCTATCAAAATATCCTTAACGGTAATGCCGATCTTATTTTTGTCGCCCAGCCTTCCACTGCTCAAAAGCAATTGGCCGAGGCCAGTGGCGTAAAACTGGTTTACACCCCCTTTGCACGTGAAGCGTTTGTGTTTATCGTCAACCAAAACAATCCCGTGTCATCGTTGAGTGATGTACAAATTCGCGGCATTTTTAGCGGAAGAATCACCCACTGGAATGAGGTGGGCGGAGAGGCAATCGACATTAAGCCCTGGCAGCGACCAGAAAACTCTGGCAGCCAAACGGCGATGCTGGCGAAGGTAATGAAAGAAACAAAGCTGATGCCAGCGCAAACAACATCAGTGGCAACCGCGATGGGGGAAATGGTGGATATCGTGGCTGAGTATCGCAATATGCACAACGCCATTGGCTATACCTTTCGTTATTACGCTACGCAGATGCACAGCAATAAAGAGATTAAATTACTGGCGATAAACGATGTTGCGCCGACGGTTGAAAATATTCGTAACGGCAGTTACCCGTACACGGTTGATGTTTATATGGTCACCCGTGAACACCCCACAGCGGAAACACAAAAGCTGGTGGACTGGTTTCTAAGCCCGCAGGGACAACAGTTGGTGCAGGATGTGGGATATGTGCCGCTGTATCCGGCCGCGAAATAAAGGGACTAAATGGAAGATGTTAAATTATATGTGGAACGGGTAGGCGTAGACCCGGCCAGCGGCGCGGATATTCGTATTGCACGGCGTGAATCCACTTCGTGGCATAAAGATATTGTTGCTGAGCTGATTAATCAGGTCCTCGACGAGAGTGAAGCATTCATGGGCGCGCAGGGGCTGGAAGGGCTGCATGTATATGATGTCATGTTAGGGATTGGCTTAACATCTAGTGGTATCTGGCCTGGATTTTCTCTTGAGCCTGATACGATTAGCCGTATTAGCGCCTGCGGTGCGTCGTTGGACTTCGATCCTTATATTGATGTGGTGCCAGCTCATACCTGCGACATCAAAACACTCGATGATTTCACGGTCATTTTTTCCGCGCAGGGTTTTCATCAGCAGCGGAGCGTGATAGCCACGCGTGGCCTTCGTGAGTACGGCGATGCGACTGATATTTTTATCTTTCAGGTATTTAAGGACGCCTTGAAATACCACAACGACAATAGCCTGAGGGTATTCAGGAAAAAGCAGTCGGCGTTGACGCTATACGCCCGGTTCTATCAGGCTAAAAGCGGTTGCGAGGAAAGTTGTACGAGCTGTCAGGAGTTGTGTACCAGGCCTGGCTTTCATTTGCCGCGTGAGGTCTTTATTCGCCTCAATGCCGCTCAGGCGCGCTTTGTATATTGGCCATTTGAGAGACGGCGGCTACCGGTATGGTGAGGTGGGGCGCTGCATTGAGCATCATCGCTGTGCTGACCGCCTGCGATGATCGCCTGGTAAGCTATTTTCCTGATTATGCCGCCATACCCGAGCAGTCCGGTATCTGGACCTGGCTGCCTGTGTTCTTTCCATCGTCCGCCAGTGAAATAGAAATGACGTTTAACCTGGACAGCAATCTTTTTTATGCTGACTTTAGCGTGGCCGACGGTGATAAACGCGCGCATTTTGAAAGGGTGCTGGGGGAGGAGAGCGTGGTTCATTATGCCAACTTTTCTCATAAAAGCTGGTGTAAAACGGGGAAAACTCTCTGGAATAGCGAAGCGCTGGCAAAACCCTTCTTTATTACCCAAATAAGTGTCGAGCGCTACCGTATCACTAATCATATGCCCGGCTGTACAAAACCCGGCGAGTGAATGCGGTATGTGGCGAAAAGGGCGGTATAAACCGCCCCGGATTTTATTACGACGCCAGTGAAAGCTGGTGTTTCTCAACATACGCCGCCAGCCACTGGGTGATGCGGGACTGCTGCTCGGCGGTCAGCCACATGCCTTCTTTGGTGCGACGCCAGATAGCGTCTTCAGTACGGCGCACCCATTCGTGATCCACCAGGTACTTGAGTTCCGCTTCGTAAAACTCATGACCGAAATCTTCGCCTAAATCAAGCAGTGACGTAGCTTCGCCGAGAATCCACTCCGTGTTGCTACCGTAAGTGCGCGAATAGTGGCGCGCCAGCGATTCCGTCAGGAACGGATAACGACGACGCAGCTTCGCCGCGTAATCTTCGCGGCTGCCGTCGATGTCGCCGCCGGGCAGTACGCACGTTTTGGTCCATGCCGGCCCGATGCCTGGATAATAAGACGCCAGTTTTTCCATCGCGTGTTCGGCCAGCTTACGGTAGGTCGTGAGCTTACCGCCAAACACGGAAAGCAGCGGCGCTTTGCCGTTTTCATCATGGATATCCAGGGTATAATCGCGAGTGATCGCCTGCGGTGAGTCGGACTCATCATCGCACAGCGGACGGACGCCGGAGTACGTCCAGACGATGTCATCGCGCCCCAGTTGTTTCTGGAAGTGCGCGTTATAGACCTTCAACAGGTAATTAATTTCGCTCTCTTCGATTTTTACCGCTTTCGGATCGCCTTTATATTCGACATCGGTTGTGCCAATGATCGAAAACTCCTCCATCCACGGAATGACAAAGACGATACGTTTATCTTCGTTTTGCAGAATATACGCCTGCTTCTGATTATGGACGCGCGGCACGACGATATGGCTGCCTTTGATCAGGCGGATGCCATACGGTGACGGCAGATGCATCCCTTCGTCGAAGAACTGTTTGACCCACGGTCCGGTGGCGTTAACCAGTCCGCGCGCCTGCCAGACATATTTTTTACCGGTGTCGATATCTTCCGCTTCGACAATCCACAGGCCATTTTCCCGACGAGCGGCGGTTGCGCGAGTACGGGTAAGGACTTCGCCGCCTTTACGCACCACCATCTGTGCGTTAGCCAGCACCAGACGCGCATCGTCTACCCAGCAGTCGGAGTATTCGAATCCGCGCACAATTTCCGGTTTGAGTACCGAATCTGCGCCAAACCGCACACCGGTGGAACCGGGTAGACTGGTACGTTTGCCGAGGTGATCGTACATAAACAGACCGATACGGATCATCCAGGCCGGACGTAAATGCGGGCGGTGCGGCAGACGAAAACGCATCGGGAAGGCGATGTGCGGCGCCATTTTCAACAGCACTTCACGTTCGGCCAGCGCTTCGCTGACCAGACGGAACTCGTAGTGTTCAAGGTAGCGTAAGCCGCCGTGGATAAGTTTCGAACTGGCGGAAGAGGTCGCGCAGGCCAAATCCTGCGCTTCCAGCATGAGTACGGACAAACCGCGTCCGGCGGCATCAGCCGCGATGCCTGCACCGTTAATGCCCCCGCCTATCACGATCAGATCTTTGGTTTCCATGCTGCCCTCTTGCACTTTCGTTAAAGTTCAAAAATGTTCGTTATCGAACATAATAGCAAAGAAACGCGCTATTGGTAACATCGAAAAAACATTTTAGAGTGATATGTATAACATTATGGCGTTAAGCTACTCCGTCAACGTACACTGGGCGATAAAATGCCTTAATTGGCTTCACCGGCAATCATGAAAGAGCGATTCATGGAACAATTTGAATGTATCACTGTAGAAGAGGCGTATCAGAAACTGCACCAGGGCGCGGCGGTGCTGGTCGATATTCGCGATCCGCAAAGTTATGCCATGGGTCATGCGCCGCAGGCGTTTCACTTAACTAACGATACGCTGGGCGCGTTTATGCGTGAGCATGGTTTCGATACCGCCGTGATGGTAATGTGCTATCACGGCAACAGTAGTAAAGGCGCCGCGCAGTATCTGCTCCAGCAAGGCTATGATGCGGTTTACAGCATTGATGGCGGGTTTGAGGCCTGGCATCGCCGTTTCCCTGCCGATGTCGCGAATGGCGCGTAATCCCATAAAGATGCAGCCTCCGACGAGAAGGGTATATATACTGTCTTCTTTTGTATGGACTAAGCGACAGCAATAATGTTGATGATTACTTCCTTTGCGAATCCTCGCGTGGCGCAGGCATTTGTTGATTACATGGCCACCCAGGGCGTCATTCTTACTATTCAGCAACATAATCAAAGCGATATCTGGTTGGCAGATGAATCGCAGGCCGAACGTGTGCGGGTCGAGCTGGCGCGGTTTATAGAAAATCCCGGCGATCCGCGTTATCTGGCGGCTAGCTGGCAGTCCGGGCAGACGAACAGCGGGCTACGCTACCGCCGTTTTCCCTTTCTCGCCACGCTGCGTGAACGAGCCGGCCCTGTTACCTGGATCGTGATGCTCGCCTGCGTGCTGGTCTATATCGCGATGAGTCTCATCGGCGATCAGACGGTGATGGTGTGGCTGGCGTGGCCGTTCGATCCGGTTTTAAAATTTGAATTCTGGCGCTACTTCACCCATATCTTTATGCACTTCTCACTGATGCATATTCTTTTTAACCTGCTGTGGTGGTGGTATCTCGGCGGGGCGGTAGAGAAGCGCCTGGGCAGCGGTAAATTAATCGTCATTACGGTGATAAGCGCGCTGCTAAGCGGCTATGTACAGCAGAAATTTAGCGGCCCGTGGTTTGGCGGGCTGTCTGGCGTCGTCTATGCGCTGATGGGTTACGTGTGGCTGCGCGGAGAGCGCGATCCGCAAAGCGGAATTTACCTCCAGCGCGGCTTAATTATTTTTGCATTATTGTGGATAGTCGCTGGTTGGTTTGACTGGTTTGGCATGTCTATGGCGAACGGCGCGCACATCGCCGGGCTTATCGTCGGTTTAGCGATGGCCTTTGTTGATACGCTGAATGCGCGAAAACGAACGTGAGGCGTATCCGGCCTGTGGTCGAGATATTTTTCCAGGCCGGGTAGGGCGAATGCCGCTATCCGGCGCAAGGTTGGTTACTTTCAGAGATTATTCATGAAACAAACACAACGGCATGACGCGATCATTGAACTGGTGAAAAAACAGGGGTACGTCAGTACGGAAGAGCTGGTGGAGCATTTTTCTGTCAGCCCGCAAACCATTCGTCGGGATCTTAACGATCTGGCGGAACAGAATATGATTTTGCGCCACCACGGCGGCGCGGCGTTGCCCTCCAGCTCGGTGAACACGCCGTGGCACGATCGTAAGGCGACGCAAACGGAAGAAAAAGAGCGCATCGCTCGCAAAGTCGCGGCCCAGATCCCCAATGGTTCAACGCTGTTTATTGATATCGGCACGACGCCGGAAGCCGTAGCGCACGCCCTGTTAGGGCACAGTAATTTGCGGATCGTGACCAACAATTTGAACGTAGCGAACACGCTAATGGCGAAAGAGGATTTTCGTATTATCCTCGCCGGCGGCGAACTCCGCAGCCGCGACGGCGGCATTATTGGCGAAGCGACGCAGGACTTTATCGCCCAGTTCCGTCTCGATTTCGGCATTCTCGGTATTAGCGGTATTGATAGCGACGGCTCATTGCTGGAATTTGACTACCATGAGGTACGCACCAAGCGCGCAATTATCGAAAATTCGCGCCATGTGATGCTGGTGGTGGATCACTCTAAATTTGGTCGTAATGCGATGGTAAACATGGGCAGCATTAGTATGGTCGATGCGGTCTACACCGATACCCTGCCGCCGCCGGGCGTGATGCAGGTGATTGCCGACCACCATATTCAATTAGAGCTGTGCTAAAGAGACTGTCTTATTAGGCATTAATTTAAACCCCGTACCCCATCATCTTCAGCAACTGCTGCGCGTGCTGTACCGCGTCCTGACGGTGCGCGACGCCGAGTTTCTGGTAGAGGTTGCGGATATGCGTCTTAATGGTGGTCGCGGCCACCGCCAGTTCGCCGGCAATCTGTTCGTTGCTGTAACCGGAATAGATAAGCCCTAACACCTGCCATTCACGCTGGGTGAGCGGGCTGGTGCGAATAAGCTCCGGGACATCCGGATGGTTAAGCAGGCGCTCGACGAAGCCTTCGTCAAAATGGGCGAATTTATGCCGGTGATGTTGGTTAATCTCTCGCAGGATGCGCTGCGCGCGATGCTGCTCCATCTCCGGCAGCGTATTTAGCTGGATAAGCTGACGCAATTGCTGCGCCATGGCTTCGCCTTCAATCACAAAATGGCTGATAAATCCGGTGCGGTTGGCGAGCTGTAAGGCATCAAGCAATACGCGCTGGGCGTCGTTTTTCCGCCCGGATTGCCAGTAAAGCTGATTGAGTAACAGCAGATTGCGGTTTAAATCGCTCATTAAGCGCAGGCTACGGGCATTCTCATTTAACTCTTCCAGCACGATTTCCGCAGGCTCGAATTCGCCCAGCAGGATCTGCGCGCGGGCGATATTCCGCCATTGCCCTTGCAGAAAATGGTTATTGGCAAACGCCGGTTTGGGCGTATGACGTAACCAGTTTGCGGCGGATTTCTTGTCGCCGGTTAACTGCCAGTAAATGACACGCACCTTATCGGCGTTAGAGATCCAGTCGCAGTGATAACGACCATTGCCTAATAAATTTTCCAGTCGGTTAAGCTGACTACGGGCATTATCCAGATCGCCGCGCGCCAGCGAGCACTGCACCAGTAACGTCAGGCACTGCAACTGTTGTTGCGGCTGGAAGGTGGACAGCACAGCGATACCGCTGCGCGCCGAGGCCTCCGCTTCGTCAAGGCGCGCCCACGCCCACAGCAATTGCGCGCGGATACGTACCAGAAACTCATGCATCGGCAGTTGTTCCAGATGTTGCTCTTTGATCAACTGGAAGGCTCTCTCCTGCGTTTCCCATGCGGCCTGCAGGAATCCCTGGGCGAACTGAATTTCGCTTTGTTGAATTAAGCTCCACAGCGCGTAATGCCAGACGTCATGATGGCGCGCCATTTGTTCGGTTTGCTGCATCAGCGATAAAGACTGGCTGAGATCGCCTTTACAGTGCAGCACTTCACCGTGAACGGAGGTCGCGACAATACGGCTATAAAACCAGGCGAGAGGAAGCTCATCCAGCGCCAGTTTCGCCAGCCGCTCTGCCTCTTCCGGATTGCCGTCGTTGATGGCGACCTGAGCGCGCAGCGCGTTAAATTCAGCATGCAGCGTGCCGTCCATGACCCCTTTGATCTCTTGCTCGGCGCGCGCCAGCAACGTATTCACTTCGCTGTAGCGGTGTTGGCTTTGCATCAGCCAGGCCTGTAACAACACCAGCCGCGGATTTTCCAGCAGGCTTTCCCACGGCAGCGCTTTTAATGACTCTTCCAGCAGCGCCAGTTCACTGTGATTAAACAGCCCCCACGCATGATTAAGCAGGATATCGCGCAGCATTTGCGCGTCACCCGCCGCCAGCGCATGATGTATAGCTTCGCTGGGAAAACCTTGTTCCATCCAGCTTTCTGCGGCCGCGCGGTGGATCTCCGGCAGTTCCGCCGCCAGTTCCCACTGGCAACGCTGGCGCAGAAAGCTACCAAACAACGGGTGATAGCTAAACCACTCGCCCGTGTCGTCCATGCGTTGTAGGAATAACCCCTGGCGCTCAATCTCCTCCAGCCGCATCTGGCCGTTTTCTTCGCCGGTCACACGCACGATCAACGCGTCATTCATTGAGCGTAAGATCGCGCTTTTAAGTAAGAAATGTCGGGTGCTGACATCCACGTTATCCAGTACTTCGTCCACCAGATAATCAGAAAGGTGGCTGGCATTAATCCCGGCAAGACGGCGGGCGGAGTGATGCGCAGAGGTATGGTTCTGGCGCGCGGAGAGGGCGATCAACTGTAGCGCAGTGGCCCAACCGGCCACATCGTCGCACATGCGGCTGCTCTCAGCGGCTTCAATGGGCGACGAAAGACGACGGTCAAAAAATTGCTTTGCTTCCTGATGGTTAAAAGCCAACTGCTGGCTGCCGATTTCCAACAGCTGATCGCGCACGCGCAGGTTAGCGATGCCCAGTTGTGGCAAATTACGCGATAACACCACCAGGGTGAAATTTTCCGGCTGATGACGTAAGAAAAAGCGCATCGCGTCGTGAATCACCGGATTGGTAATCAAATGGTAATCGTCAATCACCAGATAAAGCGGGCGATGCCACTGCGCCAGTTCAATAAAGAGCTGTGCGAAGAGGGACGTCAGGCTGGCGTACTGACGTTTTTGCGCCATCGCTTCGCTGGTAGAGCAGTGTCCGCCGGTGGCCTGTTGGATTGCGGCAATTAAGTAACTGGCGAACCGCTCTTGCTGGTTATCGCCTTCGTCGAGAGAGTACCAGCCTAATTCATTTTTGCCCGCCGCCCACTGTGAGACAAGCGTGGTTTTCCCATAGCCAGCAGGACTGGTTACCAGGGCGAGCCTGAAATTGTTCGCGCCGGAAAGTTTAGCCAACAGCCGCTCACGAACCACGGTATGGTCGAGACGAACCGGACGACTTAATTTAGACGGAATCAACATAGCAATCACTTCACTGTGGGAAATGGGGGGAACTGCGATTTTTTTTGCGCTTCGTAATTAATAGATATAAGGTCGGCCAGAAAGCATTTTAATGCAAGCTAAGCAGACTTTTTATGTGTCTGAATTTGCACTCTGTCACAATTCTAAATAACGGTATTAAAAAAGTATTCAGCGCGGTTGAAACGAGCGTCAGAGCTGGGCTGAGGTCATATTTTCGTTATTGTAAATAATGTCCTGGACATGATGCGGATTTAACACAATGACGATACCAGGCGTTTAATTAATTATGTTTAGTTAGTGAATCTCCCGCCGCTGAATATTTCAGATAAGAAACTATTTCGGCGTTCATATAATCTTCGAAAATACCCCTTCGCGATTTACTGTTATTTCTGTTTATTCATTTGATTATGCGTAACACTGAGTGTCGTTGACAGGAATCGGCGCGTTTATACAGGGGTAAGTGGCGGCGATCACACTTTTATGCTCATCCCCGCTCCTCCTCCCTCCCTAATCATTGCCGGGAGGAGGAAGGTCAACATCGAGCCTGGCAAACTAGCGATAACGTTGTTTTATTACCCGAGGACGGATTTCCTATGTCACAGCCAACCTTCAATAAAGATCAATTCCAGGCCGCCCTGACGCGTCAGTGGCAGCGTTTCGGTTTACTGTCGGCGTCCGACATGACGCCTCGTCAGTGGTGGCAGGCCGTTAGCGGCGCGCTGGCGGAATTACTGAGCGCGCAACCGGTAGCGCAGCCGACAAAAGGCCAGCGTCATGTGAACTACATTTCGATGGAATTTTTGATTGGTCGCCTGACGGGAAATAACCTGTTAAATCTGGGATGGTACCAGGACGTTAGCGATGTACTGAAAGCGCACGATATTAATCTGACCGATCTGCTGGAAGAGGAAGTCGATCCGGCGCTCGGCAACGGTGGTTTGGGACGTCTGGCCGCCTGCTTCCTCGATTCGATGGCCACCGTCGGGCAGTCCGCTACGGGCTATGGTCTGAACTACCAGTATGGGCTGTTCCGTCAGTCATTTGTTGAAGGCAAGCAGATGGAAGCGCCGGATGACTGGCATCGCGGCAGCTATCCGTGGTTCCGCCACAACGAGGCGCTGGACGTCCAGGTTGGGATCGGCGGTAAAGTCACCAAAGAAGGGCGCTGGGAGCCAGGCTTTGTGATTACAGGCCAGGCCTGGGATCTGCCGGTGTTAGGCTATCGTAACGGTGTCGCGCAACCGCTGCGTTTGTGGCAGGCGACCCACGCGCATCCGTTTGATCTGACCAAATTCAACGACGGCGCTTTCCTGCGGGCGGAACAGCAGGGTATCGATGCGGAAAAACTGACGAAGGTGCTTTATCCCAACGATAACCACACGGCGGGCAAAAAACTGCGCCTGATGCAGCAATACTTCCAGTGCGCCTGCTCGGTAGCGGATATTCTGCGTCGCCATCATCTGGCCGGACGCAAACTGCATGAGCTGGCGGATTATGAGGTCATTCAGCTAAATGATACCCACCCGACTATTGCCATCCCTGAACTGCTGCGCGTGCTGATTGACGAGCACCAGCTGAGCTGGGATGACGCCTGGGCTATCACCAGCAAAACCTTCGCCTACACCAACCATACCCTGATGCCGGAAGCGCTGGAGTGCTGGGACGAGAGGTTAATCAAAGCGCTGCTGCCGCGTCATATGCAGATTATCAAGCAGATTAACGACCGCTTTAAGACGCTGGTCGATAACACCTGGCCTGGCGATAAGCAGGTATGGGCAAAACTGGCGGTGGTGCATGACCGTCAGGTGCGCATGGCCAATATGTGCGTGGTCAGCGGCTTTGCGGTCAACGGTGTGGCGGCGCTGCACTCCGATCTGGTGGTGAAAGATCTGTTCCCTGAATATCACCAGCTTTGGCCGAACAAATTCCACAATGTCACCAACGGCATTACGCCGCGTCGCTGGATCAAACAGTGCAATCCGCAGCTTGCGGCGTTGCTGGATAAAACGCTGAAAAAAGAGTGGGCTAACGATCTCGACCAGTTGATCAACCTCGAAAAATACGCTGACGATGCGAAGTTCCGTCAGCAGTATCGCGACATCAAACGGGCGAACAAAGAACGGCTGGTGAAATTCATCCAGGCCCGTACCGGGATTGAGATTTCGAGCCATGCGATTTTTGATATTCAGATCAAACGCCTGCATGAGTACAAGCGTCAGCATCTGAATCTGTTGCATATTCTGGCGCTGTACAAAGAGATCCGCGAAAACCCGCAGGCTGATCGCGTACCGCGCGTATTCTTGTTTGGCGCGAAGGCGGCGCCGGGCTATTACCTGGCGAAGAACATCATTTTTGCTATCAATAAGGTTGCGGAAGCCATTAATAACGACCCGGCGGTGGGTGATAAGCTGAAGGTGGTTTTCCTGCCGGATTACTGCGTCTCGGCGGCGGAAATGCTCATTCCGGCGGCGGATATTTCCGAGCAAATTTCCACTGCCGGGAAAGAGGCGTCCGGCACCGGCAATATGAAACTGGCGCTGAACGGGGCGTTGACAGTGGGAACGCTGGACGGCGCTAACGTTGAAATCGCTGAGAAGGTGGGTGAAGAGAATATCTTTATCTTTGGCCATACTGTGGAAGAGGTCAAGGCGCTCAAAGCCAAAGGCTACGATCCGGTGAAATGGCGTAAAAAAGACAAAGTGCTGGATGCGGTGCTAAAAGAGCTGGAAAGCGGTCAATACAGCGATGGCGATAAACATGCCTTTGACCAGATGCTGCATAGCCTCGGCAAACAGGGGGGCGATCCGTACCTGGTCATGGCGGACTTCGCCGCTTATGTCGAGGCGCAAAAGCAGGTGGATGCACTGTATCGCGACCAGGAAGCGTGGACGCGCGCCGCGATCCTCAATACCGCGCGCTGCGGTATGTTCAGTTCCGATCGCTCTATTCGCGATTATCAGGCCCGTATCTGGCAGGCAAAACGCTAAGGGAGCGCGATGGAAAATAAACGTCTCGATAGTGCCGCGCTGGCGGCGGGGATCAGCCCCAGTTACATCAATGCTCATGGCAAACCGCAGTCTATTGGCGCTGAAACCAAGAGACGTTTGCTGGCGGCGATGCACGGCACGACAACAGGACCACAGACGGTCGTGCCGAATGTGAAGGTTTATACCGCGGGTAAAAAAATGGCGTTGCCGGTAGAGGGGCACGGTGAGTTTGCCTGGCTGCTGACTACGGAAGAGGGCGTGCATTACAAAGGCCGCGTGACGGGCGGTAAAAAACTTAACCTTCCGGCTACATTGCCGGAGGGCTACCACACCCTGACGTTGACCCAGGATGAACAGCGTACGCACTGCCGTATTATCGTCGCCCCGCCGCGATGCTATGAGCCGCAGGCGCTACTGGAGGGGAAAAAACTGTGGGGGGCCTGCGTCCAGCTTTATACTCTGCGTTCAGAAAAAAACTGGGGTATTGGCGATTTCGGCGATTTAAAGTCGATGCTGGTCGATGTGGCGACACGCGGCGGCGCGTTTATCGGCCTGAATCCGATCCACGCGCTTTATCCGGCGAATCCGGAGAGCGCCAGTCCCTACAGCCCCTCGTCTCGTCGCTGGCTGAACGTGATATATATCGACGTCAACGCCGTCGAAGATTTCCGCCTGAGCGAAGAGGCGCAGTCATGGTGGCAAATGCCCGCCACACAGCAAAAGCTGCGACAGGCGCGCGATGCGCAATGGGTGGATTACGCTACCGTTACCGCGCTGAAAATCACGGCGCTGCGGATGGCGTGGACGCGGTTTGCCGCTCGCGACGATGCGCAAATGGCGGAGTTTCGTCACTTTATCGCCCGCGAAGGCGAGAGCCTTTACTGGCAGGCGGCATTCGACGCGCTGCATGCGTATCAGGTGAAAGAGGATGAGCAGCGCTGGGGCTGGCCAGCCTGGCCGGAGGCGTACCAGTCGGTAGAGTCTCCCGCTGTAAAACAATTCTGTGAAGCGCACCGCGAAGAGGTGGAGTTTTACCTCTGGCTTCAGTGGCTGGCCTGGCGCCAATTCGCCGCCTGCTGGGATACCTGCCAGAGTTTTAAACTACCGATTGGTCTGTACCGCGATCTGGCGGTTGGCGTAGCGGAAGGCGGCGCGGAAACCTGGTGCGACCGGGAGCTGTACTGCCTGAAAGCATCTGTCGGCGCGCCGCCGGATATCCTCGGCCCGCTCGGTCAGAACTGGGGGCTGCCGCCAATGGACCCGCATATCATTGTCGCCCGGACCTATGAACCCTTTATCGACCTGCTGCGCGCCAATATGCAAAACTGCGGCGCGTTGCGCATTGACCATGTCATGTCGTTGCTGCGTCTGTGGTGGATACCGTATGGCGAAACCGCGGATCGCGGGGCATATGTTCAGTATCCGGTTGACGATCTGTTGGCTATTCTGGCGCTGGAGAGCCAACGTCACCGTTGTATGGTGATAGGCGAAGATCTGGGGACTGTGCCAGTTGAGATTGTCGGCAAGCTGCGCGATAGCGGGGTCTATTCTTATAAAGTGCTGTGGTTTGAAAATGACCTTGAGAAAAACTTCCGCGCGCCAGGTGCATATCCGCAACAATCGATGGCTGTCGCCTCGACGCACGATCTCCCCACGCTGCGCGGCTATTGGGAATGCGGTGACCTGACGTTGGGCAAAGCTCTGGGGCTTTATCCGGATGAAGTGATTCTGCGCGGGCTGTATGAGGATCGCGAGCGGGCGAAACAGGGGCTATTGGACGCGCTGCATAAATATGGCTGTCTGCCAAAACGCGCCGGGCATAAGGCATCGTTAATGTCGATGACGCCAACGCTAAATCGCGGACTTCAGCGCTATATCGCCGACAGTAACAGCAGTCTGTTGGGGCTTCAGCCGGAGGACTGGCTGGATATGGCCGATCCGGTTAACGTACCGGGCACCAGCGATCAGTATAAAAACTGGCGGCGGAAATTGTCTGCATCTCTTGAGGCCATGTTTGCCGATGAGGGCGTAAACAAGCTGATTAAGGATTTGGATAAGCGCCGAAAAGCGGCCGCGAAGAAGAAGTAATAAAGCCGGGGATTTCCCCGGCTTTATTATGGTGAGAGCACGTAGGCCTGATAAGCGCAGCGCCATCAGGCAATCCTGGCGCACATTGCTGCCTTATCCGGCCTACAAGCCGCCTCGCTTAAACCACCATACCCAGTAGCAGACAGCCGATCAGGCCGCAGACGGAGATGATCGTTTCCAGCATCGACCAGGATTTAATGGTCTCGCCGATAGTCAAATTGAAATACTCTTTGAACAGCCAGAAGCCCGGGTCGTTGACGTGAGAGAAAATCACGCTCCCGGAACCGACTGCGATAACCATCAGTTCAGGGCTAACGCCGGTAGTGGCGATCAGCGGCGCCGCAATGCCGCCTGCGGTAATCGCCGCGACAGTCGCGGAGCCCAGCGCGATACGCAGCACCGCCGCGATAGACCACGCCATCAACAGCGGAGAGACATTGGTTTCATGCATCATTGAAGCGATGTATTTATCCACGCCGCTATCGACCAGCACCTGCTTGAACGCGCCGCCGCCGCCGATGATCAGCAGCATCATGGCGATAATTTTGATGGAAGAGACCAGCGTATCGTTAATCTGATCCATGGAACGCCCGCGGTTCAGGCCAAAGGTGAACATCGCAATCAGTACGGCAATTAACGTAGCCATTACCGGGTCGCCCAGGAACTCGGCAACGGGCAGGAAAGCGTGGCCTTTTGGCAGAATCATCTCGGCAACCGCACGCATCGCCATCAGAATCACCGGAACCAGCGACGTCCAGACGCTGACGCCAAAGCCCGGCATCTCTTCTTCCGTAAAAGTTTTCGCGCTGTACAGGCCTTCCGGGATCGGCTTATCGATGCCTTTCAGAAAACGGGCGTAAACCGGTCCGGCAAGGATCACGGTCGGGATTGCCAGAATCGTACCAAACAGCAGCGTCTTACCCATATCGGCATGGAAAATCGTGGCGATCGCGGTTGGGCCCGGGTGCGGCGGCAGGAAACCGTGTGTGACGGAGAGCGCCGCAGCCATCGGCACGCCGACGTACAGTAACGGGATATTCGCCGCTGCGGCAATGGTGAATACCAGCGGCAGCATCAGAACAAAGCCCACTTCATAGAACAGAGCGAAGCCGACGGTAAAGCCGGTTAACACTACGGCCCACTGAATATGCTTTTTACCAAATTTCGCGATCAGGGTAGTGGCGATACGTTGAGCGCCGCCGCAGTCGGCAAGCATTTTGCCCAGCATGGCGCCGAACCCCATAATCAGGGCCAGACTGCCAAGCGTACCGCCGACACCGGCTTTGATGGAGCCGATGACTTTATCCAGCGGCATTCCCTGCATCAACCCGACAGCGAGCGCTACCAGGACAAGGGCGATAAATCCGTTCATTTTGAAGCGGATCATCAGAAGAAGTAACAAGATAACACCGATAGCAACGATGACTAATGGCATGATTTACCTGGCCTTTACTTTGTTATGGGTAACGTCATTGTTTCGACGACAAATTCCTGTTGTTCCCGACGGGAACAGAGTCGCAATAGCACCAATACTGATTACCGTTGAAACGAATGAGCGTAGTCAGATGTTATATGGATGTTAGGTGCCCATAAGAATGATACGGGTAACATATGGGTGTTGAAAATGACCCTGGCAGGCAAAATTTAAATTATGAGACACAGGTCATGTTATCGGCGCAAGAAGAAGGACCATTGCTCTGAGATGTGGCTGATGGCGCAGGATTGCGGCGTAGACGCCTTATTCGGCCTACGGTGGGGCAGACAAGGCCCGACAGGCGCAAGCGCCATCGGGCATGGATGCGGGGAAAATCTTAGTAGTATGAGTGCTCGCCGCGCTGGTGTTCGGTCAGATCTCGAACCCCTTTCAGTTCCGGGAATTCATTCAGCAACTGTTTCTCGATTCCTTCTTTCAGCGTGACGTCAACCATCGAGCAACCGTTACAACCGCCGCCAAACTGCAGAATTGCATAGCCTTCATCGGTAATTTCCATCAGCGAGACGCGACCGCCGTGGCCCGCCAACTGCGGGTTAATCTGCGATTGCAGAGCATATTCCACGCGCTCCATCAGCGGCGCGTCATCGGCCACTTTGCGCATCTTCGCGTTTGGCGCTTTCAATGTGAGTTGAGAACCTAGCTGGTCGGTCACGAAATCAATTTCCGCGTCTTCCAGATAGGGCGCGCTCAGCTCGTCGACATAAGCGGTCAACAGGTCAAATTTCAGTGCAGTATCGGTGGCTTCTACGGCGTCGGGAGGACAATAAGAAACACCGCACTCTGCGTTAGGAGTGCCGGGATTAATGACAAATACGCGGATTTGCGTCCCTTCTTCCTGATTTGCCAGCAGTTTGGCAAAGTGCGCTTGTGCAGCATCGGAAATACGGATCATAGTAATGGCCTAATAGTTGACTATTTTAGTTGGTTATAATACGCCCATCATCGAGGCTCTACAAGGTTCGACACAGGCACCATACCTGGACAGTCGCTGCGCCGTTGCGCAAAAGCAGTTGCGCGATTTCCGCGACGGTACTTCCGGTAGTGACGACATCATCCACAATAACCATATGGAGACCCTGTACCGGCAATTCAAGGCGAAACGCGTTTTTCAAATTGCGCTTACGTAACCTGGCGCTGAGATGATGTTGTGTTGCGGTCGCCCGTACCCGCGTGATGGTTTGGCTGTCCCACGCGCAGCCAAGCCAGCGCGCTAACGGTTGACATAACAGATCGCTTTGGTTAAATCCCCGCCGCCAGTGTCGGCGCGACCAGAGCGGAACGCTGACGATTCTGTCGGGAAGCTGCAAGCCAGTGCTGCGGCGCGCCATGAGTACTTCCTGCAACAGTAGACGCGCCAGAGCGGCGGCAATTTCGCTGCGGCGGGTAAATTTAAGCTGATGCACCAGTAAACTCAAGGGCGGCGTATAGTCACTGACGCTCACCAGACGCTGCCAGGGCGGTGGTTTTTGCAGGCAGCGACCGCAGGGGAGCGAAGGATGCGCGGCAGGTAATCCGCATTGCGGACACAGGCTGACGCGCTGACGAACGGCGCGCGCGCATACGGAACAAATCCCCCAGTGGCTTAACGCCAGCGGCATTCGGCATAGCCAGCATAATCCCGGTACTGTTAGCATAGGTGCATCCTTGTTAGACAAAAGAGAACAGTAACTGATGAATGACATCTGGTGGCAGACCTACGGCGAGGGAAATTGTCATCTTGTGCTGCTGCACGGATGGGGATTGAATGCGGAGGTATGGCATTGCATTCGCGAGGAACTCGGCTCGCATTTTACGCTGCATCTGGTCGATTTGCCGGGCTATGGCCGTAGTTCGGGGTTTGGCGCTATGACGTTTGAAGAGATGACGGCGCAGGTAGCGAAGAACGCGCCGGACCAGGCTATCTGGCTTGGCTGGAGCCTGGGTGGCCTGGTGGCGAGTCAGATGGCGCTCACACACCCTGAACGCGTTCAGGCGCTGGTGACAGTCGCCTCTTCGCCATGCTTTAGTGCGCGTGAGGGGTGGCCGGGAATAAAACCGGAAATCCTCGGTGGATTCCAGCAGCAGCTTAGCGACGATTTTCAGCGCACGGTGGAGCGTTTTCTGGCGCTGCAAACGTTAGGGACGGAGACGGCGCGTCAGGATGCCCGCACCTTAAAAAGCGTGGTGCTGGCGCAGCCTATGCCGGATGTAGACGTGCTCAATGGCGGACTGGAAATCTTAAAAACGGTCGATCTACGAGAAGCGCTTAAAAATGTGAACATGCCGTTTTTGCGTTTGTATGGTTATCTGGACGGTCTGGTGCCGCGTAAAATTGTGCCTTTGCTCGATACGTTATGGCCGCACAGTACATCACAGATAATGGCGAAGGCGGCCCATGCGCCGTTTATCTCGCATCCGGCGGCGTTTTGTCAGGCGCTGATGACGCTAAAATCATCGCTGTAACCAGGGCGTTGCCGGGCCCGGACCATTCTGCCAGATTAATGGTTTTCAGATGCCAGATCGGCAGGCGCCAGCCCGGTAACCCTAAGCACGGTATCGCGATCGAAACCATCGTTTAGCATGGAGCGGGCAATGCGTAATGCGGCGAGCCGTTGGCCTTCCTGTTTGCCTTGCTGTAGCCCTTTCTGTAACCCGTTACGATGCCCTTCCTGACGTAATCTTTCTGCGATAGTCATGATCTTCTCCTTATGCTGTGGGATACGCATAGCCACCTGGCGGATAAACGTATTGAAGCGCGCGGCGTCGCCAGTGTGCATCATGTAATTAAACAAACTTTGAAGCTGGGTGTCATTAGCGTATCCCTTAACCAGTAGGGCGACCAGCTGTTCGACAAGCCCCATTAGATCACGCTGGCGGATGTGTTTTTGTATGAGTTCCAGCAGCGCGACCCGTCGGTGCCGCATAATCTCGTCATCCGGCACGACCGTAATATCGACCAGAGGAAAGGCGGTGGCGTATAGCTTACGCGCCATCACCGGGTCGGCAAATTCATCCAGCCAGCATAATGAGAACGGATACGGGCTTCGGTTTCCGTGGTAAAACAGCATTGGCACCACTAACGGCAACGTCTTATGCCCGGCCTCCAGGTGCCGTTGCATTGCAGCCATCGCGTAACGCATCAGCCGAAATGCCATATGCGCGTCCGGCGTACTCTGATGTTCAATAACCACGTAAATGTAACCTTCACCTTCACTTGTTTCCAGCGACCAAAGAATATCGGAATAATGGGGGCGTAAATCCTCTTCAATAAAGCTACCGGACTCCAGCCGTAACGTATTCAGATTACAGATTTGACGTAATGTCGTCGGGAGATGAATTTCCAAAAAATCCCGTGCAGTATCGGGGTGGCATAAAAACTGTTTGAATACCGCGTCATGCGGCGTGGATGTTGTTGAGGTCGCCATATCGATCCGTCATCGGTGAAGTTCAATGGCGTGACACTACGCGCAGACCGGGCTGATTGCAGTAGGGGATTAGTGCGCTTGCGAGGCGCATGGGGAGATAAATGCGCACGGCGGTAACGCTTTCATCTTTGTGGAAGACATGACGCAAAATTGCCCGGCAGCGTGACGCGTACCGGGCAACATAACGCGGGATAAAGGCCGGATAAGACGCGTTACGTCGCTACCCGGCGAAGGCTAACGCAAGGCCCACCATTCGCGCAGGCAGGCTTTACCTTCCGGACAACTTTTACAGCTGCCTGAAAGGCAGCCGTCCGGTTCTTCCGGGATACGTACCGCTTTACCCATGATCTCCAGTTGATTCAGCATGGCGTCGATCATGGGCTGCGGAGCGTGCAGCGTATGGCTGATTTGCGTTGCCTCCATACGCCCCCGTAGCGCCAGTAGATCGCGAACCTGTATCAATGAAGCCATTTTTTACATCCCTTAGTGACAATTGCCCGCAGTGCCCGAACAACAGGAACTGACGTTTTTGCGGGTTGCCAGCAGTTCAATGTCTACACGGCTGCGGGCGCGGCGCAACAGGCTTAACACCACAACGTTAAAGACGATCACTGCCAGAATACAGATCAGACTGTATGTCGGGTGTTGACTGAAGCTGGTAACCTGGTAGAACAGCGTGGCGAGCGAATAGGCGATATTCAGTCCCCACAGGATGGAGAAGCCCATCCAGCCGCGGCTGGACTCGCGGGCGATAGCGCCCATTACCGAGATACACGGTACGTAAAGCAGGACGAAAATCAGGTAACTGTACGCCGCCGCGGCGCTGCCGAATTTTTGATCCATCACGCCCATCGCGCCGGTCGCCATTTCGCCGTCGCCTTTACTCGCTTCGATCGGGTTAGCCAGTACGCTCAGGCTAAAGGTGTCTTTCAGGCTTTGCCAGGTATCGTCAACCGCGCCCAGCAGTTCATCGCCGAGGTGGAAGTCGGCAGGATTAAACGCTTCGTCCTGAATATTTTCGGCGGTGTAGAGCGTGTTCAGCGTACCGACGACAACCTCTTTCGCCATGGCGCCCGTAAACAGACCCACGGTCGCTTGCCAGTTATCCTCATGGACGCCGATCGGTTTAAAGACTGGCGTGATAACCCGGCTTACAGAGGCGAGGGCGGAGTCATTAATGTTATCGACGATTTTGCCGCTCAGCGAGAAACTGTTAAACGCGCTCAGGAAAATACTCACGATGATAATGACTTTACCGGCGCGTAGTACAAAACCTTTCAGGCGTTGCCAGGTCTGGATGATCAGGCTCTTGATATGCGGGACGTGGTAAACCGGCAGCTCCATCACAAACGGAGAGGCTTCGCCGCGCATAATGGTATGCTTCAGCATCAGGCCGGTTAATACCGCCATGACAATACCCAGCACGTACAGCGAGAAGACCGCCAGCGCGCCGTTTTGCCCGAAGAAGGCGGCGGCAAAGACGGCGAAAATCGCCAGGCGCGCGCCACAGGACATAAACGGCGCCATCATGATGGTCATCAGGCGTTCGCGCGGAGCGTCAAGCGTGCGGGCGCCCATCACGGAAGGTACGTTACAGCCGAAGCCGACAATCAGCGGTACGAAGGATTTACCCGGTAGTCCCAGCGCCTGCATCAGGCGATCCATGACGAAGGCCGCGCGCGCCATATAACCGGAGTCTTCAAGGAAGGAGAGGAACAGGTACATCATCCCGATTTGCGGCACCAGCGGCAGGACGGTATTGATCCCGCCGCCAAGACCTTGCGCCAGGAAGATGGTTAACCAATCCGGGAAGTGCAGCGTGTAGCCAATCCATTGAATGCCATGAATAAAGATGGCGACGGAACCGGCATCAAACAGGGGTTGCAACGCGCCGCCGATGTTAATGGCGAGCAGGAACATCAGGTACATCACGAACAAAAAAATCGGTAAGCCGAGGAAGCGGTTCAGGATAATTTTATCGACCGCCCTGGTGAAGCGGCTGGGTTCGGCTGTCAGGGTATTGCTGACCACGTCGCAAATAGCGGCGATACACTGATAACGGGCGTCGGCGATATGCAGCGCCGGGTCGTCCATTTCGTCCTTCAGACGGGCCAGGGAGGTGTCCAGGTTTTGCGCCGCCTCGCCTGCGTAAGCCCGGCTGTAGATATCGCCCTCCAGCATTTGCAGACCCAGCCAGCGGCGCTGTTGTAAAGGCATCTCCTGGGCCATCGCGTCGGCCAGGAAATCCGCTTCGCGCAGCAGCGGCTGGGCATAATGCACCAGTTCGACGTTGTCGTTAGCGTTGTGACGGTCAATGGCCAGTTTCAGCGCCTCGATACCGCGACCGCGAGTCGATACCAGCGGTACGACAGGACAACCCAGACGCGTGGACAGAGCGTCGACATCAATACGAACCTGCTGTTTTTCAGCGATATCCAGCATATTGAGCGCGACAATACAGGGGATACCCAGCTCCAGCAGTTGCAGCGTCAAATAGAGGTTGCGCTCCAGATTGGAGGCGTCCACAACGTTTATCAACAGATCGGCGTCGCCGCTCAGGATGTAGTGGCAGGCGATCTGTTCGTCGAGAGAGGTTTGTGACGAGATGGTCGTCAGAGAATAGGTGCCGGGTAAATCTACCAGCGTGACCTGGTGGTCAGTTGTCGCGAACTGGCCCTCTTTACGCTCGACGGTGACGCCCGCCCAGTTCCCCACGCGCTGACGCGCGCCGGTGAGTTGGTTAAATAAGGTGGTCTTGCCGGAATTAGGATTACCAATTAAACCAATGGTTAATTTTTTCATTTTTATAGACTCACTGTATTAACAGGAAACCGCTTCCACTTCTATTAACGCCAAATCCTTTTTACGCAAAACCAGACTCACGCGTCGTGTTTCGATATGGATCGGATCGCCTAAGGGCGCGACGCGGACGACATTAAATGAAGAGCCGGGCAACATGCCGAGCGAAAGCAGTTTTTGACGATACGCCGGGCTGATTTCACGCGCAAAGCCGGTGATTTTCCACGCAGTGTCAGGAGTGAATTGCATACGACCTACTTGTTTCTTACTAACTGGATGTATACCTCATGCGGCGCTCAGGGGGGCGGCAGGAGACCCGATGTTTAGCCAACGAAGGAAAGAGTAAATAATCAACAACACAATGATAATGAGAATGGTTTCTATCTTCAACGATTAAAATGTGACGGAATGTACAAATAAGCGATAATTTGCGCCGATGTTGATATGGCTCAACATTTATTTGTCTTTTTGCAAATACCCCTAATGTGCAAATATTCACCGTTTTTAATGTTTAATTAAGGTTTCATCTGTTAATAAAGTGATAATTAATAGTGCGGATAGCAGAAGAAAATTAATTAACAGATTCTAATGGGTAAGATTTAATTGTTAATTAAAAAAGAAAGGGTTGGACGTATTGCAAAATCGCAGGCCGGATAAGAAGTAACCCGGCCTGCGTATTACCCGATTAGCGTTTTTTTCCCATTGCGGCTGCCAGCGCGTCCATCATGGCGCTGTTACCGGCTGGCTGAGCGTCACGACCGCGCGGTTTCGCCGCTTTAGATGCCGGGCGGTTGCCCTGAGCGCGATCGGCGCCGCCGCCGCGGCGAGCGGCGGTTTCGCCGGGCTGTTCGTCCAGACGCATCGTCAGCGCAATACGCTTACGTTGCAGATCCACTTCCAGCACTTTCACCTTCACGATGTCGCCCGCTTTCACCACGGTGTGCGGATCTTCAACGAACTTATTCGAGAGCGAGGAGATATGCACCAGGCCATCCTGATGAACGCCGATATCGACAAACGCGCCGAAGTTAGTGACGTTAGTGACCGCCCCTTCCAGAATCATCCCCGGCAGCAGGTCGTTCATGGTTTCGACGCCATCGGCGAATTGCGCGGTTTTAAATTCAGGACGCGGGTCGCGGCCCGGTTTTTCCAGCTCTTTGATGATATCGCTCACGGTCGGCACGCCGAATTTATCGTCGGTAAAATCAGCGGCCTTGAGGTGACGCAATTCGTTGCTGTTGCCCATCAGATCTTTTAGCGCTTGCTGCGTCGCCGCCAGAATGCGTTCGACAACCGGATAGGCTTCCGGGTGGACGGTGGAGGCATCCAGCGGGTTATCGCCGTGGTTAATACGCAGGAAGCCCGCGCACTGCTCAAACGCTTTCGGCCCCAGACGGCTCACCTTCAACAGTTGCTGGCGGTTCTGAAACTGACCGTTCTCATCGCGCCAGGCGACGATGTTTTGCGCCATCATGCGCGTTAAGCCCGCGACGCGGGTCAGCAGCGGTACGGAGGCGGTATTCAAATCGACGCCGACGGCGTTTACGCAGTCTTCGACCACCGCATCCAGCTTACGCGCCAACTGGGTCTGGCTGACATCGTGTTGATATTGGCCGACGCCGATGGATTTCGGATCGATTTTCACCAGTTCCGCCAGCGGATCCTGCAGGCGACGCGCGATAGAGACCGCGCCGCGCAGGGAGACGTCGAGATCCGGAAACTCCTGCGCCGCCAGCTCAGAAGCGGAATACACGGACGCCCCCGCTTCGCTGACGATCACTTTCTGCGCCGTCACGTTCGGGAACTGTTTCTGTACGTCGAGATAGAAGCGTTCGGTTTCACGCGAGGCCGTACCGTTGCCAATCGCGACCAGTTCGACGTGGTATTTTTCGCACAGCGCGGCGATCACGGTAGCCGCTTTGGCCGCCTGACCGGTATGCGGATAAATGGTATCCGTCGCCACCAGCTTGCCGGTGCCGTCAACGACAGCGACTTTTACGCCGGTACGCAGGCCAGGATCAAGGCCCATCGTGGCGCGCAGGCCTGCGGGGGCTGCCATCAGCAGGTCGTGCAGGTTACGGGCAAACACGTTAATCGCTTCATCTTCCGCACGTTCGCGCACGGTGCCCATCAGTTCGGTTTCGAGGTGCATTAAGACTTTGATACGCCACGTCCAGCTCACTACGCCTTTGCGCCAGCTATCCGCCGGGGCGTTATTTAGCCGCAGGCCGAGATGGTCCATGATGATTTGCTCGCAGTAGCTTTCTTTCGGCGGCTCATCAAACTGTGGGTCGGCATTGAGCGAAAGTTGCAGAATGCCTTCGTTACGACCACGGAACATGGCCAGCGCACGGTGAGACGGGACGTTAGCAATGGGCTCATGATGGTCGAAATAGTCGCGGAATTTTGCCCCTTCTTCCTCTTTGCCGCTCACGACCGTGGCGACCAGATGGGCGTTCTTCCATAGGTAATCACGCACTTTCGCCAGCAATGCGGCGTCTTCGGCAAAGCGCTCCATCAGAATGTAGCGTGCGCCGTCGAGCGCGGCTTTCGTGTCCGCCACGCCTTTGTCGCCATCAATGTACTTTGCCGCTTCCACGTCAGGATCGTGGGACGGTTCGTTCCAGAGCAGATCGGCCAGCGGCTCAAGGCCGGCTTCAATGGCGATTTGTCCACGGGTGCGGCGTTTAGGTTTATAGGGCAGGTAGAGGTCTTCGAGCTCGGTCTTACTTAACGTAGCGTTGATGGCGCCAGCCAGCTCATCGGTCAGTTTGCCTTGTTCGGAAATGGACTTGAGGATGGCCTGACGCCTGTCTTCCAGCTCACGCAGATAGCCCAGACGCGTTTCCAGGTTACGCAACTGCGTGTCATCCAGACCGCCGGTGATTTCTTTACGATAACGTGCGATAAACGGCACGGTGTTCCCTTCGTCAAGCAGGCGAACGGCAGCTTCAACCTGCCCGGCATTTGCCTGGATTTCACCCGCAATAATGCGGCAGAAAGAATCATTCATCATGGGTTAGCTTCGTCTTCAGGATAAAAATCAGGGGATAGTTATACGGATTGGCTGGCAAAAATGCCAGCCATCAGCGGGGGCTTAGGATTCTTCTTGTCTTATTTGACGTATTCGATCGCATTGACGTACCAGTTTGCTTCGCCGACAGGGGTGTTAACCACCGCCAGATCGCCCACTTCTTTTTTCAGTAGCGCCCGCGCCATCGGCGAGTCGATAGAGATGTAATCCTTACGTCCGAAAATTTCATCGTAGCCGACAATGCGGAACTTCAGCGTATCGCCGTCATCATTTTCAATTTCCACCCAGGCGCCGAAGAAGACTTTGCCCTCCTGCTGCGGGGAATAATCCACGATTTTGAGATTTTCCATGCATTTGGTCAGATATCTGACGCGTCTGTCGATCTCACGCAGGCGCTTTTTATTATACTGATAGTCGGCATTCTCGCTGCGGTCGCCCAGACTCGCAGCCCAGGTCACTTTTTTGGTGACCTCCGGGCGCTCTTCACGCCAGAGATAATTGAGCTCTTGTTTGAGTGTTTCGTACCCTTCGCGGGTGATCAGGGGCGTTTTCATCTCGTTGATTTACCTTTGCTGTCGATATTGCGCACACGGGGTATAACGTGATCGTCCCGACAGAATAAATAATGGGGTTGCCGATTAATTGTATATTTAAGCTGCTGTTAAATATGCTTTGTAACAATTTAGCCTGAAATTCATACCAGAATTTGCTGGTGACTCACGTGAGCTTTTTTAAGAATACACACTTACATTTGTTGCGAACCTTTGGGAGTACAGACAATGCAAGAGAATTATAAGATTCTGGTGGTTGATGACGATATGCGTCTGCGGGCGCTACTGGAACGTTATCTGACCGAGCAGGGCTTCCAGGTTCGAAGCGTCGCTAACGCCGAGCAGATGGATCGTCTGCTGACCCGTGAATCTTTCCATCTCATGGTACTGGATTTAATGCTGCCAGGTGAAGATGGTCTGTCGATTTGTCGTCGCCTGCGTAGTCAAAGTAATCCAATGCCGATCATTATGGTCACGGCGAAGGGTGAAGAGGTTGACCGTATCGTCGGGCTGGAAATCGGCGCCGATGACTACATTCCTAAACCGTTTAACCCGCGCGAGCTGTTGGCGCGTATCCGCGCCGTGCTACGTCGTCAGGCAAACGAACTGCCCGGCGCGCCGTCGCAGGAAGAGGCCGTTATCGCGTTCGGTAAGTTTAAACTGAACCTCGGTACGCGCGAGATGTTCCGTGAAGATGAACCGATGCCGCTGACCAGCGGGGAGTTTGCGGTACTGAAAGCGCTGGTAAGCCACCCGCGCGAGCCGCTCTCTCGCGATAAGCTGATGAATCTGGCCCGTGGCCGCGAGTATTCCGCGATGGAACGCTCCATCGACGTCCAGATCTCCCGCCTGCGCCGTATGGTGGAAGAAGATCCGGCGCATCCGCGTTATATTCAGACCGTCTGGGGCCTGGGCTACGTCTTCGTACCGGACGGTTCTAAAGCATGAGGCGAATGCGCTTCTCGCCGCGAAGTTCATTTGCCCGCACGCTGTTGCTCATCGTCACCTTGCTGTTCGTCAGCCTGGTGACGACCTACCTGGTGGTGCTGAACTTCGCGATTTTGCCGAGCCTCCAGCAGTTTAATAAGGTTCTGGCTTACGAAGTCCGTATGCTGATGACCGATAAGCTGCAACTGGAGGACGGCACGCAGTTAGTCGTGCCGCCTGCGTTTCGTCGGGAAATCTATCGCGAGCTGGGGATCTCTCTCTACACCAACGAAGCCGCCGAAGAGGCCGGGCTGCGTTGGGCGCAACACTACGAATTCTTAAGCCACCAGATGGCGCAGCAATTAGGCGGCCCGACGGAAGTGCGCGTTGAGGTCAACAAAAGCTCGCCTGTCGTGTGGCTCAAAACCTGGCTGTCGCCCAATATCTGGGTGCGCGTGCCGCTGACCGAGATTCATCAGGGCGATTTTTCTCCGCTTTTCCGTTACACGCTGGCGATTATGCTCCTGGCGATAGGCGGCGCGTGGCTGTTTATTCGTATACAGAACCGACCGTTAGTGGATCTTGAACATGCCGCCCTGCAGGTAGGGAAGGGAATTATTCCGCCGCCGCTGCGTGAATATGGCGCCTCTGAGGTGCGCTCTGTGACTCGGGCGTTTAACCATATGGCAGCCGGCGTGAAACAATTGGCTGATGACCGTACGCTATTGATGGCGGGCGTCAGCCACGACTTGCGCACGCCGCTGACCCGTATTCGTCTGGCGACGGAGATGATGGGCGAGGAAGACGGTTATCTCGCGGAGTCGATCAATAAAGACATCGAAGAGTGTAACGCCATTATCGAACAGTTTATTGACTATCTGCGTACCGGTCAGGAAATGCCAATGGAGATGGCGGATCTCAATTCCGTACTGGGCGAGGTGATTGCGGCGGAAAGCGGCTATGAGCGTGAGATTAACACTGCGCTTCAGGCAGGCAGCATCCAGGTGAAAATGCACCCGCTCTCGATTAAGCGCGCGGTGGCGAATATGGTGGTTAATGCTGCCCGTTATGGCAACGGCTGGATTAAGGTCAGTAGCGGCACCGAGTCGCATCGCGCCTGGTTCCAGGTAGAAGATGACGGGCCGGGCATTAAGCCGGAGCAGCGTAAACATCTGTTCCAGCCTTTTGTACGCGGCGACAGCGCCCGTAGCACCAGCGGCACAGGGCTGGGGCTGGCGATTGTGCAGCGCATTATCGATAACCATAACGGGATGCTGGAGATTGGCACCAGCGAGCGTGGCGGATTGTCAATTCGCGCCTGGCTACCGGTTCCTGTGGCTCGCGTCCAGGGGACGACAAAAGAGGCATAAGAAAGGGAGGTATTACCCTCCCTTTCTTCTTAACGCCGGATGACGCCGTTCAAAGCCGCCATCCGGCCTCTTCCTTACAGCTTCGGTCCGGCGCTAACCAGCGCTTCGCCTGCCGGGGTATCCGTATACTTCTCGAAGTTCTCAATGAACAGTTTCGCCAGCGCGGTGGCTTTTTCCTGCCATTGTTCCGGCGACGCGTAGGTGTTACGCGGGTCGAGAATGTGGGTATCCACGCCTGGCAGTTCAGTCGGGATCGCCAGATCGAACAGCGGCAGACGGAAGGTTTCCGCGTTATCAAGAGAACCGTTCAGAATGGCGTCGATAATTGCGCGCGTATCTTTGATGGAGATACGTTTGCCGGTGCCATTCCAGCCGGTGTTAACCAGATAAGCCTGCGCGCCTGCTGCCTGCATACGTTTCACCAGCACCTCAGCATACTGCGTCGGGTGCAGCGTCAGGAACGCGGCGCCGAAGCAGGCGGAGAAGGTGGGGGTCGGTTCGGTGACGCCGCGTTCGGTGCCGGCCAGTTTAGCGGTGAAACCCGACAGGAAGTGGTACTGCGTCTGGTTAGCGGTTAAACGGGAAACCGGCGGCAACACGCCGAAGGCGTCCGCCGTCAGGAAGATAACCTTCGTGGCGTGACCTGCTTTGGACACAGGCTTAACGATGTTATCGATATGATAGATCGGGTAAGAGACGCGGGTGTTTTCGGTTTTGGAACCATCATCGAAATCAACGGTGCCGTCTTCGCGCACGGTGACGTTTTCCAGCAGCGCATCACGGCGAATCGCATGATAAATTTCTGGCTCCGCTTCTTTCGACAGTTTGATGGTTTTGGCGTAGCAGCCGCCTTCAAAGTTGAACACGCCGTCGTCATCCCAACCGTGCTCATCATCGCCAATCAGACGACGTTTCGGGTCGGTGGACAGAGTGGTTTTTCCGGTACCGGAAAGGCCGAAGAAGACCGCGACATCGCCTTTTTCACCCACGTTGGCGGAACAGTGCATTGAGGCGATACCTTTGAGCGGCAGCAGGTAGTTCATTACCGAGAACATTCCTTTTTTCATTTCGCCGCCGTACCAGGTGCCGCCAATAAGCTGAATGCGTTCAGTCAGGTTGAACGCCACGAAGTTTTCCGAGTTCAGCCCTTGCTCTTTCCACTGCGGGTTGGTGCACTTCGCGCCGTTCATGACAATAAAGTCAGGTTTGAAGCCTACCAGCTCTTCGTCCGTTGGGCGAATGAACATATTTTTAACGAAGTGGGCCTGCCAGGCGACTTCCGTAATAAAGCGCACGGAAAGACGAGTGTCGGCATTTGCGCCGCAGAACGCATCAACAATGAATAAGCGTTTACCGGAAAGCTGATGCGTCACCAGACCTTTCAGGTGTTGCCAGGTTTCCTGGGAAAGCGGCTTATTATCGTTTTTACCTTTACCCTTATCGGACCACCACAGCGTATCACGCGTGGTGTCGTCGCGAACAATATACTTATCCTTAGGCGAACGACCGGTAAAAATACCGGTATCAACGGCAACAGCGCCCAGGTTAGTTAACACGCCACGCTCATACCCTTCCAGACCAGGATTAAGTTCTTCCTGATAAAGGGTGTCGTAGCTGGGATTGTAAACGATATCCTGGACGTCGTTGATACCATAAGCCTTGAGATCTTGCGGGGTTAAATTGTTAACGCGCATATCACTGCTCCTTAGCCAATATATATTACCGAAAATAGTAAGGTTTTTTGAGGTTGGTTAACCGCGACAAGGCTCATAGATTTACGTATCTGGACAAAATCACGATTGACGAAAAACACTGTGACTCCTGTCACGCAGCGGCGGTTATTATGGCAGGAAACCTACTTTTGTTGTGGAAAATGTTCTGAAAACGTTAAAAGGAAGTGTTTTTGACCGACATAATGTGACTGTAATCGCATTCATGTAAGAAAGTTACGTAACACCAACATTAACAATATCGATTCACCTCTCTGCGTTTTTTTCTGAATTATGCATGACGACGCCTGGCGGTGAACAGATGATGCAATAATGCGACTTTCTCATCATTCTGGATAACGACATGGAAAGTGTAGCGCTTTCACGTACTACTCGCTGGGGTATGTTGCTCACCGGTTTGCTGCAGGGCGTCTTGTGCTACCTGCTGATGGCCTGGCTGGTACCACTAAATAGCGACTGGCTGTTCTATGGTATGCCTGCGACGATAGCGTTGTCGTCAATGCTATTGCTTACCGTGGTCTCCTTTAAACAGCGCGCGCTGTGGGGCTGGCTGGGGCTGATCTTTGTGGTCGTGCTGGCAATGAGCGGCTGGCTGAAATGGCAGGTTGAGGCGGTGGAGAAATGGCGCCTGGCTGAGCTCCTCTGGCTGTATGGTCTCCGGCTTGTGTTGATGGCGATGCTGGTATTGCCCTGGATGCAATATCAGCTACATTCGCAAACCGGTTCGGCGCGTTATCCCCAGTTTTATCTGCGGTTATGGCATAACGTACTGACATTGTTTATCGTCCTGGTCGCTAACGGACTGTTCTGGCTGGTACTTCTGCTCTGGAGCGCGCTATTCAGGCTGGTAGGCATCCGCTTTTTCAGTACCCTTTTCTTTGAAACTGAAGCCTTTATTTATGTGACCATCGGCTTGGTTACGGCGCTGGCGGTCATTCTCGCCCGCACGCAGTCGCGCCTTGTGGCGGCGGTGCAAAAGCTGCTGACGCTGATCGCGACGGGTTTACTGCCAGTGGTGTCGCTGCTGGCATTGCTGTTTATTGTGACGTTACCCTTTACCGGACTGGAGGCGATTTCTGCGCGTGTTTCCGCTGCGGGGCTGCTATCCACGCTGACGCTGATGCTGCTGCTCCTCGTGGCGATTGTCAACGAACCGCAAAAGCGCGTATTACCCTATCCGCGCGTACTACGCGGCATGATTAGCGCCTCGCTGTGCGTTGCCCCGATATATATGCTGCTGGCGGGCTGGGCGTTATGGGTACGCATTCAGCAATACGGCTGGACGCCGGATCGTCTGTATGGCGCGCTGACGGCGTCTGTCTTGCTGGTATGGTCCTTCGGTTATCTGATCGGTCTGTTACGCCGCGGACGCGACCCTGGTGAGTGGCAAGGCAAGGTGATACTGAGCGTCTCTTTGTTAACGCTGGTGATATTGCTGTTGCTGGCCTCGCCTGTACTTGATGTCTGGCGTATTAGCGTCAACAGCCATATGGCGCGTTACCATAGCGGTAAAATTACTGCGGATCAGATCAGCCTGTATATGCTGGATCACAGCGGCAAACCTGGCCAGGAAGCGCTGAAATCGTTGCGGGATGACGAGGCGTTTACGCAGAACAGAAAGCGCAATCGTGAACTGATGACGTTTTTGCAGAGAAATAAGGTCTCTCCGACGGCGGACGATTTAGCGCGGGTGGTGATGATTGCGCCCGGTAGCCAGAAGCCGGATGCCGCATTTTGGGCGTTTGTCAAAGAGCAGAGTTATTCGGACGATTCCTGCCTTGAACTGGATGCCTGCGTGCTGGTGAGTCAGGATCTTAACGGCGACGGTCAGCCTGAGCAGGTGCTGTATAACTTTATTGTTGCCGAGAGCCAGGTCTACGGCTTAAAAGAGGGGAAATGGACGCAGAAAGCGTTCGCCCGATTGCCGGACGGGTTTTCTAAGACGCAACTGTTGCACGCGATTGCCGGGCATCGGTTAGACTCAGCCCCCAAAGCCTGGCGCGATATCATTATTGATGGTAAGCGGTTGGATGTGGATTACTACAACGAGTAAGCTTTTTGCCGGATGGCGGTATAAATGCCTTATCCGGCCTACGGAGCGGGATGCTGTAGGCCAGATAAGCGCAGCGCCATCAGGCAATGACGTTGCTGACTACGAGGCGATTAGTGAACCTGTGGATCGGCTGGAGAGGCGTTGTTACGGATCTCCGCGATATCCATCGCATTGAACAGATAATGATTGCCGCAGTAATCGCAGTGCATATCGATTTCGCCTTCTTCCGCCAGAATGCTGTCCACTTCTTCATCCGGCAATGTTTTCAGCGCGCCCGCGCAACGTTCGCGTGAACAGGTACATTTGAATTCAACATCTTGCGGATCGTAGAGCGTGACTTCTTCTTCGTGATACAAACGCCACAGCACGTCATTTGCCGGTAACGTCAGCAGCTCTTCGCTTTTAATGGTTTCCGTCAACATAGCCAGATGGTCGAAATCCTCCGCCTGCGCGTTCTGTGCTGGCATCACCTGGAGCAACATTCCACCTGCCGCCGGTTTACCGTCGACATCGCCGGTACGGATAAACAGGCGCGTCGGCAACTGCTCGGAGCGCAGGAAGTAATCTTCCAGGCACGCCGCCAGAGTATCGCCTTCCAGACCCACCACGCCCTGATAGCGTTCACCCTCTTCCGGCGTAATGGTGATCACCAGATAGCCGTTGCCAACCAGCGTTTTGAGATCCGCATTGTCAGGGATGTCGCCCTGAACGCGAGCCACGCCGCGCATCTGCTGCTGATTATTGCCATTGATCACCGCCAGGCTTAACGGCCCGTCGCCCTGGAGCTGTACCGTAATGTCACCGGCAAACTTCAGCGTTGCGGTCAGCAGGCTAGTGGCGACCAGCAGTTCGGCCAGTACGGTTTTCACCGGCTGCGGGTAGGTATGATTGTCGAGGATCTGTTGCAAGGTTTCCGAAACGGTCACCAGCTCGCCGCGAACGGCAAAGTTTTCAAACAGATAACGATGTAATTGGTCATGTTGCGGCATAATCATCTCTCTTGCGGGTGACAGTTATTCGCTGTCGCCGTGTTTAAATCGTAACAGGTCGCGGCGCTCTTTCTTGTCCGGTCGCCTGTCCGGATGCGGCATGGTCAGGGCGTTAAGCTTGCGCGCCTGCGCCATTTTTTCGCGTTTTTCCACGCTTTCCGCCGTCTCTTCATACAGAGCGACGGCTTCGCTGGCCGGACGGCGCTGTTCGGTGATGGCTTTAACGATCACCGTCCGTTCGTCATTTCCCTGACGCAGGGTAAGGGTTGCGTTCAGCTCGACGATTTTGCTCGGCTTACTGCGCTGGCCGTTGTAATGCACCTTACCGCCTTCAATCATCTCGCGGGCCAGCGCGCGGGTTTTATAAAAACGCGCGGCCCACAGCCATTTATCCAGTCTGACCTCAACGGAGGACTTTTCTTTCATGGCGTCTCCTTCACATCAGCGAGGGGATCAGACGGCGGTAGTCGTTCAGAGACGGATGGCGCGTATAGTGCTTTTCCGCCAGGCCGGAATCAGGATTCGTCACGCCAAGACAGTAGCGAATACCAAACCGGGCGGCGGCGTCGAGAATCGGTTCGCTGTCATCGATAAACAGCGTTTTCTCTGCGCTTATTCCCGTTTCCTCAGTGACAGCGCGCCATAACCGCTGATCCTCTTTGGGATAACCAAATGTGTGGGTGGAAAGTAATAAATCAAGGTGTGAGGCCAGACCGGTATGCTCCAGCTTCACCGCCAGGTTATGTGGATGCGCATTGGTGAGCAGAATCCGACGTTTTCCGCTGGCTTTTAACGCATTCAGAAACGGTACGGTATCGTCGCGCAAAACGGCGCGCGGCCCTTGCGCCGTCGTCATGGCGCAAATATCCAGACCCAGACGCTCGCTCCAGTAATCCAGACAGTACCAGTTTAGCGTATGCTGTACGGCATGATACTGCTGGCGAATATATTCCTGCGCGTCCTGCGGCGAAATACCCTGCTGCGCGCCGTAGGTTTCCGGTACCAGCTTTTGCCAGAAATAGTTATCGAACGCGAGATCAAGCAGCGTGCCGTCCATATCCAGCAAAACGGTATCCACGTTTTGCCAGTCAATATCAATATGCATGGGGAACTCCAGGGTAACGCAATTTGCGCGACAGGGTAGCATACCCTGTCGCACGGCGGCGCGATCAGATGAGATTTTCCGGAGAGACGGTTAACCTGGGATTGAGGCAGTTTTCATAGTATTCCTGGATGTCCGCCATACGGGTGCGGTGGCGTTGGTAACGTCTGAACGCCTGAATGCCGTTGTAGACCGCGCTCACTATCATTGCCAACATCAGCAGCGTGGTGCCGAGGTAACGCCACCAGCCGGATTTATCGGGGATACGATGCAGGCTGATATGCTGCGTGCCGTTGGCATCGGTATACACGCTGGTGACAATGCCCTCGGCGCTAAATGGCGTCTGCATGAGCGTTTGCGCCAGACGCTGGAAGGCGCTCCACTGTTCCTGCGCGGGATAGTCATACAGCGGCGTTGACGGCCAGGCCTGATCAACCAGTTCGCTGCCTTCATCGCTGGCGATCAGGAATCCGCCGGGAGCGGGGCTATTCAGCGACTGGGCGGCACGCGCGGTCTCGCGAGAAATAAACGGCGCCGTTGAGGTCGTGACCAGATTTTCCAGCGACTCTGCGCTTACGGGGCGTAGCAGCACGTTGACGCCGTCCAGTTTGCCGGCGTTCGCGCGTTTCACCAGCGCGTTCCAGTCCTTACTGTTACCGAGATTAACCAGCGCATTTTTCAGACGCACGCACTCGTCTTCCGCCGCGCACAAATCAGCGGTTTTCAGAACAATATCGCCAAAGTCATCTAATAATACCATGCCCGATTTTTGTATCGCGGAGCGTAAAGATGCGCTGACGCGCGAGTCGTCTTCGGGTTTTGGATGGAGCTGACGATTTACCGCCTGGCTTAGCGCCATCGCTTTATTCACCAGATCTGATTCCGGCAGCGGTAGCGCAGGCGCGTCATTCCAGATGATTTGCGAGCAATCGAACGGCATAAACGGGGAGTTAGACTGGCCGCTCCAGGTCGCCCCGGAATGAATATTACACATTCCTTTACCGCTCAGGTGCAGCGTATCGCCCACCCGTACGCCAGCTTTTTCAAGCTGTTTTACCGTTGTCGCTTCAATGGTTTGCGCGCCTTTCATCCACGATAGCGTGAACTTAATTGGCATATCCAGCGGGATCCAGAACAGCAGCATAAACAACACCAGCAGCGAACCGATAGCAATAACAGTGCTGCGTAACCAGTGCTGCAACGGAAAGTTTTTCACTTCATCATGCAGGGATAAAAACCGGCCCTGGCGGGCGACATGGCGATCAAGGTAAATATCAATATCCGTTTGTTGCCCAAGATCCTGCGTAATGTAGGGTTGCCAGTGGGCAGGGTAAATAAGGTCGATGATGCCCAGGGAGATATTGTTAATCTGCTCCTGATTATTCTCCCCAAACAGTCCCCAGCGGCGGGGCGTTCCCCGCAGACAGTGAATTTCCCGCAGCGCGCTTTTCGACGGCGGCGCAAAAAGCCCCCAAAGTCCGGCTGCCAGCAGCAGGATCGCGCCGCCTATCATCCACGGTACAAAAACGTCTGGCGTTATCAGACAGAAAAAGAATAACAAAAAGGAGGCGACGATTAACAACGCTTCGCGCAAGCCAGCCGGGCGGCTGAGCGCATATTCTTCGTGGGTCTCCTGACGGATATTCAACAGCTCAATCTGCTCGCTCTCTTCGCCGCGAATCGACGCCTGCGTAGAGGCCGTATTCTGTAGCGCGTAGCCGCGCGACTCCTGCATATACTCTTGCAGCGTATGGCCGTTTAAAGAGATCACCAGCGGCAGCGTATCCGTGAGGATCAGCTCAACGTTGTTTTCATCATTGATGTACTGTTCCCAGAAAGGCGGCAGATGGACTTCGACGGAGTCGAGGTAGTAGCGCCATTTATTAGGATCGTCAGTGGTAATGCCGTAGCGGGTGATGGAGTGGGTCAGTATCACGACACTGTTGCTTTCCGCGTTCAGCGTCAGCGAGATGGGCGCAGCACTGGCACCTGTCGGCCCCGGAACTTGCTGGATCTGGCTAAGGTTATCGAGATAGTTTTCTACCGCGCTGCGCTCTTCGGGCAACAGTTTACGCGTTTGCGCGTCCTGAAAGGCGCTGATCCACGGTAAGCTCCCTCGTCTGGACTTTACCCGGAACCGCCATATTGCCAGTAGAGAGCAGGCCAGCAAAGCAGCTATAAAAATCAGAATGGTGCTCATGCTTTCCCCATCTTACTAAGTCTGTCAGGCGTGGTCAGTCGCACCCTGTCCAATAAACATTTTTCTGTGGTTGGCTATCGGCAAGCGTGGAGTTGAACTTGAGCATTGTAAAGCGCATCCCAGTGAAGGCAAATCATAGCAATACCACCAAAAACGGAATATCAGCAAATTCCTGGAGTTATTTCAACCTATTGACTTTTAATTTGAAATAAGAATTAATTTTTATTACGTTACATAAATGTAAATAAACGGCAATTCGCATTGCCGAAACCGTGCGGTATGTCGCACAATGACCACAGATTACACTGCAAAGATTCTCACAATGAGCAAATCATTACAAAAACCCACCATTCTGAAAGTGGAAACCGTCGCACAATCCCGACTGTTTAACGTAGAAAGCGTGGATCTGGAGTTCAGCAACGGCGTGCGTCGCGTGTATGAACGTATGCGACCATCAACCCGTGAGGCGGTAATGATTGTGCCGATCGTTGATGAGCATCTGATTCTTATTCGTGAGTATGCGGTGGGAACCGAATCCTATGAGCTGGGCTTCTCGAAAGGATTGATCGACCCGGGCGAGACCGTTTTTGAAGCGGCGAACCGGGAGCTCAAAGAAGAGGTCGGGTTTGGCGCGCATAACCTGACCTTCTTAAAAAAACTCAGCATGGCGCCCTCTTATTTTTCCAGCAAAATGAATATTGTGGTGGCGGAAGATCTCTATCCGGAGTCGCTGGAAGGCGACGAGCCTGAGCCATTGCCGCAGGTACGCTGGCCGCTGGCGCATTTAATGGATCTGCTGGAAGACCCCGATTTTAACGAGGCCCGCAACGTCAGCGCGCTGTTTCTGGTACGCGAGTGGTTGAAAGCGCAGGGCCGAATTGCCTGATGGCGCGGCGTTGATCAAGCCAACGGGAGGTTCGTCTCCCCGTTCGCCGTCATCCGCTAAACACAATAAAAAAGGCGCCGGAGCGCCTTTTTTGATCAGAACAGTTCGTGTGTTTCACCATTATCAATAATGGTGGTTCCCACCTCGTGTACCGCCTGTTGTGTCGGCTGCGTGCCTTCGATGAAATACTCTTCACGGCTGTTACCGCCGCTCGCCAGTTGTCCGGTACTGCGGTCGATATTCACCGTGACAATGCCCGGCGGCGGCGTTAGCGGCTGTTCCGGCACGCCTTCCAGCACGGCTTTCATATAGGCGTCCCATGCAGGTTGCGCGCTCTTCGCGCCGCCCTCATAGCCGGAGATTTGATCTTTGATCGCGCCGGAAGCGGTAGTGCGGCCTAAATCACGGCGGTGATCGTCAAAGCCGATCCATACGGAAGTGACGACGCCAGGACCATAGCCGGAGAACCATGCGTCTTTCGAGCTGTTGGTCGTACCGGTTTTGCCGCCGATATCGCGACGTTTAAGGTCGCGCGCCGCACGCCAGCCGGTACCCATCCAGCCGGGTTCGCCGAAGATATTGGTGTTCAGCGCGCTTTTGATCAGAAACGCCAGCGGCGTATTGATCACATGCGGCGCGTACTCCTGCGTGCCGTTTTGCGCGACCAGCGCCTGGTTTGCCTGTTCCAGCTCAGGCATCGGTACGGCGCTGTTTTGCTGCTCTTGCGAAACCGCGACCTCTTCCACATTGGTGTTTTCCAGCACGTCGGATTTCTGCGTATTGCCGTAAATGACCGGGATATCGCACTCCGGGCAGGCGATTTTCGGTTTCGCTTCGAAGATCACGCCGCCCTGATCGTTCTCAATCTTGCTGATGAAATACGGGTCGATCAGGAAACCGCCGTTCGCCATCACCGCATAACCGCGCGCAACCTGCATCGGCGTGAAGGAGGCGGAGCCCAGCGCCAGCGATTCGGTATGCACGATATTCTGCGCCGGGAAGCCGAAGCGTTGCAGATACTCCGCCGCATAGTCGACGCCCATGGCGCGCATGGCGCGTACCATCACCACGTTTTTCGACTGCCCCAGCCCCTGGCGTAAACGAATCGGTCCGGCGTACTGCGGCGGGGAGTTTTTCGGACGCCAGTCTGAACCTGCCCCGGCGTCCCAGCGGGAAATCGGCACATCGTTGAGCATACTGGCAAGCGTCAGCCCTTTATCCATTGCGGCGGTGTAGAGGAACGGTTTGATGTTCGACCCCACCTGACGCAAAGCTTGCGTCGCGCGGTTAAATTTACTCTGATTAAAATCGAAACCGCCGACCAGCGCCAGTACCGCGCCTGTTTGCGGGTTAAGCGAAACCAGCGCGGAGTTCACTTCCGGTACCTGCGCCAGCCACCAGTCGTTATCCACCTGACGAACCCAGATTTGCTGACCTGTCTGGACGACATCGGTAACTTTACGCGGCGTCGGCCCCTGCTGTGTATCCGAGCGGTAAGGCCGCGCCCAACGCATTCCTTCCATACGTAGCGAAACGGACGTACCGTCGGCAAGCGCAGCGGTCGCCTCTTGCGGATTAGCGCTGGTGACCACGGCGGGAAGCAGCGGTCCGTAGGTCGGCAACGCTTTCAACGTATCGGTAATTTTTTTACTGTCCCACGCCGTTTCGCCCACTTTCCATAGCACATTCGCCGGGCCGCGATAACCGTGGCGCATGTCATAGTCCAGCACGTTATTACGCACCGCCTGTTGCGCGGCCTGCTGCACTTTGCGGGTGATGGTCGTGTAAATACGATAACCATCTTCGTAGGCGCTTTCGCCATAACGGTTATACATTTCCTGGCGCACCATTTCCGACAGATAAGGTGCGGAGAAGGCGATTTCCGGCGCGTGATAATTTGCGTCGATAGGTTCGCTACGGGCCTGATCGTACTGCGCCTGAGTGATATATCCCTCGCTTAACATTCGCGAAAGCACTACGTTACGGCGCGCTATCGCCCGATCCATCGAGTAGAGCGGGTTAAAGGTAGAAGGCGCTTTAGGTAGCCCGGCGATAACCGCCATTTCGCTTAGGCTAAGCTGGTCGACCGTCTTACCAAAGTAGACCTGTGCCGCCGCGCCAACGCCATAGGCGCGGTAGCCGAGATAGATCTTGTTCAGATAGAGTTCGAGGATCTCATTTTTATTCAGCATCTGCTCAATACGAATCGCCAGAAACGCTTCCTTGATCTTGCGCATCAGCGTGCGTTCGGGGCTAAGGAAGAAGTTTCGCGCCAGTTGCTGGGTAATGGTACTTGCTCCCTGCGATGCGTGACCGGAGAAGAGCGCGACGCTGGCCGCACGGAAAATACCTACCGGGTCAATGCCGTGATGCTCATAAAAGCGGCTATCTTCGGTGGCGATAAAGGCGTTGATCATTTCCGGCGGAATTTGATCGAGCGTAACGGGAATACGACGTTTTTCGCCATATTGCGCGATAAGTTCGCCATCCGCGCTGTAAACCTGCATCGGAATTTGCAAACGCACATCTTTCAATGTCGCGACGTCAGGTAGCTGCGGCTCAATATAGCGATAAAGGCCATAAATCGAGCCTGCTCCCAGCAGGATGCAACATACTGCAAGGATCAATAAATACTTTACGAACTTCACTGGAGATTTCCCATTTAGTGTCATTTGGGCAGTTTATAAACAAACGCGCGGTAGTATAAAGGCAAGCCAGACGCATTGATATACCCGTTAACGCGACGGGTGATAAGGAGATCGACCGTTATGGCTTTTAAAACCTGGCAAATAGGATTGCATATTCAGCAGCATGAAGCGCTGGCCATCGCCGTTATTCGCGGCGCATCGGGCTGGTCTCTGCAACGTTGGTGGCGACTGCCGCTGATGAACGCCTCCACGGCAGAGGGTACGATTCCTGACCCGCAATCGCTGGCTCACGTACTGCGACCCTGGAGCCGCGAGCTGCCGCTACGTCACCGTATTTATCTCTCTTTTCCCGCAAATCGGACATTGCAACGCGCTTTTCCACATCCGCCGATGCGTCTGCGGGAACGTGAGCAAGTCGCATGGCTTTCACAAACGATGGCGCGTGAGCTGGATATGGATCCGGACTTATTGCGTTTCGACTTTCAGGACGATGCGCTGAGCCCCGCGTTCAACGTTACCGCCGTGCAAAGCAAAGAAATTTCAGCGCTGTTAACGCTGGCGCAAACGCTCAATGTGCGCATCGCTGCTGTAACTCCCGATGCCTGCGCGTTACAGCGCTTGCTGCCGTTTATACCTTCGGGGCGGCAATGTCTGGTCTGGCGCGATGAGAGCCAGTGGCTGTGGGCGACGCGCTATGCGTGGGGGCGTAAATCGGCGTGCGAGGCGACGACGCTGCATGATCTTGCCGCGACGTTATCCGTCGTGCCGGAACATATTTCGTTATGCGCCGAAGGCGAATTCGACCCCTGGCGCGTCGTTACCGTCCGCCAACCGCCGGTTCCGCCGGACGGTTATCGCTTTGCGATTGCGCTGGGTTTAGCCATGGGGGAGATACGCTGATGGCGCATTCTGTCAATTTGCTCCCCTGGCGGCACCAACATTACGTAGCGCGTCTGCGGCTGTGGTGCGTGGTATGGGGCGCGTCCCTGCTGCTGATAGCAAGCCTCGCGACGATCGCCCGGTTGGTTTTTTGGCAGGAGGGGAGGATTAATGAACTGCTACTGACGGCGGAAAACGGACGCACGACGGCGCTTGCGGCGAACATACCGCAGTTGCAGCAGCGTCAGCGGCAGCAACAGGCGCGATTACAACGTCAGGCGCAGCGTGAACTGACGCAAGCCTGGCAATCTATCTTGACTGACCTTGCCAACCTGTTGCCAGATCAGGCATGGCTGACAAGCCTCAATTATCAGCAAGAGACGCTAGAGCTGGAAGGGCTGGCGAGAACGTTTGACGCCCTGCTCACGCTTGAGACATCGCTTCGTCACTATGTCAGTTTTCCGCTAAACCGCACGGGCGCCACGCGGCAGGATGCGCAAGGGCGCTGGCAGTTCCATTATCAGTTAACGAGGAGCGCCGCCCGTGAACGCGCTCTTTGATATCTGGTACGGGATGTCGCGCCGTGGTCGGGTTTTTTGTTGGTGTGCAGGCGTGCTGTGCCTGACGCTGACGGTCGCGTTATCTGTGGACTATCCCGGCTGGAAAACGCTGGATACGCAACAAACGCGGTTAAGCCAGCAGCGCGAGGCCGCCCGACAACAGTGGCGTCATCTGCGCCGTCTGAGCGTCGCGGCTGAACCGCTTTTCGGGCGCACCGTTGAAAATCCGCGTCCTTTTTCGCCGTTAGATTTCCAGGCTCCTCCCCTGCGTTTGCTGCACTGGCAGCCATCGGCGCAGGGGGGAGAAATGGCGCTGAAAACGTCCTGGGATGCGGTGCCGTCACTGTTTGTCCGGTTGGCCGAAAGCGAGATGAGCGTAAGTCGGTTTTCATTGCGTAGAGAGGGGGCGGAATTATTGATAACGCTGCAACTGGAGCGCCTGGCGAATGAAGGCTAGCCGTAGTGTATTGCTCTGTTTTTGTTTGCTGACGTTGACAGGAATGCGCGATCCCTTCCGCCCGCCGGAAGATCGCTGCCGGATAGCGGAACTCTCGCAGTGGCGATATCAGGGCGCGGTACGTAAAGGCGAGCGATGGACAGGCATTCTTAAAGATAGCCAGCAAAAATGGCGGCGAGTGGAAGAAGGGCAGACGCTGGAAAACGGTTGGACGATTGTCCGCCTGACGGCGGAAGCCTTAACGTTAACGACCGGTAAAAATTGTGCGCCGCCGCAGTGGCGGTGGCTACGTCAGGGAGCGGGCAATGAAGCGATGGATAGCCATAATACTGATAGTCTTGATGCCCGCCGCACAGGCGGGAAAAGCGGCGAAAGTGACGCTGGTGGTTGACGACGTCCCTGTGGTGCAGGTTTTGCAGACTTTAGCCGAGCAGGAGCGGCAGAATCTGGTGGTGTCGCCGGACGTCAGCGGGACATTATCGCTACATCTGACGGATGTGCCGTGGAAACAGGCGCTACAGACGGTGGTCAATAGCGCTGGGCTGGTGCTGCGTCAGGAGGGGAATATTCTCCATGTTCATTCACAGGCCTGGCAGAAAGAACACAGTGCGCGGCAGGATGCCGAGCGGTTAAGGCTTCAGGCTAATTTACCGCTGGAAAACCGCAGCATTAGCCTGCAATACGCCGATGCCGCCGAACTGGCGAAAGCGGGCGAGAAACTCCTGAGCGCGAAGGGAACCATCATGGTAGATAAGCGCACCAACCGCCTGCTGTTGCGCGATAATCGCGCGGCCCTGGCGGAGTTGGAAAAATGGGTATCGCAAATGGATCTGCCGGTGGCGCAGGTGGAACTGGCGGCGCATATCGTCACCATTAACGAAAAGAGTCTACGGGAACTGGGCGTAAAGTGGACGCTGGCTGACGCGACGCAAGCGGGCGCGGTGGGTGACGTGACGACGCTTTCCAGTGATTTATCCGTCGCCGCCGCCACCTCACGCGTCGGGTTTAACATCGGGCGCATTAACGGACGCTTGCTGGATCTAGAGCTGTCAGCGCTGGAACAAAAGCAGCAGTTGGATATTATCGCCAGCCCCCGGCTGCTGGCTTCGCATCTGCAGCCAGCCAGTATCAAGCAAGGCAGCGAAATTCCTTATCAGGTTTCCAGCGGCGAAAGCGGCGCGACCTCCGTGGAATTTAAAGAAGCGGTGCTGGGAATGGAAGTGACGCCCACCGTTTTGCAAAAAGGGCGCATCCGCCTGAAGTTACATATCAGCCAGAATGTCCCCGGTCAGGTACTACAACAGGCTGACGGCGAAGTGCTGGCGATAGATAAACAGGAAATTGAAACGCAGGTAGAGGTAAAAAGCGGCGAGACGCTGGCGCTGGGCGGTATTTTTTCGCGAAAAAATAAATCGGGTAGCGATAGCGTGCCGCTGCTGGGGGATATTCCCTGGCTTGGTCAGCTCTTCCGCCATGACGGCAAAGAGGACGAGCGACGCGAATTAGTGGTGTTTATCACCCCCAGACTGGTGGCGACAGAATAATTTATGCATAAAAAAGCGCTGTTTTTGCACTGAACGCATCTGCGGGATTTGACGTGCGGATGTATTTAGCATACAAGGAGTACCGATTTGAGAGTCGTGCTTTTCGTTGCTGACGCATTGATTAATGCGCTTTGCCTTGCCGAAGGTGTGCATAAGACCGATGATAAACGGCTGAATGTCCGCTGATGCAGACGTATTGGTTCTGCGGATTGCGCACAATTGTTTGAAAGTAGAGCAATTTGTAGGCCGGATATGTTGTTCTGGTCGCCATCCGGCAACGCTAACTCGGGTTTTGCAACAATCAGGCTTGGTGATTTATTCAGTTGCCAAACCCGCTTGAGTATTGAGATAATTTTCAGTCTGACTCTCGCAATATCTTATGAGGTTTCAGTTCATGTCCTGCTGCGCTGGGTGTCTGTGAAGCGGGTTTACCATTAACGAATAGTCTTAGTAGTACCGAAAAAATGGCAGAGAAACGCAATATCTTTCTGGTTGGGCCTATGGGTGCCGGAAAAAGCACTATTGGGCGCCAGTTAGCTCAACAACTCAATATGGAATTTTACGATTCTGATCAAGAGATTGAGAAACGAACCGGAGCTGATGTGGGCTGGGTCTTCGATGTTGAAGGTGAAGACGGCTTCCGTAATCGTGAAGAAAAAGTTATCAACGAATTGACGGAAAAACAGGGTATTGTGCTGGCAACCGGCGGTGGCTCTGTAAAATCGCGTGAAACGCGTAACCGTCTCTCCGCGCGTGGCGTCGTGGTCTACCTTGAAACGACCATCGAAAAACAACTGGCGCGTACGCAGCGTGATAAAAAACGCCCGCTGTTGCAGGTTGAAGCACCGCCTCGCGAAGTTCTGGAAGCGCTGGCTAACGAACGCAATCCGCTGTACGAAGAGATTGCCGACGTCACCATTCGCACCGACGATCAAAGCGCTAAGGTTGTGGCAAACCAGATTATTCATATGCTGGAAAGCAACTAATTCAAGCAGAATACGCTGGGTAAGCGGGCACAAGTAACTAAGGTGGATGTCGCGTCATGGAGAGGATTACAGTCACTCTCGGGGAACGTAGTTACCCGATCACCATCGCGGCTGGTTTGTTTAACGAACCAGCTTCATTCTTGCCGCTGAAATCAGGCGATCAGGTCATGTTAGTGACCAACGAAACCCTGGCGCCGCTTTATCTGGACAAGGTTCGCGGCGTACTCGAACGGGCAGGCGTTAACGTAGACAGCGTGATTCTTCCTGACGGCGAGCAGTATAAGAGCCTGACGGTGCTGGATACGGTGTTTACGGCGTTACTGAAAAAACCGCATGGTCGTGATACCACGCTGGTCGCGCTTGGCGGCGGCGTGATTGGCGATCTCACCGGTTTTGCGGCGGCCAGCTACCAGCGAGGCGTACGTTTCATCCAGGTGCCAACTACCTTACTGTCGCAGGTTGATTCTTCCGTGGGCGGGAAAACCGCCGTCAACCATCCCCTTGGCAAAAACATGATTGGCGCGTTTTACCAACCCGCTTCTGTGGTTGTCGATCTTGATTGCCTGAAAACGCTTCCCGCACGCGAACTGGCATCGGGACTGGCAGAGGTGATCAAATACGGCATTATACTCGACGCAGACTTCTTCACCTGGCTTGAGGAGAATCTGGATGCGCTATTGCGTCTGGACGGCCCGGCGATGGCGTACTGTATTCGTCGTTGTTGCGAGCTGAAAGCCGAAGTTGTTGCCGCCGACGAGCGTGAAGCGGGCTTACGTGCTTTACTGAATCTTGGACATACCTTTGGCCACGCCATTGAAGCGGAAATGGGATATGGCAATTGGTTACATGGTGAAGCCGTTGCCGCAGGTATAGTGATGGCTGCGCGCGCATCCGAGCGTTTGGGGCAGTTCAGTTCTGCTGATACGCAGCGCATCATCGCTCTACTCGAACGGGCCGGGTTGCCAGTCAATGGCCCTTGCGAGATGTCCGCGCAGGACTATTTGCCGCACATGCTGCGAGATAAAAAAGTGTTAGCGGGGGAGCTGCGTTTAGTGCTTCCGCTGGCCATAGGGAAAAGTGAAGTGCGCGGCGGAGTGTCGCACGAAGTCGTTCTTAGCGCGATTGCTGACTGTCAGCAGGCGTAACAACAAGAAAGGTCAGACTGATATTGCGTAGATGTCAGTCTTTTAGCTTCAGGTTATGTGCAATGTCGTAAGCATTAACCTTTGAGTGGGGTGTTAAATGGATGAATTCAAACCAGAAGACGAGCTGAAACCCGATCCCAGCGATCGTCGTACTGGTCGTTCTCGTCAATCTTCAGAACGCGATAATGAGCCACAGATCAACTTTGATGACGTTGATCTGGATGCCGACGATCGCCGTCCGACGCGTACGCGTAAAGCGCGTAGTGAAGAACCTGAAGTTGAAGAAGAGTACGAATCCGATGAAGACGATACGGTGGACGAAGAGCGTGTTGAACGCCGCCCACGTAAGCGTAAAAAGGCGGCCCATAAGCCAGCCTCTCGTCAGTACATGATGATGGGCGTTGGCGTACTGGTGCTGCTGCTATTGATTATCGGTATCGGCTCCGCGCTGAAAGCCCCCTCAACGTCTTCCAGCGAGCCGTCGGCCTCTGGCGAAAAGAGTATCGATCTTTCCGGTAACGCCGCCGATCAGGCGAATGCGACCCAGCCTGCGCCGGGCACCACCTCCGCAGAACAAACCGCGGGCAATACGTCGCAGGATATTTCGTTGCCGCCGATTTCTTCAACGCCGACGCAGGGACAGTCGCCTGTGGTCGCTGACGGTCAGCAGCGCGTGGAAGTGCAGGGCGATCTGAATAATGCGCTGACGCAGAATCCAGAGCAGATGAACAATGTTGCGGTGAACTCTACGTTGCCGACAGAGCCTGCAACCGTCGCGCCAGTTCGCAATGGCAGCACGACGCGTCAGGCGGCGGTTAGCGAACCTGCCGAGCGTCATACCACGCGTCCGGAACGTAAACAGGCCGTCATTGAACCTAAGAAACCGCAGACCACGGCGAAAACCACGACTGCGGAACCGAAGAAACCGGTCGCGCCAGTGAAACGCACGGAACCGGCAGCGCCAGCCGCGACGCCGAAAGCGACCACCACGACGGCTGCTCCGACAGCGACGGCAAGCGCTGCGCCGGTACAAACCGCGAAACCAGCGCAAGCCTCCACGACGCCTGTCGCAGGCGGCGGGAAAAGCGCCGGCAACGTTGGCGCGTTAAAGAGCGCGCCATCCAGCCACTACACATTGCAGCTCAGTAGTTCTTCAAATTACGACAACCTGAACGGTTGGGCGAAGAAAGAGAACCTGAAAAATTATGTGGTATACGAGACGACGCGTAATGGACAACCGTGGTATGTGCTGGTAACGGGGATGTATGCTTCGAAAGAGGATGCTAAACGTGCGGTGTCCACCTTACCTGCCGATGTGCAGGCGAAAAACCCGTGGGCAAAACCGTTGCATCAGGTTCAGGCCGATCTGAAATAATCCAGGCTGTGTCCTGCAATTGCCTGTGAGTGTCGCTGACAGCTATTTTTGTTCAGGACAGGCGCGAGGGGCGCATTTGCTATCGCCAAATGCGCCGTAAAGCAACGCGGCACAGCCTAAAGCGCAGGATGCTGTCGGAGCTTTCTCCACAGCCGGAGAAGGTGTAATTAGTTAGTCAGCATGAAAAAAAATCGCGCTTTTTTGAAGTGGGCAGGGGGAAAATACCCTCTGCTTGATGATATCAAACGACATTTGCCAAAAGGCGAGTGCCTTGTCGAACCTTTTGTGGGTGCCGGATCGGTGTTTCTTAACACCGACTTTTCTCGTTATATCCTCGCCGATATCAACAGCGACCTTATTAGCCTCTATAACATCGTGAAGTTACGTACTGACGAGTACGTACAGGCTTCGCGCGAGCTGTTTATGCCTGAAACTAACCAGGCTGAGGTCTATTACCAACTCCGTGAGGAGTTCAACACCTGCCAGGACCCCTTTCGTCGGGCGGTACTGTTTTTATATCTGAACCGCTACGGTTATAACGGACTCTGTCGCTATAACTTGCGCGGGGAATTTAATGTACCGTTTGGTCGTTATAAAAGACCTTACTTCCCGGAAGCGGAGTTGTACCACTTTGCAGAAAAAGCGCAGAATGCGTTCTTTTACTGTGAGTCATACGCAGACAGTATGGCGCGTGCGGACAAGTCGTCGGTGGTCTATTGCGATCCGCCTTATGCGCCGTTGTCCGCCACGGCTAACTTCACAGCGTATCACACCAATAGTTTTAGCCTGACGCAACAAGCGCATCTGGCGGAAATCGCTGAGAATCTGGTCAGTAACCGGATACCGGTGCTCATTTCCAACCATGATACGGCGCTCACACGCGAGTGGTATCAACTCGCAAAATTGCATGTCGTCAAAGTTAGACGCAGTATAAGCAGCAACGGCGGCACACGTAAAAAGGTGGACGAACTGCTGGCTCTGTACCAACCAGGAGTCGCCACGCCTGCAAGAAAATAATTCTCAAGGAGAAGCGGATGAAACAGTATTTGATTGCCCCCTCAATTCTGTCGGCTGATTTTGCTCGCCTGGGTGAAGACACCGCCAAAGCGCTGGCTGCCGGTGCTGATGTTGTACACTTTGACGTCATGGATAATCACTATGTGCCGAACCTGACTATCGGCCCGATGGTGCTGAAATCCCTGCGTCAGTACGGTATTACCGCGCCTATTGATGTCCACCTGATGGTCAAGCCAGTCGACCGTATCGTGCCCGACTTTGCCGCCGCTGGCGCGAGCATCATTACCTTTCACCCGGAAGCCTCCGAACATGTTGACCGCACGCTACAGCTGATTAAAGAGCACGGCTGTAAAGCGGGGCTGGTATTCAACCCGGCAACGCCGCTCAGTTATCTCGATTACGTCATGGACAAACTGGATGTGATCCTGCTGATGTCCGTGAACCCAGGCTTCGGCGGCCAGTCTTTTATTCCGCAGACGCTGGATAAACTGCGCGAAGTGCGACGCCGCATTGATGCGTCCGGTTACGACATTCGCCTGGAAGTGGATGGCGGCGTGAAGGTGAACAATATCGGCGAGATCGCCGCAGCAGGCGCGGACATGTTTGTTGCGGGGTCGGCAATTTTCGATAAGCCCGACTACAAAAAAGTGATTGATGAAATGCGCAGTGAGCTGGCAAAGGTAAGTCATGGATAAGTTGCAGAATATTCGGGGCGTCGCCTTTGATCTTGACGGCACGCTGGTGGATAGCGCGCCGGGTCTTGCCGCGGCGGTGGATATGGCGCTGTATGCGCTGGAACTGCCGGTCGCGGGCGAGGAGCGCGTGATTACCTGGATTGGTAACGGCGCAGACGTATTGATGGAACGCGCGCTGACCTGGGCTCGCGAGGAGCGCGCCACGCTGCGTAAGACGATGGGGAAACCGCCCGTTGATGAAGATATTCCTGCCGAGGAACAGGTACGCATTCTGCGTAAACTGTTCGACAGGTATTATGGCGAAGTGGCGGAAGAAGGCACCTTTTTATTTCCGCATGTCGCCGACACGCTGGGCGCGCTGCACGCCAGCGGATTGTCATTAGGTTTGGTGACCAACAAACCGACGCCGTTCGTCGCGCCGTTGCTGGAATCGCTTGATATCGCCAAATACTTTAGTGTGGTTATCGGCGGCGATGATGTGCAAAATAAGAAGCCGCATCCGGAGCCGCTGTTGCTGGTGGCAAGCCGGCTGGGCATGATGCCGGAGCAGATGCTTTTTGTCGGCGATTCGCGTAATGACATTCAGGCTGCAAAAGCGGCGGGCTGCCCTTCGGTTGGCCTGACATACGGCTACAATTATGGCGAAGCGATCGCTCTTAGCGAGCCGGACGTCATTTATGACAGTTTTAACGATCTTTTGCCCGCACTTGGGCTTCCGCATAGCGATAACCAGGAAATAAAAAATGACTAAGCCCATCGTTTTTAGTGGCGCACAGCCCTCAGGTGAATTGACCATTGGCAACTATATGGGGGCATTGCGTCAGTGGGTAAACATGCAGGATGACTATCATTGCATCTACTGCATCGTAGACCAACATGCTATTACCGTGCGTCAGGACGCGCAGCAGCTACGTAAAGCGACGCTGGATACGCTGGCGCTGTACCTGGCATGTGGTATTGATCCTGAAAAGAGCACTATTTTCGTTCAGTCCCATGTGCCGGAACATGCGCAGCTTGGCTGGGCGCTGAACTGCTATACCTATTTCGGCGAGCTGAGCCGTATGACGCAGTTTAAAGATAAATCTGCGCGCTATGCGGAAAACATTAACGCCGGCCTGTTTGATTACCCGGTGCTGATGGCGGCAGACATCCTGTTGTACCAAACCAATCTGGTGCCGGTAGGCGAAGATCAGAAGCAGCATCTGGAACTGAGCCGCGATATCGCCCAGCGTTTCAACGGGCTGTATGGCGATATTTTCAAAGTACCGGAACCGTTTATTCCAAAATCCGGCGCGCGCGTGATGTCGCTGCTGGAGCCGACAAAGAAAATGTCCAAATCGGACGATAACCGTAATAACGTGATCGGCCTGCTGGAAGATCCGAAATCGGTAGTGAAGAAAATCAAACGAGCGGTCACTGACTCCGACGAGCCGCCGGTAGTGCGTTATGATGTGAAAGAGAAAGCGGGTGTCTCTAACCTGCTGGATATTCTTTCCGCCGTGACCGGTCAGAGCATTCCTGAACTGGAAAAACAGTTTGAAGGTAAAATGTATGGCCATTTGAAAGGCGAAGTGGCGGAGGCGGTTTCCGGAATGTTGTCTGAGTTGCAGGAGCGCTATCATCGTTTCCGCAACGACGAAGCGTTCTTGCAGAAGGTGATGAAAGACGGGGCGGAAAAAGCCAGCGCACGTGCGGCCGAAACGCTGAAAGCCGTTTACGAAGCCATTGGCTTTGTGGCGAAACCGTAAGGGGTATTGCGTGCCCGATGGCGCGAGCTTATCGGGCCTACAAACGAGCGTAAGTTGGACAAGGCATCTGCGCCGTACCGTTTATCAGACCTGTAAAAAAACCGGGAAAATCCCGGTTTTTTTGTATCTGCGCAGTCGTTTCTATTATTGATCGGCAGCCGGGCCGCAACCACCAATAATTTTAGAAATAGAAATTGCAGGGTGCAGCAAATAATCGTAGCTGCAGTTGTTTTTTTTGTTTTCGATATGACCAGTACAGGCGGTGAGCGTTGCCAGAACCCCTGCCACAACGGCAATTTTTACAAATTTGAACATGTCAAAATCCTTGTTGATAAAACGAACACTAATGGTGGAATAAATATAAGATCTATTTAGCGTATAGTACGATAGCAATTAATAAACCATGCAGGTAGTCCAAATAAGGACTTCATCTTTACCTGGAAATCTGATTTAAAAAAGGCCGCTTAATAATAAGCGGCCTGTATTAGTGTTATATAATGTCGTTTATTTAACGAAATGTTTTCTTAACGTTAAGCATAAAGCCTTTATCGCTGATACCGTCTTCTTTCCACTGGTACGCATCCAGATGTAGCGCGGTATCATTGCTGCTATATTTCACGCCGATGGTTGCCAGGCCATTAACGCCGCCGCCTTTTTGACCGTCATCTATGCCGAACGATTGACCCGCCGCACCCTGTAATGACGCTGTACGCTGGCTCTTGCTGTAGCTCAGGTTCGGGCCGCCTTCCAGGGTAGCGGTGGCGCTCCAGCCGTCTTTCCCGGCGTAATCCAGCTTCAGGCCGACAAGAGAGTCTACCGCCGTTTCGTTGCCAGAATTCATGGACAGGTTAAAATCTCCGGCGCTGCGCTCTTTGTAGCCATCTTCCTTGGTGTGACGGAATTTCACCCCGGCATACGGCGTGACTTTCAGCGTATCACTCATCAGAGTGAAGGTTTTTGCCCCTTCGCTGCGGAACTCAAGGTACTGCTGACGTACGTCGGAATCCGCCACCTTGTTGGTGTCGCCATACGAGACGGAGCGACTGCTGTCCAGGTTATGCACGTCATAACGCAGGCTGTTATTCCACGCCAGACCTTCATCAAACGCCATGCTGTGCTTCAGGCCGAAGAACTGACTGTAGCCGCCGGTCAGGCCGTTATCGCCCGCGGTTTTCGAACCGTCGCCATCCAGACGCGCAATACCGTACTCCAGCGTCAGATTCTGGCTTGTGGTCAAATCCAGCTTCTGGCGCAGCGCCAGCATGTCGTACTGAGTGTCGTTGCCCAGTTCAGCGCGCGGGTCGCCTTTCGCCACTACGTTAAACGCCAGGCCGTCTTTAATCTGCTGGGCCGCGTCGGCCAGCATGTTAAAGCGGTTACTGAGGATACGCGCTTCGCGGAACACGGTGGTGGCCTGAGCGCCGCTGACCTGTTTCAGGGCGTTGTTCAGTTCGGCGGTGGTGCCAACGTTGAGGCTGGTATACAGCTCGTTGTTGGTATAACCGGCGTCGAGCGCACTCGCCACGCCGGAGACGCTGGCGTCGGTCGCCACATCGGCATAGGCGTTTTTGGTCATGGTGACGTCAACGTTGCCGTCGCTGTCCTGGCTTCCCTGTGCTTTCCACACCACGGTGGTGGACTGGATAGCGCCGGCGTCAGACAGGTTGCTGCCTTCGACCACGTTGTCGAAGCTGACGGTGGTGTCGGCGGTACCTGCGGCAAAGCCGGTGTTGATTTCCACGCCGTTCATGCTGGCGTTGCTGACCTTGAGCTTACCGGCGCTGCCGTCGGCGCTGGTGCCGACCACGTAGCCGGACAGGTTGTTGGTGGTGGATGAGCCTGCGCTGTCGCCGGTGGTCACGGTCGCCATGCCATCGTTAATGGTCGGTTCCGTTGGCGCAATGAAGTCAACATAATGCACTTCCGTACCGTCGCCGTTTTCACCGCTGCCTTCGATGGTTTTACCGCTCTGCTTGATAAAGCCGGAGCCGGTTACGCTGTCATCAATATAGACCGTACCGTTGTTGACGATATGGCCGTTGCTGCTCAGTTGACTGAATGCATAAGAATTGCTGGCGTAGATATTGATAGTGCCGTTGTTTTCAATAACCGCATCGGATTTGGCATCAGACTCAAGCTGCATCCCGACCATGCCGGTCTGCGTGGTGCCTTTAGTACCGACGTTAATTTCACCGTTGTTGACCATCTTCGCGCTGCCATGCGCCGACATCGCCACATTGCCGGTTTTATCAATGTTGATGGTGCCGTCGTTAATCGCCTTGCTGCCGCCGTTATTTTTCGCCGTGGTGATCTGCCCGTTAATAACACCGGTGCTGCCGTTATACAGGGTGTGCCCGCTCCCGCCGGTGGCGATATCGGCATCGCTATTCACCGTTCCCCAGTTATTGAAGGCGCCAGCCCACAGGCCGTCGTTTATTAGCGTTACAACGCCGCCTTCCAGGTTATTAAACGTACCGCCTTTATCAACAGAACCATTGTTGATGATCCCTGCGTTATTAACGGTTGCGGCACCGGTAAAGTTCAGCTTATCGATTTCGCCGCCTGAGTAGTTATTCAGTACCGTACTGCCCGATGCGCCGACCCAGGCCGACACTGTGCCTGTGTTATTCATGGTGCTGGCCCACTGCTCAACCGCGTTCATGGAGCCGCTGTTGTTGATAATGGAACCCGCTACCGTGGTCCCCGTTTTCCCGGTCACGGTGCCGGTATTGTTGAACACGCCGCCGTCTACGGAAACGGCAGCCGTTGTTCCCTCGTTGGTATAGATGCCGCCTTTGTCGATGCCGACGCTGCTGATGCTGCCGGTGGACTCGTTGGTGACATCACCGTAATTTCTGACGGTGACCTTGCCGCCGCTGACGATGCCTGCGTTGGTGACGTGTACGGTCTGCGTTGCGATCGGACTGGTGATAATGGTTTCGCCAGTAAGCGTTTCACCTGCGGCGGTAATGACATCGCCATCAGCAAAAGCCAGGGAGACGTTGCTGTCGGTCGGGTTGTACTGGTCGCTGCTCTGACAGTTGCTGTCAAAGCACACGGTGCCGTAGTTAATCACGCTGCTGTTGTTGTCGGCCAGGAATGGTTTACCGTAAGAGGCATCGATATTGATGGTGCCAGTGGTATCGTTGATGACGGTCCCGCCGTTGAGCGCCGCCATGCCGACCAGCTGGTTATCATCAATTTTGGTGACGCCCTCATCGGCGGTGAGATTAATGGTGCCCTGGTTAATGGCGGTGCCGCCATTGAGCGCCATCATGCCGAACCCGGCGTTATTAACGTTAATGGTGCCGGTATTGGTGGCTGTGGCGTCGCCGTCACCGCCATCAGTTGAGCCTGCGACCATACCTGCACTGGTGAGATAGAGCGATGACGGATGCCAGTAGCTTGTGCTGGTAATATCACCTTCATCGTCCAGCGTCGGGACAAAACCATCCAGATAAATATCGCCTGCGTTTAGCGCCGCTCCTTTGATGGCGCTAACGCCATATACGCCTGCGCCCTGCAAATGGATGGCGGCGTCTTCATCATTGACAACATCGCCATATCCAGAAGCGAGCATTGCATAGAAGGTATGGTTGTACCATTTCAGCGGGAAAAAGGAAAAACCTTTATATTTTACAGGTTGCTGGTCAGATATGATGGTGATATCACCGCCAGATTGGTTATGAATTACCGAACCTGCGTCGTCGGCGCGGGCAACGGCAGTACGATCGTCGCCGCCGCCGTTACTGGTTGCGTAAACCAGGATCTCACCGCTGTTGCTGATAGTTGCGCCATTGTCGACGCGCATAATGGAATAGACGCCGTGGCTTGTGATATCGCCCTGGTTCGCAATTGATGAATTTTCTCCGTTAGCGACTAATAGCGCATTGTTAATGGAAGCGCTAACATCTATATAATTGACATTAATATCAATGATTGAATTGTCATCCAGAATCAGAGAACCGCCGTTGCTGACCTTGGCCAGTGTGACAGCGCCTCCTATCATGGTGGCTGTATCTATTGTGGACTGACCGCTTAGCGTAACTTCGCTGTCGCCGTTGAGATTGATGCCTGTGACGATGCTGACCGAGCCATCCGTATTCTGGCTATGGGTAATGCTAATACCGCCGCGGATATCTACGTTGTTACCCTCGCCCGTAACGTTCAGACCGATAACACTCAACGCTTGTCCACTGACTGTCGACAGATCGCCGACGTTGATGTCAAATGTGCCATTAAGGGTGATATCGTTGTTGGCGCCGTTAACGGTGACGCCGGTTAGCGGGGTATCGCCGGCGATCAAAGAATTTTGCTCGAACTCAGCGCTCATATTCACGTTGCCTGCGATATTGACGGTGTTGCTGTCGCCGCTCACGTTTACGCCCGTCGCGCCGCGGAATACGCCATCGCTGTCCTGCACGGAAATAACGTTAATATCGCCATCCAGCGTAACCTGTGACGTATTGCCGCTCACCAGCGCGCCGGTGCCGTTGAGGCTGACGTTAATATTCCCTTTGTTGCGGAAGGCGTTTTGTTCGCCAGCGACCACAAAACCCACCGAGTCCTGATCGCGGACGGTGGCGTTACCGGTATTTTTTGCTTCATTTCCGGTGCCGTAGGTGATGATACCCATCGCGCCGTCGGTGACCAGCAGATCGCCCGCCTGGGTCAGACTGCCGTTGTCGCCATTGATAACTACAGCGGCAGAGCCTGCGCCATCCACTGCGATATCGCCGGTATTGGCGATACGGGCCTTACTGCCGTCAATTCGCGTACCGGTCGCGCCGCCGGAGATGGTCTGATCGCCTTCATTGATAATGAGCGTGTTATCGCCATCGACATACAACGCAGCGGACCCCGCGCCGCTGACGGTGGTGTCCCCGACATTATCGATAACCGCGTTGTCGCCGATAATATGGCCGCCGGTGGCACCGTCGGTGATGGTCATATCGCCGTCGTTGCTGACGCGCGCGTTATTGCCGTCAATGGTGGTGCCGGTGGAACCTGCGCCGCTGATACTGGAGGTACCAGTATTCTGAACCGTGGCGTTGTCGCCGTCGATGATGATGGCGGTGCCGCCGCCGCTCACGGTAATGTCGCCGGAGAAATCGGTGGTGGTATTATTACCGGAAATCAGCGCGCCGATGGCGTTGTCTACCGTTGAATGGCCCGAAATGGTGTTGGTGGTGCCGTCGCCGGAGATCACCATGCCGGTGGCACCGTCGGTCACACTGGAGTCCCCGGTGAGCGTGTTGACGGTTCGATCGCCGGAAATAATCACGCCGGTGCGATCCTGGCCGCTGATATCCATGCCGCGATCGGAGGTATGCGATTCGCCGTCGCCGGTGATAACCGTGGTGTTATCGTCGGCAATAATCAGATAGCCCCGGCTGTCGTACTTCCAGTAGAGACCGTTTTCCTGGGTGCCTTCAATCACGGCGGCATTGGCGTCAGTCACGTCCCAGCCGGTGACGTTCAGCGTTTTGCCGTCTTCGGTGGTCAACTGCCACTGGTCATCCTGTTCTGAATAATTCCACACGGCGCCCTCGAGAACGCTGCCGTTATCCAGTTTGAAGCTATCGAAGGCCAGGGTATCTTTGCCTTTATCGATGGTGACGCCGTTGCTGAAGGTAGTAACAGAATTATCTGTGGGTGTGTCGTCGTCATCGCCGCTATCGTCAGGCGGGGTTACATCGTCATCGCCGCTATCGTCAGGCGGGGTCACATCGTCATCGCCGCTATCATCGGGCGGGGTCACATCGTCATCGCCGCTATCGTCAGGCGGGGTCACATCGTCATCGCCGCTATCGTCTGGCGGGGTCACATCGTCATCGCCGCTATCGTCAGGCGGGGTTACATCGTCATCACCGCTATCATCGGGTGGGGTCACATCGTCATCGCCGCTATCGTCAGGCGGGGTTACATCGTCATCGCCGCTATCATCGGGTGGGATCACATTGTCATCGCCGCCATCGTCGGGCGGAGTGACGTTGCCGCCATTATCGGGCGGAGTGACGTCGCCGCCATTATCGGGCGTAGGGGGGGTATAAGAATGAGTGGAATCTCCGCCACCGTTATTTTCAACGCCAATAGCCACACCTGCGACCAGCGCAGCAACGCCGCCAGCAACCCAGCCCCAGTGATTATCATTTTCAGGTAATGTAGCAAGGCAGGTCGGTGAGAGTTTTGCGCGTTTTTCTTTAGGCAGGGAGGAGATATTACTGGGACATTCTTTTTCATCATCGTTATTTTCTGCGGCGATGGCCGGAATGTAATAACTTTGTAGCGTTAAAGCGATCGCGATAGAAATAAGTTTTTTCTTTTGCATAGGGTTCATCCTTAATTAATATTTTCCTTGCGTGCATAAACATATGGAGATAGCGATACAGGCAATGATGAAATGGCCAGAAGAAAATTATGCTTTAGTGTTTATTTTATCACCCGATAACCAGGTCAGGTCAAATTGAGTGCTTAACGGTGTTATTTATTAGGTGAATGAATGATGGGGAAATTTGACGAATAAAAGGGTTTTTACGCAATATTATTAATATTTAAATTCACGTGGTGTATTTAAAATGGATTGCTTAATTTAATTTTAAGTAAAAATAATTTGGGGTTACGAATAGTTGTAAAATAAGGCCCTGAATAACAGGGCCTTATTTTAATTAATGATTAGAGAACCAATTTAATTTATCGCGTAAACCAACGACCCGGCCAACGATAATCAGCGCCGGGCTTTCAACCTGTTGCGCTAATTCCCCGAGCTGCGTCAGCACACCGTGGACGACGCGTTGCTTCACGGAGGTGCCGTTTTCTACCAGCGCAACCGGCATATCGGCCTGCATACCGAATGCGATCAGTTTTTCCTGGATAGTTGCTGCCTGATTAAGCCCCATGTAGAACACCAGCGTCTGTTTTTCTGCCGCCAAGTTTTCCCAGTCCAGCTCGCCGCCGGTTTTCAGGTGACCCGTGACCAGACGTACGCTCTGGGCGTAATCGCGATGGGTTAGCGGAATACCGGAGTAGGCGGAGCAGCCGGAAGCCGCGGTAATCCCCGGCACGACCGAGAAAGGAATACCGGCATGGCACAGCGTTTCCAGCTCTTCGCCGCCGCGACCAAAGATAAAGGGATCGCCGCCTTTCAGGCGTACCACGCGTTTACCTTTTTGCGCTTCACGCAGCAGGATCTGGTTGATTTCCTCCTGTGGGACGCAGTGGTAACCCGCGCGTTTCCCCACAAAGACCCGATCGGCATCGCGGCGTACCAGGTTCATAATGTCGTCGGAGACGAGGCGATCGTAAACCACGATATCCGCCTGTTGGATTTGTTGTAACCCTTTCAGCGTGAGCAGTCCGGCATCGCCCGGCCCGGCGCCAACCAGCACGACTTCGCCACGGTGATCCAGCGGTTCGCTAAACAGGTGTTCGGTTGTCGCGTTAACCGCTTTCTCATCGGCATTCGCCAGCGACTGCGCCAGCCGGTCATTGACGAAAAATTTTTCCCAGAAGCGACGACGTTCGCCCATCGTGGCAAACTGCTTTTTCACTCGGGCGCGGAGTTGTCCGGCATAGCGCGCGACCTGCCCCAGATGCTGCGGCAGCAGCGACTCCAGTTTCTCGCGCAGCAGACGCGCCAGCACCGGAGAAGTGCCGCCCGAGGAGACGGCGACCATCAGCGGCGAGCGGTCAATAATGGAGGGCATGATAAAGCTGGCGGCTTTCGGCGCATCCACCACGTTGCAGAAGATGCGGCGTGACTCCGCCGCTTCGCTGACGCGCTGGTTGACGGTATCGTCGTCGGTGGCCGCGATCGCCAGCCAACACGAGTCGAGAAGCGTTTCGTCGAACGGTCCCTCAACCAGAGTCAACATGCCTTCATTTGCCCATACGGTGAACTGTGGAATAAAGGTGAGCGCATTGACCGTTAAACGTGCGCCTGCTTCCAGCAATAACCGTGCTTTGCGTTCTGCGACATCGCCACCGCCGACGATCAGACAGTCGCGGTCGCGTAATTGACAAAATATAGGCAAATGGTCCACGACATTACCCCTTAATTATTGGCAGCAGCCTCTGGCTGATTGATTTTTGCCGGAACAGGACGCTCCGATTTCGGCGTAGCATACCAATAACCTAATCCCATGAACACGACGCCGGACAAAGTATTACCCAGAGTGACCCACAACAGATTGTGTCCGATTCCGGACAAGGTATAAGCGTCGCTGTGATGACCAAACCAGGAGAGGGCGAACAGCGTCATATTCGCGACAGAGTGCTCGTAGCCGGAGGCGATAAACGCCAGCAGACACCACCAGATAGCAAGAAATTTCGCCGTGCCTTCGGTGCGGATCGCCATCCAGATTGCCAGACAAACCAGCCAGTTACACAGCGCGCCTTTGAAGAACAGTACCGTGGCGGGCGCGGTGGTTTTCGCCAGCGCGACTGAGTGAACGATGCTGGTATCGACCGGCAACAAACTGCCGCCGCCCCAGCTGTAAAGCAGGGCGACAAAGACGGAGCCGACCAGGTTGCCGAGCCAGGTTTGCGGCAGGATAGCCCACATTTGACCGTGGCTGATGGTGCCAGCTTTGACGCCCAGCGTCAGGAACATGGTGTGGCCGGTAAACAGTTCGGAACCGGCGATGATGACCAGCGTTAAGGCGATACCAAAAGTGGCACCCATTACCAAAGGACGCACGGACGGGTCGAGCAGATTGCCGAGGGTGAAAATAAGAATGATGCCGAGACCGACATAAGCCCCGGCCATTGCCGAACTGACCCAGAAGCCGAGCGGATTATTCGCCGACAGGCGTGCGATGCGCGCAGCGTTAGCCGCACACTTATTGATAGTGTCTGTAAACATTTGATTATCCTTTTCTCACTTCATCCTTTGCACTGCCTCTTTGTTGGCTGCTCTCGCTCACCCCAGTCACATAGTGAACTATGCTCCTGGGGATTAATGAGGGACATCCTTGTCCCTCACCGAAGGCAGCCAGCGGCTGTTCAAATTCGTTCCTGACGAATTTGTTGCTCAGTTGCCGCCGCGATGCAGTACAAATGATTTTGTGATAACAATTAAAATGAAAAAAAATACAAAAAAGGGGAGGCGTTGCGCCTCCCAAAAATAATTAACCGCGCAACTGCACCACGCCGTCTTTTACCCGCGCGTCGTAATGTTTCACAGAGAACTGCTCATCTTCCATGCACAAACCATCGCTCAGGCGGAAGCGCTGCTTTTTCAACGGGCTGGCGACCCACAGTTCGCCCTGGTGTTCCGCAATCAGTCCACGAGACAGCACACTGGCCTCAAAGAACGGGTCGATGTTGCTGATCGCGAACACCTGATCGCTATGGTAAGGACGGAAAATCGCCACCTGTTCGCCGCCTGACAGCGCGCAGACGCCGGTTCCCGGCAGGATGTCATCGATTTTGCAGATGTTTTGCCACTGGCTCATGCGTTTTCCTCCACCAGAGTGACCGGGATACGTTCATACGGCGTGGCCGGACGATGCTGTTCGCGTTCCGGCACAACCTGAACATTTGGGTCGCGCTTGTCGCTGTTGATAAAGTGTTTGAAACGAACCTGCGCCGCTGGCGTGTTGACGGTCTCCGTCCACTCGCAGACCACCGCTGCGCGCAGGCGCGCCATCTCTTCTTCCAGATGTTCGTTCAGGCCCAGCTTGTCGTCGATGATGACCGATTTCAGATAGTCGATGCCGCCTTCCAGGTTGTCTAACCACGGTGCGGTACGGGTCAGTTTGTCGGCGGTACGGATGTAGAACATCATAAAGCGGTCGAGATACTTGAGCAGCGTTTCGCGATCGAGATCGGCTGCCAGCAGATCCGCATGACGAGGTTTCATGCCGCCGTTACCGCAAACGTACAGGTTCCAGCCTTTCTCAGTGGCGATGATACCCACATCTTTACCCTGCGCTTCCGCACATTCACGGGTACAGCCGGAGACGCCGAACTTCATCTTGTGCGGGGTGCGAATGCCTTTGTAGCGGTTTTCCAGCTCCACGCCGAAACCGACGCTGTCGCCCACGCCGTAGCGGCACCAGGTGCTGCCGACGCAGGTTTTCGCCATCCGCAGCGCTTTGGCGTACGCGTGACCGGTTTCGAAGCCCGCTTCAATCAGTTGACGCCAGATTTCCGGCAGATCGTCTTTTTGCGCGCCAAACAGACCGATACGCTGAGAACCGGTAATTTTGGTATAGAGGTTAAACTCGCGGGCGATACGACCCACGGCCACCAGACCTTCCGGGGTGATTTCACCGCCAGCGGAGCGCGGGATCACCGAGTAAGTACCGTCTTTCTGGATATTCGCCAGGAAGTTGTCGTTAGTATCCTGTAGCGGCGTGTGCTGCGGTTTGAGGATGTATTCGTTCCAGCACGACGCCAGCAGCGAACCGACGGTCGGCTTACACACTTCGCAGCCGTAGCCTTTACCGTGTTTCGCCAGCAGTTCTTCAAAGGTTTTAATGCCTTCCACGCGGATTAAGTGGAACAGTTCCTGACGAGAATAAGCAAAGTGCTCGCACAGGTTGTTGTTGACTTCAATACCCTGTTTCGCCAGTTCGGCGTTCAGTACCTGCGTCACCAGCGGGATGCAGCCGCCGCAGCCGGTTCCGGCTTTGGTTTCCGCTTTCAGCGCCGCCACGGTATGACAGCCTTTATTGATAGCGGCGATCAGATCGCCTTTAGTCACATCGAAGCAGGAGCAGATCTGCGCGCTGTCCGGCAGTTTATCCACGCCGATAGAGGGTTTACCACTACCCGCGTGCGACGGCAGGATCAGCGAATCCGGGTTTTCCGGCAGTTCGATGGCGTTCAGTACCAGTTGCAGCAAATTGCCGTAATCGCTGGTGTCGCCGACCAGTACTGCGCCGAGCAGCGTTTTGTTATCTTCGCTGACAATAAGACGTTTGTAGACTTCTTTGCTTTCATCGAGGTAAACGTAGCTACGCGCGCCCGGCGTGCGGCCATGCGCGTCGCCGATGCCGCCGACGTCCACGCCCAGCAGCTTCAGCTTGGCGCTGAGATCCGCCCCTTCAAAGGCGTTTTCACTGCCGAGGATATGGTCAACGGCGACCTGGGCCATTTTATAGCCTGGTGCGACCAGACCGTAAACGCGGTTGTTCCAACTGGCGCACTCGCCGATAGCGTAGATATCCGGGTCGGACGTCTGGCAGGTGTCGTTAATCACGATCCCGCCGCGCTGCGCGACGGCCAGACCGCACTGGGTAGCCAGCTTGTCGCGTGGGCGAATACCGGTAGAGAAGACGATAAAATCGACTTCCAGCTCGCTGCCGTCGGCAAAACGCATAGTCTTACGCGCTTCGTTACCCTGCTGAACAATCTCTTGCGTGTTTTTACTGGTGTGTACACGCACGCCCATGCTTTCGATCTTGCGACGTAGCTGCTCGCCGCCCATCTGATCGAGCTGTTCCGCCATCAGCATTGGCGCAAATTCAATGACGTGCGTTTCCACTCCGAGGTTTTTCAGCGCGCCAGCGGCTTCCAGCCCCAGCAGACCGCCGCCGACCACCGCCCCGCGCTTGCTGCGACGGGCGCAGGCTTCGATAGCGTTGAGGTCTTCAATGGTACGGTAAACGAAGCAATCCTGGGTTTCGGAGCCTTTAATCGGCGGAATCCACGGATATGAACCGGTCGCCATGATCAGCTTGTCATAATAAACGGTACGACCCGCGCTGGAGTGAATCACTTTCTCCTGACGGTTAATGGTAATTGCGCGTTCGCCAACCAGTACCTTCACGCCGTGCTTCTCGTAAAATCCTTCACGCACCAGAGAGAGCTCTTCCGCGGTGTGGTGAGAGAAGTAGGATGATAAGTGGACACGGTCATAGGCTTTACGGGGTTCTTCACAGAACACGGTAATGTCGAACAGGCTAGCGTCGGATTTATCAAGGAGATCCTCAATAAAGCGGTGGCCGACCATACCATTACCGATAATAGCGAGTCTGACTTTGCTCATTTTTGCCTCGATTTCTTTTCTATTACCGCCTACCTTAACGATTCAGCAACCCCGCTTATTGATGTAAATCAAATTCACCTTTATATACCTCTTAATGGGTATATGGCTGATTTGTCTGGATTTTTATAAGTGGCGGAATTGTCAGGTTTTTCAGGTTTGTACAAATAACATACAAAATGAGGGGTTTTTAGACCAACAGGCCTACCTCGTCAGGAGGGAGGATAGAGTGCCGGAGGGCGACGTCGCCTTATCCGGCCTACCAACAGCTTACGCTGTAGGCCGGATAAGACGCATCGCGTCGCCATCCGGCAATCATTATCAATGCGCCGCTGGCGCGCTATGCTGACGATGACGGGACACAAAGCCGAGCGCAAAGCACATCACAAAGACCACCGCATACAGACCATTCGCGGTGAGTAACGCCGCCTGTGGACCGCTGTGCGCCACAATCGGGCCGGTGACGACGAAGGTCAGCATCGTTCCGATGGTGCCGCAGGTCAGAATAAAGTTAACCAGCTTAGGCGAGGCCACTTTCGTTTGCTGCGATCCCAGCGTAATGATGGAGGTATAAATGGCGCTGGAGAAGAAGCCCAGCATCAGAATAAACCACGGCATATGCGCCTGCGTGCCGGTAATAAACAGATACATCAGGACCGCCGCCATACCCGCCAGTACGGTCAGGATGCGTTGCAGATCGAAAAAGCGCAGGATAAAGCTGAACGCCCACATACCAAACATATAGGACATCCAGAAATCACTCACCAGCGCCCCGGCGTCATTCAGGCTCATGCCGAGGCCTTTGGCATATTCCGGCACCCAGGAGATAAAGCCCAATTGACCGAGGATATAGCACAGCGCGGCGACGGCGAGAAACAGTACGCCAATGCCCCATTTTTCTTTGGCGACAGGTGCCTGAGAGTGCTGCGCATGTTTACCCAGCGCCGGAAATTCACAGCCGAAGGTCAGGATGAAAATCGCCAGGTAGACCAGGCCGATGCAGGCGTAGACCCAGTACCACTCAATACTACGCGCCAGCAGGAAGGCGGCGACCATAGGAAAAATCATCCCCGCCATGCTGAAGAAGGAGTCGGTAAACAGCAGCCGGGAACCGCGCTGACGCCCTTCATACAGTTGCGTAATCAGGAAGGTGCCAATCGACATGGTGATCCCGCTGACCAGCCCCAGCACAAACATCGCCGCTGAGAACAACGCCAGGCTGTGGCTGAACATCAGCCCGGCCACCGCCAGCACCATCAGGATAAAACCAAAGCGTAGCTGTGTTTTCAGCGGGATGATTTCCATCAGCCACGCATTGAGGAAGATCGAGATCAAAATCCCGGCGTTCAGAAAAGTAAAGGTGTTACTCATGCTGGAAACGGGCAGCTGAAAATAGTCTGCGATATTTCCCATCACCATCCCGGTGACAATCACCAGCGCCCCGGTCAGGGCGTAGGAAAGAAAGCTGATCCATGTGAGCTTGATGCGGTTGCTGTTAGTCATGTCTGGCCTTGAAGAGAAGTGAAGCGCGTGGAGGGCGCGTTAAGCGGGCAGATTTTAGGCGCTTTTGTGATGCATTTAAATAATTATTAGTGATAGTAATGTTCATTACATTTTTTAATGTGATGTTTGTCACATCATATTGCAAGAATACGGCATTGCGTCGTAACGTTACATTTGTTTCATATACGTAAAATTAGGTAAAGGGCTGGCCTGGCCCAGGAAGGCTCTTTAAAATCATTCCACTTGCTTTATTTCTGCTCTCTTTAAGGAAATCTCATGCTCAAATCGACTCTGGCGGCTGTCGCAGCTGTTTTCGCTCTTTCTGCTCTTTCTCCCGCAGCGTTGGCAGCAAAAGGCGATCCTCATGTGCTGTTAACCACCTCCGCCGGGAATATTGAGCTGGAGCTGAACAGCCAGAAAGCGCCGGTTTCTGTGAAAAACTTTGTCGATTACGTCAACAGTGGTTTCTATAACAACACTACGTTTCACCGCGTTATTCCTGGCTTTATGATTCAGGGCGGTGGTTTTAACGAGCAGATGCAGCAGAAGAAACCGAATCCGCCGATTAAGAATGAAGCCGACAACGGTCTGCGTAATACTCGCGGCACGATCGCGATGGCGCGCACCGCAGATAAAGACAGCGCCACCAGCCAGTTCTTTATTAACGTCGCGGATAACGCTTTTCTCGACCACGGCCAGCGCGACTTTGGCTATGCGGTATTTGGTAAAGTGGTAAAAGGTATGGATGTCGCCGATAAAATCTCACAGGTACCAACGCACGATGTCGGGCCTTATCAGAATGTGCCGACAAAACCAGTCGTTATCCTTTCCGCGAAAGTCCTGCCATAAAATAAAATATGACTGCGCGGGTGCGAGCCGCCCGCGTTTTCTCCCTGTCTCAGCGTAACCTGAAATTGCTGCTTATACTTGTGGTCAAGCACAGACATATTCAGGGAGGCCAGGTGAAGAAACTTACCGATAAACAAAAGTCACGCTTTTGGGAACAGCGGCGCAACGTTAACTTCCAGCAAAGCCGCCGTCTCGAAGGTATTGAGATCCCCTTAGTAACCCTGACCGCCGATGAAGCGCTGGCACGTCTTGACGAGCTTCGGAGGCACTATGAGCGATAAATTTGGCGAAGGGCGCGATCCGTACCTCTATCCGGGGCTGAATGTGATGCGTAATCGGCTGGGGATTCATCAGGCCCAGCGACTGGCGCAAGCGGCATATGAAATGACCGCGCTCCGTGCCGCCACGATTGAACTGGGGCCGCTGGTACGCGGCTTGCCTCATCTGTGCGCGATTCATCGCCAGCTCTATCAGGATATTTTCGACTGGGCAGGGCAACTGCGGGAGGTCGATATTTACCAGGGCGATACCCGTTTTTGCCACTTTGCCTATATCGAAAAAGAGGGCAACGCTCTGATGCAGGATCTGGAAGAAGAGGGCTATCTGGTCGGTCTGGCGCACGAGAAGTTTGTCGAGCGGCTGGCGCATTACTACTGTGAAATTAACGTGCTTCATCCGTTTCGTTTGGGGAGCGGGCTGGCGCAGCGCATCTTCTTTGAACAGCTGGCGCTACATGCAGGCTACGCGCTGAGTTGGCAAGGTATTGCGGCTGAAACATGGAAGCAGGCGAACCAGAGCGGCGCGATGGGCGATCTCTCCGCTTTGCAGGCGATTTTTCAGAAAGCGATAAGCGAAGCTCGCGAAACTGAGTAAAATAGTGCGGTTCTACTGACCCGGAGCCGCCATGATCCTGCTTATCGATAACTATGATTCCTTTACCTGGAACCTCTACCAGTATTTTTGTGAACTGGGCGCGGAAGTGCAGGTCCGGCGCAATGATGCGCTGACGCTGGCGCACATTGACGCTTTGAACCCGCAAAAAATCGTTATCTCTCCTGGCCCCTGTACGCCAAATGACGCTGGCATTTCACTGGCGGTTATCCGCCATTATGCCGGACGTATTCCGATACTGGGCGTTTGCCTGGGTCATCAGGCGATGGCGCAGGCCTTTGGCGCGTCGGTGGTGCGGGCAGCGAAAGTGATGCACGGTAAAACGTCACCTGTTACGCATAATGGACAGGGCGTGTTTCGGGGATTGCCCAGCCCGTTAACCGTGACACGTTACCACTCGCTGATTGTCGACCCTGCCACGTTGCCAGAGTGTTTTGAGATCACCGCCTGGAGTGAAACGCAGGAGATTATGGGCATTCGCCACCGCGAGTGGGATCTGGAAGGCGTGCAGTTCCACCCGGAAAGTATTCTCAGCGAACAAGGACACGCTCTGCTGGAAAATTTCCTCCGGCGTTGATTTGTGGTTGCTATTGAGTGATTTTTTATTCATATTTTGTGATTATAATTTCACTGGCGTTTCTACTTAACCGGGTGGTAATGATATGGCAACTGAACAAACGGCTATTACGCGCGCAACTTTTGATGAGGTGATTCTGCCTGTTTATGCACCGGCGGACTTTATTCCGGTCAAAGGTAAAGGCAGCCGCGTATGGGATCAGCAGGGCAAAGAGTATATCGATTTCGCCGGCGGGATTGCAGTGACTGCACTGGGCCATTGCCATCCGGCACTGGTCGAGGCGCTGAAATCCCAGGGGGAAACCTTGTGGCATACCAGTAACGTTTTTACCAATGAACCAGCGTTGCGTCTGGGACGTAAACTGATCGACGCCACATTTGCCGAGCGCGTGCTGTTTATGAATTCCGGCACCGAAGCGAACGAAACCGCTTTTAAACTGGCGCGTCATTATGCCTGCGTGCGCCATAGCCCGTTCAAAACGAAAATCATTGCCTTCCATAACGCCTTTCATGGCCGTTCCTTGTTTACCGTCTCTGTCGGCGGGCAGCCAAAATATTCCGACGGCTTTGGGCCGAAACCCGCCGATATTGTTCACGTTCCCTTCAACGATCTCCATGCGGTGAAAGCGGTAATGGATGACCACACCTGCGCGGTGGTGGTCGAGCCGATTCAGGGGGAAGGCGGCGTGCAGGCGGCTACACCGGAATTCCTCAAAGGGTTACGCGACCTGTGTGACAAGCATCAGGCGTTGCTGGTGTTTGATGAAGTGCAGTGCGGGATGGGGCGCACCGGAGACCTGTTTGCCTATATGCACTACGGCGTCATGCCGGATATCCTCACCAGCGCCAAAGCGTTAGGCGGCGGTTTTCCGGTGAGCGCCATGCTGACCACGCAGGAGATCGCCTCGGCCTTCCATGTCGGTTCGCATGGTTCAACCTATGGCGGCAATCCGCTAGCCTGTGCGGTGGCTGGCGCGGCATTCGATATTATTAATACGCCAGAGGTACTACAAGGCATTCACACTAAGCGGCAACAGTTTGTGCAACATTTGCAGGCGATTGACGAGCAATTTGACATTTTCAGCGATATTCGCGGCATGGGGCTGCTGATTGGCGCGGAACTGAAGCCGAAGTACAAAGGCCGGGCGCGCGATTTTCTGTACGCAGGAGCGGAGGCCGGCGTGATGGTGCTCAATGCCGGAGCCGACGTGATGCGTTTTGCCCCGTCGCTGGTGGTGGAAGAGGCGGATATCAATGAAGGAATGCAGCGCTTTGCGCAGGCGGTAGGGAAGGTGGTGGCCTGATGGCGGATTGCCGGATAAGCGTAGCGCATCCGGCAGTCGGACTTAACCTTTTGTATCCCGTAGCCGCTTACTCAGCCAGATACCGTGATGCGGACGCTGACGCCAGGCCATCGACGAAATGGTGTGCATGGTGTTCAGATGGCCAATGATGCGCTGTAAATGTTGTTCCAGAGTGCTCAATAAGCCATGTGACGGCATGTCCGGCGACTCCAGAATATTGACATCGCCGGAGCCGCCTGGCCTGTCGTACTCCAGGCGCTGCTGGCAGCGCTGAATCGCAATCTCGCAAGATTCCAGATAGCGCTGCGCCAGATCCGGCGTCAGCATGGTGTGTTCCCGTGCCAGCGTCGTCATGGCGTTGATATGCTCGACAATAAACTGGCTGTGCGTGACCCACAGTTTCATATCCGACAGATAGTGGGTATTGAACCCGGGTTCCTGCATTGCCTGATTTAACGAGTTGAATAACGTGTTATGCGCCTGGTTGACCCGCATTCTTTGATAAGCGAGCGGGGTGGCCTGCGGATCGTTACTGAGGATCAGTCGGATAGCTTCTTGATCGGCTTCCAGCGCATCATGGGCGTTTTTACGTAATAGCCCGCTTTGCCATTGCGGCCACAGCCAGACCATGCCGCCAAAGGCAATTAAACAGCCAATCAGCGTATCGATCAGCCTCGGCACAATAAACTGCTCTCCGTTTAACGTCAGTAACTGGATGGTGTATACCGCCGTCACCGTAAAGCCGACCGTCGCCCAGCCGTAGTTTTTACGAATAATCAGATAACTTGCCAGCGTTAGTACCAGCATGACCGCCAGCGTAATGCTTTCGGGAATATGTAAGTGCAGCGTGACGCCGGCAATCACCAGGCCGACCAGCGTTCCGACCGAACGGTGCAGAATACGTACGCGCGTCGCGCCATAGCCGTTTTGGGTGACAAACAGCACCGTCATGAGGATCCAGTACGGTTTGGGCAGGTGCAACGCGCTGCCCATCAGACTGGCGATGCTCATCATCACGCTGATGCGTCCGGCGTTGCGTAGCGCCGGCGATTTAAGCGACATATAATTTTTCAGCGCCGGAAGTAGCGGCAGACGACGCTGTTTATCGGCCATCAGGTCGCGGGCGTACAGCGGTCGCTGGGTACGCAGCACACGGGCGATTCGACTGAAGTGCCAATAGCAGAACTGGCCTACCGGATTTTCAGGATGCTGATTGGCGATCTTCTCCAGAGCGCCAATCTGTTTTTCCATGGAGAAGCGCGTCGGCAGACGATGATAAAGAATGTCATCCGCCAGCACGCGCAGACGGGCGGCGACCGTTTGCGCATTCCAGCGAATCACCTCTTCCGCATGGCTGCGTTCTACCAGTTTCTGTACCTCTTCCGGCTGATGCAAGCTGACGGAGATGTGCTCCTGCAAATCCATCGCTTCCTGAAAAGCCCGCAGTAGACGCTTGTAATCATTATTGTTGTGCGCCGAAAGCATATGCATCTGTTGGTAACACTGGGTAATGAGATCGACCGCTTTTTGCTGGCGTATCAGCAGGGGAGGCAGCGCTTTTTCCGGATCGATATGTTGGGTGAGCAGGCTGTATTTCGCTTCGCAATAATCGGCCAGTTCACGGTATAACAAACTCAATGACTCGCGCAGCGGCTGTTCGCGCCATAGCCAGAACCAAAACCAGTTAAACACGCCGTACCATAGCGTGCCCAGCGCATAAATGAGCAGCGGCTCCCAGACGGGCATGTATCCCGCAAGACTCAGGGTAAAGATGGCGGCAATCAGCGACGCTGGCAGTAGCCGCGCGTGAAGCGGGCTAATTTCCGCCGTCACGCCAAGCACCAGCGTGAGCCCGGTCAGGATCAACTGCAGGGGGATGGATTCCGCCAGCAGAAGTTGCGTTACCAGACTGCATCCGGCGAACAGCGACGCGCCGATGATCAGGCGTTTAAAAAAGCGTTTGTGCGGGGTATCCAGACCTGCAATGTTGCAGCAGGCGGGAACAAGAGAGAAAAGCAAGCCCAGGTGTAGCTGGCCTATCAATAAACCGACAGCCACAGGCAGGCACAGCACCAGCGTTTGCCGTAGTGCGTAATTAATCTCTGGGTGATAAATCAGTCTTCGCCACATCGATGCAAACAAAAATGGCGCATGATAAAACGCGCCATTCTGACGGAATTAACGGGTGCCGTAGACGACGATGGTCTTGCCATGCGCGGAGATCAGGTTTTGATCTTCCAGCATTTTCAAAATACGACCAACGGTTTCGCGGGAGCAGCCGACGATCTGGCCGATTTCCTGACGGGTGATTTTGATCTGCATCCCATCCGGGTGCGTCATGGCATCGGGCTGTTTCGCCAGATTCAGCAGCGTCTGAGCGATACGCCCGGTGACGTCAAGGAAGGCGAGGTTACCTACTTTTTCAGAGGTGACTTGTAAGCGACGAGCCATCTGGGAAGAGAGGCGCATCAGAATATCCGGGTTGACCTGGATTAATTGGCGAAATTTTTTGTAGGAAATTTCAGCGACCTCACATGCGGTTTTCGCACGTACCCAGGCGCTGCGTTCCTGGCCTTCTTCAAACAGGCCCAGTTCACCAATAAAATCACCCTGATTCAGATAAGAAAGGATCATTTCTTTCCCTTCTTCATCTTTGATCAGCACTGCCACGGAGCCTTTAACGATGTAGTACAGCGTTTCTGCTTTTTCACCCTGGTGAATCAGCGTGCTCTTTGACGGGTACTTATGAATGTGGCAATGAGACAAGAACCATTCAAGAGTCGGGTCTGTTTGCGGTTTGCCAAGCACCATGCGCGGTTATCCTCTGTTATAAGCTGTCTCCAGAGCCAGAAAACGGCACTGTCTCTGGGGTTGCAAAAATATACTTCCCGCTACCTGGGAAGGGGGCTACGAAAATAGATTGTAGCCTGTAATGTGATGTCCTCTGCATACATGCAGTACGTCAATGTATTACTGTAGCATCTTGTCTGTTTTAGCATAGCTTTCGCCGTGTGTCTCCTGGTGTCTCGCTTCAGCATGACCCAGGTCGCCTTCCATTGCCAGTTTTGTTGTATGCGCGTAATCTTTCAGGAAAATTGAAACATTGGAGTTACGAAATATGCAAGCGCGTGTAAAGTGGGTTGAAGGACTCACGTTCCTCGGAGAGTCCTCCTCCGGCCACCAGATTTTAATGGATGGCAACTCCGGTGACAAAGCGCCGAGTCCGATGGAGATGGTATTAATGGCGGCTGGCGGATGTAGCGCTATTGATGTGGTATCAATCCTGCAAAAGGGCCGTCAGAATGTCACCAACTGCGAAGTGAAGCTGACATCCGAGCGCCGGGAAGACGCGCCGCGCCTGTTTACGCACATTAATCTGCATTTTATCGTTACCGGCAGCGATCTGAAAGAGGCTGCCGTCGCACGCGCTGTCGATCTCTCCGCGGAAAAATATTGCTCGGTGGCGCTAATGCTGGAAAAAGCGGTCAATATTACCCATTCGTATGAAGTGATTGCGGCGTAACACGTGATGCCGGATGGCGGCGTGGCCTTATCCGGCCTACCCGTTTTTATCTCGTAGGCCCGATAAGCGTAGCGCCATCGGGCATTTCACCGCGGTTATTCGATTTTTTTGCCTTCCATTAGTCGCTGCACCAGCGGCAACATAATCAGCTCCATCGCCAGCCCCATTTTGCCGCCCGGCACCACTAATGTATTAATGTGAGAAATAAACGAGCCCTGGAGCATCGCCAGGAGCCAGGGAAAATCGATCCCTTCCAGGTTGCGAAAATGGATCACCACAAAACTCTCATCCAGCGAGGGAATACCCTTTGCGGCGAACGGATTGGATGTATCGACGGTCGGCACGCGCTGGAAGTTAATATGGGTACGCGAGAACTGCGGCGTAATGTAATTGATGTAGTCGTCCATGGAACGCACCACGGAATCCATCACCGCTTCACGGGAGTGTCCGCGCTCGCTGGTGTCGCGGATTAGTTTCTGAATCCACTCGAGGTTGACGATAGGCACCACGCCAACCAACAGATCAACATGACGCGCGACATCATGTTGCGGGGTGACGACGCCGCCGTGCAGTCCTTCATAAAACAGCACATCGGTCGGTTCGGGAAGCGGCTGCCAGGGGGTAAACGTGCCGGGAACCTGATTCCACGGTACGGCTTCATCATAGGTATGCAGATATTTACGCGACTGGCCTTTACCCGTCTGCCCGTACTCAATAAAAGTATGTTCCAGTAGGCTGAAGTCATTGGCTTCAGGCCCGAAATAGCTGATATGCCGCCCGGCGTCACGCGCTTTGCGGATCGCCATGTCCATTTCCGGGCGGGTGTAACGATGAAAACTGTCGCCTTCCACCTCGGCGGCGTGCAGATTTAACTGCGCGAAAATTTTACGAAACGCGAGGCTGGTGGTGGTGGTCCCCGCGCCGCTTGACCCTGTTACTGCTATCACCGGATGTTTGGCTGACATGGCAACTCCATGATTGAGCTTTAGTAATAATGTATTGTCGGCAAAGGCGTTTTATTCGCGAAACTGCTTTTTCGGCATAATATTGACCGTTTCATGTAATTCAGACCATACCAGCACGGCCTCGCCGGATTGCAGTTGGCGTTTTACGTCAGCGACTTTTTGTTCAAGCGAACGTTCATGTTCACCATAATCGGTGCCTTCGCGCAACACAAAGCTTTCGATCAGGTTGTCCAGCGTGTCGGGGGCCAGCCCCTGCCAGGGAATGATCATGATGACGCCTCCAGGTATGTTGTCAGCCAGTCAGGAATTCGGCGTTCCAGCCACATTTCAGGGCGCAGCGGCGTACCGCCGATAAATCCTACGTGTCCGCCATGCTCAGTCAGCTGATACTCCACCTGCGGGGGTAGATCTTCCGCTTTAGGGATCACATGATGATCCATAAACGGATCGTCTTTAGCGTGAATAATCAGCGTCGGTTTAGCAATCTGGTTAAGCAACGGCATGGCGCTACACTGACGATAGTAGTCGATGGCGTCGGCAAAGCCGTGAATTTTCGCGGTGATCAGGTCGTCAAACTCGCGAATGCGGCGCATTGATTTCAGTTGCGCCAGATTCACCGGCAGCGAACCGGGATACGCCGCCAGCTTGCGTGACGCATTCGCTTTTAACAGATTAAGCAAATAACGCTGATAGACGCGGGAAAACCCTTTGTCCATGTGGTAGCTACAGGCTTCGAGAACAAAGGGCGCAGAAACAATCACCGCCGCCTCGATGGGAATATCGCGGCCTTCTTTCGCCAGCAGGCACGCCAGCATATTACCGCCGAGCGAATAGCCCACGGCGGCTGTCGGAACGGCGCCGAGCTCCCGCTGTAGCCAGCGTAAAAACCAGGCTCCGTCCTCCGTTTCACCGGAGTGGTAAATACGATTCAGACGGTTGGGTTCGCCGCTACAGCCGCGAAAGTGCATCACCACGCCCAGCCAGCCGCGCTTTTGCGCCGCCTCAATCAGCCCGTGGGCATAGGGGCTGTTCAGGCTGCCTTCCAGACCGTGAAAGACCACCAGCCGCGGTTTATGCTTTGCCTGTTGCGGTTCTTCGCTCCATGCCAGATCGACAAAATCGCCGTCCGGTAGCTCCAGCCGCTGCCAGTGGGCGTTGAACTTCACTTTGCGGCGGATTAAGCGCGGCAGCATAGTTTGTAAATGGCGATTACGAATGCCACGCATGGGAATAAATTCATGCGAGTCATTGACAGGCGGGGTCATTTCTGTGGACGTGATCTCAACCATAGCACCAGAACAATTGATAATTGGAAACAATACTATACCGCGCATAAGGTTCACAGATTAGTCAATATGTGATTTTACGTTCAATTGGTCGCCTGGCGAAATAAAATTGCGCCTCATTTCCCCAGAGGGGGCGGTATGCAAGGCGCGCGCAATACCCCACAGAAATCGCGTGAACCTCTGCATCAGCCGAATTAATCGTGGTAGTGTGGCAACACGATAGTTATGTGACTCAAGGAGAAGGCATGTCGAAGACACTTTTACAGATCCATTTTAACTTTAGCGGCCCTTTTGGCGAGGAGATGACTCAGCAACTGGTCGGGCTGGCGGAGTCTATCAATGAGGAGCCGGGCTTCATCTGGAAAATCTGGACAGAAAGCGAGAAAAACCAGCAAGCTGGCGGCATTTACTTGTTTGAATCCGAAGAAACGGCGCAGGCTTATATTAAAAAACACACTGCGCGTCTGAAAAATCTTGGCGTTGATGAGGTGACGTTTACATTATTTGGCGTGAACGACGCGCTGACGAAAATAAATCACGGCAACCTTTGCCGCTAAATCACATAACGCAGGCTTCTGTTCCGGTGCTGCCGACCGCAACGGTAATCTTTATACCGGGGCGAGTACCGAAGAGGCCTTTATGGACGAACAGCGGACAACGAACGTTCTCTTCCAGCGTGTTCAGCGCCTCGGCGGTGCGGGCGATGTTACCCTTCTCCACAAACATCATGAAGATGGTGAGCTTGCGGAAGGTAATGTCATCGGTGATTGACAGGTTCATCGTCCGCCCCGCGCGTTAGTCGTTCTGCATCATTTGCTCAAGCTGCTCCTGCGCCTCAAGCCATGCCATTTCACACTCTTCCAGCCCGGATTTGGCGCTGGCCTGCAGTTGCAGACACTCGGTCATCTCCGCTTTACGGCTGGGGTCATACAGGCTGCTGTCGCCGAGCTTCTCTTCCGCCTGCGCCAGTTGGGCGTTGAGCTTTTCCATCTCTTTTTCCAGACGGGTAATCTCTTTACGCAGCGGCTGCGTCAGAGTGCGTAGCTCGGCTTCGCGACGCTTCTGATCTTTGCGTGACTGGGCGCTGTTGGCGTTGTTTTCCTTCGGTGCGTCGTCGGCCTGGTTTTCCTGCTTCTGCACGTCACTCAGCCACTGCTGATAATCTTCCAGGTCGCCGTCGAACGGCTCGACTTTTTTGTCGTGCACCAGATAGAGGTCGTCAGTGGTGGAGCGAATCAGGTGGCGGTCGTGCGACACGACGACCAATGCGCCTTCAAAATCAATCAGCGCTTCGGTGAGCGCCTGACGCATGTCGAGATCCAGGTGGTTGGTCGGTTCATCGAGCAGCAGCAGATTTGGACGCTGCCAGACGATCAGCGCCAGTACCAGGCGCGCTTTCTCGCCGCCGGAGAAACGTTGCGTCTCTTCCGTTACTTTGTCGCCCTGGAAACCGAAGCCGCCGAGATAGTCGCGCAGCTTCTGCTCCAGTTCCTGCGGCGCCAGACGCGCCATATGCTGCAACGGGGATTCATCGGCGCGCAGGAACTCCAGTTGGTGCTGGGCGAAGTAGCCGAGCTTAATGCCTTTGGCGAGGCCAATTTCACCGTGCAACGGTTCCAGTTCGCCCGCCAGCAGCTTGATCAGCGTCGATTTCCCCGCGCCGTTGCGGCCCAGCAGGCCGATACGCGAGCCGGGCACCAGGTTCAGCTTGATGGATTCCAGAATGATGCGATCGCCATAACCTGCGCTGACTTTTTCCATCTTCAGCAGCGGGTTCGGCAGGCTTTCCGGCGCGCGGAAGCTGAAATGGAACGGGTTGTCGACATGAGCAGGCGCAATCAGCTCCATACGCTCCAGCATCTTGATACGGCTTTGCGCCTGCTTGGCTTTGGTCGCTTTGGCGCGGAAACGGTCGATGTAGCTTTGCAGATGCGCCACACGCTCCTGCTGGCTCTCATACATCGCCTGCTGTTGCGCCAGGCGCGTGGCGCGCTGAACTTCAAACGCGCTGTAGTTGCCGGTGTACTCGAACAGAGTCTGCTGTTCGATATGGATAATTTTATCCACTATCGGGTCAAGAAAGTCGCGATCGTGGGAAATCAGAATCAGGGTGCCCGGATAGCTCTTCAGCCATTTTTCCAGCCAGATAACGGCATCCAGATCGAGGTGGTTGGTCGGTTCGTCGAGCAGCAGTAAATCGGAACGGCAAATCAACGCCTGGGCCAGGTTAAGGCGCATCCGCCAGCCGCCGGAAAAGTCGCTGACCGGACGTTCCAGCTGATCGTTAGAGAAGCCGAGGCCGTGTAGCAGGCTGGCGGCGCGCGAGCGAACGGTCCATGCATCGATGGCGTCCAGCTTGCCGTGTATGGAGGCGATAGCATGTCCGTCGTTACGTTCGTTGGCGTCGTTAAGCTGCGCCTCCAGCTGCCGGTATTCACGGTCGCCGTCAATGACATACTCAATCGCTGGCTGAGGCAACGCAGGTGTTTCCTGATTCACCCACGCTAATTGCCAGGTTCCGGGCAGGGTAAAACTCCCGGCATCGGCGCTGATTTCATTTTTTAGCAATGCCAGCAGGGTAGATTTACCGCAGCCGTTTTTACCCACCAGGCCGACTTTCTGGCCTGGATTAATGGTAGCCGAGGCATTGTCCAGTAGGACGCGCACGCCGCGACGAATTTGTAACGAGGAGAAAACAATCATAAGGCGCCGTATGTTCAGACTATGTTAATTTATCATTATGATAATGTAATATTCGGGCGTACCGCCGCGCTGGAGCGCAATGGTAGCTCAAAACAACAACGATACACAAAATCATTCAGGCCGCCTTTGGTGAGGGACAAGAATATCTCTCATTAATCCCAAGCGGCGGACATAGAGTACGTTCCTGAGTTGAACAAACGCTGTCAACGTAGAAGCGGCCTGAGGAATGGCATGTATCGACCCAAAACAACCGGGAGGGGGATTGATGTCTCAGCCAGCGAAAGTCTTGCTGTTGTATGCCCATCCGGAATCTCAGGACTCGGTTGCTAACCGGGTACTGCTTAAACCGGCCATACAGCACAATAACGTAACCGTGCACGATCTTTATGCGCGCTATCCTGATTTTTTTATCGACACGCCCTATGAACAAGCCCTGTTACGTGAGCACGACGTCATTGTTTTTCAGCATCCCCTTTACACCTATAGCTGTCCGGCTTTACTGAAAGAATGGCTTGATCGCGTTTTGAGTCGGGGGTTCGCCAGCGGACCAGGGGGAAACCAACTGGTGGGAAAGTACTGGCGTAGCGTGATTACGACCGGCGAGCCGGAGAGCGCTTACCGGTATGACGCGCTAAACCGCTATCCAATGAGCGATGTACTGCGCCCCTTTGAACTGACCGCGGCCATGTGCCGGATGCACTGGATGCCGCCCATTATTGTGTACTGGGCGCGGCGCCAGTCGCCGCAGACGCTGGCCAGTCATGCGAAAGCCTATGGCGAGTGGCTGGCGAATCCTGTGAGCGCGGGAGGCTATTGATGGAAGGTGCTGATTTATTGACAGCGGGAGTGTTGTTTCTCTTCGCGGCGGTGGCGGCGGTGCCGCTGGCGGCCAGGCTGGGCATCGGCGCGGTGCTAGGGTATTTGCTGGCGGGAATCGCCATCGGTCCGTGGGGGCTGGGATTTATCAGCGACGTTGACGAGATCCTGCACTTTTCCGAACTGGGCGTCGTGTTTCTGATGTTTATCATTGGTCTCGAACTCAATCCGTCCCGGCTTTGGCAACTACGGCGCTCTATCTTCGGCGTCGGCGCTGCTCAGGTGCTGTTAAGCGCGGCGGTGCTGGCGGGGTTATTGATGCTTGCTGATTTCTTATGGCAGGCGGCGGTCGTCGGCGGGATTGGCCTGGCGATGTCTTCGACGGCGATGGCGCTACAACTGATGCGCGAGAAAGGCATGAACCGTAGCGAGTCCGGGCAGTTAGGGTTTTCCGTCTTACTGTTTCAGGATTTAGCGGTGATCCCCGCGCTGGCGTTGGTGCCTTTACTGGCGGGATCGGTCGACGAGCACTTCGACTGGTTTAAAGTGGCAATGAAGGTACTGGCTTTCGCGGTAATGCTGATTGGCGGTCGTTACCTGCTGCGCCCGGTATTTCGTTTTATTGCTGCGTCCGGCGTGCGGGAGGTCTTCACTGCCGCGACGCTGTTGCTGGTGTTGAGCGCCGCCTTATTTATGGATGCGCTGGGACTGTCGATGGCCCTGGGAACCTTCATTGCCGGCGTTTTACTGGCAGAGAGTGAATACCGGCATGAGCTGGAAAACGCTATCGATCCCTTTAAAGGTTTACTGCTTGGGCTGTTCTTTATCTCCGTCGGTATGTCGCTAAATCTCGGCGTACTTTATACCCATTTACTGTGGGTGGCGGCGAGCGTTGTTATTCTGGTCGTCATAAAAATGCTGACGCTGTATCTGCTGGCGCGGTTATATGGAATAAGAAGTTCTGAACGGATGCAGTTTGCCAGCGTGCTGAGTCAGGGGGGCGAGTTCGCTTTTGTGCTCTTTTCTACCGCCTCTTCTCAGCGCCTGTTTCAGGGCGATCAGATGGCGTTATTATTGGTGACTGTCACGTTATCAATGATGACCACGCCGCTACTGATGAAAGGGATTGATAAGTGGTTATCGCGCCGCCTTAATGGCCCGGAAGAGAATGATGAAAAGCCGTGGGTTGAGGATGATAAGCCCCAGGTAATTGTCGTCGGCTTTGGCCGTTTTGGTCAGGTGATCGCTCGCTTATTGATGGCGAATAAGATGCGTATCACCGTGCTGGAACGCGATATCGGCGCCGTTAATCTGATGCGCAAATATGGTTATAAAGTGTATTACGGCGACGCTACACAAGTCGAGCTGCTGCGTTCTGCGGGCGCGGAAGCGGCGGAGTCGATAGTCATCACGTGTAATGAACCGGAAGACACGATGAAGCTGGTGGCGCTGTGTCAGCAGCATTTTCCTCATCTGCATATTCTTGCGCGAGCGCGTGGACGTGTGGAGGCCCATGAGTTATTACAGGCTGGCGTCACGCAGTTTTCCCGTGAAACGTTTTCCAGCGCGCTGGAATTGGGACGTAAAACTCTGGTGTCGTTAGGTATGCATCCGCATCAGGCGCAACGCGCGCAGTTGCATTTTCGTCGGCTGGATATGCGAATGTTGCGGGAGCTGATCCCGGAGCATAGCGACATGGTACAGATTTCGCGCGCCAGAGAGGCCCGACGCGAACTGGAGGAGATTTTTCAGCGCGAAATGCAACAGGAACGGCGCCAGTTGGATGGCTGGGATGAATTTGAGTAGGGGTAAAACAATGGCAATCCGTAAACGTTTTATTGCAGGCGCGAAATGTCCGGCCTGTCAGGCGCAGGATACAATGGCGATGTGGCGTGAAAATAATGTCGATATTGTTGAATGCGTTAAGTGCGGGCATCAAATGCGGGAAGCGGATAAAGACGTTCGCGAGCATGTTCGCAAAGAAGAGCAAGTGATCGGGATTTTTCATCCGGACTAGCGATATGCCGCAGGTTTTTTTAAGCTAAGGGGTACACGGCTGCAGAATTCCGCTACAATCTGCGCCACTATTCTTCCCATGCTCAGGAGATATCATGAAAGTAGCAAAAGACCTGGTGGTCAGCCTGGCCTATCAGGTACGTACAGAAGACGGTGTGTTGGTTGATGAGTCTCCGGTGAGTGCGCCGCTGGATTACCTGCACGGTCACGGCTCCCTGATCTCTGGTCTGGAAACCGCGCTGGAAGGCCATGAAGTTGGCGACAAATTTGATGTCGCTGTTGGCGCGAACGACGCTTACGGCCAGTATGACGAAAATCTGGTGCAGCGTGTGCCTAAAGACGTCTTTATGGGCGTTGATGAACTGCAGGTAGGGATGCGTTTCCTGGCTGAAACCGACCAGGGCCCGGTACCGGTAGAGATTACCGAAGTGGAAGACGATCACGTTGTGGTTGATGGTAACCACATGCTGGCGGGCCAGAATCTGAAATTTAACGTCGAAGTTGTTGCGATTCGTGAAGCGACTGAAGAAGAACTGGCTCACGGTCATGTTCACGGCGCGCACGATCACCACCACGATCACGGTGAAGACGGCTGCTGTGGCGGTCATGGTCATGACCATGGTCACGAGCACGGCGGCGAAGGCTGCTGCGGTGGCGGTGGTAAAGGCGGCTGCGGTTGCCACTAATCCCCGTCGTCTTTCAAGCCACCGCGGTGTTGGCTACGCTTTCAAACCCCGGTCACATAGTTATCTATGCTCCCGGGGAATTTTCAAGCTTGCCGCCTTGCTGTGACTCGAAATCCTTAGGGTATTATCATTGGTTCGATAAATCATCGGGCACAAAAAAAGCGGGTTAACCCCGCTTTTTTTTCGTCTCAATAATGCGGCGGCGGCGTTTCTTCTGCCTGAGAGGCGATATTTGACGGCTGACTGGCTTTTAACTTTTCCGTGAGCAAACGCAGATGATCGCGCAGCTTCGCCATCTCCATTTCATGTGCGGTTACCGTCAGGTTTAGTTCTTCTATGGTAATCTCCTGGAACGCCAGACGGCTTTCCAGTTCAGCCAGACGAGCTTCCATCGTGATATCCTGCATGATGTACCTCTTTATGTTGTCTCCGTCGGCGGATTCTACTTAACTTTACCGGCTTTCACAGCAACCATTACGCGCCCTACGAAACTAATTTAAACAAAAAGAGTCTGAAAAGAAGTGATAATAGGGCGTGTTCGTATGTTGATTTGTTCTGCAACGATTTATAGTACGCTTCTTACGTAAGTTAACATGGGGCGAGATGCCCCGGCCCTGGAGATATGGATGAAATCACTGTTTAAAGCCACGCTGCTGGCAACTACGATGGCCGTTGCTATGCACGCACCGATCACTTTTGCTGCTGATGCGGCGAAACCGGCAGCTACCGCTGATAGCAAAGCAGCATTTAAAAACGACGACCAAAAAGCGGCTTATGCGCTGGGCGCCTCGCTGGGTCGTTACATGGAAAATTCGCTTAAAGAGCAGGAAAAGTTGGGCATCAAACTGGATAAAGATCAGTTGATTGCCGGCGTTCAGGATGCCTTTGCCGATAAGAGCAAACTGTCCGATCAGGAAATTGAGCAAACGCTGCAGACGTTTGAAGCACGCGTGAAGAGCGCTGCTCAGGCGAAGATGGAAAAAGACGCTGCCGATAACGAAGCAAAAGGTAAAACGTTCCGCGACGCTTTTGCTAAAGAGAAAGGCGTGAAAACCTCCTCTACCGGTCTGCTTTACAAAGTAGAGAAAGAAGGCACAGGCGAGGCGCCGAAAGATAGCGATACCGTTGTGGTGAACTACAAAGGTACGCTGATCGACGGTAAAGAGTTTGATAACTCTTACACGCGCGGCGAACCGCTCTCCTTCCGTCTGGACGGCGTTATCCCTGGCTGGACTGAAGGCCTGAAAAATATTAAGAAAGGCGGCAAGATCAAGCTGGTTATCCCACCGGCGCTGGCCTACGGTAAAACGGGCGTTCCGGGTATCCCGGCGAACTCCACCCTGGTATTCGACGTAGAGCTGCTGGATATCAAACCAGCGCCGAAAGCGGATGCTAAACCTGCCGATGCGGCTGACGCTAAAGCCGCAGATGCTGCTAAAAAATAAAAACTGAGAGCCGCCGCTTGTAATAGCGGCGGTTTTTTGTCTATGGAAAACCCCCAGCTAGGCTGGGGGTTCCGGAAAGCTTTCAGCTTTAAGCCAGTTATTAAAACCCC